>NZ_CP097263.1:7310000-7937500 GCF_028622115.1 Kutzneria chonburiensis
TGCTGTTCGACGAGCCGGTCAACGGGTTGGATCCACAGGGCATCGCCTGGGTCCGCAAGCTGATGCGCACGATGGCCGACAACGGCCGGACCGTGCTGGTGTCCAGCCACCTGCTCGCGGAAATGGCGCAGACCGCCGACGAGTTGGTGGTCATCGGCCGCGGCCGGCTGATCGCGCAATGTCCCACTGCCCAATTCATCAGCGAGGCCACCGAGTCTTCCGTCCGTGTTCGCACCGCCCAGGTGGAACGATTGCAGACGGCATTGGTCCACAAAGGCGCGACGGTCCGACATGAGCCTGGCGCACTTGTGGTCGCCGGGCTCGACGCGGCCGAGATCGGCGAGCTGGCCGCCGCGCACGGCGTGGTGCTGCACGAGCTCAGCCCGCGGCGTGGTTCGCTCGAGGACGCCTACCTGCATCACACCGAGGACGCGGTCGAACACCGGTCTCGGTGACCACCCGTTTGGTCCAGACCAAGTCGCGTTCGGTGGTTCGGCCATGCGAATGGCGTAAGAAGTGCATGAAGACCACGTGAACTCCCGCACAGGAACGTGCGAAAAGCCGTGATTGGTGATCGTATCGAGATATCCCGTCAGGCAGCCCATGGAGGTGAGCGGTGGCGGTGACCGAATCGCACCGACGTCGGAACGTCAAGAAGCAAGTGCGGGTGGAGCCGACGGCCACGCTGGAGTGGTCGCAGGCCGTCGAGTTGGCCGGTGAGCTCTCCGACGCCACCGGACCCGCGGACACCCGCCGCGCCTGGATCCATCGCGCCCCCGAACGGCAGGTTCTCGGCCTGTACCGGGTGCTCACCAAGTTCGAGCCCGAACTGCCCGCGCCCTGGTGGCTGCGTGCGCTGTCGGCCGGCGGACTGCCTTCCCGCAAGGCCGCCTTCCGGCTGGAGGATGAGGTCGGCGCGCTACTGGCCGCCCGGCCGGGCTGGGTGTACGTGCCCTGGGAAGAGGGCTGCTGGGAGTACCTGCCGTCCGAGGTGTTCGCGGCCGGGGAGGCGCCGACCGTGCCCACCACCGTCATGTTCACCGCCCGCCATCGAGGCTGGCTGGACGTGCTGCCGGCGCACCGCGGCACCCCGCCGAAGTTGATCGCCGTTCGTGGCCTCGACGACCTGCGGAGCAGGCTGGACGACATCGAGGCGACCTGATCTGGAAGAGTCTCACCACTGTGAGCCCGACAGACCAGCGTCCACCGCACCACCGTTCCATCGTTTCCTACGTCCAGCGCGGCGAGCGGATGACCGTCGGCCAGCAGCGCGCCTGGGACACCCGGTGGCCCGACCTGGGCCAGGACGTCAAGGCGCTGCCGCCCGGTCCACTCGCGCTGGACGAGTGGTTCGGGCGCACGGCCCCGGTGCTGCTGGAGATCGGCTCGGGCATGGGGGAGACCACCTCGCAGCTGGCCGCCGCGCAGCCGGAGCTCAACTACCTCGCCTGCGAGGTGTACAAGCCGGGTCTGGCCCAGCTCATCCTCCGGGCTGACGTGCTGGAGGTGGATTCGCTCCGGCTGCTGCGCGGGGATGCTGTCACCGTGCTCACCGAACATCTTTCCCCGGACTCGCTGCACGGCGTGCGGCTGTTCTTCCCGGACCCGTGGCCCAAGGCCCGCCACCACAAGCGGCGCATCGTGCAGCCCGACTTCGTCGCGCTGGTCGCGTCCCGCCTGGTGCCCGGCGGCGTGTTCCACATGGCCACCGACTGGGAGGAGTACGCCGAGCAGATGATGACTGTCTGTAGCGGCGAGGCTCGGTTGCGCAACGTGTACGCCGATGAGCCGGGCGGGTGGGCGCCCCGACCCGACTGGCGGCCGGTCACCAAGTTCGAGAACCGGGCCGTCGACGAGGGCCGGATCAGCCACGACCTGATGTTCGCCAAGGTCGACTAGGTCACCCGACCGAGTACTCAAGTCTCGGCGGCGTCCGGTCGAGTCGGCCACTCTGGGTCTAGCACTCACCCGTTCGGGCGGAGATCCACTAGTCCGAGGTGTGCCCCTTCTGGCAGTGACGAGTGAGCCCGGCCGCAGATTACGGTTGCCGACCGTGACGGCTCTGGCAACCCTCCCTGCCCTCGACTCCGTCGATCTCGACGCCGCCGAGGAGTTTCTCCGCATGTTCCACGACGCGCACCCGGAAGCCGGTCCGGTGGGCGCGCGGCTGATCGAGGTGCGTACCGAGATCGCCAACACCGGGACGTACCGGCACACCCCGCAGGAGCTCGCCTACGGGGCACGCGTCGCACTGCGCGACAGTGGCTGGTGCACCAGCGGCGTGCCCTGGCGCCGGCTCAAGGTGCGCGACCTGCGCGGCCTGCGCAACGCGACCGCCGTCGCCGCCGAATGCGTGCAGCATCTGCGGCTGGCCACCAACGGCGGTGAGATCCGGCCGCTGGTCACGGTGTTCGCGCCGGACACGCCGTCAGCGCCGGGGCCGTGCATCTGGAACGAGCAGCTGGTGCGCTACGCCGGCTACCGGGACGCCACCGGCCGGATCATGGGCGACCCGCGCTACGCCGACTTCACCGAGGCCGTCACGACGATGGGCTGGCGGCCGCCGACCCAGAAGGGCCGCTTCGACCACCTGCCGCTGGTCGTGGAGACCGCGCACGAGGGGCCGCAGCTGTTCACCATCGCGCGGGACGTGATCCAGGAGGTGCCGCTGGAGCATCCCGAGCTGTCGTGGTTCGTGGAGCTGGGGCTGCGCTGGCACGCCGTGCCCGTGATCAGCAACATGCGGCTGGTCATCGGCGGCGTGACCTATCCGGCGGCGCCGTTCAACAGCTGGTTCGTGGGCGCCGAGATCGGCACCAGGAGCCTGGCCGACGAGGGCGCGTACGCCGTGGCCCGGGAGGTCGCCACGCGGCTCGGGTTGGACACCCGCACCGAGCGGACGCTGTGGCGCGATCGGGCGACCGTGGAGCTCAATCGGGCAGTGTTGCATTCGTTCGACGCCGCCCAGGTGACCATCACCGACCACCACGCCGAGGCTCTGCACCGGTTGGCCTGGCTGCGTTCGCGGCAGCGGGCCGGCGGCAACCGGCCCTCGTTCCGGGTCGACGCGGCGACGGCGCAGCGGGCCCGGCAGGGCACTCCGGCGCGGTTCGCCGACACCGTGAGCACCGAGCCGCACGGCGGGCGGCTGGCCGCCCTGCTGCGCAAACGCCTTGGCTGAGGGCTACTTCGTCTGCTCGCTGTCGACCAGGATGCCGGTCACCACCATGACCGCCAGCACCAGCATGCCGACCACCGCGCCACTCCAGGTCATCACCGTTGCGAGCATTTCGAGCCCCTCTCTCCGACGTTGACCCAACTGTCGTCGGCGGGGTCGTCATCGGGCATCGGCCTGGCGCATCGACCTCGGCTACGCCCCAGGTCTGACCGGGTGCCCGCCCACAGGTTGACGGCGGCGGCCCCGGCTAAGCCCTACGGTTGCCGGCGTGGACAACGGGTACCTCGGCTGGCGGGTGCTGGCCCGCCGGCAGTGGCCGCTGGCCGCGGCGCTCGCCCTGCTGCTGCTGTTCCAGGCGGTGGCCTGGCGCGGCATGGATCCGCGGATGTGGTGGCTGCTGCCCGGGGATCTCATCGTGGCCGTGTTGGCCGTGCTCTCGCCCCGGCGGCCCTTCGACGCCGCGGTGGCCGCGTCGATCGCCATCGCCGGCAGCTCACTGGTGCTGCACGGACTCGGCCTCGTACAGCTCAGCGGCGAGATCGTGCCGCTGGCCGCGGCCATGGCGATGAGCGCGATCGTGGTCCGACAGTCCTCACGTGGCCGCGCCGTGTTCGGCACGCTGGCGCTGGCCATGGCGTGGGCGATCACCGCGTACCTCGACCGGCAGGCGTTCGCCGAGGAATCCCTGGTCGGCGGCGTGGCCAACGTCCTCGCCATCCTGGTCTTCACGTTCGGCCTTGCCGTCGGCACCGGCCTGTACTTCCGGGCCCGTGACCGTGAACGACGGCAGGCCGAGTCCGCCTCGGTCGCCGCGGCTCAGCAGGCCGAGCGGCTGGCCCTGGCCCGTGAGCTGCATGACGTCGTCGCCCACTACGTCACCGGCATCGTCGTGCACTCCCAGGCCGCCGAGGCGATCGCCGACCAGAATCCCGATGCCGCCCGGCAGGTGCTGCCGATCATCACCGCCAGCGGTCACGAGGCGCTGGCCGCCATGCGCCGGCTCGTCGGCACCCTGCGCGGCACCGAGGGCACAGAAACCAGCCGCGACAACGACGAGCTGACCGCACAGATCAAGCGGACCGTCAACCAGGTCGGCGGTCCGGTACGGCTGGACGTGCAGCTTTCCGACACCGTGCCGCCCGAGCTGGCGCAGTCGGTGATCCGGCTCGTGCAGGAGTCGCTGACCAACGCCCGCAAGCACGCCGCCGGCGTCAGCCGGATCGATGTGGACGTGCGCACCGCCGACGGTGTCGTGCGGGTGCGGGTGGCCGACGACGGAACCGGTCAGCACAGCAGTCCGGTCGGCGGGTCCGGCGGCTTCGGGCTCGTCGGCATGCGTGAGCGGGTCGAGTTGCTCGGCGGCAGCTTCAACGCCGGTCCCACCGGGGGCAGCGGCTGGACGGTGGTGGCCGAGCTGCCGTTGGGCGGATGACAGAATCCGGTCATGGTTTCGGCTTTCCGGCTACACGCCCCGGTCGTGCTGCCCTGTGACGCGTCCTGCTCGGTCGTTCGCGACGCCGTCGTCGACGTCGCCGCCGACGGCCGGCTCGGCTACGTCGGCCCCGCGTCGAACGCGCCGGCGCTGTCCGACGGCGTGCCGGTGCGGGAGCTGTCCGGCATCCTGCTGCCCGGCTTGATCAACACGCATGCGCACAGCCCGATGACCGTGCTCCGCGGCATGGGCGGCGACCTGCCGCTGATGTCGTGGCTGCAGGAGGTCATCTGGCCGGCCGAGGGCCGCCTCGACGGCGACGACGTGCGGGCCGGCATGCGGCTCGGGGCCGTCGAGATGCTGCGGCACGGCGTCACCACCAGCGTCGAGATGTACTTCTACGGCGAGCAGATGGTCGAGGCCGTGCTCGAGGCCGGGTCCCGCATGGTGCTCACCCCGGCCGTGATTGCCGCCCCCGGCTGGGACCGGCTCGGCAGCTGGCTGCACATGACCGACCAGATCAGCGCGTGGATCGACGCCGACGGCCTGCGTTTCGGTCCCGGCGAACGGATCGAGCTCGGCTACGGGCCGCATTCCGCCTATACCCTGCCGGCCGAGGCCCTGCCCGTCATCGCCGCCGAGGCCAAGCAGCGTGGGGCCCTGCTGCACATCCACGTCGCGGAGTCGCTGGCCGAGGACGCCCACCTGCGCGACGCCCACGGCTCCGTTCCCTTGCTGCTCAACTCCTTGGGCGTCTTCGGCGGTCGCGTGATCACCGCCCACTCGGTTCATCTGTCCGATGTGGACATTCAGCTCTACGCCGCGAACGGCGTCGGCGTCGGGCACTGCCCCGGCTCCAACGCCAAGCTCGCCTCCGGCACCGCCCGGCTGCTCGACCTTCGCCGCCACGGCGTGAATGTCGGTCTCGGCACCGACGGTCCGGCTTCGAACGACGACCTCGACCTGTGGGAGGAGATCCGCCTCTCCGCCCTGCTCGCCCGTCTCAGCTCGGCCGACGCCGCTGCTGTCACCGCCGCCCAGGCCCTGCTCATGGCCACCCGTGGCGGTGCCGCCGCCATCGGCCGTGACGACCTCGGCACCCTCGCCCCCGGCTGTTGGGCCGACCTCGTGCATGTCGACCTCGACGACCCCGCCTTCGCCGCCGGCCTCGACGTCCCCAACGCCCAGTTGCTGTCCAACCTCGTCTGGGCCGCCGGCTCCCGCCGCGTCCGTGACGTCTGGGTGGCCGGTGCCGAGGTCGTCGCCGCCGGCGAGTCCACCCAGGTCGACCGGACCGCCGCGGCGGCCGAGGTCCGCAAGGTCACCCAGCGGCTGGTGGCCGACGCCTAAGCAGCCGTCTCGCAGGCTTCTTGCACAGCCGGTGTCTCGACCACCTGAGGCTTGGGCTTGCGGCGGCTGATGGCCACGCCGGCCAGGCACAGCGCGCCGCCGAGCAGGCCGAGGGCGGTCGGCACCTCGCCGAGCGTCACCCACGACACCAGCACGGCGATGCCCGGCACGCACAGCGTCGTGGCGGCCATGCGGCCGGCGTCGGTGCGGGCCAGGGCGTAGGCCCACGTGGTGAAGGCGATCGCGGTGGGTCCGATGCCCAGGAACACGACGCCGGCGATCGCACCGCAGGGGGCGTGAGCGAGTTCGACCACCGCCTGCGGGGCGAACGGCAGCGTGGCGACCAGGCCTGCGGCGCAGCCGACCCAGGTCGCGGTGACCGCGTCCACCGAGCGCAGCGCGACCTTCTGCATCAGCACGCCCGCGGCATAGAGCACGGCGGTGATCAGGCCCAGCACGATGCCCAGCGTGTCGACCACGCCGCCGCCGTCACCGCCCAGGGCGATCACCAGGACGCCCGTGAAGGCGACCAGCATGCCGATCATGACCGGTCGTGGGAAGCCCTCGCGGAACACGAAGCCGGCGACCACCGCGACCAGGATCGGCGCGACGTTGACCAGCAGCGCGGCCGTGCCGGCGTCGAGGTGCCGTTCCGCCCAGTTGAGGACGACCGTGTAGCCGGCGAACCACAGCACGCCGTAGCCGATCACGAAGGCCAGCGCCCGTCCGCGAGGCAGCGGGCGGCGGTAGCGCAGGGCCACGACCGCCAGCGCGACCGTGCCGACGGCCAACCGCGCGAAGGCCAGCGAGCCCGGTGACAGGTCCTCGCCGACGGCGCGGATCACCACGAAGGCTGATGCCCAGAGCAGCACGGTCGTCAGCACGGCGGTCAGGGCGCGGTACTTGGTTGGCATGCAATCGACGATGACCTCTGAGAAACGTAAGCACAAGCAATAAAAACTGCCGCATTGTTCAGTCTGACTGTAGTGTCGACTCGTGGACATTCACCGGCTTCGCGTGCTCCGCGCGGTCGTCGCGGACGGCTCGATCCGCGGCGCCGCGACCAGCCTCGGCTACACCCCGTCGGCGATCAGCCAGCACATCACCGCGCTGCAACGGGAAACCGGTCTCACGCTGGTCCAGCGCACCGGCCGCAGCATCGAGCCCACCGCCGCCGGCCGCACCGTCGCCGCCCAGGCCGCCCGCGTCTTCGAACGCCTGGCCGAGCTCGAGTCCGTCGTCTCCGACCTACGCGCCGGCCGCGTCGGCGCGCTGTCCGTCAGCTACTTCGCTTCCGCCGGCGCCGTCTGGATCCCACCCATCGTCGCCACGCTCGCCCGCGAGTTCCCCGGGCTCCGCCTCGACCTGCGCCTCATCGAGCTCGTCGGCGCCGATGCCGGTCCGCCCGACGTCGAGATCTTCGTCGACGGCACCGAACCCACCGACCTGCGGGGTTATCGGGTGCGCTCCCTGCTCACCGAGCCCTACTTCGCCGTCGTGCCACGGGGTTCCGCTTTGGCTAGCCGGTCGTCGGTCGACCTGGCCGACCTTCGCGACGAGGCTTGGGTCGACAACGACGTCGCCCGTGGCGCTTGCCGCCAGGCCGTGCTCGACGCCTGTTCAACCGTCGGTTTCAGCCCCGTCTTCCACATCGAGACCCAGGACTACCCGACCGCGATCAAGTTCGTCGCCGAGGGCATGGGCATCACCGTCATCCCCCATCTCGGCCTCGGCGCCCTCCCGGCATCCACCGTCGCCGTGCCGATCGTCAACCCCACCCCGCAGCGCAGCATTTCGGTCCGCGTCCGCGACGCCGTCGTCGACCACCCCGCCGTGATCAGGCTGCTCGACCTGCTCAACACCCGAATCGCCCTGACAACGCCGGCGTGATCAGAAGCCCCGCCAGCCGGTTACCCCACAGGTCCTCTGCACGGACCCCAGGCACCACGGGCCCTCTTCGCAGGCCACATCCGGCCACTCCCCAAGGGCCGCCCCAATAGCCCGCCGCCCCAACTGGCCCCCACCCCACGGCCCGCCGCTCCCTGGGGTGGCCGCCCCGGGTCCATGCTACCGAGCGGGGGTCACGGCCAGGGGTGACGAAGA
Source organism: Kutzneria chonburiensis (assembly GCF_028622115.1). Taxonomy (NCBI): domain Bacteria; kingdom Bacillati; phylum Actinomycetota; class Actinomycetes; order Pseudonocardiales; family Pseudonocardiaceae; genus Kutzneria; species Kutzneria chonburiensis. The sequence continues at coordinate 7,318,064 of NZ_CP097263.1, forward strand.
TCCAGATGTGGACAACTCGGGGGCTGTGGACAACTAGTGCGGGCGGGAGCGCACGTTGACGTCGTTGATGTGCGCGTCCGGGGGCGCGAGCAGGGCGAAGGTGACGGCCTGGGCCACGGACTCGGGGGCAAGGTAGTCGTTGGCGTTGAACTCGCCGCCCTCGCTCTCGCGGACCGATCGCTGCATGTCGGTGGCGGTGCGGCCGGGGTAGACGGTGGTGACGCGGAGCGCGGGCTCCTCGGCGCGAAGGACGTCGGCGTAGGCGCGCAGGGCGAACTTGCTGGCGGCGTAAGCGCCCCAATTGGGGTTGGCGTGCAGACCGGCGCCGGAGTTGATCAGGACGACCTGGCCGGCGGCGGCGCGTAGGGCGGGCAGCAGGAGGCGGGTCAGCTCGGCGACAGCGACGACGTTGACCTCCATGGTGGTCCGCCACACGTCGACAGAGGTCTCAGCGAGCGGGCCGAGGGTGGCGACGCCGGCGCTGTGCACCAGGACGTCGAGCCGATCGATGGCGGCCGCGGCGGAAGCGACGGCGTCCGCGTCGGAGAGCTCGACGGTCCACGGGGTGGCCGAGGGGAACCGGGCGGCCAAAGTCTTGAGGGCCTCGACGTCGCGGCCACCGAGCAGGAGGTCGTGGGTGGGGGCGAGGGCGGCGGCCACGGCGGCGCCGATGCCGCGGGAGGCGCCGGTGATCAGGGCGGTCGGTCGAGACGTCATGATCCCCAAGCTAACTCGTTCGAGCGAACGGCCGCGCTTCGGATGGACGTGCACAGGTGCGCATATGAGCATCGGAACATGACCACAGTGACCGAACACAGGCCCGCTGAGCTGCACAGACACACGCACGGACCGGGGTGCGGGCACGAGGCGGTGCTGCACGCGGACCACGTGGACTACCTCCACGACGGCCATGTGCACCGCGAGCACAACGCGGGCGACGGCGTGCACTACGACGAGTGCTCCACGTGTGCCTGCACCAACTGCACCGACTCCTGCGCGAACTGCACGTGCGCCGACTGCACCTGCGCGACGTGCAACCACGCGGCCTGCCAGTGCGGCAACTGCGCGGACTCGTGCGCCAACTGCGCCTGCGCCGACTGCACTTGTTCCACGTGCAACCACGCGGCCTAACCTGCGAAAACCCACCCGAAGCGGTGAAAACGGCCGGGCCCGGCCGGTCGGATCCCGGCGGCGGTGCGACGCTCGAATGATCTACCGGCGGGAGGGATTCCGTCATGGGCACTCGAACACTGGTCGCCGCGACGGTCATCCTGGTCGTCACGGCGCTCGCGGCGCCGGCCGGCGCCGATCCGGTCGCGCCGGCGCCCGCCGTCTCCGGCGGCTCCGACTACGACTTCTACTACCTCGACGGGTGCTACCGGCAGCCGTACCAGGTCACCGCGGCGTTCGACAAAGCGCCGACGATCATCGCCGTTCAGCTGGCCGGCATGAAGCGGGCCGGCCAGAACCGGCTGTCCATCGGCGTCTACCACCATCACGGGCCGGACGACGGCACGGCGATGGACTCCACCGGCGGCCAGCTGCCGCCGCGCGGCCAGGAGAACCTCGCCGGGCTGCTGGGCGACATCAAACAGGCCGGCTTCGCCGAGGTCACCGTGGTGCTGCATCCCTCGGACGGCAACAATCCGCGCACCTGGTCGTCCTGGCAGGAGGCGCTGTACCAGGAGAACTGGCAGCTGATCCAGTCGCTGCACCCGATCATCGCCGCCACCGGGCTGCCGTTCCACCTCGACCTCGGCGCCGACCTGACCGCGTCCACCGACGAATCCCTGGTGCTGCGCTACGACCAGCAGCTGTGGCAGGCCTACACGGCCAAGTTCGGGCGCGCCGACACCGTCGGCTTCTCCATCGACGTGACCGATCCCGGCCAGGTTCTCAACGTGGGCAAGATGTACGGGTCGACCCAACCGTCCATGATGGACATACACAGCTACGGCGACGAATACTCACAATTCGTCTACACCGACGATCGGTTGCGGCAGCAGGGTTTCACCAGCCAGCCGTTGATCATCGGCGAGGCCTTCTACAACGACAAGGACGCCGCCGCCGGCTTCGCCCAGGGCACCCGCCGGACCGGGCGGCAGATCTACTACCTGACGCAGTGGCCGAAAACCCGTGCCGGCAACAGCGAATGCGCCCGCGTCGACGTTGCCCCGCCGACCAACTACGCCGAGTACGCCGCCGCCGGCTTCTGACCCAGCTCCGCCGCCAGCAACGGCGAGATCCGCTCGGCCAGCGACTGGTAGCCGTCCGGACCGAGATGCAGGCCGTCCAGCAGGAGATCCGCGTAGACCAAGTCCCGTCCGTCGATCACGCTCACGCCGTCGGCCGCTTCCGCCACCAGGCCACGGATGTCGGCCAGCGTCAGTCCGACGGCATTGACCTGCTGCTCACGGGCCGGTGCCAGCGGCGGCGTGATCACCACGACCGGCTGATCCGTCAGCACGTCCAGGAATCCGGTCAGCGCCGGGCCCAGTGTCCGCCGGCTGAAACTCGCCGCGTGGTGGATGTCCACGCCGACGCACAACGTCACCAGGTCTGGCCGCTGCTCACGGATCGTCTGCGCGACAACGGGATCGAGGTGGCACTCGCCGGAGAAGCCCAGGCAGGTCAGCCGCCAGCCGTGCCGGCGGGCCAATTCCGCCGGCCACGTCTGACTCGGGCCATCGACCAGCCGGCACTGCGTGAGCGCGCTGCCGTAAGCCACCCAGTGCGGGCCCGTACGGCTCATCGGCCGGACCATGCTGTGCGCCGCCAAACGCAGCCGACCGACCTTCGTGCGCCCGTAGTTGGGCAGCCACACGTCCACGTTGGCCGGCTGCCCCGGCAGCGCCACCGTCAGCGTCTGCTCGCCCGGACGAACCGCCATCCGGTGCGCCAGCTGGCCGTCCACCAGCACGTCCACCGGCGTCGAGTAGTCCGGGTCGCCGAACAGCGGCACCGATAACAGGCGAGCGTCCGTGCGCATGCCCACCCGCACTCCCGCCGGCATCCGGGCCAGTTCACTGAGCCGCGCCGTCGGGATCCGGTCCGCCGGCAGGCGCCACGGCTGCCACCAGTCGCCCGCGCGTCGAAGGTCGACCAGGCCGTCCCAGCTCAGCTGCGGGTCGTCCGGGTCGAGCCACACCTCACGCACGTCAGGTCGTCAGCAGCTGGTCGAACCGACGCGCGAACAGGTAGGCGTCGCCCGGCCAGCGGGCCGAGACGTAGTTGCCGTCCTGCACCGTGAACGCCGGGCCGTCGTCCGTCGCCGTGCCTCTGGCCGTCGAGACCGGGCCTCTCTCGAACTTCGCGCCGGTCGCCCGGACCTCGTCCTCCACGTAGGCCGGGTACGTGCGGTAGTAGCGGCCCAGCTTCCACGCCGTCGCGTAGTAGGCCATGCGCTCCATGTACTTGGGCAGGCACGTCGTCCGCCGACCTTCGAGCACTCCCGCCCGGGCCAGCACGATCACGCCGTGGCAGATCGCCCCCACCGGACGCTCCAGCCGCCAGAAATCCGCGACCTTCGTCCGCAGCACCTCGCTGGCCAGGTACTGCCGCATACCCGGCGCGTGGCCGCCGGCCAGGATCAGACCGTCGTACTCCGACGGCTCGATCGCCTCCCACGCCACCGTCGCCGCGAACGCCGGGTCGTTCGTCAGGTCCCCGTAGAACCGCTTCGGCTCCGGATCAGCCCCCAGCTGCCCGAAGATCACCCCCGTGAGCAGCCGCGGATCCGCCGCCGGTCTCGTGCCGGCCCGCGCCGTCGCGAAGACCACCTGGTGACCGGCGTCGGTCAGCAGCCGCCACGGCACCGCCACCTCGGTGACGTCGAAGTCGTGATCCGGCAAGGGCATCAGGATCCGCACCCCGCGCATCCTGCCAGCACCCGAATGGGCGACACCAGTTACTGTGTCCGGCCGCCCGCCCGAGCGGATCGAACTCACATTCGACTAGGATGAGCCGGTGGTGGACAACCTCGAGCAAGCGGCCCTCTTGCTTGCGTTGCGGCACAGCGACCGAGGATGGGGCCCCGTTACCTCTGCCGTCGAGGACGCCGGGTCGGCGCTGGACATTCTCGACGTCCTGCTCGCCCCGAGCACGCCAACCCTGGACCACGTCGACCGTGATGTGGACACCGACCTGAAACTCGTCGCCGCGGAGATCGACAGCTGGCGCGCGGAGGGCATCCGGCTGGTCACGGTCTTGGACGAGGAGTTTCCGGTCCAGCTGTTGCTCGTGCACCAACGGCCGCCGTTCCTGACCTACCGCGGCGTTCTCGACGGCGAGGACGTCACTGCCGTCTCCGTTGTCGGCAGCAGGCAGGCGAGCGCGGCCGGGCTACGTCGGGCCAGGGCCGTTGCCAGCACATTGGCCAACAACGGTTTCACGGTGATGAGCGGCCTCGCCGCCGGCATCGACACCGCCGCACATCGAGCCGCCATCGACGCCGGCACGCGCACCGTCGCCGTGGTCGGGACCGGCCTGCGGCACTGCTATCCCGCCGAGAATCGGGACCTGCACGGCGAAATAGCCCGAACCGGTGCAGTGCTGTCCCAGTTCTGGCCTGACGCCGGACCGGCGAAACATCAGTTCCCGATGCGCAACGCCGTCATGAGCGGATGCAGCATCGCCACCGTAGTTGTCGAGGCAGGCGAACACAGCGGAGCACGGATTCAGGCCCGGATCGCCGTCGAGCACGGCCGACACGTCTTCCTACTGCCCGAGGTGCTGGCCAACCAGTGGGCGGTCGACCTGGCCCGGCGGCCGAACACGACCGTGCTGGACGGGCCGGAGCACCTGCTCCGCGTGCTCGGCGAGCTGACCGCGGAGCTGGTCCAGCTCTGAGCCCGCTCACCTGGGTAGCGGAAAGCTACCGAAACATCCTCGTGCCCGTGCCACCAGGCGGCCCAGGCGTGTGCTCGACCTGCCACCGCAACGCTCCTGCGCAACATCAGCGGTGCTTCCAGTGTCACTCGCATCTCAACGGTACCGCCGACCTGCTCGCGGATGTCGTGGTACCGATATCGATCGCGTTCGCCGGTCAGCAGTTCGCCCATGACCTGCGTCAGTACAAGCGCTCTCCCAGCGAAGCAGCCCGCAAGGAGAAACAGCGCCGAATGGCAACGGTGCTGGAGAACTTCCTGCGCGCGCACGAGACATGCGTGGCCGGCGCGTGCGGTGTCACGGACTTCGACGTCGTGACCTCGGTGCCGAGCACGAAGGGGCTCGACCCACACCCGCTGAGCGCAATGCTCAGTCGCACCATCGGACAAACCGCCCAGCGCTACCGTGACCTGCTGCGGATCGGCACGGACCATGGCAATCGGGTATTTCACCCGCACCGCTTCGATACGACAGACGATCTCAGAGAGCAACGGGTCCTGCTCGTGGACGACACCTGGACCACCGGCGCGAACGCCCAGTCCGCCGCAGCCCGGTTGCGGCTGGCCGGCGCCGAACACGTCGCCGTCGTGGTGCTCGGGCGATGGTTCGACGCCAGCCATGAGGCGGCGACGGCATACGTGACCGCAGTCCGTGGTGAGCCATTCGACTGGTTCACCTGCTGCCTGGACCGGTCACCCCACGGGGTCCTCTAGCGCTCCAGCTCGCCGCGGATGAACTGCTCCACGGCGTCGCGGGCCTCGGAGTCGGAGTACTGCTCCGGCGGCGACTTCATGAAGTAGGACGATGCGGACAGGATGGGGCCGCCGATGCCGCGGTCCAGGGCGATCTTGGCGGCGCGGACGGCGTCGATGATGATGCCGGCGGAGTTGGGGGAGTCCCAGACCTCGAGCTTGTACTCGAGGTTGAGCGGGACGTCGCCGAACGCGCGGCCCTCAAGGCGCACGTAGGCCCACTTGCGGTCGTCGAGCCACTGGACGTAGTCGGACGGCCCGATGTGCACGTTGCGGGCGCCGAGGTCGCGGTCGACCTGGGAGGTCACCGACTGGGTCTTGGAGATCTTCTTGGACTCCAGCCGGTCGCGCTCCAGCATGTTCTTGAAGTCCATGTTGCCGCCGACGTTGAGCTGCATGGTGCGGTCCAGCAGCACGCCGCGGTCCTCGAACAACTTGGCCAGCACCCGGTGGGTGATGGTCGCGCCGACCTGGGACTTGATGTCGTCGCCGACGATGGGCACGCCGGCCTCGGTGAACTTCGCGGCCCAGGCGGGGTCGGAGGCGATGAACACCGGCAGCGCGTTGACGAACGCCACGCGAGCGTCCAGGGCGCACTGGGCGTAGAAGCGGTCGGCGTCCTCGGAGCCGACCGGCAGGTAGGAGACGAGCACGTCGACCTGGGCGTCACGCAGCGCCTTGACCACGTCGACCGGGTCCTCGTCGGACTCCTCGATGGTCTCGCGGTAGTAGCGGCCGAGCCCGTCGAGGGTGTGCCCACGCTGAACCGGCACCCCGAGCGGCGGCACATCGGCGATCTTGATGGTGTTGTTCTCGCTGGTCAGGATGGCCTCAGACAGGTCTAGGCCGACCTTCTTGGCGTCCACGTCGAACGCGGCGACGAACTCCACGTCCCGCACGTGGTAGTCGCCGAACTGGACGTGCATCAGGCCGGGCACCCGCGTCCCCGGCTCGGCGTCCCGGTAGTAGTGCACCCCCTGAACCAGGGATGCGGCGCAGTTGCCGACACCCACAATGGCCACCCGCACACTCATCCGGACTCCTCCTCGGTGTGATTGGCAGTACCAGTGCCAACGCGGCGCTGCGCACGTGCTGTTCCATCGCTGGTCAGCCCGGCTTTCCAGCCTCTCATGGCCAGCTGTCCGCGACCTGTTCCTGTGGCGTGGGTGACACAGCGTGGCCGGGCGCTGCCCTGAACGGCCCATTGGGCCCCAACGGGCGCCACGTACCCTGTTCCGTGTGCGGACCCAGAGGCAGGTGGTGGACTACGCGTTGCAGCGCCGTGCGCTGCTGGCCGAGGTCTACTCGGGCCGGGTCGGCACGATGGAGGTCTGCGACGCCAGCCCCTACCTGGTGCGGGCGGCGAAGTTCCACGGACAGCCGACCGAGACGAGCTGCCCGGTGTGCCGAAAGAGCAGCTCACGCTGGTCTCCTGGGTATACGGCGACGAGCTCAAGCATGTGGCAGGCTCGGCCCGCACACCGGACGAACTGGACCGCATGAGTTCCCTGTACGAGGAGTTCACGGTCTACGTCGTCGAAGTTTGCCGCACATGTAGTTGGAACCACCTGGTGCAGTCATACGTCCTGGGGACGGGCGGCTTGCGCGCACGCAAGCCGCGTCGGCGTACTGCCGCGGAGTGAACGCTCCGCTGCGGTCGCGGCGTCTAGCAGTACAGACGATGGACTAGCACGACTGGTTGCCTACCTGGTGGGTACCGATCTGGAAGGCCGTTTGGTGAGTGACGAGCGTGGTGACGAGGCCCAGTGGCCGAGCTTCGACGAATCGGAGCAGCCCGGCCGCCGGGGCGGCGGTCAGCCGGCTTGGCCCGGTGAGCCGCCGACGAGTCGGGGGCCCGGCGGTCGACCGCCGGTGCCGCCGAACCAGCAGCCGCCGATGCGGGGTGGTCCGAACACCCCGCCGCGCGGCTATCCGCCCCAGCAGCCGCCACGGCGGCCGATGGGCCCCGGTGGCCAGGGCGGTCCCCCGCCGCCGATGAACCGCGGCGGGCGGCCCGGTCCGGGCGGCCCCAACGGCCCAGGCGGCCGTCCGGTCCAGCCCGGCATGAACGGGCCGACCCAGCGGACGCCGTTCAACCAGCCGACGGACATGCTGCCGCCGGTGCACGAGGAGTACCAGCGTGAGCCGGAGCTCATGACGCACCGCGAGCACGACCTGCCGCCGGACCCGCACTACATCGAGCCCGACGAGTACCTGGACGACGAGTACGACGAGGCGACGCTGCGCAAGAAGCGCATTTGGCGCCGCGTCCGCCGGGGCGCGTACATCATGGCCGCGGTGGGCTTCGTCGGCCCGGTGGTGGCGTTCATCATCACGTACTTCATGGTCGAGCCGCCGTCCCCGCAGCAGGTGCTCAACCAGCAGCAGACCATGACCATCTACTACGCCGACGGCAGCGTGATGGCCACGCTCGGCCCGACCGGCGGCGGCGACCGCACGATCCTGCCGATCGACAAGATCCCGACGGTCGTGCAGCACGCGGTCGAGGCAGCCGAGGACGAGACGTTCGAGACCAACAGCGGTTTCGACATCAAGGGCATCGGCCGCGCCGTGTACAGCCAGCTCAAGGGCGGCGGCGGTGGCGGCTCCGGCATCACCCAGCAGTACGTGAAGAAGGCCACCGGCAACGAGGACCACACCCTCACGCGTAAGTGGACCGAGCTGGTCAAGGCGATCAAGATGAGCCAGCAGCAGTCCAAGCCGGAGATCCTCGGCGCGTACCTGAACACGGTGTACTTCGGCCGCGGCGCCTACGGCATCCAGGCCGCCGCCCAGGCCTACTTCGGCAAGAACATCGACCAGGTCGACCCGTCGCAGGCGGCATTCCTGGCCGGCTGCATCAACGTGCCCGGCAACAACGAGGACCCGAGCTGGACCAACCAGCGCTGGACCTACACGATGGGCCGGATGGTCGCCAACGGCTGGCTCAGCCAGGCCGACCGGGCCAAGTACCCGGCACAGCCCACGCCGAAGGCGAACGAGAGTGAAGGCGCGCTGGACGCCCCGACCACCTTCGTGGTGCGGCAGGTCAAGAAGGAAGCTGGCCTGGCGGACTTCGCCAACATCCAGGAGCAGGACCTGGAGAAGATGGGCGCGCAGATCCACACCACCATCGACAAGAAGGCCATGGAGCAGGCGGTCCAGGCCAACAAGACGGTGATGGCCAAGGACAAGCAGAACGATCCGAACATGTCGTCGGCGCTGGTGTCGATCGATCCGAAGACCGGCGGCATCGTGGCCTGGTACGGCGGCGACGATCTGAAGGCGTCCACCTTCGACATGGCCGACACGCCGAACCAGCCGGGCTCGTCGTTCAAGCCGTACGTGTTCATGGCCGGCATGCAGCAGAACCCGCAGATCGGCCTCAACTCGCTGTACAACGGCAAGGGGCCGCAGGACTTCCACGGCGTGCCGATCAACAACTCCGACGGCGAAGAATGCCCGAGCGAGCCCTGCACGGTGAGGCAGGCGATGACGCTGTCGATCAACACGGTCTTCTACAAGATGACCGACGACATCGGCCCGAAGGCTGTGCAGGACGCGGCGTTCGCCGCCGGTATCTCGAAGACCCAGGTCGTGGCCGGCAACAAGATCGGCGCACTTGCCCCGGCCGACGGCAGCCCGCCGGCCGACGGTATCGCGCTCGGCCAGTACGAGGTCCGGCCGCGGGACCAGGCCCAGGGCTACGCCACGCTGGCCAACAACGGCATGTACATCCCGTCGCACTTCATCACGTCGATCAAGGACAGCACCGGGAACGTCCAGTACGACGCGGCGGCGAACCCCAAGCTGACGCCGGTGCAGGCATTCGACAAGACGGACTCGAACAAGAACGCCCAGCTGGCGCGCAACGTCACCGAGTCGATGCTGGACGTCGCGAAGAGCTCCTGCGCGGACCCGGCCCACACCCAGTGCGCCAACGTCGGCACCCGGCCGCTCGCCGCGAAGACCGGCACCGCGCAGTACGAAAACACCAGGCACAACGCGAACGCCTGGATGGTGGGCTACACGCCGCAGATCGTCACGGCGGTCTGGGTCGGCCACAACAACGGCGTCTCGCCGATCTACGGCTACTACCTCAACAAGATCGGTCCTGGAACGAAGTACGACATCTACGGTCGTGAGGAGCCTGCCTACATCTGGAAGGCTTACATGTCCGACTACCTCCAGGACAAGCCGACCGAGCAGTTCCCGAAGTTCAAGGATCTGGGTGGCAAGGGCAACTACAGCGGCCTGACCACCACGACCACGCCGACCTTCACCACCACGACCGGGTCCACCACGACGACCGACACGACGGACCCGACCGACCCCACGACGAAGACGCATCGCACGACGACGGAGAACACGTGTCCGTTCGGCATCTGTCCGCCGGACACTTCCACCACTACGCCGACCAAGAAGGGCGGCCCGCCCGGCGGCGGTGGGGGAGATCCAGGAGTAGGCGGAGGCTGAGCAACTCCCCCGACATGACCGGCGTCTGACCTGATGTGGCGCAGGTACAGGGGGATAGCAAGAAACGGGACTGGCGGCGGATCCGGCGCGCGTTGTACGCGCTGGTGTCCGCCGCCTTTCTCGTTCCCGTGGTGGCGTTCGTGATCACCTACTTCGTGGTCGACGTGCCCGATCCGGACGCGATCGCGGCACAGGAGACGCAGACGGTCTCGCTGTACTACGCCGACGGCTCGAAGATGGTGGACATCGCGCCCGGCGGCACCCGGTCGAAGGTGAGCTACGACCAGCTGCCGGACGTGGTCAAGCACGCGGTGTTCGCCGCGGAGGACGCGACCTTCGAGGAGAACGCCGGCTTCGACATCAAGTCGATCGTGCGGGCGGTGTGGATCCAGCTGACCGGTGGGCAGAGCGGCGGCTCCGGCATCACCCAGCAGTACGTCAAGAAAGCCACCGGCGACGACGCACCGAACCTCGGGCGCAAGTGGGTGGAACTGGTGTCGGCGTTCAAGATGAACAACGAGCGGTCCAAAGAGGACATTCTCACCGCATACCTCAACACCGTCTACTTCGGACGCGGCGCGTACGGGATCAGGGCCGGTGCGCAGGCCTACTTCGGCAAGGATCTCGACCAGCTGAACCCGTCCGAGGCAGCGCAGCTGGCCGGCATGATCCAGGGGCCGAGCAAGAGCGAGGACGCGTCCTACCGGAAGCGGCGCTGGACCAATGTGATGACGCAGATGGTGGACAAGGGCTGGCTGTCGGCCGGCGAGCGGGCCGACTTCAAGGAGCCGCCGGCGTTGATCGACCGGGACAAGGCCCGTCCGACCTCGCTGTCCGGACCGCGGCAGGCGATCGAGGACCAGGTCTTGGACGAACTGGCCCAACAGCCCTTCGGGCTCAGCGAGGACCAGGCCGAACGCCAGGGCGTGAAGATCTACACGACCATCGACCCCAAGGCGCAGGACGCCGCCGAGCAGGCCGTGAAGTCGGTGATGGACGGCCAGCCGCTGGCGCTGCGGCAGGCGCTGGTCGCGGTGAACCCGAAGACCGGCGGCGTCACCGCCTACTGGGGCAACTCGGGTCCGGGCACCACCGACAACGCGCAGACCCTCCAGCAGCCGGGCACCGTCTTCCAGCCGTTCGACCTGATCGCCGCGCTACAGCAGGGCATCGGCACGAACTCGGTGTTCAACTCCGCCTCGCCGCAGACCTTCGACGCCCGGCAGATCATCAACGGCGAGGAGCACTACCCGTGCAAGGCGTCGTGCACGCTGGCCCAAGCACTCCAGTACTCGATCAACACCGAGCTGGCCAACCTGGTCTACAACCGGGTCAGCACCAAGGCGGTGGCCGACGCCGCCCACCAGGCCGGCGTGCCGGCCGATGTCGACGGCACCAAGCTGCTGGTCGGCGAGAACGGCGGCAATCCGGACATCAGCATCGCCAACGGCGGCGGCTCCACCCAGGTCCGCCCGATCGACCTGGCCGCCGCCTACGCCACGCTGGCGGCCGACGGCCAGCGCCGGTCGCCGCACTTCATCAGCAAGATCACCTTCGGTGACGGCCGCAGCTTCGACCGTCCCGACGACACGGCCGCCGCGTTCGGGCCGAACAGCCAGCAGATCGCCAACTCCGTCACCGCCGCCATGGCCGGTGGGGCCCAGCAGAACGGCCTTGGCCTCAACGGCCCGTGGCCGACCGCCGTGAAGACCGGCGCCCAGCCGATCAGCGGCCCGGACAACGCCAAGGCCTGGACCGTCGGCTACACCCGTTCGCTGGCCGCATCGGTCTGGGTCGGCTCCGACCGGTACGAGCCCATCCACGACAAGGACGGCAATCCGATCGCCGGCAACGGCCTGCCCGGCAAGATCTGGCAGTCGTTCATGAACGGCTACCTCAAGGCCGTGAACGCGCCGCCCGAGGCCTTTCCACCAGCCGCGGCCGATCTGCCGCACGCGCCGACGACCCGCTGATGAGGACGCTGACCGCACGCACACGCGGGTGCCCGTAGCATGCCCCGAGTGTCAGGTGAACCGGATGGGAACGAGTCCGTGCAGCCGACCGGCACCTCCCTGCTGGAGGACACCGAGTCGCTGGGGCCGGACGAGCGGGTCGCGCCCACCTGGACGGAGTCGCTGGTCAGGTCGCTGAGCCGGCCGTTCGGCGGGCCGCTGGGGCGGCACGCCTCGGTGGGGCGGCAGTGGTTCTGGACGGCGGCGCGCGTCATCCTGCTGCTGGCGGTGGTGGTGCTGGCGCTGGGCTGGCTGCAGAAGTCGCCGTGCGTGCAGACGTACAAGGACGACAAGGGCGTGCTCCAGCTGGACTGGAGCGGCAACCGGCAGTACGTCGCCATGTGCTACTCGGACGTCATCCCGCTGTACACCGCGGAGCGGCTGGACCAGCCGGGCATGTTCCCGTACCGCACGTCCTGGGTGGACGGCGAGGGCACGCCGCAGGCCCACATCCGGTACATGGAGTACCCGGTGCTGACCGGCGTGTTCCAGTGGTTCAACGCCAAGCTGGCCCAGGGCTACATCTCGATCGCGTCGAGCGGCATCCTGCCGTTCACCATGACGGTGGTCGCCTACTTCGACTTCATCGCCTTCTTCCTGTCACTGGCCTGGCTGGTGGTGGTGTGGTCGGTGATGCGAATAGCCGGCCGGCGAATGTGGGACGCGGCCCTGGTGGCGGTGTCGCCGCTGGTCATCGTGCAGGCGTTCACCAACTTCGACACGCTGGCGGTGGCGTTCGCGACGGCCGGCCTGCTGGCCTGGGCGAAGAAGAAACCGGTGCTGGCCGGCATCCTGCTCGGCCTCGGCGGCGCGGCGAAGCTCTATCCGCTGTTCCTGCTGGGACCGCTGCTCCTGCTGTGTTGGCGTGGCGGCCGGATGAAGCAGGGCCTGACCACGACGTTGTCGGCGCTGCTGATGTGGGCGGCGGTCAACGCGCCGATCTACATCCTCTACCGGCCCGGCTGGTGGGAGTTCTTCCGGCTCAACACCGAACGCGGCGTCGACCCGGACACGCTGTACAACGTGGTCCAGTACTTCACCGGCTGGCTCGGCTTCGACGGCATCCTGGCGCAGAACCAGGTGCCGACGATCCTCAACACGGTCAGCGCGGCCCTGTTCCTGCTCTGCTGCGCGGGCATCACCTGGGTGACGATGACGGCCCCGCTGCGGCCGCGCCTGGCTCAGGTCTGCCTGCTGGTGGTGGCGGCGTTCCTCGTCACCAACAAGGTGTGGAGCCCGCAGTATTCGCTGTGGCTGGTGCCGCTGGCCGTGCTGGCCATTCCGCGCTGGAAGCCGTTGCTGGCCTGGATGACCATCGACGCCCTGGTGTGGGTGCCTCGCATGTTCTTCTACCTGGGCACCGACAAGAAGGGCCTGCCGGCCGGACCGTTCCTCACCTTCGTGGTGGCCAGGGACCTGGCCGTGATCGGCCTGTGCATCCTGGTGATCCGCGAGATCTACCGGCCGGAGCTGGACCTGGTGCGCCGCCCCGGCGACGACGACCCGATGGGCGGCTTCCTCGACGGCGCCGCCGACAGGTTCACGTTCCGGCGGCGTCAGCGCTTGATGACGGCATCGGTGAGCTGACCGGCGCCGACCGGGTCCAGCAGCCGGTGCAGCGCGACGAGGAAGTTGTCGGTGCGCAGCCACCACGTGTACAGCAGCACCGTCGTGGCCACCGCCGCGAACAGCGGCGTCTGGTCCCAGAACACCACGCCGACGACCAGGCCCACGATGATCACGACCTCACCGGTGAACAGCCGCGCGAAGATCATCGTCCGGGCCAGGTCGACCACCGCCTTGCGGTCGGGCCGCTTGGCCGGGGCCTTGCGCTGGTCGAGCAGGCCGATCACGTAGACGCTGAGCAGGCCGACCACCGGCAGGATCAGCGCCGCGGGCGTCAGCGTCACCGGCGCCCCGGGCAGCAGCAACAACACGCCGACCACCACGAACAGCAGGCAGCCGAGGAACACCGACTGCGCCAGCCGCCGGAACGCGCCGAACGCCGAGGTACTCGGTTCGAACATGCCGAGATCCTCGCACCCGGCCTTCCGGTGGACGCAGTCACCCATTCGTGGCTACATTCGTCCCGCGAATGTGGCGACGGTAAAAAAACGTCATGAATGTCGGAGTCCGAGAGCTGCGAGACAAGTTGAGTCGCTACTTGGCCGAAGTCCGTGCGGGTCGCACGCTCACCGTCACCCGCCGTGGCAGGCCGATCGCGCAGATCGTGCCCGTTCAGCGGCCGACGACACTGGATCAACTCATTGCCGAGGGCCAGGTCCGTCCGTCGCGGTCGTACGAGTCAGATCTACCGCCGCCGGCCGAGGGAACCGGATCAGGCAGTGAGCTGGTGGTTGGTCAATGGCGGTGATCGGCAGCTGGGCATGACCACTGCCGACACCAACGCGGCGCTCGGCTGAGCGAGCGCCGCGTCCGCGCGGGTCAGAGCGAGTTGAGGTCGACGGCGCGGGCCATGACCTGGTAGCCGGCGTCGCCGGGGTGCAGGTGGTCGCCGCAGTCGTAGGCCGGCAGCATGCGCTGCGGGTCGGCCGGATCGCGGGTGACCTGGTCGAAGTCGACGACGGTGTCGTAGACGTGGCTGGTGCGGATCCAGTCGTTCACGGCCTGGCGCACGGACTCCAACTGCGGGGTCCACGAGCCCCAGCCCTTGAACGGCAGGATGGTGGCGGCGATGGTGCGGATGCTCCTGGCCTGCGCCCGCTCGGCGATCTCCTGGAGCGCCCCCTCGATCTTGGTGGGGTCGAACTGGTGCGGCTCCTGCTGGATGTCGTTCACGCCGAGCAAGACGATCACGCTGTGCACGTTGGTGCGGGACAGCACGTCCTCGTCGAGGCGCTTGGTCGCGGCCTCGCCGCCGGCGCCGCCGTCGAGCAGCAAACGGTTGGCGCTGATGCCGGCGTCGTCGACGCCGAGACGCTGCCCGAGCCGCTCCGACAGGTAGTTGGGCCAGCGGTGGTTGGCGTCGGGCGTGGAGCCGTAGCCGTCGGTGATGGAGTCGCCGAGCGTGACGACGCTGCCCTGGGACGTCGAATTGAGCACGTCGACGCCGGTCACGTAGTACCAGGACGGGGTCTTCTCGGTGAACGCGGTGCCCCAGGTGTCGGCGGAGTGGTCGCCGTCGCGGGTGAAGTACGAGGTCTGCATGGCCAGCGGGTGGTACGTGGCCGGCCCGGACGGTGTCGGCACGAAGGTCGTGACCAGCAGGTTCGAGTTGGACGGCACGCGCAACGACACCGGATCGCTGACGATGTCGGCCCCGGCGGCGACGGTGGTGGAGACCTGGCCATGGAACTTCACGGTGACCGTGGACGCGGCGTCAGCGGTGCCGACTCTGGCCTGCACACCGATCGTGACGTGCCCGAACGTGATGGGCGAGGTCCCGTAGCGGTTGCTCAGCCGGATCCGGGCCTTGCTGCCGCCGACACTGGTGTGCACGACGTTGCGGATGGAGAAGTTGGGAAAACCGTCACCGGTGTTGTCCTGGCCGGACGCCGGCGCGGCCTCCCAGGTCCCGGACCAGGTGGCGGCGGCGCTGTCTGAGGTCTCCGCGGTCGCGAGTCCCGCGGGACCGCCGAGCACAAGCACGGCGGCCAGGGCGATACGTCCGATTCGGGTTCGCATGGGCACGCTCCCCTCAACGGCGGCGGATCTCCACCATCACGCCGGAAGGAGCTCCCCGGTATAGCCCACTGGGGTGGTGCCGATCACAAACAACGGAGCATCGCTCAGCTCAGCCGCCGAGCTTGGCCCGCAGGAACTCGATGTCGGCGGCCTGCCCCTCGTCCGGCGTCTCGACCACGGCCGGCGCCTGCGCGGCGGCCAGCACCGCGACCAGCTGCTCCGGCTCGATCGTGCCGTCGGCGATGTTGGCGTGCCGGTCACGGGCCGAGTTGAACTCGTCGCGCGAGCTGTTCAGGTGCACCAGGTCGATCCGGCCGGTGATGGCCTTGACCCGCTCGACGATGCCGACCAGGTCCTCGCCGGCCGCGAACGCGTGGCAGGTGTCCAGGCAGAAACCGGCGCCGAACTCGCCGACCGCGTCCCACAGCCGGGCCAGCGCGTCGAACCGGCGGGCCATGGCGTTGTCGCCGCCTGCGGTGTTCTCGATCAGGATCGGCACGTCGAAGCCGCCCGACTCGGCCTGCCGCTCGAACAGCTTGCGCCAGTTCTCGAAGCCGACCGCGGCCTCCTCGCCCTTGGTCACGTGGCCGCCGTGCACGATCAGGCCCTTGGCCCCGACCTTCTTGGCCGCGGTGGCGTGCTGCTGGACCAGCTTGCGCGACGGGATGCGGATCCGGTTGTTGGTCGAGGCCACGTTGATGATGTACGGCGAGTGCACGAACACCTCGATGTCCGAGGCCAGCAGCTCGTCGGTCTGCGGATGGGCCTTCGGCGCCTTCCAGCCCTGCGGGTCGGCCAGGAAGAACTGCACGACCTCGGCGCCGCGCTCCTTGGCGGCCCCGATCGGATCGTCGTCGCGGACGTGGGCTCCGATGCGCATGACCAGCAGGGTAGTCCAAGATCGAACACGAATTGGGTATGGCATCGCGTCACCGATCGGACGTACCGTCGTTCTCCTATTTGAAAGTTACCGATGAGTCACCGGCTGGACGGGGTGGGCATGCGAGGGCGGATCGGCACGCTGACGACGGCGGCGGCGCTCGTGCTGGCCACCAGCTCGCTCGGCCTGGCCGCGACGGCCGGCACCGCCAGCGCCGCGACACCCATCGTCATCGGCAGCTGCGCCACGTCAGTGCAGGGCGAGCCCGGGCAGCCGGTGTCGCTGAGCCCCAGCGCGGTCGTGCAACCCGTCACCAACGTGCTCAACGCCATCCCGCTGCTCGGCCCGCCGCTGGCCCAGCCGTTCCAGAAGGCGTTCACCGCGCTGCCGCCGATCCCGATCGGCGCGCTGCCCAACGGCAGCGGCTACATCTCCGGCGGCACCATCGCCAACCAGGTCGTCGCCCAGCTCAAGAACATCCCCCTGCTCGGCCCGGTCATCGGACTGCTGGTCGGCGGCGTGCAGCAGGCGCTGACCGCCGGCTGCGGCGTGGCCGTGCAGGGCGCGAACGCCGTGTCCGCGCCGATCCAGAACGGCACCGCGGCGCTCGGCGGGGCCACCAGCGGCGGCGGTGGCACCGGTGGGACCGGTGGCGGCGGGACCACGGGCGGTGGCTCGACCGGCGGAACCGGAGGTGGCGGCACCGGCGGTTCGACCGGGGGCGGCACCACCGGCGGCACCGGCGGGGGCGGCAGCGTGAACTTCCCCACGTCCGGCGGCGTGTCCAACGGCGGCGTGCAGCTCTACCAGTTCAACGGAACGAACAGCTACGACTACGGCCGCGTGCCGCTGTTCTCGTACACCAACCTGCCGTTCGCGGTGCCCGGCGACTTCGCGCCGTCGCCCGGCGTGCTCTACGGCGGCAACGTCTCCGGCTACGCCCCGCAGGTCGGCAGCCTCAGCGGCATCAGCTCGGCCGCCGACGGCGTGCAGACCGCCGGCCGCGCGCAGGCCCTGCCCGGCTCCGGCTCGGGCTCCGGCGTGGCCGCCCCGGTGCTCATCGCCGTGCTGGCGCTGGCCGGTGTGACCGCCGCCCTGGTGCGCACCTGGGTGCTGCGCCGAGTGGCCGTCATCTGACGCGATTTCGGCCGACCGGACCCCGGCTGTTACCCTCTCCAGGTTGCTGACGCAACAGGCCCTCCTGCCACGGAACGACCGTGGCCGCGCCAGTCCACAGGAGGTGAGTGGTCTTCATGCGTCATTACGAAGTGATGGTCATCCTGGACCCCAGTCTCGACGAGCGCACCGTCGCTCCGACCCTGGACACCTTTCTCAACGTGATCCGCACGTCCGGCGGCAACGTGGAGAAGGTCGACGTCTGGGGCAAGCGCCGCCTCTCGTACGAGATCAAGAAGCAGCCCGAGGGCATCTACGCGCTGCTCGACGTGAACGCCGAGCCGGCCGCGGTCAAGGAGCTCGACCGCCAGCTGTCCCTCCAGGACACGGTGCTGCGCACCAAGGTCCTGCGTCGCGACGCCGCCAGGGGCTGATCCCATGGCGGGCGAGACGACGATCACCGTGGTCGGGAACCTGACCGCCGATCCCGAGCTCCGCTTCACGCCGTCCGGCGCCGCTGTCGCCAGCTTCACCGTCGCGGCCACGCCGCGCACGCTGGACCGGCAGACCGGCGAGTGGAAGGACGGCGACGCGCTGTTCATGCGTTGCAACATCTGGCGCCAGGCCGCCGAGAACGTCGCCGAGTCCCTCACCCGGGGCGCTCGCGTGATCGTGACCGGCCGGCTGCGCCAGCGGTCCTACGAGACCAAGGAAGGCGAGAAGCGCACCGTCGTCGAGCTCGAGGTCGATGAGGTCGGCCCGTCGCTGCGGTACGCCAACGCCAAGGTCAACAAGGTCCAGCGCGCAGGTGGCGGCGGTGGCGGTGGCGGTGGTTTCGGCGGCGGTGGCGGCAACAGCGCCCCGGTCGACGACCCGTGGGGCTCCGCGCCCCCGGCCAGCTCGGGCGGCGGCGGTTTCGCCGACGAGCCGCCCTTCTAGAGCGCGGCTCCGACGACCTCATTCACGTAGAAGTATCCAGGAGAAGACCTCATGGCGAAGCCGCCTGTGCGCAAGCCCAAGAAGAAGGTTTGCGTTTTCTGCAAGGACAAGGCCAGCGCGAACCTGATCGACTACAAGGACACCACGCTGCTGCGCAAGTACATCTCCGACCGCGGCAAGATCCGCGCGCGTCGGGTGACCGGCAACTGCTCGCAGCACCAGCGTGACATCGCCATCGCGGTGAAGAACTCGCGCGAGATGGCGCTGCTGCCCTACACCTCGACCGCTCGCTGACGAAGGGAGTCGCACCGATGAAGCTCATCCTCACCACCGATGTCAGCGGTCTCGGCGGCCCCGGCGACCTGGTCGAGGTCAAGGACGGCTATGGCCGCAACTTCCTGCTGCCCCGCGGCTTCGCCATTCTGGCGACCCGTGGCGCGCAGAAGCAGGTGGCCACGATCCGCCGGGCCCAGGAGACGCGCCGCGTGCGCGACCTGGACCACGCCAAGGAGATCAAGAACGCGATCGACAACCTCGGTCCGATCACGCTGAGCGCGAAGGCCTCGGCCAACGCCAAGAAGCTGTTCGGCTCGGTCACCTCCGCCGACATCGTCGCCGCCGTGAAGTCCGCGGGCGGCCCGGTGCTCGACAAGCGGACCGTGGACACCGCCGGTCACATCAAGACCACCGGCAAGCACACGGTCAACGTCCGGCTGCACCCGGACGTGACGGTGGCGCTGACCCTTTCGGTCGTGCCCACCGCCTGATTCACACGGAAGCTCCGCCCGGGTCGCCTCGGGCGGAGCTTTCGCTCGTTCAGAGCAGTCTCGCCCCGAACGGCTGTGGACAGCCCCGACGGACCGGCCGGCCGCGACACGCCGAAGAGGCAGTCGAACGCGACACGCCGGGTCGTACTGAGGCGAGTTTTTCCACACCTTACCCACAGCCTCTGACCAGCGGGTTTCTGCGGACCCCCGGCAGTTGTCCACAACTTGTCCCCAGCCTTGGTCCGGCCTGTGCCCCCTCGTTGCGGGGCCGTCCACAAGTTGTCCACAGCTGCCTCCACAGGCTGGTTTGCCTGCTCCGGACGGGGGACCTAGCGTGCACGCGCGGAACTGTCAGGGGTGCCCGGTACAAACGAGCACGACAACCTTCGACTTGGGGAGTTCGCGGTGGCGTTGGTGGACGACCGTGGCATGAGCGAGCCCGGCTTCGAACGGCAGCCGCCCCAGGACCTCGCCGCCGAGCAGTCCGTGCTGGGCGGCATGCTGCTGAGCAAGGACGCCATCGCCGACGTCGTCGAGGTGCTCAGCCCCAACGACTTCTACCGGCCCGCGCACCAGGCCGTGTACGACTGCGTGCTCGACCTCTACGGCCGGGGTGAGCCCGCCGACCCCATCACCGTCTCCGCCGAGCTCGAACGCCGCGGCGAGCTCATGCGGGTCGGTGGCGCGCCGTACCTGCACACCCTCATCGCCACCGTCCCCACCGCCGCCAACGCCTCGTACTACGCCGAGATCGTCGCCGAGAAGGCCGTGCTGCGACGCCTCGTCGAGGCCGGCACCCGCGTCGTGCAGCTCGGTTACAACGGCGCCGACGGGGCCGACGTCGACGAGGTCGTCGACCGCGCCCAGGCCGCCATCTACGAGGTGACCGAGCGCCGCACGTCCGAGGACTACTCGGTGCTGGAGGACATGCTCCAGCCGACCATGGACGAGATCGACGCCATCGCCTCCCGCGGCGGGCAGTCGCTCGGCATCCCCACCGGCTTCACCGACCTCGACTCCGTCACCAACGGCCTGCACCCCGGCCAGATGATCATCGTCGCGGCCCGTCCTGGCGTCGGGAAGGCGCTGGCGCTGGACACTCCGCTGCCGACCCCGTCCGGGTGGACGACCATGGGCGAGGTCCAGGTCGGCGACGAGTTGATCGACGCCGCCGGTCGACCGACCCAGGTGGTGGCGGCGACCGACGTGATGCACGGGCGTCCGTGCTACGAGGTCGAGTTCTCCGACGGCAGCGTGATCGTCGCCGACGCTCAGCACCAGTGGCTGACCGAGACCCGTGCCTCTCGGCGATCGGCTCAGCAGGCTGCCACCGGCTACAACCGACACCGCAACCAGAGGACCTTCGCGGCGATCCGCACGACGGAGGAGATCGCCGCGACGCTGCGGTGCGACACCGCCGACGCCCGGCTGAACCACTCCGTCACCAACGCCCGACCGCTCGACCTGCCCGACCGCGAGCTGCTGCTGCCGCCGTACGTGCTCGGTGTGTGGCTGGGTGACGGCCACTCCGCCTCGTCCCGCTTCACCACTGCCGACCCCGAGATCGCCTGGTATATCGAGGCCGATGGCATCGACGTGATCCCGCGTGGCGATCTCCGGTACAGCCTGCGGCTGCCGATCCGCGACGGCATTCCGGTCCGTGAGTGCGTCGTCTGCGGAGCCGGCTTCCAGCCGCAGACCAGCCAGGTCCGCACCTGTGGCCGGTCATGCGGTGGCAAGGCCAGGTTCGTCTCGGCCGCGGTGCCGGCCCCGACCTGCATGGACTGCGGTGGGCCGTCATGTGGCCTTGCGCAGTGCCAGCGGTGTCGCAACCATCACGGCACCGTCCAGGCGATCCTCCGCACGCTCGGCGTTCTGGGCGACAAGCACATCCCCGCCGAGTATCTGCGCGCTTCGCGGGCACAGCGGCAGGCACTGCTGGCCGGCTTGCTCGACACCGACGGCACGGTCACCGCCGGCGGCAGCGTGCAGTTCGCCGTCACCAACAAGCGGCTGGCCGATGACGTGCACGAGCTCATCACAAGCCTCGGCTATCGCAGCACCATGACCACGAAACCGGTGCGCGGGCGCAGTGCGGAGTCGTCCATCTCGTACACGATCACCTTCGGCACCGAGGACGACGTGTTCCGGCTGGAGCGCAAGCGCCTGGTGCACAAGGACCGCCGACGGACGGCAAGCACGGCGAGGACCGGGTCGAGGTACATCATCGATGTCCGGCCCGTGCCCGCCGTGCCCGTGCGCTGCGTCGAGGTGGACAACCCGGAACACCTCTACCTGGCCGGGCGGGCGATGATCCCGACCCACAACTCGACCTTGGGACTGGATTTCGCGCGGTCGTGCTCTATTCGGCACGGGTTGACCAGCTGCATCTTCTCGCTGGAAATGAGCAAGACCGAGATCGTCATGCGCATGTTGTCGGCCGAGGCCAAGATCCGGCTGGGCGACATGCGCGGTGGGCGGATGACCGACGACGACTGGACGCGGCTGGCCCGGCGGATGAGCGAGATCAGCGAGGCGCCGCTGTTCGTGGACGACTCGCCCAACCTGACCATGATGGAGATCCGGGCCAAGGCCCGTCGGCTCAAGCAGCGCAACGACCTGCGGCTGATCGTGGTGGACTACCTCCAGCTGATGACCTCGGGCAAGCGCACCGAGTCCCGGCAGCAGGAGGTCTCGGAGTTCTCCCGACACCTCAAGCTGATGGCCAAGGAGCTGGAGGTGCCGGTGATCGCGATCAGTCAGCTCAACCGTGGGCCCGAGCAGCGCACCGACAAGCGGCCGATGCTGTCCGACCTGCGTGAGTCGGGCTCACTGGAGCAGGACGCGGACGCGGTCATCCTGATCAACCGGCCGGACGCGTGGGAGCGGGACGACCCGCGCGCCGGCGAGGCCGACCTGATCCTGGCCAAGCACCGTGCCGGCCCGACGGCGACGATCACCGTGGCCCACCAGCTGCACTACAGCCGCTTCGCCGACCTGGCCCAGGGCTGAGGCACGGTCAACGGCGCACCTGATAGCGCAGGTGCAGCACCCGGTTGCCCTGAAGCGCCACGTCCGGGTCGGTCAACAGGTGCTGCGCGTGGACCGACCCGAAGTAGCGCTTGCCGGACCCGAACACGACAGGCACGACGTCCATTCGGACCTCGTCGACCAGGCCCGCGGCGAACACCTGGCCACCGACGTCGCCGGCGGCGACCTCGACCACGCGGTCACCCGCGAGCTCCTGGGCCTTGGCCACGGCGGCCTCGACGCCGTCGACGAAGTGGAACGGCGCCTCGGGGTCCCAGCCGTCGGGCAGTCCCCGGTGCGTCACGACGACCACGTGGTCGACCCCGGCCGGCGGCGTCCCGTCCCAGCCGTCCGTCAGGTCGAAGACGTGGCGGCCGACGATCGTCACCCCGATCTGGTCCCAGTACGGCCGGGTGTAGTCGTACGAGGTCTGCGACACCGTCAGCTGGCCGCTCTCGTCCAACGGGACGTCACCGCTGGACAACCAGTCGAACAGCGGTCCGGGCTGGTCGTTCTCGTCCGCGACGAAACCGTCCATCGACACCGAGCTGTACATGACGACCTTGCCCACGAGGCTCTCCTCCGCTTTGGGGTGCCCCAAATTAGCCGGTGCTGAGCGGTCGGCTCTTGTAAGAAATCAATCGGCCGGCAGCGGCCAGCCGTCCATCGCGTGGCCGGGATGCTCGCGGAGGAACCGCCGCCGGACCTCGATGTACCGGGTCGGCGTCAGCCCGGTGAACTCCCGGAACTCGTGGCCGAAGTGGGCCTGGTCGAAGTAGCCGGCGCCGCCGGCGAGGTCGCTCCAGTCGACCGGTCCGGCGGGATCGATCGCGAACACGGTGGCGGTGAAGCGGTAGGTGCGAGCCAGGCGTTTCGGCGTGACGCCGATGAGCTCCTTGAACCGCTGCGTCAGATGAGTGCTGCTGACACCGGCGGCCACGGTCAGATCGCCGATCGCCATCGATCCGTTGGTCGCCGCGATGACACTGCTCGTATGGCGGACCAGTCCGAGGCCGGCAGTCTCGGACAGCCGTCGCAGCAACTCCGCCTCGAGCAGCGTCAGCATCTCGTGCGGTCCGTCCGCGGTGGCCAGTCGGTCTTGCAGCTCGGCGATGGCGTGCCGGCCCCAGACCTGCTCTATCGTCACCGGCCGGTCGCACAGCTCGGCCGCGGGCATCGGCAGGAACGGCGCCAGGCCCCATGGCTTGAAGTGCACGCCGACGGACCGGGTGCGGAGTGGGTAGCCGAACTCGTACGCCCGGGTGGGCATGGTGATCACGCAGCCGTCGGCGTAGTCGGCCGTCTCGATGTCGGTGCCGGCGCGGATACGGAACGGCGGCCCGAGGTTGACGATGAGCAACGCCGCCGGCATCGGCGGCAGCGTCAGCCGGGCGTACGGCGGCGCGCCCGCCAGGTAGTAGAGGTCGTCGATCAGCCCGTCCAGCGGCGGTCGCGGCACTCTGGACACGTACTCCACGTGCACAGCATCGCCGACGCCCGCCGAAAGCGCCTCTGTGTCAGCCGACCTTGCGCAGCCAGATACTGCCGGGCAGCAGGTCGGCGGCCTGGGGAAGGGCGGCGCGAACGGAGGCGTTCTCCGTCTCCCAGAACCACGAGTTGAACAGCAGGATCTCGAACGCGGTGTTGTGCGTGAGGAAGGCGCGCAGCAGGTAGTTCTCGGTCCAGTTGCGGCCTTCGCGCAGCCACTCGGCCGGGTACTCGAACGGCCAGAAGATGTCGTGCACGTGGATGACGACGCCGTCGGCCAGGCGGGGCAGGACCTCGAAGAACAGGTAGTTGACGTCGCTGCCGGCCTTGCTGACGTGTGTGGAGTCGATGAACAGCAGGTCGCCGGAGCGGAGCTGGTCGAAGGTGCTCAGCGGCACCTCCTGCACCCCGTGACGGATCAGCTCGCAGCGCTGTTGGTCGGCGGGCCGCAGGATGCCGAGCAGGCGGTCGGGGTAGGGCTCGACGAAGGTGAACGACGTGTCCGGGGCGAAGCGGTCGGCGGCGTCGAGGCCGATCGCCGAGGAGAACCCGGAGCCGACCTCGATCACCCTGGATGGCTTGAGCTCGCGGAACATCGAGTAGTAGACGGCGGCGTCGGCCAGCCCGAACATCGGGTTGTCCGCGTAGTACCGCCAGTCGTCGCGCCGGCTCGTCGGGACGTCCGCCCAGCAGGGCGCCAACTTGGCGACGAGGTCCCGCTGCTGTTGCGCGCGCAGGTCGATCCCCGGCAGGTCGGTACGGCCGCGGGCGGTCTCGGCCGCGCGTAACAGGTCGGCCTGGGCCGGGATCGGCGAGTAGAAATGGCCCGGCGGCACGAACAGCGGGTTCCGCAGCGCCGCCGACGCTCCCCTCGCGCCGCGCACCGCCGACCGTACGGCGCCCATCGTTACCCGTTCCAGTGCAGACATGGTGGCCCCATCTCCAACCGACCGCGGACCTTCGGAAGCTAGCAGAGCCGGCCGCGCCGCCGGGCCCGTTCGGGCGGGCAAACGGGTGGCCCGGGTAGGCTGGCCGAGGTAAGTCAGGACGCACGAAAAGTCTGCCGAGAATGGTGTTTCCGGCAGGGCGCGCGGCAGCGTGCTTCATCCCTCGCGGATCCGGTGCTTCCTTCGTGATCGACGCGAAGGCAGTGGACCGTGGGTATTCGTGTAGTTGTCGTTGGCGCGGGGCTGGGTGGACTGGCGCTGGCGCAAGGGTTGTCCCGGCAAGGCATCGACGTGGTGGTGTACGAGCGCGATGCGGCGAACGGGCGCCGGCAAGGGGATCGGGTGCAGCTGGGCCCGACGGGGCTGGCGGGGCTGCGGCGGGTGCTGTCGCAGGAATTGCACGATCTGTGCCTGGCCACGGCGAGCCGGCCCTTGGCGCCGCCGCGGATGCTGGACCAGAAACTGAACCCCACGGCGGAAAACGCCTGTCTGCCGCGGGAGTACACGCCCGAGACCCAGACGTATGCGGTGCACCGGGCGACGCTGAGGGAGATCCTGCTGACGGGCGTGAATGTCCGGTACGGCAAGGAGTTCACGGCGTACAAGCTGGTCGGCGACCGGGTGAAGGCGCGCTTCGAAGACGGCCACGAAGACGAAGCGGATCTGCTCGTGGGGGCGGACGGCGTGGGCTCGGCGGTGCGCCGGCAACTGCTGCCGCACGCCGAGGTGAACGACGCGGGCCTGCGCCTGATCTACGGCCGGATTCCGCTGCACCGAAGGAATGAACTGCCGGCGTGGGTGTTCGAACGCGTCTTCACGCTGGTCAGGGGACCACAAGCCCATGTGGGCCTTGGGCCGGTGATCCTCCGCAATCGCCCGACTGACCGGCTTTCACCGGTGGACGACTACGTGGCCTGCATGGTCGGAACGAATCGGCTGCCGTTCGATGAACTGCGCGGGATGAACGGCCAGGAGCTGCACCACGCGGCCGTGAGCCTGATCGGCGACGACTGGCACCGGGACGTGCGCTGCCTGCTTGATCGCTGGGACACCGAGTCGCTGTTCCCGCTGCGCATCGCCAGCGCGGCGGAGGTGGAGGACTGGTCCACGCCGGGCGTCACCCTGCTCGGCGACGCGGTGCACGCGATGAGCCCGACGCTGGCCATGGGGGCCAATACGGCGCTGCGGGATGGTGCCGAGCTGAGCCACGCGATCGCCACGAGTGCCTCGCTGCGCGAGGCGGTGAGTCGCTACCAGGCCCGGATGCTCGCCTACGCGATGCCGCTGGTGCAGGAGTCACGCCGGATCGGCCGGGCCCGGATCGGCCAACGCTGAGCCATCGCCGCAGGTCAGCAGCATGATGGCACCGGTGTGGCACCAACGCCGGCACCGTCCAGTGCCACAGCGGTGCCAAATTGAGCCAACATGGCTTGCACTGGTGCCACACGTGTGCCATATTGGTGCCATGGACCTCACCACGTACGTCAGCAACCTCGGGCGAGAGTTCGCCACCCTGGCCGAGGCCAACGGCGAGGAAGCCCGTGCGCTGGTCGAGCGCCTGACCGGCTCGCTGGAATCGGCGATCCGGATGACCCTGCTGGAGGCCCTGTCGGCGGCCAGCGACGAGATCACCCGCGACCTCGCGCCCGGCTCGGTCGAGCTGCGCCTGCGCGGCCGCGACCCGCAGTTCGTCGTGTCCGTGCCGGAACGGGCCGCGGACACCGTCCAGGAGACCTCGGGGATCGAGCCGGCCGAGGCCGGCGTGCCGATCTCCGAGGACGGCCCCAGCTCACGGATCAACGTGCGGCTGCCGGAGGCGCTCAAGGCGGCGATCGAGGAGGCCGCCGCCAAGGAGGGCCGCTCGGTCAACGCCTGGCTGGTCCGGGCCGCGTCCACGAGCCTGCAGCGGGCCGACCGCGAGGGCCGACCGCAGCCGCGGGCCACCGCCAACAAGAGCACGCAGCGGCTCACCGGCTGGGTCCGCTGACACCGCACCTTCTTTCACCCACACGTCTCTGACCTGCGGAGACGCCTCACCGACACACTTCTAGGGGACAGCCATGCCTACTTTCGCCACGCCCGAGCCCATCTCCGTCACCGTCGAACTGTCCGTCGGCAACATCCAGGTCATCGCCGGCGACCGCGCCGACACCGTGGTCGACGTGCAGCCGAGCACGCCGTCCGACCAGTCGGACGTGGACGCCGCGCAGCGGGTCCGCGTCACCTACGCCAACGGCGCGCTGCAGGTGATCGGCCCCAAGATCGGCATGTTCAACTTCTCCAACAAGACCCGCTCGGTCGACGTGACGATCGAGCTGCCGGCCGGCTCCAGCGTCGACGGCCACGTCTCGGTCGGCGACCTGCGCGGCACCGGCCGGCTCGGCCGCTGCGAGTTCAAGACCTCGGCCGGCAACGTGCGGCTGGAGCGCACCGGCGCGCTGGTCCTGCACACCTCGACCGGGCACATCACGGCCGGCGACGTGGCCGGCAACGCCGAGGTCCACACCAGCTCGGGCCGGATCCAGCTCGGCGACGTCGAGGGCTCGCTGGAGGTCAAGAACTCCAACGGCGACACCGAGATCGGCGCGGCCGACGGCGACATCCGGGTGCGCGCGTCCAACGGCTCGATCAGCGTCAACCGGGCCGGCGCCAGTGTGGACGCGAAGTCCTCCAACGGCAGCATCCGGCTCGGCCGGGTCGCCCGCGGCAACGTCTCGCTGAGCACGGCCATGGGCGACCTGGAGGTCGGCATCGCCGCCGGCACCGCCGCGTGGCTGGACGTGAACACGTCCTTCGGCCAGGTGCGCAACGAGCTCACCGACGCGGTCAGCCCCGAGGAGTCGGACGAGACCGTCGAGGTCAGGGGCAACACCTCCTTCGGCACCATCACCATCCACCGCGCCTGACCGGCTGACACCAGGAGGGGGACTCTCATGTCGGCGATCACCGTCACCGGACTGCGCAAGTCATACGGCGACCACGTCGTGCTGGACGGGCTGGACCTGGACGTGCCGCAGGGCACCGTCTTCTCGCTGCTCGGCGCCAACGGCGCCGGCAAGACCACCACCGTCCGCATCCTGTCCACGCTGATCAACGCGGACGGCGGCCGGGCCCGGATCAACGGGCACGACCTGGCCGCCGAGCCGGACGCGGTGCGGGCCAGCATCGGCGTCACCGGCCAGTTCTCCGCGGTGGACAGCCTGTTCACCGGGGAGGAGAACCTCCAGCTGATGGCCGACCTGCACCACCTTGGCCGGTGGGAGGGCCGGAACAGGGCGGCCGAGCTGCTGGAGCGGTTCGACCTGACGGAGGCGGCGCGCAAGCCGGCGTCGACCTACTCCGGCGGCATGCGCCGCCGGCTGGACCTGGCGATGACGTTGATCGGCCGGCCACGGGTGATCTTCCTCGACGAGCCGACCACCGGGCTGGATCCGCGCAGCCGCCGCAACATGTGGCAGATCGTGCGGGAGCTGGTGGCCGACGGCGTGACCATCTTCCTGACCACCCAGTACCTGGACGAGGCCGACGAGCTGGCCGACCGGATTGCCGTGCTGGACAACGGGAGGCTCGTCGCCGAGGGGACCGCGGACGAGCTCAAGCGGCGCATCCCCGGCGGCCACGTCCGGCTGCGTTTCGCCGACGAGGTCGGTCTGGACGCGGCCGTGGGCCTGCTGGCCGATGCCGTGCGGGACAACGAATCGCTGACCCTGCGCGTGCCCAACGACGGCAGCATGCGTGCGCTGAAGACACTGATCGACCGGCTGGACGCCAGGGCCGTCCAGGTCGAGGAGCTTTCCGTGCACACGCCCGATCTCGACGACGTCTTCCTCGCCCTGACCGGCGACCAGCAGAAGGTGACCGCACGATGAGCACCCTCGACCTGAGCTTCCACCCGCTGCGCGACTCGGTGACCATGTTGCGCCGCAACCTCAAGCACATGCTCCGCTATCCGTCGATGACGGTGATGCTGGTCGGCATGCCGGTGATCTTCCTGCTGCTGTTCGTGTACGTCTTCGGCGGCACGATGGGCGCCGGCATCGGCGGGGACCGCGCGGCCTACGTCAACTACGTCACGCCGGCGATCATCCTGATGGCCGTCACGTCGATCGTGCAGGGCACCGCGATCTCGGTCGCGATGGACATGACCGAAGGCGTGATAGCACGGTTCCGGACCATGCACATAGCCCGGGTCTCGGTGCTGACCGGGCACGTGATCGGCAGTGTGCTCCAGGCGGTCTTCGTGATGGCCGTCGTGATCGGGGTGGCGCTGCTGGTCGGTTTCCGG
Source organism: Kutzneria chonburiensis (assembly GCF_028622115.1). NCBI lineage: Bacteria > Bacillati > Actinomycetota > Actinomycetes > Pseudonocardiales > Pseudonocardiaceae > Kutzneria > Kutzneria chonburiensis. Next base: position 7,347,288 of record NZ_CP097263.1, read on the forward strand.
CCGGACGCGACGGCCGGGGCCTGGCTGGCCACCGCCGGCTTCCTGGTGCTGCTGACGTTCGCGCTGGTGTGGTTCGCGGTGGCGATCGGCCTGGTGGCCAAGACCGTCGAGAGCGCGAGCAACCTGCCGATGCCGCTGATCCTGTTGCCGTTCCTGGGCAGCGGCTTCGTGCCGACCGACACGATGCCGGCCGGGCTGCGCTGGTTCGCCGAGTACCAGCCGTTCACGCCGGTCATCGAGACCCTGCGCGGACTGCTGATGAACCGGCCGCTCGGCGACAACCTGTGGCTGGCGCTGGCCTGGTGCGCCGTGATCGCCGTCGGCGGCTACGTCTGGTCGAAGCGACTGTTCAACCGCGAATACGCCCACTGACAGGAGCCGAGGATGTCTCACCTGAGCGAGTTCCCGCTGGCCCGTCCGACCGGCTGCCCCTTCGACCCGCCCACCGCGCTCGGCGCGCTGCGCGCCGAGGAACCGTTGGCCCGCATGACCTATCCCGACGGACACGAGGGCTGGGTGGTCACCGGCTACGCCGAGGCCCGAGCCGTGCTGGCCGACAGCCGCTTCAGCTCACGGCAGGAGCTGCTGCGCATGCCGTACCGGATGCCCGGCATGGAGCAGATGACCGAGATGCCGCCGGCGGCGGTCGGCGACATGACCGGCATCGACGCCCCCGAACACACCCGCTTCCGACGGCTGCTGGCCGGCAAGTTCACCGTCCGCCGGATGCGCCAGCTGACCGAGCGCGTGGCCGCGGTGACCGACGAGCACATCGAGGCCATGCGGGAGCTGCGCCCGGAAGTGGACCTGGTGCAGGCCTTCGCCCACCCGGTGCCGGCGGTGATGATCTGCGAGCTGCTCGGCGTGCCGTACGCGGACCGCGAGACGTTCCAGCGCTACGTGTCGCTGTTGTTCTCCGCCGACGCGCTGCCGGAAGAACGCTACGAGGGCGTCGTCAAGCTGCACGAGTACGTGGGCGAACTGGTGCAGGCCAAGCGAAGCAAGCCGACCGACGACCTGTTCAGCGACCTGACCAGCACCGACATGACCGACGACGAGCTGGCCGGCATCGGCGGGCTCCTGCTCGCCGCCGGGCTCGACACCACCGCCAACCAGATCGCACTCGGCAGCTACGCCCTGCTGCGTCACCCGGCGCAGATTCCCCTGCTGCTCAAGGATCCCGATCGGGCCATCGAAGAACTGCTGCGCTACCTGACCATCACGCACACCAACGTGCGGTCGGCGCTGGAAGACGTGGAGATCGGCGGCCAGCTGATCAAGGCCGGGGAGGCCGTCACCGTGTCGTTGCAGACCGCCAACCGCGACCCGCTGCGCTTCCCCGACCCGGACGAGCTGGATCTGACCCGGGACGCCATCGGGCACGTGACCTTCGGACACGGCGTGCACCAGTGCCTCGGGCAGCAGCTGGCGCGGGTCGAGATGCGGGTCGCCATGCCCGCGCTGTTCACCGCGTTCCCCACGTTGCGGCTGGTCGGCGAGCCGGCGCTGCGACCCGGCCACCAGAGCATCTACGGCGTGCAGTACCTGCCGGTCACTTGGGACAGCTAGGCGCAAGGGTCGACCGGAAAACCGCTGGGGCGAAGCAGCCGCAAGGCCGGACACTGCGCGGTGTGCTGAAGAGCGAGGGGTTCGCCGCCGACCGATACGCGGCGGTGCGGGAGACGTTCGAGGGCAACGACGAGGTGGGCGCGTCGGTCTGCGTCACGGCCGAGGGGGAGACGCAGGTCGACCTGTGGGGCGGGTTCGCCGACGAGGAGCGGACCCGCCCCTGGGGGCGGGACACGATCGTCAACGTCTACTCGGTGACGAAGACGATGACGGCCCTCACGGCGTTGCTGCTGGCCGACCGGGGCGAGCTGGAGTTCGAGGCCCCGGTGGCGAAGTACTGGCCCGAGTTCGCGGCCGCCGGCAAGGAATCGGTGCTGGTCAGCCATCTGATGAGCCATTCTTCGGGATTGGCCGGCTGGCGTGAGCCGATCACCGTGGACGACCTGTACGACTGGGAGAAGGCGACCGCGCTGCTGGCCGTGCAGGAGCCGTTCTGGGCGCCGGGCACGGCCTCCGGCTATCACGCCGTGACCCAGGGCTACCTGGTCGGCGAGGTGGTCCGGCGGATCACCGGCCGCACGCTCGGCACGGTGTTCCGGGAGGAGATCGCCGAACCGCTCCAGGCGGACTTCCACATCGGCCTGCCGGCCTCCGAGGACGACCGAGTGGCCGAGCTGATCCCGCCGCCCGAGCGGTCGCCGTTCACCGACGGCACCGAGCTCCAGGTCAACGTGTCGACAAATCCGCAGGTAGACCCGGCGGCCATCGGCACGAGGGCGTGGCGCGCGGCGGAGATCCCGGCCGGCAACGGGCACGGCAACGCCCGGTCGGTGGCGCAGGTCCTCGCGGTGCTGGCCAACGGCGGCGCCGTCGGCGACAAGCAGCTGCTGTCCGAGGCGGGCTGCCGGCGGGCCCTCGAGGTGCAGGTCGAGGGCCGGGACCTGGTGCTCGACATGCCGATCCGCTGGGGCCTCGGCTTCGCCGTGAACTCGGGTTGGCTGCCCAATCCCAACACAATCAACTGGGGCGGCGCGGGCGGTTCGCTGGCGGTGGTCGACATGGACGCGCACGTCACGTTCGCGTACGTGATGAACAAGATGGCCGGCGGCACCACCGGTGACGAGCGCGGCATCGGCCTGCTGATGGAGGCGCTCACGACGTGACGAAAAAGGCTTGCCGCCACGGCTAGGGTGACAACGTGATCACCGGACCGGCCTTCGGCCATGCACGGGAAGGCGATCCGGTGGATCGCTGACCGGGCGCTCGCGTGGACCTCCGCATCGGGGACGACAACCCCGAATCCGTGAGTCCACCGACGAAAGCGAGCTACCGACATGCCAGTCACGTTCAACCACACCATCATCCCGTGCCGGGACCGCGAGGCCACGGCCCGGTTCTACCGGGATCTGTTCGAACTGCCCGAGGCGCCGTCCTGGGGCCCGTTCACCAACATCCAGATGAGCGACGGGGTGCTGATCCAGTTCGCCGCGCCGCCGCTGGACGAGATCCAGATGCACCACTACGCGTTCCTCGTCGACGACGAGCTGTTCGACCGGGCCCGTCAGCGACTGCTCGACCAGGGCGTGCGGACCTGGGCCGACCCGTTCCAGCAGCAGCCCGACAAGATCAACACCGAGCACGGCGGCCGGGGCGTGTACTTCTTCGACCCGGCCGGCCACGGCCTGGAGATGATCACCCGGCCTTATCTGTGAACCGGTAGACCACGCTGGTCAGGCGCTCCGACTTGGCCCACAGCCGGCGCGCCGCGGCCAGGTCGTGCGAGCGCGGGGCCGACGCGGTGCGAACGGGATGGCCCTTGAACCCGTTCCACCCGTCGGGCCCGTAGTAGTCGCCGCCGCGCACGGCCGGATCGGTCGCCGCCCGCAGCGACGGCAGCGCGGCCTGGTCGCTGTCCTGGAGCATCCACGACATCAGCGGCGAACCCAGCAGCCACTGCACCGGGCGCGGGCTCTCCCGGACCAGCTGGGTACGGGCCGAGCCGGGATGCACGGCCACCGAGATCGGCAACGCCCTGGCCGCGGCCAGCCGGCGCTGGAGTTCGTACGCGAACAGCAGGTTGGCCAGCTTGGACTGGGCATAGGCGGCGATCGCCCGGTAGCGGTCGCGGGAGTTCAGGTCGTCGAAGTTGATCTCGCCGGCCCGGTGCGCGTTGCTGGACACGGTGACGATGCGCGAGCCGGCCACGTCCAGCATCGCCGGCAGCAGCAGGCCGGTCAGGGCGAAGTGGCCCAGGTGGTTGATGCCGATCTGGAGCTCGAACCCGTCCTGAGTGCGGCCGCGCGGCGTCATCATCACGCCGGCGTTGTTGATCAGCAGGTCGATCCGGGGGTGCTCGGCGGTGATCCGCTCGACGCCGGCCCGCACCGAGGCCAGCGAGCCGAGGTCCAGCAGCACCGGCTCGCCGCCGGTCTCCGCCGCCGCGGCGTCGGCCCGGTCCTGGTCACGGCAGGCCAGCACCACCGTCGCGCCGGCCCGGACCAGCGCACGGGCGGTGGCCAGGCCGACCCCGGTGTTCGCCCCGGTGACCACGGCGACGCGCCCGCTCTGATCGGGCATGTCGGCCGTGGTCCACCTGGTCATACCCCCAACACTACGAGCCGATCAGCTCGCTGAGCAGCTTCGGATGATCGGCGAGTCCCGCGTGCAGCCAGCCGTCGAGCAGCGGCCGGCGGGCGGCGATGTCCACCTCGGTCCAGTCGATGCCGCCCAGCGGCGGCTGCGGGTCGTACTCGATCATCAGCTGCACCTGGCGGGCGATCTCCTCGCCGGCCAGCTCCTGCACCAGGTGCAGGGCCAGGTCGATACCGGCGGAGACACCGGCCCCGGTCAGCACCTTGCCGTCACGGACCCAGCGCTCGGCCACCGGCGTCGCCCCGAACTTGGCCAGCAGGTCCCGGCACATCCAATGGGTGGTAGCCCGCCGGCCCTCCAGCAGCCCGGCGGCGCCGAGGATGAGCGAGCCGGTGCAGACCGAGCCGACGATCTCGGCGTGCTCGGCCATCGACCGGATGCGGGCGAGCAACTGCTCGTCGGCCATCGCGGTGATCGTCGGGACGGTGCCGCCCGGCAGGAACACCGCGTACGGCTCAGGGACCTCGTCGAAGGTGTGGCTGGCCAGCACGCCCAGCGGGGTGTCGGTCGGCACCGGCGACTTGCCCTCGCCCAGCACCACCACCCGGTACTCCGGGGCGAACGCGGGCAGCGCGCTCAGCACCTGGAGCGGGCCGACCATGTCCAGCACGGTGAAGCCCGGGTACAGCACGAATGCGATGTCCTTCATGCCGTCGACGATGTCCCCGGTCGAAACGCTTCGGCAATCGACGGCCGCGGCCGTGTCCTGAATCCTGGTATCCCTGTCTTTCGGACGGGTATCGTCGCCGCCATGCGCAGGGTGGTGATCGTCGGATACCCGCAGGTCGAGCTGCTCGACGTGGCCTGCGTGTCGGACACCTTCGACACCGCCAACCGGCACGGCGCGAATCCGCCGTACTCCATCGAGTTCGCCACGCTCGGCGCGCAGCCGGCCACCAGCGGCTCAGGTCTCGTGCTGGCCGGACAGCACGCGTTGGAGCGGATCACCGGTCCGCTGGACACGATCGTCGTATCGGGCGGGTACGGGCACGAGCAGGCCGCCGCGGATCCGGTGCTGGTGGCGCATGTCCGAAGGCTGGCCCGGGAAAGCCGCCGCGTGGCCTCGGTCTGCTCGGGCACGAGCGTGCTGGCCGCGGCCGGCCTGCTCGACGGGCGGCGCTGCACCACGCACTGGTTCGTCGCCCGCAGCCTCCAGGAGCGCTACCCCCGCATCGAGGTCGACCCGAAACCCTTGTACATCAAGGACGACAACGTCTACACGTCCGCAGGCGTGACGAGCGCGCTCGACCTGTCGCTGGCCCTGGTCGAGGAGGACCACGGCGCGGCGCTGGCCCGGGCGGTCGCCCGCGGGCTGGTGACGTACCTGCAACGGCCGGGCAATCAGGCCCAGGTGAGCATGTACGTGCAGGCCCCGGCGCCGGAGAACTCGGTGGTACGCAAGCTGGTCACGCACATCGCGGCCAATCTGGACGAGGACCTCGGCACCACCGCGCTGGCCGATCGGGCCGGCGTCAGCGAACGGCACCTGACCCGGCTGTTCCTCGACCACATCGGTCGCCCGCCGGCGAAGTACGTGCGGGAGACCAGAACCGAGGCCGCCGCCCGGCTGCTCACCGGCACCCCGCTGCCGCTGGCGGCGATCGCCCGGCGCTGCGGCTTCGGCTCGGCCGAGACGCTGCGGCAGGCCTTCGTCGGCCAGTACGGAATTCCACCGTCCCGCTATCGAAACCTGACATAACCTGTCAGGTATGGCTGGCAGGGTGACGGCCATGAGCACGTTCCGATACACCCGCTGGGATGAGAAGGTCGTCGCCGAGGCCGAGGGTGGCCCCAAGGTGGCGCACGCCGATGTCGACTTCGTCTACGAGGGCCCGCTGAAGGGCGAGAGCCGGGCCCAGCTGCTGCTGCACTACCGCCCGGACGGCACCGGCACCTTCGTCGGCTACGAGCTGCTCACCGGCTCGTTCGACGACGAGGCCGGCAGCTTCGTGTTGGCGCACAACGGAACCTTCGACGCCGCCGGCATCGAGTCGGCCTTCGAGGTGCGCCTCGGCGACAAGGTCGTGGCCACCGGGACCTACAAGTCGGGGCCCAGCCAGGAGGTGCCGTACACCATCACTTCCCGGTGAGCAGGTGCACGACCACGATGCCGATCACCGGCCCGGTGGCCAGCGCGCCCACCGTGAACAGCACCCGGGTGACGATGTGGTTCTGCTCGCGGACGAGATCGCGGCCGCAGTTGCCGCACGCCTTGAGCCCGCTCCACGGCGTGCCGCAGTAGGGGCAGCCCTTGCCTTCCAGCGCCGCCTTCTCGCGCGGGCGGATCAGCAGGAACTCGAAGAGCCCGGCCGCCACCCAGCACACGATCACCGCGATCAGCCACGGTGTGGACGCTTCGAGCCACCTCACGCGAGCCATCGTGGCACAGCTAGTAACTTCGCTGCGTGTCGGATGGCTATGCGGTCGTTGACGTGGAGACGACGGGATTCGCGGCCGCCGGCCGTGATCGGGTGGTCGAAGTGGCCGTGGTGGCGGTGGACCGGACCGGGGTGGTCACCGACGAGTGGTGCACCGTGGTCAACCCGGGCCGCGATCTCGGGCCGCAGCACATTCACCGGATCAGCGCAGGGGATGCCCGCCGCGCGCCGTCCTTCGTGCAGGTGGCCGGCGCGCTGGCGGCGCGGCTGGCCGGCCGGGTCATGGTGGCGCACAACCTGTCCTTCGACGCCCGGTTCATCGCCGCCGAGTTCGACCGCATCGGGCTGCCGGTGCCGGTGTCGGCCGAGTTGGGCCTGTGCACGATGGCGCTGGGCGCGGCCTATCTGCCGCAGCGCGACGGACGTTCGCTCAAGGCGAGTTGCGATGCGGCCGGTGTCGATCTGCGTGATGCACACTCCGCTTTGGACGACGCCCACGCCGCGGCCGGCCTGCTCACCCACTACCTGTGCCAGGCTGGCCGACCGGAGCCGTGGACGGATCTCCTTGCCGCGGCGTCAACCTGGGCCTGGCCGACGCTGCCGGCCGACGAGGTCGCCGAGTACCGGCGGGGCAGCTGGGTGCCGCCGATTCCGACAGGTGAGGTTCCCTCACTGCGTATCGGCGATCTTGTCGTGTTCACCGGGCAGGCCGCACAACCTCGCGGTGAGCTGGTCGAACGGGCACTCGCGGCGGGACTGCGGGTCAATGCGGGCTATGTCACAAGGCAGACCGCGCTGCTGGTGGCGGCCGACCCGGAAACCATGTCCAGCAAGGCCCGCACCGCTCGCCGGTACGGCGTGCCCATCGTCTCGGCCGACGCGTTCGAGACGCTGATCACCTGAAACCGGTCAAAGATCACCGGTACGGGTGGACCGGGCCCCTTGTTAACCGGCCACCTCCGGGGGCAGGCTCACTGGAGAAACCTCCCTGCTCCAGGAAGGTGCCAGGCGGATGAGTGCCGTGGACACGGCGGCGCCGATCACCACCGGGACGGTCTGGGACGAGCTGGTCTCCGAACTTCCCGTCGGGGTGCTGCTGCAGGACGAACATGGGGCGGTGCTGGCGGCGAACAGCCTGGCCGGGCACCTGCTCGGGTTGAGCCGGGCCCAGTTGCTGCGCAACACCAGGCCCGACGGCTGGCAGGTCTGCGACGACTCCGGCGCGCCGCTGCCGCAGGGCGCCGAGCTGGCCGCGCAGGTGCTGCGGGGCAACGGCCGGCTGGCCGTGCCGCTGGTGGTCGTGCGCAACGGGATCGCCGGCTCGCGGCTGTGGGCCGATTTCCACGCGGTCAACCATCGCGGCCGGCCCAGCGTGCTCACCGTGCTCCAGCCGGTGCACACCGACGTGCCGCACAGCCGGGGACTGATCGACCCGCTGACCGGGCTGCCCAGCCGGGCGCTGCTGCTCGATCGGCTGGAGCAGTCGCTGACCCGGTCGCGGACCAACGGCTCGCTGAGCACGTTCGTGCTGGTGGACGTGCGAAAACTGGCCGAGGTCAACGCCGAGCACGGCTTCGACGTCGGCGACGGGCTGCTGACCGTGCTGGCCGGGCGGCTGCGCCAGGGCCTGCGCGACGACCACACCGTGGCCCGCTACGGCGGCGACGAGTTCGCCGTGGTGGCCGAGCATCCGTGCGGCACGGGCGAGCCGATCGCCGCCCGGGTGCGGGAGCTGACCCAGCGGGCCGTGCTGGTCGGCAAGGTCCGGCTGCATCCCAAGGTCCGGGTCTGCTGGGCGACCAGCGACGGCTCGGCGCCGGCGCACACCGTGATCGGGCACGTCGAGAAACGACTTCGCACCGCATAGAAAGAACCCCGGGCTGGCTGCCCGGGGGTTCTTTCGTGCTAGCTGGTCAGACCTCAGCCCAGGTGCAGGCCCTCGGTCATCGAGGTGAGGCCGGTCAGCAGCTGCTGACCGGGCAGCTCACGGGCGCCACCGGCCACGTTCGGCGTCACGCGAACGCCGTCCAGGGTCGGCAGCTGAGCCAGGTGCGCACCCGGGACCAGGTTGTCCGTGGGCAGCAGACCCGACATGGAGGGCAGGTCGCGCTCCTGCGCGGGCAGGCCCGGCACGGCGTGGGCCAGCCCGGCCAGCGGGGCGGCCAGCGTCATGAGGCTGTCCACACCCAGACCGGCCAGCGGCAGGCCGGCGTTGGTCGGCAGCGCCGACAGGCTCGGCATCGACGGCAGCTCACGGGCGCCCATCAGGCCGCGGCTGGTGATCGGCAGGTCCAGGGCCGGCTTCTCCTCGCCGACGACCGCGGAGGTCAGGTTGGCGCCGTGCGCCAGCGCGGTGCCGAACACCTCGACCGGCACGTTGAAGACCTGCACCAGCGCGCCGACCGGCAGGTGGCCGTTCAGACCCGACAGCGTCTTGGTCACGCCGGCGGTGGACTGGCTGCCGCCCGAGGCCACGTCGGTGACGTTGATGCCCTTGGTGGCGGCGATGCCGCCGACGGTCACGGCGTCGGTGAACACACCGGCGATCGCGGCCACCGGGACCTGAAGCAGGTCACCGGAGATGGAGCCGCCCGTGCCGTTGGTCTTGACGTCGCCACCGGCCAGGTCGACGACCTTGTTGGCGCCGGCGTGGAACGCCTGGCCCGCCGCGGACACGGCGTCCTGCGTCACCTGCGCGTCGGCCACGACCGGCACCGAGGCCAGGTTGCCGGCCACCGAGCCGAGCACGCCCGAGGTCGTGGCCTCGCCACCGGCGGTGTTGATCGCCGAGGTCGAGCTCTTCTCGAAGGCCAGGCCCCCGGCGCCGACGGCGTCGTCCAGCACCTCGGCGTTGCCCACCAGCGGCACCTGCGCGAGGTTGCCCGAGATGGCGCCGAACATGCCCGTGGTGTGCGTGTTGCCACCGGCGAAGTTGCCGGTCCACGAGGTGGTGTCGTCGGCGGCGTTGCCGAGCGCGCCGACCGAGTCGGCCAGCACCTGGGCGTTGGCCGCGGCGGGCACCTGCGCGACGTTGCCGGCCACCGAGCCGAGCTTGCCCGAGGTCGTGGTGTCGCCACCGGCCGACGGGTCGGTGTAGCTGTGCGCCAGGGCGTTGGCGATACCGCCCAGGGTCACGGCGTCACCCAGCACGTCCGCGGTCGCGGCGGCGGGCACCTTGGCCACGTTGCCGGAGATCGCGGCCTCGGTGCCGTCGGTCACGACGTCCTTGCCGGCGGTGTCGAACACCTTGTTGTCGGCGACGGAGCTGCCGACACCGGCCGCGGTGACGGTGTCACCCAGCACGCCGACGACCGGCGCCAGCGGCACCTGCGCGACGTTGCCGGCGACCGAGCCGCCCCAGCCGTTGGTGATGTCGGTGCCACCGGCGTTGGAGCTGGTCAGGTTGGCGGCGGTGGCGTTGTCGACACCGGCGCCGGCGATGGCCGCACCGAAGCCCTGGATGGCGCCGGCCACCGGGACGTCGGCGATGTTGCCGGTGAGGGAGCCGCCCTTGCCCGACGCGTCGACGTCGCCGCCGGCGGTGGAGCTGGTGATGCCCTGGGCGATGGCGTCGCCGTTGCCGACCAGGGTGGCGGTGTCGCCGAACAGCTGCGTGGGCAGCGAGACCGGGACCTGCGCGGCGTTGCCGGACGCGCTGCCCTTGTCGCCGTTGGCCTGCACGTCGTGGCCGGCCGTGGTGGTGGTCTGCGACTTGGCGCCACCGGTGACGTTGGCGACCAGGCCGGCCGCGTCACCGAAGACCTGCACCGGCGCGGTGACCGGCACCGAGGCGATGTTGCTGCTGACCGTGCCGCGGTCGTCGTTGGTGTTGACCTTGTCGCCGGCCTCGACGTCCTTGACCTCCTTGGCCAGGCCGTCGGCGTTGCCGGCCAGCGAGGCGCCGGCGCCGAAGATCTCGGCCGGCAGGGCCACCGGCACGGCGGCGATGTTGCCGCCGCCGACCGCGCCGTTGCCCAGCGTGCCGTTGTAGCCGCCGTCGACGACCGAGGAGTCGTTGGCGCCGGTGCCGCTGGCGTTGCCGATCAGCGAGCCGGCCGAGCCGAACGCGTCGACCGCGCCGGCGATCGGCGCGACCACGTCGTTGCCGCCCAGCGTCGACTTGTCGCCGTTGGTGTAGGTGTTGCCGCCGGCCAGCGCGGTGACCTTGTTCAGGTCGGCCGCCTCGGCGGTGCCGATCCAGGTGACGCCGTCGCCGAAGACCTCGACGGGCAGCGCGACCTCGGGGTCGATGATGTTGCCGGAGCCGGTCGACTTCACACCGGTGGTGCCGGCCTGGCCGCCCGACACCAGGTGGTTGTCGGTGACGCCCAGCGCGGTGGTGTTGCCGATCCAGGACACGGCGTTGCCGGCCAGCAGGACCTTGCTGACGATCGGCGCCTGCACGATGTTGCCGGACAGCGTCGACGGGTCGCCCGCGGTCAGCGCGTACCAGCCGTCGTCGGTGTCGCCGGCCTGGACGGCGCCGGTGCTGTGGTTCTTGGCGTCGGCGTTGCCGACCCAGGAGATGGCGTTGCCGTTGGCCTCGACCGGCAGGCCCAGCGGCACCCCGATCAGGTTGCCGGCCAGCGTGCCGCCGTTTCCGTTGCTCTGCAGCGAGCCGCCGGTGGCGACGTCGGTGCTGGCCTTGTTCGCGGTGGCCGAGTTGCCGCCGACGCCGATGGCGTTGCCGGTCAGCTGCACCGGGGTGCCCAGCGCGGCGTCGACGATGTTGCCGGTCAGCGTGCCCTTCTCACCGTTGGTGACGAAGGGGGTGGTGCCGGTCGCGGTGTACGCGTCGGCGGTGCCGGCGGCGAACGCGTTGCCGAGTGCGGCGATCGCGTTGTTGTCCAGCTGGATCGGCAGGCCGTAGTCGACGCCGATGATGTTGCCGGCGATCGAGCCGCGCTTGCCGTCGGTCGTGGTGACCGACTGGGCCTCGCAGCCGACCTTCGAGCTGTTGTACGTGGCCGCGTCGCCGGTCGCGCCGATGGCGTTGCCGGAGATGTCGACCGGCACGCACACGTCGAGCGGGATGGTGTTGCCGCGGCTGATGTTCTGCGGCACGGCGACCGGGATGTTCTTCTGCGTCGCCAGCGGGTGCGGGGCCAGCTTGCCGGTGAGCTCGCGGGTGCTCACGGTCTGGCTGATGCCGGGCAGGTTGGTCTTGCCCAGGATCGTGCCGAGCTGGTTGTTGGTCTCGTGGATCGGCACCTTGACGTTGACATCGACCAGGTCCGTCGCGGGCACACCCAGCGGGTGGGCCGGCTGGTCCGTGGAGGCGTTGGCGATGCCGGTGCCGACGGCGATGAAGCCACCGGTGAGGAGCGCGGCCTGAAGTCCGCGCTTCGCCCACGTCTGCATTACTTCTCCTTCGGATTGTCCCTTGCGGGGCTAACGGGTGGCCGGGGGCAACGGCCACCCGGGGAGTGGGATGCACCTGGCTGAGGGGGTCGGGTGCATCCCGGGTCGTTAGCGCGGCTGGAAGGGCGCAGAAAAATGCGCACGGACCGAAACGGTGCGGGCGTCAAAGCCCTGCGACCGCCAGCCGCGCGCGAAATCAGTCAGGCGTGATGCCGGCTTGCTTGCCGGTCAGCACGGACACCGACTGCGAGGTGGCCACAACGGACCTGTACGCAGCGGCACCGAGGGTGGAGCCGAAAGGAAGCTGCTCGGGGTTGGGGACGCCGGCCGAGCCGGGGCCACCCGTTCCGAAGCAGCACGGGGCCGGCGGCACCTGGGCAGGCACGACCGGCAACGGCATGGAGTTCCTCGGGCCGGACAGGTCCGAGCTCCGGTACGGCGGCAACGGGTGCCGCACGGTGAGCGCGGTGGCGGCAGGCGCGCCGGCGACGGTCGAGTGCAGGGTGGAGCCGGCGTCGCCGGCCGGGGCGAACCCGGTCGGGTCGGTGGACTGCCTGCCGTCGGTCGTCGAGGACGCGCCGGAGAGCACGCCGATCACCGGGATCGGCAGCCGCACCGGCAGCGTGGCCAGCGGGAACTGGACCACGTGGCGCACCAGGGTCACCGAGTCGCCGACCAGTGCGGACGGGGCCGGCTTGGCCACGTGCCGCCCTACCTGGACGAAGTCGTCCTGGACCTGGTGGGCGAACCGGTCGAAATCGGCGGAGGAGGGCAGGCTCGCCCCACTCGCCAGGCTCTGGTGCTCGGTTGCGATGGAGCCAGCGGTCGGCTTGCTCGCGGTCGCGACCGCGCGGGCCATCTCGTGCACCCCGTTGTCCGCTGATGCGGTTTCCGGCGAGTGGCCGTGCGTCGCGACCGTGTGGTTGACCGAGTCGACCACACTGTGGTCGCCGATGGTCCCCGCGGACGCGCAGGCGGTGGAGAGGCACCACGCGGCGGCCGTCAGGCCGACCACGCCGCCGACGGTGAGCACCGCACGGGTGAGCGCGCGGCGTAGCCGCCGGCCCCCGTGATCATGTGCCCGTCCGTCGACAAAGAAGATCCTCTTCCGCTCGCCTGGGGAAACGCCGACATCGGTGAAGGGGCGCGAGAGGCGTCCGTGATGTCGACGCCGAGAGATAATCAGTTTCGGGCGGCCGGCGCAGCCTTGACACCGCAACTTCCCCTGAACGTGTGAACGGTGCCTTTCTGTCGGCGCCGCCGCTACGGTGATCGTGTGACTTCGCCCCGGCCAGGCCGCCCCGAGGACGTCAGCCAGTCCGTGCCCAAGGTGCTGCGGGTCAGCGCCGCGCTGAGCTGGCGGCTGCTGGCCGTCGCCGGCGCGGTCTGGCTCATCTCGTGGATCGTCGGCTACCTGGCGGTGGTGATCATCCCGGTGGCCATCGCGCTGCTGCTGACCGCGCTGCTCGCCCCGGCGGTCGGCCAGCTGGCGCGGTGGAAGGTGCCGCGCGGGCTGGCCACGGCGATCGTGGTGGTCGGCGGCATCGCCGTGGTCGGCGGCGTGCTCTACGGCGTGATCAGCGCGTTCGTCGGCGGCCTTCCCGACCTGCAGAAGCAGGTGGCCAGCTCGGTCGACCAGATCAAGCACTGGCTGGAGGGCCCGCCACTGCGGATCCCCGACTCGCAGCTGCTCGACCTGCCCAACCAGCTCATCAAGCTGATCCAGGACAACCAGCTGAGCATCACCACCAGCGCGCTGTCCACCGCCGCCACCCTCGGCGAGGTGCTCACCGGCGTGCTGCTGGTGCTGTTCACCACGATCTTCTTCCTGCACGACGGCGGCGGCATCTGGTCGTTCCTGACCAAGATCATCCCGGCTGACGTGCGGCCGCGGGTCGACCTGGCCGGCCGCCGCGGCTTCGCCTCCCTGGTCCGCTACGTGCGGGCCACCGCCGCGGTGGCGGTCGTGGACGCGGTCGGTATCGGTGTCGGCATCGGTGTCATCGGCGTGCCGCTGGCGGTGCCGCTGGCCGCGCTGGTGTTCCTCGGCGCGTTCATCCCGATCATCGGCGCGGTGATCGCCGGCAGCGTCGCGGTGCTGGTGGCACTGGTGGCCAAGGGCTTCTTCTGGGCACTGATCGTGCTGGTCATCGTGATCGCGGTGATGCAGCTGGAGAGTCACATCCTGCAGCCGCTGCTGCTCGGCCGGGCGGTGCAGCTGCACCCGCTGGCCGTGGTGCTGGTGATCGCGGCCGGCTTCACCTTCGGCGGCATCGCCGGCGCGCTGATGTCCGTGCCGATCCTGGCCGTGCTGAACTCGGGCATCCGGTCGCTGCTGCACGACCAGGGCATCGATCCGTCCGAAGTGGACCCGACCCGGCCACCCAAGGTGGAGCCGGGCCACGGCAAGTAGCTAGGCCATCGCGACCAGGTTGCGACCGTAGCCCTTGGCCGACAACAGGGCCGAGTCGGCGGCGACGAGCAGGGTGGACACGTCGTAGCCGTAACGGTCCGAAGTGGACACTCCGATGCTGACGGTCAGGCCGTCCAACACATGGGCGTGGCCGTCGGCCGCGGTCGTCGCCACCCGCAGCAGCGAGATGGCGTGCCGGACCCGCTCGGCCACCGACTCGGCCACGCCGGGACCGGTGTCCGGCAGCAGCACCACGAACTCCTCGCCGCCGAACCGCCCGACCACGTCGCCGTGCCGCACGGTGCCCCGCAGCTCACGGGCAACGGCGGCCAGCGCGGCATCACCGGCGAGGTGCCCGACCTTGTCGTTGACCCGCTTGAAGTGGTCGAGATCCAGCAGCATCATCGCGACCGGCCGCTGCCGCGCGTTGGCCTTGGCCAGCTCGTCACGGGCTCGGAGGTCCCAGTGCACGGCGTTGGACAGCCCGGTCTTGGCGTCACGCTGGGCCGAGCGCCGCCACTGCGGCAGCTGCGCGGCCCGCTCCAGCAGGAACATCGGCGGACCGGCCAGCAGCGCGCGGATCGGGTCGGTCAGCACGGCCATCGCCATCAGCCCGCCGGTGCTGGCCGCGACGATGCCCAGCACGATGTCGATCGGCTCGCCGAACACCTCGTCCGCGCCGGCCGTCGGGGCCCGCAGCCGCAGGCCGACCGCGACCAGCACGGCCCGCGTCATCAGCAGCACGAAACCGGCCAGCACCAGCATGCCGAAGTCCCAGCTCGGCTGGTTCCAGCCGACGGTGGCTCTCGCCGCGAACACCGACAACGTGGTGGCGGCCAGGGTGAACAGCCAGCGATGGGCCTCCGGGCCCGGACCGAGCACGCCGTAGAGGGCGGGGCCGAGCAGGAGCAGCAGCGTCAGGTTGGGCGGCAACACCAGCAGGCCGGCCGACAGGTAGCAGATGTGCAGCGCCCAGGGGTTGCGGCGGGTCTCGTTGGACAACTGCGTTGCGATGGCCGTGATGACCACGACCACCAGGCCGGTGCCGGCGACCGCGCCGAAACGGCCGAGCTCGGCCAGCGTGGGCGGGGCGGTCGCGGCCAGTACGTAGCCGCCGACGGCCAGCGCGGCGAGGTCCACTGCGATCCAGTAGACCAACGCGGGCCTCGGCAGGGTCCACATCGACCAGTCGCGCACAGCGAGTCCGTTCGTCACCCGAGGTCCGCCAGCGTCGCACACACCGTGACGCCAGCAGAAGTCCACCGGTCAGGGATACCGGTCACCACTCGGTCACAGGCCCACCTCGCTGACGCTCGGCGGGTCTGCGACCCAGGTCCCTGTGCTGAATGGTTCCCTCGCAAGCTCGGTCACGGGAGGATGGGCCCGGGGAGGAGCACGTGGTGAACCGCAGACCAGCCATTCCGGGGATCACTCCGGACGACGATCCGGCCACGCCGTTCTGGCGGGGCCTGATCGTGCTACGCATCGTGACCTTGGTCTTCGCCCTGGTCAGTATCTGGCTCTACCGGGGTCACTTCAATGTGGAGTGGGCGGCCTGGGTTGTCGCCGGCGTGATGACGGTGTGGACCGGAGTGCTCACGTTCTTCTACCTTTCGCCGCCCGGCCGCCGTCCGCAGCTGGTGATCGCCGACCTGGTGCTGAACACCGTGCTGATGCTGCTGTCGGTGCCGATCGTCGGCCCGTCGCCGATGCAGAGCGGCGCGCAGACGATCACCACCCTGTGGTCCAGCGGCGCCCCGGTCGGCGGCGCGATCTACGGCGGCCGGTACTGGGGTCTGTTGTTCGGCGGCATCACCGCCGTGGCCAACATCCTGCCGCGCGGCTATTTCAACATCTACCTCGCCGAGGACACCGTCCTGCTGATCGGCGTCAGCTTCGTGGTCGGCGTGGCGTCGGAGGCGACGCGTAACTCCGCGGCCCGGGTGCGGCAGGCGCTGCGCACCGAGGCCGCGACGGCGGAGCGCGAACGGCTGGCTCGGTCCATTCACGACGGCGTGCTCCAGGTGCTGGCCCGGGTGCGCAAGCGTGGACTCGAGGTCGGCGGCGAGGCGGCGGAGATCGCCGAACTGGCCGGCGAGCAGGAGATCGCGCTGCGGTCGCTGATCGCTTCCGGGCCGCTGGAGTCCACTATGGACGGCGACACGGACCTGCGGCAGTGGGTGCAACTGCTGGCCACTCCGACGATTTCCGTGGCCGCACCGGCCACGCCGGTGCTCGTGCCTCAGGTGACCGCGGGCGAGCTGAGCGCCGCCGCGCGGGAGGCGCTGTCCAATGTGGACCGCCATGCCGGGTCGGCCGCGCGGGCCTGGGTGCTGCTGGAGGACCTCGGCGCCGAGGTGGTGCTGAGCATCCGTGACGACGGTGTCGGCATTCCCGACGGCCGGCTGGCCATCGCCGAGGCCGAGGGCCACTTGGGCGTCTCGCAGTCGATCCGGGGACGGATCGCCGACCTGGGTGGCACCGTTGAGCTGACCACGGCGCCCGGCGAGGGCACCGAGTGGGAAATGCACGTGCCGACAGGGGGAGCAGCGTGACCGTCCGGGTGATGGTGGTCGACGACCATCCGATGTGGCGGGCCGGCGTGGCCCGCGACCTCGAGGAACGGGGCTTCGAGGTGGTCGCCACGGCCAGCGACGCGCCGTCCGCCGTGCGCATCGCCGGCACCGTGCGGCCTGACGTCGTGCTGATGGACCTCAACCTCGGCGCGCAGACCGGCGTGGAGGCGACGCAGCAGATCGTCGCCGCCCGGCCGGAGACCCGAGTGCTGGTGCTGTCGGCGTCCGGCGAGCACACCGACGTGCTGGAGGCGGTGAAGGCCGGTGCCTCCGGCTACCTGCTGAAATCCGCCTCGGTCGAGGAGCTCGTCAACGCGGTCAATCGCACCGCGGAGGGTGCGGCCGTGTTCACCGCCGGGCTGGCCGGCCTGGTGCTGGGCGAGTACCGGCGGATGGCCACCGAGCCGGCCGGGCGCGAGCCCGCGCCGGAGCTGACCGGCCGGGAGACCGAGGTGCTGCGCCTGGTGGCCAAGGGGCTGACGTCCAAGCAGATCGCCACCCGCCTGGACATCTCGCCCCGCACCGTGGAGAACCACGTCCAGTCCACGCTGCGCAAGCTCCAGCTGCACAACCGGGTCGAGCTGGCCCGCTACGCCATCGAGCACGGCCTCGACGCGGACCACCACTGACCCCGCCCAAACGTCACATGCGCGTCGTACTTGCCTCTATTCGGCACATCCGGTCCGCATGTGCCGAATGGGGTTAGTGCTGGCGGCGTGGGGTCAGGGCGGCGCGGGCGGCCAGGCGAGCGTGCTCGGGGTCGTGGGTGGCCAGCGCTGCCTTGGCTGCCAGCTGGCACTGGTCGAAATGCACCTCGGCCAGGCCCGCGCCGACCCGGTTGAGGGCGCCGGCGTTCATGGACAGGCTGGTCATGCCCAGGCCGACCAGCACCGCCGCCAGATGCGGGTCCGCGGCCGCCTCCCCGCAGACGCCGGCCGGCTTGCCGACCTCGCCGGCCGCCTTGCCGACCAGGGCGATCAGCCGCAGCAGGGCCGGCTGCCACGGGTCGTTGAGCGCGGCCACCGCGCCGACCTGCCGGTCCGCGGCGAAGGTGTACTGGGCCAGGTCGTTGGTGCCGAGGCTGACGAAGTCCACCGCGTCGAAGATCTCGCGGGCGGTCAGCGCGGCCGCCGGCACCTCGATCATCACGCCGGCCTTGGCGATGCCGGCCGCGCGAACCCGTTCGGCGAACCAGGACGCTTCCTCGGCGGTGGCCACCATCGGGGCCATCACCTGCACAAGCGCGCCGGTCTCGGCGGCTGCGGCGGCGATCGCCTCGAGCTGCCGGTCCAGCACGTCGGTCCGGGTGAACGCGACGCGCAGCCCGCGCACGCCCAGCGCCGGGTTGGGCTCCGGCTCCGGCGCGAGGAAGGCCAGCGGCTTGTCCGCGCCGGCGTCCAGCGTGCGGACCGTGACGGGCTTGCCGGCGAACGGCTTGAGCACCGCACTGTAGGCGGCGGTCTGCTCGGCCACACTCGGCTCGTTGGTCGCCGACAGGTAGCAGAACTCGGTGCGGAACAGGCCGACGCCCTCGGCGCCGTTGGTCGCGGCGGCGGTCGCGTCGGCGGCCGAGCCCACGTTGGCCAGCACCTTGATCCGGTTGCCGTCGAAGGTGATGCCCACGCCGTTCCAGTGGAATTCCTTGCCCGCGCCGGCCGCGAGCACCTGGACCTGGCCGGCCGGCACCTCGACCACGCCGGTGTCGCCGTCCACGATCAGGCCGCGGATCTCGCCGAGCGCCAGCAGGCCGGTGGTGGCGACCACGGCCGGAATGCCCAGCGAGCGGGCCAGGATCGCGGTGTGGCTGGTCGGACCGCCCTCTTCCGTGACCAGCGCCAGCACCTTGGTCGGGTCGAGGCCGGCGGTGTCGGCTGGCGCGAGGTCGCGGGCGATCAGCACGGTCGGGCCGGTCAGCGTGGGCACGCCGGGCGGCTCAACGCCCATCAGCTCGGCGACGATGCGGTCGCGCACGTCCCGGATGTCCTTGACCCGCTCGGCCATGTAGCCACCGGCCGCGGCGAGCGCGGCCGCGAAGGTCTCGGCCGCTTCGAACACGGCGCGGGCCGCTGGCAGCGACCTGGCCGTGACGAGCTTCTCGGCCTGGCTGGCCAGCGACGGGTCGGCGGCCATCATCGCGGTCGTCTCCAGCACCGCCTTGGCCTCGCCCGACGCTGCCTCGGCCCGTTCGTTCAGCCGAGCCGCGACCGCCTCGGCCGCCGGCTTGATCCGGGCCGCCTCGGCCGCCGGATCGGCCGGCGCGGGCGTCGCCGCCGGCTCCGGCAGCGGGTCCGCGACCCGTACCACCGGGCCGGAGGCCCGGCCCGCACTCACCCCGACACCCTTGAGTCGCGCGCTCGACATGGTCTAGACCATACCCTCCGTCGAATCCACTTCACCACGGGTCGGGTACGACGCCTGCGCGCCCGGCCGCGTCACCGACACCGCCGCCACCCGGACCGCCCTTCGCGCCGCCGCGACCAGGTCGTCCCCGGCCGCGAGCTGCGTGACCAGCGCCCCGGCGAACGCGTCGCCGGCGCCGGTCGTGTCCACCGCCGTCACCTTCGGCGAGGCCACCTCCGTCGTCCCGTCCCTCTCGATGACCAGCGCCCCGGCACTGCCCAGCGTCACCACCGCCGAGCGCGGGCCAAGGTCCAGCAGCTTGCGCAGGTCCGTCTCGCCGTCCAGCAGCCACTGCGCCTCATGCTCGTTCACCACCAGCGGGTCCAGCGCGGCAAGCGTTTGCGGCGACAGCTCGGCCACCGGCGACAGGTTCAGCACCGCCCTCGTGCCGGCTTCGTGGGCCAGCGCCACCGCTCGTTCGATCGCTTCCAGCGGCACCTCCAGCGAGGCCAGCAACACCTTCGCCCCCGCGATCGCTTCCCGTGCCCCTTCGACCTGCTCGACGTCCACCGCCGAGTTCGCGCCGGGGGAGACGACGATCGTGTTCTCCCCGTCCGGCGTGACCGTGATGTAGGCGGCCCCGGTCGGCCTGTCCGTCGTACGGACCAGGTCCAGGCGCACCCCGGTTCCGCTCATCGAGCCTCGCAGCAGCTCCCCGTGTTGGTCGTCGCCCAGCGCCCCCAGCAGCGCGACCTGCGCTTCCTGCTTCGCCGCCGCCACCGCCGCGTTGGCCCCTTTGCCGCCCGCCGCCAGCACCGTGTCCGAACCCAGCACCGTTTCGCCCGCTCCCGGCCGGCGCTCCACCCGCACCACCACGTCGGCATTGGCCGACCCGATCACCACCACCTCAACAGTCACATCACAACCCTGCCACGTGAGTAGTGCTACGGATCCATTCGGCGAGGTCAGGACTCATCCTTTCGGCATGACCACCTCGGAACCACTGGCCCGGCTGGCCGCCGAGCTGGACTTCATCGGCCGGCGGCTCCAGGTCGTCAGCCAGGAGTTGCAGCACGCCCAGCTCGCCGCGCCGGCCCCAGCGCCGATGCACCAGCCGATGCCGGCACCCATGCCTGTGCCGATGCACCAGCCCATGCCTGTGCCGCCACAGATGGCCCCGCCGCCGCAGGCCGCATGGCCTCAGCCGCAGCCCACCTATGTTCCCCCGCCGCCGCTGCCCGAACGCCTCGGTCGTGAGGGCGCCGGCAGCAAGCTCGTGGCCTGGATCGGCGGCTCCGTCACGCTGCTGGGCATCGTGCTGCTCATGGTGCTGGCCGTGCAGCGCGGCTGGCTCGGACCGGAGCCGCGCGTGCTGGTCGGCGGCGGACTCGGCCTGGCCCTGATCGCCGGCGGCCTGTGGGTACACCGAAACCCGGCCGGCCGCAGCGGCGCGTATGCCCTGGCGGCGACCGGTATTGCCGTCCTCTACCTGGACGTCGCCGCCGCCACCTCGCTGTACGACCTGATGTCTCAGTGGGCCGGGCTGCTCGTCGCGCTGGTCGTCGCCGGCGGCGGACTGCTGCTGTCGGCTCGGTGGAACGCCCAGTTCATCGCCGTGTGGGTGATCATCGGCTGCGCGCTGTGCGACCCGTTCCTGACTCATGGCTTCACGCCGCTACTGGTGTCGTTCCTGGTCGTCCTCCAGATCGGCGCCATGCCCGTGCAGCTGGTGCGGAGCTGGCCGTCGCTGGCGCTGGTCGCCGGCGTGCCGCCGGTGCTGGCCAGCTTGTTGACCACGTCGTTCACCCTGCGTACCGGCGGCGAGCCGCTGCAGACCGCCGGGGCCGCCCTGGCGTCCACGATCGTCGGCGTCACCATCGCCGTGGTGATCACGTTGCGGGACCAGCGTGACCAGTCGTCGCCGGTGATCCTGCTGGCCACCGCCCCCATCGCCGCGCTGGTCGCCGGATTCGCGCTGACCCGGCCCGA
The DNA here is from genome assembly GCF_028622115.1 of Kutzneria chonburiensis. Lineage (NCBI taxonomy): Bacteria > Bacillati > Actinomycetota > Actinomycetes > Pseudonocardiales > Pseudonocardiaceae > Kutzneria > Kutzneria chonburiensis. The sequence goes on from NZ_CP097263.1 coordinate 7,368,566, forward strand.
GGCCGCGTGGCTGGCGGCGATCGTCGCGGCGCTGATGCTCGTGGTGGTGCTCTGCGACCGTTGGCTGACCGTGCCGGTCACCGTGACCGCCGCCGTGCTGGGGTCGGTCGCCATGGTCGACGCCACCGTGAATGCGCTCAGCGGCCCGACCCAGGCCATCACCCTTCTGGGTGAGTCTTTGGTGCTCGCCTTGGCCGCCGATCTCGCCCGGCACCGGGCCGCGCTGCTCGCCTCGCTGCTGAGCGGCGTGTTCGGCCTGCTCTGGGCCCTGTCCGTGGTGAAGCCGGCGACGCTGGTCGTCTTCCTGTCCGGCGCGAACATGTCCGTCGACGGCATCGCCACCGGCCTGCTCATGACCGGCGTCGCCATCGCGATTCCGCTGGTCGGATACCGGTTGGACGTCATCGGATCGCCGACAAGCAAGGCCGGGCCGTGGATCGTCGCCGGGGTGGTGATGCTCTACGGCGCCGCCGCGACCGTGCTGACCACCGCCCTGCTCATCTCGCCCGACCGCTCCGGGTTCGTGTTCGGACACACCGTCATCACGGTGTCGTGGACCGTGGCCGCCATCGCCCTGCTGCTGCGCGGAATCCGCTCCGCCGCCCTGCGCGCCGTCGGGTTGGTGCTGGTCGGGGCGTCCGTCCTGAAGCTCGTGCTGTTCGACCTGGCCGCGCTGGACGGACTGGCCCGGGTGATCGCCTTCCTCGCCGCCGGCCTGCTACTGCTACTGGCGGGCACGCGATACGCCCGTCTGGTTCAACATGGAGGAGTCATAACGGATGAGTCGCGAGGCGTAACAAATCAGCTGCCGGACTGATACACAGAGGTGTACCGGTCGATTCGTCCGCCGGTGAGGTGCCCTGGCGCCGGTCGCGTAGCCCCCGAGCGACCCGGCACCAGGGCATCTACGTTTCCCGGCCGGGCGGAAACGTTCACCCGTCCCGGGTGCGCGGGTGGCCGGGACCATGGTCAAAATGCTCCCATGCGGCTTGTGACCACCACGCGCTGCCAGCGCCGCCTCGGCGCTCGGCGACTGCGAGCCTTGGTGGCGGCCGGAATCGCGCTGGCGATGCTGACCGCCGGGGTGGTCGCCGAGCAGCCCCTGCAGATCCGGCCCGCGGTCAGCGCCGCCGCCGTGCACGCGCTGGTCGCCGGCGAGAACGGTGAGCTGCGGATCGTCGACGTCGCCGCCGGTCAGGTCACCGCCGTCGTCGACACCGGCGCCCCGGTCACCGGCCTCACCCTCAGCCCCGACGGCCGCACGGCGTTTGTCATCAACGGCTGGGCCGGCACCGTCGCCGTCGTCGACCTCCGCACCGCGTCGATCGTCAAGCGCATTCGGGTCAAAGCCGAGCTCGACTCGGCCGTCGTCCGTCCCGACGGCAAGCGGCTCTACATCTCCGGCACCGCCAACGGTCAGGGCGTGGTGCTCGGTTTCGACACGACCACCAATTCGCTGGCCGCCGTCATCCAGGTCGGCGTCACCCCCACCGGCATCGCCATCACTCCCGACGGCTCGCACCTGTACGTGGTCAACAACCAGGGCGCCAGCATCACCGTGATCGACACCCGGATCGCCACCGTCACCAAGACCGTGCCCGTCGATGTGCTGCCCCAGTACGTCGCCGTCAGTCCCGACGGGGCGTTCACCTACGTCTCGCACACCAGCCGGCTGGCCAACACCAACGGTTCCGTCACCGTTGTCGACAACCGCACCAACCAGGTCGTCGCCCGCATCCCCGTCGGCGTCGGCGCTTGCCAGCTCGCCGTCGGCGGTGACCGGCTCTACGTCATCAACCTCCAGGACGGCACCGTGTCCGTTGTGGACACTTCCTCCCGGCGCATCGTGCAGACCCTCGTGCTCACCGCGCACGGCATCGCCGTGTCCCCTCGGGACCACAGCGTCTATTTCGCCGGTCGTCGTTCCGTCGCCGTTGTCGACGGCGGCACCGGTCAGCTCACGGCCACGATCGACCTCGCCAGCGACAAGGCCGCCGGCGTCATCGCCGTCGCCGGCTGAGCCTCACTGCTGCGGCAGCAACTCCGGCGCCTCGGCCTTCACGGCCGCCAGCACCTGGTGGATCGACGGGTTGACCATCCACGTGCTGCCCACGTTCACCGTCGGCACCGTCTCGTTCCCGTTGGCCGCCGCCCGCACCGCCGCCGCCGCATCCGGGTCCTGCCAGATGTCCAGCTCGCGGTACTTCAGCCCGCTCCGCTTCAGGTTGGCGCGCAGCATGTCGCAGAACGGGCACCCCGGCCGCACGTGCACAAGCACTTCAGTGGTCACGCCAACGCCAACCTCTCCCACGATCCCGATATTCCGGGCCACAACACCCAGCCCACCACGCAGCCCCGCGCCTAGCCCACCACACGCAGCGCAAGCGCGGGCCCCATGCTCGGCCTCCATGGTTGGCCCCCATGCTTGGCCTCGGGCGGCCCAGCCCCGACGCCGGCCCAAGCCCGACTTACCCGTCCCCCGGCCCTCCCGGTCCCAAACCCGACCACCCGGCCCCCCGATCCACCCGGCCCAAGCCGGACCCGCCCGGCCCCACACCCAGCCCGCCGCTCCCTGGGGAGGCCGCCCCGGGTCCATTCTACCGAGCGCAGGTCACGGCCAATGGGAGTGAAGATCCAGGTGTGGATAACTCGTTGCCGGTCGGCAAGCGTCCAGATGATCACGATCCAGCGGCGTCGGTGCACCACCGTTGTCCGGGACGCGAACATCAGCCCCGCCGTCGTTGTACCGTTCCCCCTAGGACAGGCGCCGGTAAACACCGTTAATGGGTGGTCAGCGGTGTTTGCAACACGATGGGGTGAACTATGACGGAGACCACGCGACGTGATCGGCCCCGGGCCGACACCGAGCGAGAGATCCGCCAGCAGGCGCGCAGGCTACTGGTGGAGCAGGGCCGCGAGGCCGTCACGCTGCGGGCGATCGCCCGCGAGCTGGGCATCACCGCGCCGGCGCTGTACCGGTACTACGACTCGCGCGAGGACCTGCTGCGCCGCGTGATCGACGACATCTGCGGCGACCTGGCCGCGGAGCTGACCGCCGACCTCACCCGGGTCGACGAGCACGACGCGATCGGCGGCGTGCTGGCGGCCTGCCGCGGCTTCCGCCGCTGGGCGCTCAACCACCCGCAGGAGTTCACGCTGGTCTTCGCCTCGCCCGACGACTCGGCCCACTGCGAGGTCGACGAGGCGACCGGCGAGCTGATGCGCCGGCCCAAGGACCAGTTCGGCCGGATCTTCCTGAACATGGCCGGCAAGCTGCTGGCCACGCACAGGCTGCTGGTGCCGGACGAGGAGAACGTCCCCGACGAGCTGCGCACCGACCTGGTCGCCTTCCGCAGCCACCTGCTCTCCCAGATCGAGCAGGAGGGCATCCAGCTGCCGGAGGAGGCCCTCAACCTCTCCGTGGTCTACACCATGCTGCAGTTCTGGGTCCGCCTGTACGGCCAGGTGGCGCTGGAGGTCTTCGGCCGCTTCCCGTTCGCGGTGTCCAACGCGGAGCCGCTGTTCGAGTCCATGCTCACGGAGCTGTTCGAGGACATCGGCCTGACCAACTGATCGGGGGTCCTCCGAGGAGGACCCCGATCAGCGTCACGCCACGATGTTGACCAGACGGCCCGGCACCACGATGACCTTGCGCGGCTCCTTGCCGCCCAGCAGCTCGGCCACCTTGGCGTCGGCCAGCGCCAGCGCCTTGACCTGCTCCTGGCCGGCGTCGGCGGCCACCGTCACGCGGGCCTTGACCTTGCCGTTGACCTGGATCGGGTACTCGACGGTGTCGGCGACCAGGTAGCGCTCCTCGGCGACCGGGAACGGACCGTGGGCCAGCGACTCATCGTGGCCCAGCCGCTGCCACAGCTCCTCGGCGATGTGCGGGCACAGCGGCGCCAGCATCAGCACCAGCGACTCGGCCACCGACCGCGGCGTGGAGCCGGCCTTGGTCAGGAAGTTGTTCAGCTCGATCAGCTTCGCGCCGGCCGTGTTGTAGCGCATCTCCGCGTAGTCCTCGCGGACGCCGGCGATGGCCTTGTGCAGCGCCCGCAGCGTGTCCTCGTCCGGCTCGACGTCGGTGACCCGCAGCTGCCCGGTCTCCTCGTCGACCAGGTTGCGCCACAGCCGCTGCAGGAAACGCTGCGCGCCGACGACGTCCTTGGTCGCCCACGGCCGCGAGACCTCCATCGGCCCCATGGACATCTCGTACAGCCGGAAGGTGTCGGCCCCGTAGGTGTCGCACATCTCGTCCGGGGTGACGACGTTCTTCAGGCTCTTGCCCATCTTGCCGTACTCGCGGTTGACCTCTTCGTCGTTCCAGAAGTACTTGCCGTCCCGCTCGACGACCTCGTCGGCCGGCACGTACACGCCGCGCGCGTCGGTGTAGGCGTAGGCCTGGATGTAGCCCTGGTTGAACAGGCGGCGGTACGGCTCGTCCGAGCTGACCTCGCCCAGGTCGAACAGGACCTTCTGCCAGAACCGGGAGTACAGCAGGTGCAGCACGGCGTGCTCGACGCCGCCGATGTACAGGTCGACGCCGCCCGGGTCGGTGGAGCCGTGGATCTCCGGGCGCGGGCCCAGCCAGTACTTCTCGTTGACCGCGTCGACGAAGCGCTCGCTGTTGTCCGGGTCCACGTACCGCAGCTGGTACCAGCAGGAACCGGCCCAGTTGGGCATGGTGTTGGCGTCGCGGCGGTACATCTTGGGCCCGTCGCCCAGGTCCAGCTCGACGTTGATCCAGTCGGTGGCCCGGGACAGCGGCGGCGACGGCTCGGTGTCGGGGTCGTCCGGGTCGAAGGTCCGCGGCGAGTAGTCGTCCACCTCGGGCAGCTCGACCGGCAGCTGGTCGACGGGGATGTCATGGGCGACACCGTGCTCGTCGTAGACGATCGGGAACGGCTCGCCCCAGTAGCGCTGCCGGGAGAACAGCCAGTCGCGCAGCTTGTACTGCACGGTGCCCTCGCCGGCGCCCTGCTCGGTCAGCCACTCGATGATCGTCTTCTTGGCCTCGACGACGTCCATGCCGTCCAGGAACCCGGAATTGACGGCCGGCCCGTCGCCGGTGAAAGCCTTGCCCTCGAAGCCTTCCGTCGGCTGCACGGTGCGGATGATCGGCAGCCCGAACACCTCGGCGAAGTCCCAGTCGCGGGTGTCCTGGCCGGGCACGGCCATGATCGCGCCGGTGCCGTAGCCCATCAGCACGTAGTCGGCCACGAACACCGGGACCTTGGCCCCGTTGACAGGGTTGACCGCGTACGAGCCGGTGAAGACGCCGGTCTTGTCCTTGTTCTCCTGACGGTCCAGATCGGACTTCCGGGACGCCGCCAGCCGGTACGCCGCAACGGCTTCCGCCGGCGTCGCCGCGTCAGCGGTCCAGCGACCGTCCACATCGGACGGCCACTCGGCGGTGGTCAGCGAGTCGACCAGCGGGTGCTCGGGAGCCAGCACCAGATAGGTGGCGCCGAACAGGGTGTCGGGCCGGGTGGTGAAGACCTCGATCGACTCCGAGCCGGCGGCGAAACGCACCCTGGCGCCGTAGGAACGGCCGATCCAGTTGCGCTGCATGGACTTGACCTTCTCCGGCCAGTCCAGCCGCTCCAGGTCGTCGACCAGCCGGTCGGCGTAGGCGGTGATGCGCATCATCCACTGGCGCAGGTTGCGCCGAAACACCGGGAAGTTGCCGCGCTCGCTGCGGCCGTCCGCGGTGACCTCCTCATTGGACAGCACGGTGCCCAGGCCCGGGCACCAGTTCACCGGCGCCTCGGACAGGTAGGCCAGCCGCCGCGAGTCGATCTTCGCCCGGCGCTCGTCGGCCGACAGCGTGGCCCAGGACGGGTCCTTGGCGTACTCGGCCTCCAGCTCGGCGATCGGCCGGGCCCGACCGGCCGACTCGTCGTACCAGGAGTTGTAGATGCGCAGGAAGATCCACTGCGTCCAGCGGTAGTACTCCGGGTCGATGGTCGAGATCCGGCGCCGCTCGTCGTGACCAAGGCCCACCCGGCGGATCTGCCGCAGGTAGGTGGCGATGTTGTCCTCGGTCGTCTTGCGCGGATGCTGGCCGGTGGCGACGGCGTACTGCTCGGCCGGCAGGCCGAAGGCGTCGAAGCCCATGGTGTGCAGCACGTTGCGGCCGTTCATCCGGTGGAACCGGGCGAACACGTCGGTGCCGATGAAGCCCAGGGGGTGGCCGACGTGCAGGCCCGCGCCCGACGGGTACGGGAACATGTCCTGCACGAACATCTTGTCGGCGGGCAGCGGCGCGTCGCTGCTCAGCGGGCCGACCGGGTTGGGCGCGTGGAAGGTTCCGCGCTCGTCCCAGTAGTGCTGCCAGCGACGCTCGAACTCGCCGGCCAGTTCGGCGGTGTAGCGGTGGGCCGGCGCCGCCTCGGCGGTCTGCTCGGTCATCGGAAGATCCCTCTCGTCGTACCTGCCCCTGACAACACAAAACCCTCCAGCCCCATACGGGCATGGAGGGCTAGCCGCGCCGACCGCTTCGTCAGGAGGTCAACGCGGCTAAATAAGGAGCAGGCGGACCGTGCTCATGGGCCGAGTTTAGCGCACACTCTTTAGGTCATGCGCTGGGTTTGGATCGGCCTGGTTCTGTCGGTGGCGGCCTGCACCGCGACGCCCCCGCCACCCTCTTCCCGCCCCCTCCGCGACCACCAATGCCGTGGTCGCGCCGGTGCCGATGGGCGACTGGCAGACGTTCAACCGGACCAATCAGCGCGACGGCGCGCAGCCCGATCTCGCGCCCGTGAGCACCCTGTCCCTGGCCTGGCACACCAAGCTGGACGGCGCGGTGTACGGCCAGCCGTTGATCGTCGGCGCGCTGGTCCTGGCCGCCACCCAGAGCGACACCGTCTACGCGCTGGACGCGGTCACCGGCAAGATCAGATGGCAGACCCACTTAGGCACCCCCATGCCCCGCAAGGGCCTGCCCTGCGGCGATATCGATCCGGTCGGCATCATCGGCACGATGGCCTACGACCGGTTCACCGGCCGGGTGTTCGCGGTGGCCGAGACCGCGGGCGGCAGCCATACGCTGGTCGGCCTGGATCTGGACACCGGCACCGTCGAGGTGCGGGCCAACGTGGATGCGCCGAAGGGCGACACCACCGCCTACCTCCAAGCCGGCGCGCTGACGGTGGCTGACGGCCGGGTCTTCATCCCCTACGGCGGGCTGGCCGGCGACTGCGGCAACTACGTGGGCACGGTCCTGTCGATAAGAACCGACGGCACCGACGCCCACAGCTACACGGTGCCGACCCGGCGCAAGGGCGGCTTCGACGGCCCGGCCGGCGGCGTGCAGGACAACTCGCGGCTGCTCTACGCGGCCGCCGGCGGTGCGTCGACCGGCGGCGAGTACGACGACAGCGACTCCGTGCTGGCGCTGGCCACCGAGAAGCTGAACCGGATCGACATCTTCACGCCGCCGACCTGGGGCGAGGACAACGGCCACCATTTTGACCTCGGTGCCACCAGCCCCGCGATGATCGGCTCACACGTGGCCGTGACGGGCATTCGCGGCATCACCTACGTGCTGGACCAGTCCGACCTGTCGCACGTGACGTCACAGCTGAACACCTGCCCGTCCCAAGGCGCGCCGGCCGCGCTGGACAACCTGCTGGTCATCCCATGCGCCAACGGCGGCCCAAAGGCGTTCATCGCCGACAACGCCGGGCAGCTGACCCCGCGCTGGGCCGCCGCGGTCACCGCGACCGGTTCACCGACCGTCAGCTTCGACTCGGTCTGGGTCGTCGATCCCGCCGGCGGCATCCTCTACGCCCTGGACATCGGCAAGGGCACGGTGCGGGGCCAGGTGCAGATCGGCCCCGCACCGGACTACGCCTCGGCGTCGCTGTCCAAGGACCACGCGTACGTGGGCGTGATGGACGGCGTCTCAGCCGTAGCCGGCGCCTAGCGCACGGCCAGCGCGATCACCTGGGTGATCTGGCTGGGGTTGAAGTTGTTGTCGCTGACCAGCAGCAGCGTCCGCTCCCCACTCGGCAGCGTCGGCCCCCAGGTGATGCCCTCGATGTTGTCCACCTTGGGCAGGCCGAGGGTGTCCAGGTCGACCAGCAGCTTCTTGCTCACCGGCTTGATCTTCTTGCCGGCGATCGAGGCCACGTCCTTGATGTTGGTCGCGCCCCTGGTGTCGATCTCGTAGACCCGGACCTTGTTGCCGACGCCGGTGACGAAGGCCCGCTCCACCATCAGGTAGCGGGTCGGATCGATCGGGTCGTAGGCCACCATGCTGGACACGCCGTTGGTGTCGTTGGCGCTGGGCGACGGCGCGAACAGCGGGTCGATCGGGTACGCGTACTGGGCCAGCACCGGGCCGAAACGGCTCTGCACGGTGATCCGGGTCAGCGCCCCGGACGTGGCGGTCGGGTTCGCGCCGTCCTGGAGCAGCGGGTCCTCCAGCTCACTGACCAGCAGCGTGCCGGCGGCCGCGTAGGTGATGCCCTCCAGCGTCTGGTTCTGCCGTGGGCCGACGTTGTCGGTGCTCATCCGCTCGTCGACCGGCAGCGGGTACTGGCCGACGTAGCTGCCGTCCGGCCGGACCTGGCGGATCGACGGGTCGAGCAACACGGGCTGCGGGCTCAGGATCCGCTCGCCCTCCTGGCTCCACGTGATGTTCCCGGTCCACGGGTCGACCCGCAGCTCCTCCGGGTCCACGGTGCCGTCCCGGTCGCAGTCCTCACGGGAGGCGGTGCACGGGGTGGCGGTCCAGTCCTTGATCGTCGGATACGTCTTGCCGTCGGGACGCAGGAACGGGTGCGTCCCGGTGAAGTCGACGGAGTGGATGCCGGCGGCGTCCACGTCGATCTTGGCCGTGTAGAACCGGGCCGGATTGATCGCCGACCGGTCGTCACTGATCAGCACGTACTGGCCGGTGCGGGGATCACGGTCGATGGCCGACAGACCGCCGACGGTCGTGCCCTGGAACGGCAAGTTGAGCGGCACGATCTGCTCGCCGAGCAGGCGAACCCGTGACGGGCTCGCGGCGGCCGCCCCCGCGGTCAGCCCGGTCGCCAGCAGGGCCACCGCGGCGATGGTGAAGCTGCGTCTGAACATGGCGTGCAGCACATACGACCGGGGTGAAGTCCTGGTGGCCATCGAATAACGCCTACCCTCCACGGTGTGAACCTCGCAGTCACGACGGTATCGGTGGTTGTCCTGATCGTCGGCTTGTCCTTCGGCGTGGTCGGCGCGCTCGGCCTGCGCGGCGCGCTGCGCCGCAACCGGTTCTTCGGCGTGCGCACGGAAGCGGCGATGCGCAGCGACGAGGCCTTCACCCTGGCCAACCGCGTGTCCGGGCTGCCGACCGTGGTCGCGGGCGTCGTCGGCATCCTCGGCGCGGCCACCTCGCTGGCCCTGCTGTCGATCGTGCCGCTGGCCGTCGGCGTCGTCGGCATGCTGGCGATCGTGGTCGCCGGCGCCGCCACCGGCACGAAGGCCGCCGACGCCCTGCCGGAACCGGAGCCGACGCTACCGGCGGGCTGCGCCGGCTGTGCCTGCGGTGGCTGCAGCCTGGTCAAACGCTGACCGCGGCCTGCCCGAAAGATCAGTTCCGCAGCACGTCGCCGGGATGGCTGGCCTGGAGCGCCAGCGGCATGCCCTGGCGGCGCAGCACCCGTCCCCACAGGTCGACGCCCGGCGGCGTGAGCACGTCACCGGGCAGCCCGGCCACCACGAACCAGTCGCCGCGCTCGATCTCCCCGCCCAGCTGGTCGACGTCCCATCCGGCGTAGCCGGCGAACACCCTTAACCCGCGCACCTTCGAGACCAGGGTCTCCGGGTCGGAGTCGAGGTCGACCATGGCCACCGGGCCACGCACGGCGATCACGCCGTCGGTGCTGCCGACGTCCTCGCCCGTGTTCAAGGCGGCCAAGCACAGCGCGGTCTTCTGCTCCACCGGGCCGCCCACGAACACCGCCTGCGGCCGGCTGACGTACGGACCCCAGGCCGGCAGCACGTCGTGCACGGCAACCTCGCTCGGCCGGTTCAGCACCACGCCGAGCGTGCCCGCGCCCCGGTGGTCGATCACGTAGACCACGGTGCGGCGGAAGTTGGAGTCGAGCAGCTTCGGCGAGGCCACCAGCAGTGAACCTGGCTCGACGTCGCGGTCGGGGCGCACGCCGTCATGATCCCACTAAGCGGGAGCTGGATATCGGGTACCGCGCCGATCTCCGCAACGTAGTCTGCTGCCGTGGTCGCGGACGGACACGCCGTGCGCAGAATGCTGGCTGATCCGGGGTTCCGGCGGCTGCTGTTCTGCCGGCTCGCCTCGCAGTGGGCCGACGGCCTTTTCCAGGCCGGGTTGGCCGGCGCGGTGCTGTTCAACCCCGAGCGCCAGGCCGATCCGCTGGCCATCGCCGGCGGTTTCGCGGTGATCCTGGTGCCGTACTCGGTGGTCGGCCCGTTCGCCGGCGCGCTGCTGGACCGGTGGGACCGGCGGCGGCTGCTGATCGTGGCGAACTTCCTTCGGGTGATTCTGGTCGTGCTGGCCGCCGCCGCGGACGGTTTCGGCTTGAGCAACGGCCCGCTGTACGCCGCCGCGCTGCTGGTGATGGGCACGAGCCGGTTCATCGGCGCGGGTCTGTCGGCGGCGCTGCCGCACGTGGTCGAGCCACGGGATCTGGTCACCGGTAACTCGATGGTGGCCACATTGGCTTCCGCGGCGGCGGCGATCGGCGGCGCGACGGCGTTCGGGCTGCGCAACGTGCTCGGCGCCGGCAACGTCGGTTCCGCCCAGGTGACGGCCGTGGCGATCGTCGGCGCGCTGGTGTCGGCGCTGTTCGCGGCCCAGTTTGCCGCCGGTGTGCTTGGTCCGGACGAGGTGGACGAGCCGAGCGAGGCGTTCGTCGCGGTGGCCAAGGGCATGATCGACGGCGGCCGAGCCGCACTCCGTGTGCCGAGCGTCGCCGCCGGCTTCATCGCGCTGGCCGCGCACCGCATCGCCTACGGCGCGTCCCTGCTGGTCATCGTGCTGTTGATGAAGTACACGCTGCACAGTCACGGGATGCTCCGCGCCGGCGCGGGCGGGCTGACCGAAGCCGTCGCCGCCGGTGCCGCCGGGCTGGTTCTGGCCGGCTTCTTCACACCGGGACTGGTCCGCCGATTCGGCCGGCCAACGGTGGTCAGCGCCGGGTTGGTCGTTGCCTTCATCGGTCTGACGGCGTTCGGTCTGCCGATGACCGTGCCGTCACTGCTGGCCGCGGCGTTCGTCGTCACGTTCTGCGGGCAGACCGTGAAGCTGAACGTGGACGCGGCCATCCAGCGCGACGTGGCCGACCAGTCTCGCGGCCGGGTGTTCGCGGTGTCCGACACGGTGTTCAACGCGGCCATGGTGGTCGGCGTGGCCGTGGTCGCCACGATCGTGCCGACCAACGGCCAGTCGCCGGGCGTGGTGATCGGCACCGCCGCGGTGTACCTGATCGGCCTGCTCGGCTACGTCCTGGTGCTCCGCGCCCACCCCAACAGCCCGCGTTGACGTTTCACATGAAACATCACTCCGGGACGTCGACGCCCTGCTCCCGGGCCCAGGCGAACAGCTCGGCCACCGCCTCGTCGTGCTCGAGTGGCCCGCGGTCCAGCCGCAGGTCCTTGAGGAACGTCCAGGCCTTGCCGACGATCGGACCCGGCGGCACGTTCAGCAGCCGCATGATCTCGTTGCCGTCCAGATCCGGCCGCACCCGGGCGAGGTCCTCCTCGGCGGCGATGCGGGCGATCCGCTCTTCCAGCTCGTCGTAGGTCCGCTGGAGCAGCTGGGCCTTGCGCTTGTTGCGGGTCGTGCAGTCGGCCCGCACCAGCTTGTGCAACCGGGACAGCAGCGGGCCGGCGTCGGTGACGTAGCGGCGGACCGCCGAGTCGGTCCACTCGCCCTTGCCGTAGCCGTGGAAGCGCAGGTGCAGGAACACCAGCTGGGAGACGTCGGTGATGATCTCCTTGCTGTACTTCAGCTCCCGCAACCGCTTGCGCACCATCTTCGCGCCGACCACCTCGTGGTGGTGGAAGCTGACGCCGCCGCCCTCCTCGAACCGCCGGGTCGCCGGCTTGCCGATGTCGTGCAGCAGGGCGGCCAGCCGCAGGATCAGGTCCGGCCCGTCCTCCTCCTGGGCGATCGCCTGGTCCAGCACGACCAGCGAGTGCTGGTAGACGTCCTTGTGCTGGTGGTGCTCGTCGATCTCCAGCCGCATCGCCGGCAGCTCCGGCAGCACGTGCGCGGCCAACCCCGTGGTCACCAGCAGCTCGATGCCCAGGTTCGGGTACGCCCCGCAGAGCAGCTTGGACAGCTCGGTCTGCACCCGCTCCACGGTGATACGGGTGATCTCGCCGGCCATCGACGTCATGGCCTCGACCACACGCGGCGCCGGCGTGAAACCCAGCTGGCTGACGAAGCGGGCGGCCCGCAGCATGCGCAGCGGGTCGTCGGCGAAGGACTCCTGCGGGGTGGCCGGCGTGTCCAGCACCTTGTCGGCCAGCGCCTGCGTGCCGCCGTACGGGTCGACGAAGCGCCGTTCGCTGAGCTCGACCGCCATCGCGTTGACGGTGAAGTCGCGGCGCAGCAGATCGGCCTCGATGGAGTCGCCGAACGTCACCTCGGGGTTGCGGCTGACCCGGTCGTAGCTGTCGGCCCGGAAGGTGGTGACCTCCAGCTGGTGGCCGTCCTTGGCCAGGCCGACGGTGCCGTAGGCGATGCCGGTCTCCCAGACCGCGTCGGCCCAGGACCGGACCAGTGACAGCACCTGCTGCGGGCGGGCGTCGGTGGTGAAGTCGAGGTCGTTGCCCGGCCGGCCGAGCATCGCGTCCCGCACCGGGCCGCCGACCAGGTACAGCCGGTGACCGGCCTCGGCGAAGCGGGCGGCCAGCTCCTCGGTCACCGGGGCGAGACGCAGCAGTTCCACCACGGCATTCTCACGCACGGAGTCGGACAGGGCGGGGGATTTCGAACCGGGCACGGCAAGGCAGCGTATCGGTAGCGCACGCCGGTGTCGGAGCGCGATCGCCCTGCAACGGCCAGCACACGGGGCTGACCACTACCATCGCGTGCATGTCCCCGTCGACCGGTCGTTCCGGCGGAACCAAGCCGGGGCGCCGCAACCGGCGCCGGGGCCGACGGCTGCGGACCGTCGACGAGACCTCGGCCGGCGGCCTGGTGCTCGACGAGGCGCACGCCGCCGCTGCGATCATTGGCCGGCTGGACCGACGGGGCCGGCTGCTGTGGTCGCTGCCCAAGGGACACATCGAGGCCGGTGAGACCGCCGAGCAGACCGCCATCCGGGAGGTCAGCGAGGAGACCGGCATCGACAGCAAGGTCCTGCGCACCCTCGGCACGATCGACTACTGGTTCGTGGCCGAGGACCGCCGGGTGCACAAGACGGTCCACCACTTCCTGCTCGAAGCGGTGGGCGGAGAACTATCGGACGAGGACGTGGAGGTCACCGAGGTGGCATGGGTGCCGCTGGGCGAGCTGGACGACTTGCTCGCCTACGCCGACGAGCGCCGCCTGGTGCGGCTGGCGCTCGACCTGCTCTCCGACGGGTCAGCCGCCGGCGAGCGTTCCGGGGCGGAGTCGGCGTGAGGAAGCTGCTGGCCGCGGTGGCGGCCGCCGGCATCGCGACGCTGACGCTGGCCCCGTCGAATGCCACCGCACAGGAGTCCGACCAGCAGAACCGCATCAAGATCGATATCACCCAGGTGACACCCGAGCCGGTGACATCGAGCCAGCCGGACGCGATCACGGTCAGCGGCACGCTGACCAACGTCGGCGACCGCCGGGTGTCCAATGCCGAGGTGCGCCTCGAGCGCGGGGACCGGTTGGACGAGAACGGGCTGCGCACCGCCCTGTCCAAGCCCAAGGCTGGTGTGAAGTTCAGCAACTTCCAGCCCGCCGCCCCGTCGCTGACGCCCGGCCAGTCGGTGAGCTTCACCATCAACGTGACCCTGCACGGCCGCAGCGCCAACAGCCTCGAGGTCGACACGCCCGGCGTGTACCCGCTGCTGGTCAACGTGAACGGCGTGCCGGACTTCGGCGGGCTGGCCAAGATCGGCCAGGCCACCACCGTACTGCCGGTGCTGTCGCTGCCCGGCGGCGAGGCCATGGGCAAGCCGAACACGCCGGCCAAGGTCAGCGTGCTGTGGCCGCTGTCCGACCGGCCTCACCTGGTCACCGCCGACACCGCCGGCAACGCCGTGCTGACCGACGACGACCTGGCCGGTGAGCTGGCCGCGGGCGGTCGGCTGGACGGGCTGCTGGCCGCGTACGAGCAGGCCCCGTTCGGGCTGACCCAGGCCATCTGCCTGGCCGTCGACCCCGACCTGGTCACGACCGTGCAGTCGATGGCCGCCGGCTACCGCGTGCAGACGCCGGGCGGCCCGGTCGCCGGCAAGGGGCAGGCCGCCGCCCACGCCTGGCTGGACCGCCTCAAGCAGGACGTGCCGGGCCGGTGCGTGTTCGCGCTGCCCGGGGCCGACGCCGACCTGAACGCGCTGGCCCGCGCCGGCGCGACCTCGCTCGTGCAGTACGCGCTGGCCGACAACGTGCTGAAGCAGGCGCTGGGCATTGCCGCGCTGACCGGCATGACCTGGCCGATCGACGGCCAGCTGGACCCGAAGACGCTGGCCGCGTTCACCGATAATTCGCAGCAGACGCTGGACAGCGACCTGCTCAAGGGGGCCAAGGTCAGCACCGTGCTGCTGTCCGCGGCGACCGTGCCGGGCACCGATCCGACGCAGCTCGGCGACAAGGGCCCCCGGGTCATTCGCCTCGACGACCTGGTCACGGCCGCACTGGCCAACGGCCCGGCGGCCGCGCTGTCGGCGATGCTGCTGCACACCAGCTCGGCGGCGCCGATCGTCGTCGCCCCGCCGCACCAGTGGGCCGCGTCCAAGGCGGACGCGTCGTCGCTGCTCAACGGCGTGTCGACCATGGTCGACCAGCAGTACCTGACGCCAGCCGGGCTGCCCACGCTGGCGTCCGGCCCGACGCCGACGGCCAAGGTGGCTCCCGGCTACTCGGCCCAGGGCGCGGAGCTGTCCGAGTTCGCCACGCACAACGTGGCCGAGGCGACCTCTCACGCGTGGGATCTCTACAACTCCATGCAGCAGGAGACGACCTCGACCTTCACGCCCGAGCAGCAGATGTCGCCCACCTTCGACGCCCTGCTGCGGGCCTCCTCCGGCGCCTGGCGCGGCAACGACGCCGGTGCCGCGACGGCGCTGTCGGTGCCGGCCGGCATGTTGAGCGACATCGTGGGCCACGTCCGCATCGAGCAGCCACGCAGCCCGATCACGCTGGCTTCCGAGGACAGCCCGCTGCCGGTACGCCTGGTCAACGACCTGCGGGTCCGGGTCAAGGTGGCGGTGAAGCTGCAACCGCTGAGCGGGGTCAGCGCCGCGCCGACCTACCAGTGGATCTCCGCCGGCCTGCCCCGTGACGTGCTGCTCAACTCGTCGGTGGCGCGCAGCGGCCGGTTCACCGTGACCGCGTCGCTGTCCACCACCTCGGGCGAGACCGTGCTGGGCGGCCCGGCGCGCATCGAGCTGTCGTCGACCGCGTTCGGCACGGTCAACCTGGTGATCACCGGCATCGCCGCCGCGGCGTTGTTCGGCCTGTCCGGACGCCGTATCTACCGCCGGATCACCGCGTCCCGCAAGCGCAAGGCGCAACCGCCGGCCGAGGCCACCGCCGAGGTCACCGAGCCGGCCCACGCGCCCGTGCACGAGAAGCTGACCGCCGGCGTGCCCGGCGACGAGAGGTCGAGCGAGAGTTGAGCGAGCCGGCGACGATCGTCATCCGAGCGGCGGACCTACAGGGAGAGGAAACCCCGTCGCTGGCCAAGGCGAGCGGTTCGATGGCCGTCGCCACGCTGATCAGCCGGGTCACCGGCTTCGGCTGGCGGCTGGCGCTGACCGTGCTGCTGGGCATCACCGCCACCCAGGACGCCTACAACGCGGCCAACAACTTCCCGAACATGATCTACGAGCTGTTCGTCGGGAACGTGCTGACCAGCGTGATGATCCCGGTCCTGATCAAGGCCAGGCACGACGACGAGGACAAGGGCGTCGCGTACACCCAGCGCCTGGTCACCATGGGCACCGTCCTGCTGCTCGCGGTGACCGTGCTGGCGGTGGCCTGCGCGCCGCTGCTGACCAAGGTGTTCGTCGACGACTCGACCGGCCAGTCCCGGCCCGAGGTGGTCACCGCGTTCGGCTACCTGGTGCTGCCGGAGATCCTGTTCTACGGGGTCAGCGCCCTGTTCTGCGCGATCCTCAACGCGCAGAACATCTTCAAGGCGCCGGCCTGGGCCCCGGTGGCCAACAACGTGATCATGTTCGGCACGCTGGCCGCGTACGTGATCGTGCCCGGCGACCGCGACCTGAACCCGTTCCACTTCACCGACGCCAAGTTCCTGGTGCTGGGCATCGGCAGCTCGGTCGGCGTGGCCGCGCAGGCCCTGGTGCTGGTGCCGGCGTTGCTGCGCAGCGGTTTCAAGCTGCGCTGGCGGTGGGGCTGGGACAAGCGGATCAGCCAGTTCGGTGGGCTGATGGGCTGGGCCTTCGGCTACGTGCTGGTCAGCCAGGTGACGGTGTGGGCGACGACTCGGGTGGCCACCGGCGCGGCCGGCGGCGGGCTGTCGATCTACCTCCAGTCGTGGAACCTGCTCCAGGTGCCCTACGGCGTGCTGGGCGTGTCGTTGCTCACCGCGATCATGCCGAAGATGAGCCAGGCCGCCGCCGAGGGCGATGTGCCCGGGGTGCTGGACTACCTGTCCCAGGGCAGCCGGCTGACCGCCGTGATGCTGGTGCCGATCAGCGCGCTGATGACCGTGCTCGGGCCGGCCATGGGCGTGGCCCTGTTCTCGCTGAAGTCCTCCGAGTCCTCGGGTGCCTTCGAGCTCGGCTTGGGCGTGACGGCATCGGCCTTCCTGCTGCTGCCCTACGCGGTCACCCTGCTCCAGCTCCGGGTCTTCTATGCGTTCAACGACTCGCGCACGCCGACCGTGCTGCGGCTCCTGATGGTGGTCTTCCAGGTCCCGCTGACCTTCGCGTGTCCGTTCGTGTTGCCGCCCGAGGACGTGGTCTACGGCATCGCCTGCGTGAACGGACTCACCTACGCCATCGGCATGGTCATGGGGGAGCTGTGGCTGCGCCGCCGGTTCGGCAAGCTCGGCAGCCGCCGGGTGGTGAAGACCTACGTCAAGACCGGGGTCAGCTCGGTCTGGGGCGCGGCCGCCGCCCTGGCCGTGGCCCTGGTGGTTACCCGATACATTCCCGGGGGTATCCACCGCGCGGGCGGTGCCTGGTTGACCCTGGTCGGCGGCGGACTGCTCGGCCTGGCGTGCGCATTCGGCATGATGACGTTGCTGAGGGTGCGCGAACTACAGCCGGCGCTGAGTCGAATCACCCGATTCGTGCGGCGGACCTGAGGGTTCACCCGGGGCCTGACCGACCGGTTTCACGTACCCTCGACCCCGAGCGGGACGGGAGAAGCACGCGGTGAGCACCTGGCCGACCGAGATGGCCCCGCCCGGCAGAGACAATGCCGGGCCGCCCAGCCATGCCCTCCTGCCGGGCGGCATGGTCGGTGACGGCCGCTATCGGCTGCTCAGCTACTCCGGCACGGACGCCCGCTGCAACGCGCAGCTGTGGCGAGCCCGCGACGGTCAGCTGGGCCGCGACGTCGCCCTGACCGTGTTGCTCGGCAATCAGGCTGACGCGCGCGCGGCCGCAAGGGTTCGACGGACCATCGAGCGAGCCATGCACGCCGCCAGCTACGCGCACCCCGGTGTGTCCCGGATCCTGGACGTGCTCAGCCCGGCCAACGGCATCGCGCCGCGGGAGCAGATCCTCGGCATCGTCGTCGCCGAGTGGACCAACGGCACCGACCTGATCGACCTCATCGCCGACGGGCCGCTACCCGCCGCCACCGCATCTCGGCTGCTGGAGCCGCTGGCCGCGGCCGTCGAAGGCGCGCACCACGCCGGCCTCGTGCTGGGCACCGAGCACCCGCAGCGGATCCGCGTCACCCCCGAAGGCCAGCTGCGGCTGGCCTTCCCCGGGCCGCGGGCCGAAGCGACGTCCCGTGACGACGTGAAGGGCCTCGGCGCGATCCTGTACCTGCTGCTCACCGGTCGCTGGGCGCTGCCCGGCGGTCCCGAGGGACTGCCGGCCGCGCCGGTCGGCCCCAACGGCAGCGTCGTCGCGCCACGCAGCCTGCACCCGATGGTCCCGCACTCGCTGTCCACGGTGGCCGTGCGCAGCCTGGAGGACACCAGCGTCGGCGGCATCCGCACCGGCGCCGCGATCCTGGCCGTGCTGGACGAGATCGCCGAGGCCGAAGCCGAGACCGGGCTCATCCCGGTGGTGGCCGACGAGCCCGACGACGACGTCGTCTGGACGACCCAGCGGCCGGTCAAGGACTCCCGGCGCACCCGCAAGCTGGTCATCGGCGTCAGCGCGCTGGCCGTGGCCACGCTGCTGGTGCTGGGCTGGATCGCCATGCAGGTGGTCGGCTTCTTCAACGAGAACAACACCAAGGGCGACGGCGGGCCGCCGCTGGTGATCAGCCAGGTGGTGCCGACCAGCGACACCAAGCAGTCGGTCAACAACGCCCCGACCGCCACCTCCGGCCCGGTCAAGCCGGCCGGTGTCACCGTGTTCAACGTGGCCAGCGACCCGGACAGCCCCAGCAAGGGCGGCCTGGCCGTTGACGGCGACGTCAACACGTCCTGGCGGACCGACAAGTACCTGAACAACTTCCCGGCGCTCAAGCCCGGCATCGGCCTGATGGCGACGTTCAGCACGCCGGTGAAGCTGGCCCAGGTCGTGATCACCTCGCCGAGCGCCAACACCAAGATCGAGATCCGCACCGCGGCCAGCGGCACGCCCCAGCTCCAGCAGACCCTGGTCGTCGGGTCCGGGGTGCTGGGCGCGGGCGACACGATCATCCCGGTGAAGATGGCGACGCCGAGCGATCGCATCGTCGTATGGATCACCAGCATGAGCCCGAGCGGCAAGCTGTGGGCTTCACAGCTGTCCGAAGTGAAGTTCATCGGAGCCAAGTAGGGCCGTCCGATGATCACCTGTTCGGCCGCGTCAAGGGGCCCGAACGCAGGACCGATATCCTCAGCACGTGACCGCAGCCGCCAGCTCGGACGCCGACCTGATAGCGGCTCATGCCGCCGGCGATCCGCATGCTTTCGGGGAGTTGGTCAGGCGACATCGGGACCGGATGTGGGCGGTGGCCGTACGCACCCTTCGCGACCCGGACGAGGCGGCTGACGCGCTCCAAGAGGCATTCATCTCCGCGTTCCGCGCCGCCGGCTCGTTCCGGGCCGAGGCGCAGGTGACCACCTGGCTGCACCGCATCGTGGTGAACGCCTGCCTCGACCGGATCCGCCGGCGCAAACCGACGGTGCCGCTGCCCGAGGAGGGCGCGCAGGAGCCCAGCGTGCCCCGCGACGCGGTGTCGGAGCTCCAGACCCGGATGGTCGTCCAGGAGGCGTTGCACGTGCTGCCCGACGAGCAGCGCGTGCCGATCGTCATGGTCGACGTCGAGGGATACTCCGTCGCGGAGACCGCGAAGCTGCTCGGCATCGCCGAGGGCACCGTGAAAAGCCGCTGCGCCCGGGGCCGGACGAAGCTGGCGAAACTTCTCGGGCACCTGCGGAACCCAAGTGCAGATGCGAACGTCCCAGGTAGTGCACAGGGTTCGCACTCGCAACGCCACTGGGAGGGCCGATGAACGGGGATTCGCCCCACGGCGAGCAGCCGTGGTCCGTTGACCTGCTCGCCGACCTGCACGCGGACGGCGGCGACCGGTCCCGGCTCGACGCCGACGCCTTGGCCGTGCTGGCCGCCCTGGACGCCACCCAGGCCGAGCTGTCGGCGCTGCCGCCGATGCGTATGCCCGACCACGTCGCCGCTCGCCTGGACGCCGCGCTGGCCGCCGAGGCCGCCGCCCGTAGCGGTCCCGTCTCCGTCACGCCGATGCCGCCGGCTACCGGTCCCGTGCCGCCCCTGACCGGCGCCGTGCCGCCGCCCGTGCCCCTGCGGCCGGCCGTGGCGCCGCAGCAGCCCTCCGGCCCGATGGCGCCGGTGGTCGACCTGGCCGCCGCCCGTCGTCGCCGCAATCGCTTGCTGGGCATCGCCGGCGGCGTGGTCACCGCCGCGGCCGTGGCGATCGGCATCGTGGCCGTCACGCTGCCCGGCACCGTCACCACCGGCACCCCGCAGGCCATTCCCAACACCAGCATCCAGACCGACCCGCAGAACACCGGTCCGGTGGCCCTGCGCAGCGACGAGCTGCCCGGGGCCGGCCTCAAAGCCGTTGGGGCGCACGACTACGGCCCGTTCACGGATACCGCCAAACTCAGCGCCTGCCTGGCCGCCAACGGCCTTGACGGCAAGACCAAGCCGATCTTCGGCCGGCGGGCCACCATCGACGGCAAACCGGCCGTGATGTTCCTGCTCCCGACCGGTCAGGCCGTCCGCTACCAGCTGCTGGTCGTCGGCAACGACTGCGCCGCCGGCAACCCGGCGACCTTCGCCAACACGACCATCGGCGGGCGCTAGACGGGGCGACGGCCGGCCTGGTGCCGGCCGTCACTCTCCGGTGTGGAATGCCGGACACCTACCATCGCGTTCAACACAGTGTCTGGCGAGCGCGATACGGAGGTCGTGTCAGTGGCGGCGGAATCAGAAGTCCGGAACCTGATCATCGTCGGGTCCGGCCCCGCGGGCTACACCGCGGCGGTGTACGCGGCCAGGGCGCAGTTGGAGCCGCTGGTGTTCGAGGGCACCCAGTTCGGCGGCGCCCTGATGACCACGACCGAGGTGGAGAACTACCCCGGCTTCCGCGACGGCATCATGGGCCCCGAGCTCATGGAGCAGATGCGCGCGCAGGCCGAACGCTTCGGCGCCGAGCTGCGCACCGAGGACGTCGAGCAGGTCGAGCTGACCGGCGAGATCAAGTACGTCACCGCCAACGGCGTCCGCCACGCCGCCCGCGCGGTGGTGCTGGCCATGGGTGCGGCCGCTCGCTACCTGGACATCCCCGGCGAGCAGAAGCTGCTCGGCCGTGGCGTGTCGGCCTGTGCCACCTGTGACGGCTTCTTCTTCCGCGACCAGGACATCGCGGTGGTCGGCGGCGGCGACTCGGCGATGGAGGAGGCCACCTTCCTCACCCGCTTCGCCCGCAGCGTCACGGTCATCCACCGGCGCGAGGAGTTCCGCGCCTCCCGGATCATGCTGGAGCGGGCCCGGGCCAACGACAAGATCAAGTGGGTGCTGAACACCGAGGTGCTCGAGGTGCTCGGCGACACCACGGTCAGCGGCGTCAAGGTCCGCGACACCCGCACCGGCGAGGAGTCCGAGCTCGCCGTGACCGGCCTGTTCATGGCGATCGGCCACGACCCGCGCAGCGCGCTGGTCAAGGGCCAGGTCGACCTGGACGAGGACGGCTACGTGCAGGTACTGGCGCCGTCCACCTACACCAAGCTCGACGGTGTGTTCGCGGCCGGCGACCTGGTCGACCACACCTACCGGCAGGCGATCACCGCCTCCGGCTCGGGTTGCGCCGCGGCCATCGACGCTGAACGCTGGCTGGCCGAGCACGCCGACGCCGGGGCCGAACCCGAGGCGACCGCCGTCCCCGTCAACTGACGTCCCCCCTTCACACCCCCGTAGGAGATCACCATGGCCGGCAACACCGTCACCGTCACGGACAAGTCCTTCGACCAGGACGTCCTCAAGAGCGACAAGCCGGTGCTCGTCGACTTCTGGGCGACGTGGTGCGGCCCGTGCAAGATGGTCGCGCCGGTGCTGGAGGAGATCGCCGGCGAGCACGCCGACAAGCTGACCGTGGCCAAGCTCGACATCGACGCCAACCCGGACATCGCCCGCAAGTACCAGATCATGTCGGTGCCGACCATGATGCTGTTCCAGGGCGGCGAGCCGGTGAAGCAGATCGTCGGCGCCAAGCCGAAGGCCGCGATGCTGGCGGAGCTCTCCCAGGTGCTGTGACACGCCGCGAGGCAACCCTTTCGAGTGGCCCGTGCGTCTTACCCTTCGACGCACGGGCCGCCGCTCGTCTTGGGCCGTTCGGACCATCTGCGTAATGGGCCGAACGCTCTGAGTAGCCCCGTTCTGAGCATTGTCACGGACAGGGCACAATGAAGCGTCACACACCGCGCCGGAGGTATCCGGCGCCCTAGACGAGCGAGGGTGTATGCAGGTTCTCCGTCGCGGTGACGTCGGTCCGGCGGTAGCCGAGATCAGGTCGACTCTCATCGCGCTGGGGCTGCTGTCCGGGAACCCGCAGGACGGCGACGTGGTCTTCGACGCCGAGGTGGAGCACGCGGTCCGCTCCTTCCAACAGCAGCGGGGCCTGATCACCGACGGTCTGGTCGGCCCGGCCACCTACGCGTCCCTGCGCGCCGCCACCTACCAGCTCGGCGACCGACCCCTGACCTACCTGGTGTCGCACCCGCTGACCGGCGACGACGTCGCCGCCCTGCAGGAGCGACTGCTGGAGCTGGGCTTCGACGCGGGCCGGCACACCGGCGTTTTCGACCAGCAGACCGAGTTGGCGCTGCGCAACTTCCAGCGCGAGTACGGCCTGACCACGGACGGCATCTGCGGCGCCGAGACGGTGCGCGCGCTGCGCCAGCTGACGCCCAAGGTGCGCGGTGGCCGTCCGGTGCTGCTGCGTGAGCAGGAGCAGGTCCGCCGGGCCGGGCCGCGACTGCGCGGCAAGCGCATCGTGATCGACCCGGGCCACGGCGGCCGGGACCGTGGCGTGGTCGTCGGCACGCACAGCGAGGCCGACCTGGTGTGGGACCTGGCCCGCCGGCTGGAGGGCCGCATGCAGGCCACCGGCATGGAGGCGCTGCTGTCCCGCGGGCCCGACCAGTGCCCGCCGGAGAAGGAGCGGGCCCGGTTCGCCAACGAGGCCGGCGCCGACCTGATCCTGTCGCTGCACACCGACGCCAACGCCTCCCCGCAGGGCAGCGGCGTCGCCACGTTCCACTACGGCACCGGCAACGGCACCACCACGTCCACCGTCGGCGAGACGCTGGCCGGATTCATCCAGCGCGAGCTGGTGGCCCGCACCGGGCTGCCGGACTGCCGCACGCATGGCCGGACCTGGGACATCCTGCGCATGACGCGCTGCCCGGCGGTCCGGGTCGAGGTCGGCTACCTGACCAACGCGGGGGACCGGGCCAAGCTGGCCGATCCGGCGTTCCGGGACACCGTCGCCGAGGGCATCCTGGTCGCGGTGAAGCGGCTGTACCTGCTGGGCGAGAACGACCAGCCGACCGGCACCTTCACCTTCGCCGACCTGATCCGGCACGAGCTGGCCAAAGCCGAGTAAGCACTAAATCGACAAACGCCCCGCTGGCCAGCGGGGCGTTTGTCATGCCGGGCGAAGACTGGGCTCGGCGCTGCCGACACCGGTGATCGTCACGGTGCCGAGCAGCCGCTCCAGCGCCGCCTCCACGTCTTCCTTCCACGACAGCGCCGTGCGCAGCTCCAGGCGCAGCCGGGGCCAGCGTGGATGCGGGCGGACCGTCTTGAAGCCGACGGAGAGCAGGAAGTTGGCCGGGATCACGCAGCCGGCCTCGTCGTCGATGGACGCGTCGCTGAACGCCTCGATGGCCTTCACGCCGCGGCGGGTGAGGTCCTTGGCCACCGCCTGCACCAGCACCCGGCCCAGGCCGCCCCGCTCGAACTCGGGCAGCACGCGCAGCGCTGTCAGCAGCACGGCATCGGCCGACACCGGGGCGGTGGGGAAGGCGACGGCCCTGGGCACCGCGCTCGGCGGCGCGTACATGGCATAGCCGGCCGGCACGTTGTCCACGTAGATGATCCGACCGCAGGAGCCCCACTCCAGCAGCACGCTGGAGACCCAGGCTTCCTTCTCGAAGTCGGTCTGGCCGTACTCCTCGGCCTGCTCCTTCAGGTGCGGCGCCAGCTCCCAGAACACGCATTTGCGGCACCGCTTGGGGAGGTGCTCCAGGTTGTCCAGAGTGACGCCCACAACGCGCCGCGACACCCGACCTCCCACGCGCAGACTCGGAACCCGCGTCACCACACGGGAACCGGACCAGCATAGGCTGGTGTGACGAGCGTCGGAAGGACTCAGCCCCGATCGGGACGCCCGTTACACTCATCTGATCTACCACGCCTCACAAGTTGAGGGAGGCAGGCGTGAGCGACACCGGATCTCAGCCGGCGCACCAGGCCGGACGCAGCCTCGACCCGCACCTCGGCCGCTACGCGGCGCGCACGGCGGGCATGACGGCATCTGAGATTCGAGCGCTCTTCGCGGTGGCGAGCCGCCCCGAGGTTGTCTCCCTTGCCGGCGGCATGCCCTATCTTTCCGCACTTCCGCTCGACTCGCTCGCCGCCGACGTCGGCCAGCTGATCGCCACCGACGGCCTGACCGCGCTCCAGTACGGCTCGGCCCAGGGCACCGTCGAGCTGCGCGAGCAGATCTGCGAGGTGATGGCCCTCGAGGGCATCACCGCGCACCCCGACGACGTGGTGGTCACCGTCGGCTCCCAGATGGGGCTGGACATGGTCACCCGGGTCTTCTGCGATCCGGGTGACGTCGTGTTGGCCGAGGCCCCGTCGTACGTCGGCGCGCTGGGCACCTTCACCGCCTACCAGGCGCAGGTCGTGCACGTCGAGATGGACGACGCCGGCCTGGTGCCCGAGGCGCTGCGCCAGGCCCTGGCCGCCGTCAAGGCCAGCGGTCGCCGGGTGAAGTTCCTCTACACGATCCCGAACTTCCAGAACCCGGCCGGCGTCACGCTGTCCGTGGCCCGGCGGGCCGAGGTCCTGGAGATCTGCGCCCAGCACGACGTGCTGGTGGTCGAGGACAACCCGTACGGCTTGCTCGGCTTCGACGGGCAGACCTATCCGGCGCTGCGCTCGGCCGACCCGACCAACGTGGTCTACCTCGGTTCGTTCTCCAAGACCTTCGCCCCGGGCCTGCGGGTCGGCTGGGTTCTCGCTCCGCACGCCGTGCGCGAGAAGCTGGTGCTGGCCGCCGAGTCCGCGACCTTGTGCCCGCCCGCCTTCACCCAGGCCGTGGTCAGCCGCTACCTGTCGCAGCACGACTGGAAGGGCCAGATCAAGACCTACCGGGAGGCGTACCGGGAGCGCCGGGACGCCACGTTGGCGGCGATGGAACAGCAGCTGCCGGCCGGGTGCACGTGGACCAAGCCTCAGGGCGGCTTCTACGTGTGGCTGACCGTGCCCGAGGGTCTGGACACCAAGGCCATGCTGCCGCGGGCCGTCACGCAGCGCGTGGCCTATGTGCCCGGCACCGCGTTCTACGCCGACAGCTTCGGCAGCCGGCAGATGCGGCTGTCCTACTGCTACCCCACTCCGGAGCGGATCCGTGAGGGCGTCCGCCGCCTCGCCGCCGTGCTGGAGGGGGAACTGGAGCTGCTGAACACGTTCGGCACCGTGCAGCACCGCCGCCTGTCCGGCGCGCAGACGCCGACTCCGGACACCGCCTGACCGTCATCTACGGTGGCTTCCATGTCGGATCGTTGGGTCGCCGTGCTGTCGGGTGGGTTGTCGCACGAGCGGGATGTGTCGTTGCGCTCGGGTCGCCGGTTGTCGGCCGCCCTTCGCTCGGTCGGGTTGACCGTCGAGGAGTGGGATGCCGACGCCGGCCTCCTGGAGCGCCTGCGTAGCAACCGTCCTGACGCCGTCGTGGTGGCCTTGCACGGCGGTGAGGGCGAGAACGGCTCCATCCAGTCGATCTTGGAGATGTTCGGCGTTCCCTACGTCGGGACCGACTCCCGGGCCTGCCGTCGGGCGTGGGACAAGCCCACTGCCAAGGCTGAGTTGGCCCGTGTCGGTCTCACCACGCCGGATTGGGTCGTCCTACCCCACAGCACCTTCCGGGAGCTCGGCGCCCAGGCTGTGCTCGATGCTCTCGTCGACCGCATCGGCCTGCCTTTGATCCTCAAGCCCGACCAGGGCGGCTCCGCCCTCGGCACCCAGGTAGTCCGCGAGGCTTCCGAGCTTCCCGCCGCCATGGTCGGCTGCTTGGCCTACGGCGACACCGTCTTGGCCGAGCAGTTCGTCGCCGGCATCGAGGTCGCCGTAGGCGTGCTCGACGGCCCTGACGGTCCCGAGGCCCTCCCCGCCGTCGAGATCAGTCCCACCACCGGCACCTACGACTACACCGCCCGCTACACCGCCGGCCTGACCGAGTTCCACACTCCCGCCCGGCTCTCGTCCGCCGCCAGCACCGAGGTCGGCGAGCTAGCCGTAGCCGCCCACCGCCTGCTCGGCCTTCGCGACGTCTCTCGCACCACCGCCATCGTCGCCCCCGACGGCACGGTCAACTTCCTCCAGGTCAACGTCTCACCCGGCCTCACCGAGACCTCGTTGCTCCCCATGGCCATCGAGGCCGCCGGCCGTTCCTTGGGCGACACCTTCGCGGGGTTGATCGAACGCGCCCTCACCCGCGGCTCCCGCTGACCCACCCTCGCGCTCGGCTGCCCTCCGGCAGCCGAGCCACCCGGCCGGTCGACCTCATGTGCGCCGCGGCCTGTGCTCCGCGCCGGTTCCCGATCAAGACGTGGCGCTTCGCGATTCGGCTGGATTCACGTGAAACAGTGTCGCCGCCCGGCGCGCTCTCCTCGGCCACCGGGCGCCTCTCCTGCCCCACTTTTGTCCATCGTCACCGTGACGTAAGTCGTCAGGGTGATGGGATCTCCCCAATTCGTGTCTGATTTGTCGCATCCGGCGCGATGAGGCCGACGATGCGCTCGAGGTCGTCGACCGAGCCGAACTCGACGACAATGCGGCCCTTACGGCGGCCGAGTTCGACCTTCACCCGGGTGTCGAACGAGTCCGACAGGCGGTCGGCGAGGTCCTGGAGACCGGGCGCGTGGATGGGCTTGCGGGGAGCGGGCTTCGGCTTGGCCGGCGCCTCGTTCTTGGCCAGCGTCACCATTTCCTCGGTCGCCCGGACCGAGAGCCCCTCGGCAATGATGCGGGCGGCAAGGTCCTCCTGCGCGCCGGAGTCCTCCAGACCGAGTAGCGCCCGGGCGTGGCCGGCCGACAGCACGCCGGCGGCGACGCGACGCTGCACGGGCAGCGGCAACTTCAGCAGCCGGATGGTGTTGGTGATGACCGGTCGGCTGCGGCCGATGCGCGAGGCCAACTCCTCGTGCGTCACCTCGAACTCGTCCAGCAGCTGCTGGTAGGCCGCCGCCTCTTCCAACGGGTTCAGCTGCGCCCGGTGGATGTTCTCCAGCAACGCGTCGCGGAGCATCGCGGCGTCGGCGGTCTGCCGCACGATGGCCGGGATGGCGTCCAGGCCGGCCCGCTGGGAGGCGCGCCAGCGGCGCTCGCCCATGACCAACTCGTACGAGCCGCGGCCCAGCTCCCGCACGACGATCGGCTGCATGAGGCCGAACTCGCGGATGGAGTGCTCCAGCTCGGCCAGCGCCTCCTCATCGAAGACCTGGCGGGGCTGCTTCGGGTTGGGCTTGATCTCGGTGATCGGCACCTCGCGGTAGACCGCGCCGGCCACCGTGTTGCCACCGACCACCGCCGGGGGAGCGGCATCCGGCAGGACGCCGACCGGGGCGCTCGACCCGTTGGCCTCGCTCGCCGGTGGTCCCTGCGGGATCAGTGCGGCCAGGCCGCGGCCGAGGCCGCCCTTGCGTTCCGGCGGTGTCATGCGCTCTCCATCTCGGTGCCGCGGTCGGCGATCTCACGGGCGGCGTCCAGGTAGCTCATCGCGCCCCGCGAGCCCGGGTCGTAGGCCAGCACCGTCTGGCCGTAGCCCGGTGCCTCCGAGACCTTCACGCTGCGGGGGATGACCGTCTGCAGGCAGGTGTCGCCGAAGTGGCCGCGCACCTCGCTGGTCACCTGGTCGGCCAGCTTGGTGCGGCCGTCGTACATGGTGAGCAGGATGGTGGAGACGTCCAGCGCCGGGTTCAGGTGCGCCTTGACGAGATCGATGTTGCGCAGCAGCTGGCCGAGCCCCTCCAGCGCGTAGTACTCGCACTGAATCGGGATCAGCACTTCCTTGGCCGCGACGAGCGCGTTGACCGTGAGCAGGCCGAGCGAGGGCGGGCAGTCGATGAAGACGTAGTCGATACCGAGCGCGTCCAGCGCCTCGTTGGACAGCGCCTCCTTGAGGCGGGACTCGCGGGCCACCATGGAGACGAGTTCGATCTCCGCGCCGGCCAGGTCGATGGTGGCCGGCACGCAGTACAGGTTGGGCGACTGCTCGCTGACCGCCGCCGCGTCGGCGATGGAGATCTCGCCGATCAGCACCTCGTAGACCGAGGGCGTGCCGGAGCGGTGTTCGATGGCCAGGGCGGTGCTGGCGTTGCCCTGTGGGTCGAGGTCGATCACGAGCGTCTTCAGGCCGTGCAGGGCGAGCGCGGCGGCCAGGTTGACCGTGCTGGTCGTCTTGCCGACGCCGCCCTTCTGGTTGGCCACCGTCATGATGCGGCGGTGGGCCGGGCGGGGAGCTTCAACGAATCCGGGTGCAGCACCTTGGCGGCGCGTTGGGCCTCGGCTTCGATCGGAGTCCAGGTGGCGCCTTCGCCGGCCATGACCGACTCGCTCATTGCTGGATTCATCGGGCGTAGTACCTCTCCGGCTCCGACGGGCCCGTCGTGTGCCTCTGCGAGTCGCGCTGTTTCACGTGGAACATGCGGTGCTCCGATCTGAGGATCCGAGTACACGCTCACCCATCCTTCCGTCTCCGACGCCCGCCGTCACGACGCCCCACCCGTTCATCCCGTTCCACCACGACGACGGTCGTCGGCACATCGAGCACCTCGGCTCCACAGGTGGCCACCCACTGCCGGGAGCCACCCGCCTTCGCCACCGCTGCCGCATCACGTTCCAGTTCCTCGGCTGCGCTGGCCCCCTTGAGGGCCAGCATCAGACCGCCGGACCGGAGGAGCGGCAGGCACCACTTGGCCAGTCGCTCCATGGGCGCGACCGCCCGGGCGGTGACGATGTCGCTGCCACCGAGCCGGCTTCGCACCTCGGGTTCCTCCGCCCGGCCACGCACCACCTCGACGTCGAGGCCGAGGGTGTCCACCACTTCTTGGAGCCAGGCGACGCGTCGGGCCATCGGTTCCAGCAGAGTCAGCCGAACGTCCGGTCGTGCAATCGCCAGCGGGATGCCGGGAAGTCCCGCCCCCGAGCCTACGTCCACCGCCCGACAATTCGGCGGCACCAACTCGGCGAGTACCGCCGAGTTGAACAGATGACGGTCCCAGAGCCGGTCGACCTCACGCGGCCCGATCAGTCCGCGCTCCACTCCATGGTCGGTCAGGAGCGCGGCGAACTTGATGGCCCCCGACGCGCCGTCGCCGAACACCCGCTCCACGACGCCCGCCGGCGGCTCCCACGCCTCGCTCATACGCTCCCAATCCGTCCGCACGTTTCACGTGAAACCGTGTCCGACCCATCTTCCCCGACGACCCCGTTTCACGTGAAACACGGCGACCAACGGCGGACTCCTGTCGCCCAATGGGCACAAAAAAGCGCGGCCCGTTTCACGTGGAACGGGCCGCGCTGGGGGAGCGGGGGTTACTGCTCCTTGAAGACCACCACGCGACGCTGGGGCTCCTCGCCCTCACTCTCGCTGTAGGTGCCCTTCACGGCAGCCACCGCGTCGTGCACGACCTTGCGCTCGAACGGGGTCATCGGCTGAAGGCGCACCTTCTCACCGGTGGACAGCACCTTCTCGGCGGCCGACTTGCCGAGCTCGCGGAGCTCGGTCCGCCGACCCTCACGCCACTGGGCGATGTCCAACATGAGCCGGCTGCGCACGCCGGTCTCCTGCTGCACGGCGAGACGGGTGAGCTCCTGCAGCGCCTCCAACACGGTGCCGCGCGGGCCGACGAGCTTCTCCAGCTCCTCGCCGCCGTCGATGCTCACGATCGCCCGGCCGGCCTCCACGTCCAGGTCGATGTCGCCGTCGTAGTCGAGCACGTCCAGCAGCTGCTCCAGGTAGTCACCGGCGATGTCGCCCTCCTGGACGAGCAGATCCTCGGCGTTGGCCGGCGACCGCTCCTCGGTCGCCTCCTGGTCGGCATCGGCCGCCTGCAACGTCTCCGACACGTTCTCTCCTCTCCAGAACAGCGAGGCGTCAGCGACGCTTCCGGCTCTGCTTCTTGCGGGCTTGGGTCGGCGCCAGGCCGGGCACCTTGGTGGACGCGTCGCCGCTGCCGTTCACGGCACTGCCGTTGGCCGGCGAGCCCGAGCCGTTCGACTTCGTCTCCTCGACACTCGTCTCGGCGGCGGTGTCGGCCCCGGTCTCGGCGGCATCCGCGGTCTCGGTCGGCTTGGCCGGCTTGCGCACCTGCTGCATCGGCTTCTGCCCGGGCTTGGGCGCGAGGTTGTTCCGCTGCTCGACCTTCTTCGCCTTGGCCTCGGCCTCTTCGCGGTCGATCCGGTGGTACACGAAGTACTGCTGCCCGAGCGTCCACGCGTTGTTGCTCAGCCAGTAGAACAGCAGACCGATCTGCAGGAAGGCGCCGAACGCCAGCACGCCGAGCGGGAACAAGTACAGGGTGAGCTTGTTCATCATCGCGGTCTGCGGGTTCGCGGTCACCGCGGCGGTCTGCCGGGCCACGTTGTGCCGGGCCGTCAGGTGGGTCGCGATGCTGGCCACGATCATCAACGGGATCGACACCAGGATGACGTCGAGCCGGCCGACGTGCGGCACGAACTGGCTCAGCTCGTTGTCGGCCATCGCGATGTAGGACGACAGCGGCGCACCGAACAGACGGGCCTGGAGGAACGACTGGACGTCCTCGGTCGGCAGCCAGTAGTTCGGGATCTTGATGTTCTGCTCGTACGACAGCCCGGTGCGGTTGAACGACCGCAGCACGTGGTTGAGGCCGATGAAGACCGGCGCCTGGAGCAGGATCGGCAGACAGCCGGCCAACGGGTTGACGCCGTGCTCCGACTGGAGCTTCTGCATCTCCGCCGCGAGCTTCTGCTTGTCGTTGGCGTACTTCTTCTGCAGCTTCTTGATCTCAGGCTGGAACTCGGCCATCTTGCGCATGGACTTGACCTGCGCGACGAACGGCTTGAACAGGATCACTCGCAGGGTGAACACCAGGAACACGATCGAGAGCGCCCAGCTGGCCGCACCGCCGAAGGACCCGTCGCCCAAGACGAAGCCGAAGACCTTGTGCCATGCCCACAAGATCCCGGACACGGGGTAATAGATGAAGTCGAGCACTGAGCTACTCCTCGGCAGCGGTGTTGGAACTGGCTCCGGTCCGCTGCCGTGGCGGCACCGGGTCCAAGCCTCCAGGATGCCAGGGCCCGCAGCGCAGCAGCCGACGGATCGTCAGCCAGCTGCCACGCACCGCGCCATGGACGGTCAACGCCTCCACCGCATATGCACTGCAACTCGGGTAGAAGCGACAGCTCGGGGGGAACAGCGGGGAAATCCACTTCTGGTATCCCCGGATCGGCAGCACCAGAACCTTCGCGGCCACGGTCATGAGGCACCGCCGGCCAGTCCGAGTCGGCGCAGCGCGGCGTCCAGGTCACGGCCGAGCTCGGCGCTGGTCGCGGCCGCGGCCGGCGCCAGCGCCCGCACCACGACCGCCGTGCCGGCCGGCAGCAACCCGAGCCGCTCCGCCATCTGGTGACGCAATCGCCGGCTGACCCGGTGGCGCACCACCGAGTTGCCGACGGCCTTGCTCACGACGAAGCCCACCCTGGTCCGAGCGGGCTCGGTCCGGGTGGGCGACGTCGGTGCTGATATGTCCGCCGGGCTCGCCAGGGCATGCATGACGAGCCGGGGTCGGCCGGCTCGGCGACCCCGGCGGACGACCAGGCCGAAGTCCTGGCTACTGGTCAGCCGGGCGGCCGCGGGGAGCACGGCGCGTCGGGTCAGGCCGAGAGGCGGGCGCGGCCCTTGCCGCGGCGAGCGGCGAGGATCGCGCGGCCCGCGCGAGTACGCATCCGCAGCCGGAACCCGTGGGTCTTGGCGCGACGACGGTTGTTGGGCTGGAAGGTGCGCTTACCCTTGCTCACTTCTGGGTCTCCCGGTGCTCACTGCAAGCAGGTCTGGTGGTGTCCCCTGCCGCACTCACACGGTCGCCGCACTGCAACGGCCACACCGGACGAGAGTCGTGGGCGCCGGGTCACATACCGGCACTCATTGGCACGGGCGCGCGAAGACGCCCGCTACCAGCGGGAGACCATTCGAGAGTACGCAGCCGCGCGCCGGTTCTCAAATCGGCTGGCTGGCCACCCCATCAGGCGACATAAGGGCCACGGCGGGGGAGTGACCGGTCGGTTCGTCTTGTGGCGGCCGCCACGCCTTGTTAGCGTGCTCCTCCGCGGTTTCGCCCTCGGGCCGAGCCCGGGGCTCCCGACGTGGCGCCGAACAGTCCGCGCGGAACTCGGACCTCGCCGCAGACCGACCCAGTGCGAGGCGCCGACGGGTCTCGGCGTACCTTCGTGCACAGCTGTGGACAACCTGTGGACTACATGGTCCGGGCGTCCTCGGCACCACCGGATGTGACGACCTGGGGCTGCTGCGTATTCGCACGCCGGCCCCGGCGTCGGCGAACAGGCGAGGGGAGGGGAGCAGGGACGTGTCCGACGACCAGACCAACCTCGGTCAGGTATGGGACCAGGTCGTCCAGGAACTGCTCGCCGCGGGGGCCCTGTCCTCCTTGCAGCGCGCCTGGATGCGGGTGACCCGTCCGATCGGGCTGCTGGACGGCACGGTCCTGCTCGGCGCGCCGAGCGATTTCGCCAAGGAAGCCATCGAGCGGGCGCTGCGTGATCCGATCACCGCCGCGCTGTCCCGCCGCCTCGGCCGCCCGGTGTCGCTGGCCGTCAAGGTCGACACCGTGGTGCCCCGCGCAACGCCCGGCCCGCCGCCGGCGCCGACCCCGCAACCGCTGATCACCACGCCCGCCCCGCGCCCGCCGGCCGTCGCTCCCGCCGAGCAGACCGCGCCGATGCAGGCGATCATCCTGTCCGAGGACGGCGAGTCCGAGGACGAGGTGGACGAGGAGCGCGAGGCGCTGGCCACCGTGCACGAGATCTGGCCGACGTTCAGCGGGCCGCCGGCCGCGCAGCCGAGCCAGACCAACGCGCAGACCAGGCTGAACGAGAAGTACACGTTCGACACCTTCGTCATCGGCGCGTCCAACCGCTTCGCGCACGCCGCCGCGGTGGCCGTGGCCGAGGCGCCGGCCCGGGCCTACAACCCCTTGTTCATCTGGGGCGAGTCCGGCCTCGGCAAGACCCACCTGCTGCACGCCGTCGGGCACTACGCCCAGCGGCTGTTCCCGGGGATGCGGGTTCGCTACGTGTCCACCGAGGAGTTCACCAACGACTTCATCAACTCCCTGCGGGACGACCGCAAGGTCGCCTTCCAGCGCCGCTACCGGGACATCGACGTGTTGCTCGTCGACGACATCCAGTTCCTGGAGGGCAAGGAAGGCACGCAGGAGGAGTTCTTCCACACCTTCAACACCCTGCACAACGCCAACAAGCAGATCGTGGTGTCCTCGGACCGGCCGCCCAAGCGGCTGGAGACCCTGGAAGACCGGCTGCGGACGCGGTTCGAGTGGGGCCTGATCACCGACATCCAGCCGCCCGAGCTGGAGACCCGGATCGCCATCCTGCGCAAGAAGGCCGCACAGGACCGGCTGGCCGCGCCGGCCGAGGTGCTGGAGTTCATCGCCGCCCGGATCGAGCGCAACATCCGGGAGCTGGAGGGCGCGCTGATCCGGGTGACCGCGTTCGCCTCGCTGAACCGGCAGCCGGTCGACGTGCAGCTGGCCGAGATCGTGCTGCGGGACCTGATCCCGGACTCGCATGCCCCGGAGATCACCGCGCCGACGATCATGGCCGTGACCGCCGAGTTCTTCGGCGTGACCATCGACGACCTGTGCGGGCCGGGCAAGACCAAGGCGTTGGCCCAGGCTCGGCAGATCTCCATGTATCTGTGCCGCGAGCTGACCGACCTGTCGCTGCCCAAGATCGGGCAGACCTTCGGCGGCCGCGACCACACCACCGTCATGCACGCGGACAAGAAGATCCGCAAGGAGATGGCCGAGCGCCGGCGCATCTACGACCAGGTGCAGGAGCTGACCTCCCGCATCAAGCAGCGCGCCCGAGCCTGACCCTCGTTTCGCCCCTGAGCGGCCCCCGGATCCCGGTGGGCCGCTCGCGGCTGTCCGGGCCTGAGCACCCGACGCGGCCTCCTTTCTGACCGACCACCCCGGTCCGGCCCAGCTTCCGGTGAGAAACCCTCCGGCGGTGAGGCCGTCGACGGCCGACCTTTCTGGTTGCCGGCCGGACGACGTCGCCCAAGCCAGTGAGAAAGATGGCGGACCGGCGGCCGGCGGCGCACCGTACTGATCTACGCGCGGCCGCGCCGGACCCGGCGCCGGCCGATGCGGCAGATCTTTCTGACTGAGGGGTCGGGCCGCGCTCCGAGCCCAGTGAAAAAGGGTGGCGAACGCCGACCGAAGCACACCGCTCAAAGGGGTGCGCAAGACGGAGA
Organism: Kutzneria chonburiensis; assembly: GCF_028622115.1. NCBI lineage: Bacteria > Bacillati > Actinomycetota > Actinomycetes > Pseudonocardiales > Pseudonocardiaceae > Kutzneria > Kutzneria chonburiensis. The sequence continues at coordinate 7,403,136 of NZ_CP097263.1, forward strand.
CGGCGAAGTTTTCTGACCTACCCCTGGCAGCGCGACCGACCCCGGTCAGAAATCCGCAGCTCGGCGCGCCGGATCCGGCGGTCTTTCCGCATGAACCTGGGACGCGGCCGCCGGCCCGGCCAGAAACCCGGGCCGCAGCTCGCCGGCGGCCGCCGCACGGTGGTTAGCTCTCCGTCGGCACGCCGGGCCGCCCAAATCTAGGCGTCGACCTGGGCCTGGACGACGTGATCTTTCTGACCTCGCCCGTCGGAGCCGGCCCGGCCGCCCCCAGAAACCCGGCCGTCCGCAACCCTCGCCGGATGAACTTTTCTGGCGGTCCGGGGTGCCCGATCGGCCCCCAACCCCAGAAAAGTTGTCCACAGTCACCCACATCGGGGAGACCTGGGCCACTTTCACCCTGTGCAACGCCTGGGGACGAACCAGCCCACATCTGGGGATGGCGGTGTGGACAACTCGGCCGATCTGTGGACCGTTCGGAGCAGTCCAGAAGTTGTCCACGGGGGGCCCGAGTTGTCCACCGGTCACCCGGGGTACTTGCCCACACCCCCATCCATCACCTGAACAGCGCAAACCCCGGTTGTCCACACAATCCACAACCCTTACTGCTGTTACTGGTGATCTCTTCGAAGAGATGAAAAGAAGAAAAACAGGGGGTGGCCGAAGTTGGGGACAGCGCCGGCGAGGGGGCGCCGGCCCCGACATGACGAAGCGGCCCCACACGCTCTACCGTTGGGCTCCCCTAGGACCCGGTCGTGTGCCGAGCCCGGACGACACGGGGACGACCAAGGTCGTGCCGAAGGAAAGGACGCCCTCATGAAGATCCGCGTCGAGCGCGACGGTCTAGCCGACGCCGTGGCCTGGGTCGCCCGAAGCCTGCCGTCGCGGCCGCCGGTCCCGGTCCTCGGTGGCGTCCTGCTGGACGCCGGCTCGGACGAGGGCGACACCGGCGACGCGTTGACGGTGTCCGGCTTCGACTACGAGGTCTCGGCCCAGGTCGGTGTCCCGGCGACGATCGCGGCCGGTGGCAAGACCCTGGTCTCGGGCCGCCTGCTGGCCGACATCACCAAGGCGCTGCCCAACCACCCGGTGGAGATCGCCGTTGACGGCGCCCGCGTCTCGATCACGTGCGGCAGCGCCAAGTTCAGCCTGCCGACCATGCCGGTCGAGGACTACCCGGCGCTGCCGGAGATGCCGCAGCGGGCGGGCGCACTGGCCGGCGAGGTCTTCGCCGAGGCGGTCGCCCAGGTGGCGATCGCGGCCGGCAAGGACGACACGCTGCCGATGCTGACCGGCGTCCGGGTCGAGTTCAACGGCGGCAAGCTGACCCTGGTCGCGACCGACCGGTTCCGGCTGGCCATGCGCGAGTTCGACTGGGAGCCGGCCGACGAGGTCGAGACCGCGGTCCTGGTCCCGGCCCGCAACCTGGCCGACGCGGCCAAGACGCTGGGCGGCGCCGGCTCGACGGTCGAGCTGTCCCTCGCGTCCGGCGACGGCCTGCTCGGCCTCTCCGGCACCGGGCGGCGTACGACCAGCCGACTTCTCGATGCCGAGTTCCCGAAGTACCGGCAACTTCTGCCCGCCGAGCACAACGCTGCTGCGATCATCGAGGTGTCCTCGCTCCAGGACGCGATCAAGCGGGTGTCGCTGGTGGCCGAGCGCGGCACGCAGGTCCGGCTGGAGTTCAGCGACGGCGGTCTGCGGCTGTCCGCGGGCGGCGACGACGAAGGCAGCGCCGAGGAGGAGCTGCCCGTCGAGTTCACCGGCGACCCGGTGACGATCGCGTTCAACCCGGGATACCTGCTCGACGGCCTGGCGGCGGTGCGCACTGATCGCGCGCACTTGTCGTTCACCACACCGAGCAGGCCCGCGTTGATCAAGCCGGTGGGCGAGGATGGAAGTGTGGCGGAGGGGTACCTCTACCTGCTGATGCCGGTGCGCCTGCCCGGCTGATCCGCCACCAGGCTCGTAACACGGAGAGGACCGCGATCGTGCAGCTCGGACTCATCGGCCTTGGCAAGATGGGCTTCAACATGCGGGAGCGGTTGCGCAAGGCCGGCCACGAGGTGGTGGGCTACGACCGCAACCCCGACGTCACCGACGTCGCCAGCCTGGCCGATCTGGTCGGCGCGCTGGCCGCGCCGCGGACGGTCTGGATCATGGTGCCGGCGGGCGAACCGACCCGCCAGACCGTGCAGGAGCTGGGCGAGCTGCTGTCCGAGGGCGACCTCGTGATCGACGGCGGCAACTCGCGGTTCACCGACGACTCGGCCAACTCGGCGCACCTGGACGGCAAGGGCATCGGCTACCTGGACTGCGGTGTGTCCGGTGGCGTGTGGGGTCTCGACGTCGGCTACGGCCTGATGGTCGGTGGCGACAAGAAGCACGTCGAGCAGGCGATGCCGATCTTCGACGCGCTGCGCCCGGAGGGGCCGCGCGAGGAGGGCTTCGCACACGCCGGCCCGGTCGGCGCCGGCCACTTCTCGAAGATGGTGCACAACGGCATCGAGTACGGCCTGATGCAGGCCTACGCCGAGGGCTTCGAGCTGCTGGAGGCGTCCGAGCTGGTCACGGACGTGCCGGCGACCATCAAGGCCTGGCAGCGCGGCACCGTCGTCCGGTCCTGGCTGCTCGACCTGCTGGTCCGCGCCCTGGACTCGGACCCCGAGCTGGACGACCTGCGCGGCTACGTGGAGGACTCCGGCGAGGGGCGGTGGACCGTCGAAGAGGCGATCAACCACTCGGTGCCGGCGCCGGTGATCTCGGCCGCGCTGTTCGCCCGGTTCGCCTCCCGGCAGGACGACTCGCCGGCGATGCGGGCGGTCGCGGCGCTGCGCAACCAGTTCGGCGGCCACGCGGTACAGAAAGCCTGATGTACGTCCGGCATCTCCAGGTCGTCGACTTCCGCTCCTGGGCACACGCCGATCTGGCGTTCGATCCCGGCGTGAGCGTGTTCGTCGGCTCCAACGGCCAGGGCAAGACGAACCTGGTCGAGGCGATCGGCTACGTGGCCACCCTGGGCTCGCACCGGGTGGCCACGGATGCGCCGCTGGTCCGCACCGGCGCGCCGCGGGCGGTGATCCGCACCGCGGTGGTCAACGCCGGCCGCGAGCTGCTGGTCGAACTGGAGATCACGCCGGGCAAGGCCAACCGGGCCCGGATCAACCGCGGCCCGGTGCCTCGCCCGCGCGAGGTCCTGGGCATCCTGCGCACGGTGTTGTTCGCGCCGGAAGACCTGGCGCTGGTGCGCGGCGACCCCGGCGAGCGCCGCAAGTTCATGGACGACCTGCTGGTCGCTCGGGCGCCGAGGTATGCCGGCGTGCGCTCCGACTACGAGCGCGTGTTGAAGCAGCGCAGTGCCCTGTTGAAGTCGGCCGGTGCCGCGCGGCGGGCCGGCGGCCGGGGTGATCTGAGCACGTTGGAAGTGTGGGACGGCCACCTGGCGGCGCAGGGCGCGCAGCTGCTGGCGGCCCGGCTCGACCTGATCGACGACCTGGCGCCGCTGGTCGCCGCCAACTACGCGGGCGTTGCCCCGGAGTCGCGGCCGGTCTCCATCAAGTACCGGTCGACGCTCGGCGACGCGCTGCCGCGGCGGGAGCGGGCCGATGTCGCGGAGCTGGAGGAAGCGCTGCTCGCGGAGATCGCCCGGGTCCGCCCGCAGGAGGTCGAGCGCGGCGTCTGTCTGGTCGGTCCGCAGCGGGACGAGCTGGAGCTGACCCTCGGCGACACGCCGGCCAAGGGCTACGCGAGTCACGGAGAGTCATGGTCCTTCGCCCTGGCGCTGCGGCTGGGCGCGTACGACCTGCTGCGCGATGATGGGGCCGAACCGGTGCTCGTGCTCGACGACGTGTTCGCCGAACTGGACCGCAGGCGCCGGCAGCAGCTGGCCAAGGTGGCGGCCAACGCGGAGCAGGTGCTGGTGACCGCGGCGGTCGCCGAGGACGTGCCCGAGGAGTTGGCCGGCGCCCGATACCAGGTTCAGGACGGCGAGGTGAACCGTGTCTGATGAGCCCGCGGGCAATCCGCCACAAGGGGTACGCATGCCCGGCCGGTCTTACCCCACATCTGGGGATAAACCTGTGGATGATGTGGATAACTCGGTGACTCCGGGGCGTCGGTCCCCGGCAAAACCAGCGGGTAACGCGGCAAATGGAGCAAATCGGGCAGGATCTACCCCCAACCCGTCACCCGATGGTGGACAAGCCGAACGAGTGATCGACGGACTGCCGCCGGGCTTGACCGGATCGGACCTGGCCCGTGCGGCCCTCGCATCGGCCCGTGCCGCGGCCAAGGCGCGCAAGCCGACGAAGCGCTCGGCCGCGGCCGTCAACCGGGGCCGCCGGCGGCGTTGGTCGGGCTCCGGGGCCGACGCCCGGGACCCCCAGCCGCTGGGTCGGCTGCTCTCCGGGATGGCCAAGGACCGGGGCTGGGACGAGCAGCTCGCCGGCGGTCAGGTGTTCGCGAAGTGGCCGCATCTGGTCGGGGCCGAGGTGGCCCAGCACGCCAAGCCGGTCACGCTGCGTGAAGGCGAGTTGGTGGTGCAGGCCGAGTCGACCGCGTGGGCGACCCAGCTCCGGCTGCTCCAGCGCCAGCTGCTCCAGCAGATCGCCAAGGGCGTCGGCCCGAACGTGGTCAAGCGGCTCAAGGTGCAGGGCCCGTCGGCCCCCAACTGGCGATTCGGCCCGCTACATGCGCCAGGTCGCGGGCCACGCGACACCTACGGCTGACACACCATGTTTCATGTGAAACACGGCAGCGGCGAAATCACGGCTCACGGAGACGAACGTAGCCGGACCGAGTGACATCCCCAGCCCGGCGGACCCTCACTCGTTCACTTCCGGGCTTCTGTGACCTTCTGAGGCGGGTCCTAGCCACCTTTTAGGCAGGGTCGCCCGGTATACTTTCTTGAGGATGTGAGCACGGCAGCGCAGGACGGTCCGTCCGCGCAGGCTCGCACACCAGTCCTGCGTGGCGTCCCAGAGGGAGACAGCAAAGCTCGTGGCTGCCAACAACAACGCTGAGTACAGCGCCAAGTCCATCTCCGTGCTCGAGGGTCTCGAGGCGGTTCGCAAGCGGCCGGGCATGTACATCGGCTCCACCGGCGAACGCGGTCTCCACCACCTCATCTGGGAGGTCGTGGACAACTCGGTCGACGAGGCGATGGCCGGCCACGCCAGCAAGGTCGTGCTGGTGCTGCGCGCCGACGGTGGCGTGGAGTGCATCGACGACGGCCGCGGCATCCCGGTCGACGAGCACCCGGTGGAGAAGAAGCCGGCCGTCGAGGTCGTGCTGACCACGCTGCACGCCGGCGGCAAGTTCGACAGCGACTCGTACGCCGTCTCCGGCGGTCTGCACGGCGTCGGCGTGTCCGTGGTCAACGCGCTGGCCACCCGGCTCGAGGTGGACATCAAGCGGGACGGCTTCCGCTGGACCCAGAGCTACGACCACTCGGTGCCGACCGGCCCGCTGGTCAAGGGCGAGCCGACCACCGAGACCGGCACCACCATCACCTACTGGGCCGACCCGGAGATCTTCGAGACCACCGAGTACAACCTGGAGACGGTGTCCCGCCGGCTGCAGGAGATGGCCTTCCTGAACAAGGGCCTGACCATCGTCCTGCGGGACGAGCGGGTGGCCGACGCCGACGCCGAGGCGGACGCCGACGGCCAGGTGGCGCGGGTCAAGGAGCAGACCTTCCACTACCCGGGTGGTCTCGAGGACTTCGTCCGGCACATCAACCGGTCCCGCGAGGCGCTGCACGAGAAGGTCGTCGCCTTCGACGCCAAGGGCGACGACCTCGAGGTCGAGATCGCCATGCAGTGGAACACCGGCTACTCGGAGTCGGTCTACACCTTCGCCAACACGATCAACACCCACGAGGGCGGCACCCACGAGGAGGGCTTCCGGGCCGCGCTCACCCGGGTGGTGAACGAGTACGCCAAGGACAAGAAGCTGGTCAAGGAGAAGGACGGCAACCTCTCCGGCGAGGACATCCGCGAGGGACTGGCCGCCATCGTCTCGGTCAAGCTCAAGGAGCCCCAGTTCGAGGGCCAGACCAAGACCAAGCTAGGCAACACCTCGGCCAAGTCCTTCGTGCAGAAGGCCTGCAACGAGTGGATCGCCGACTGGTTCGACCGGCACCCGGCCGAGGCCAAGATCATCATCAACAAGGCGGTGTCCTCGGCGCAGGCTCGCCTGGCCGCCCGCAAGGCCCGCGAGCTGGTCCGCCGCAAGGGCGCGCTGGACATCGGCGGTCTGCCCGGCAAGTTGAAGGACTGCCGGTCGACCGACCCGGAGGAGTGTGAGATCTACATCGTGGAGGGCGACTCCGCGGGCGGCTCGGCCAAGGAGGGCCGGGACTCCATGTACCAGGCGATCCTGCCGATCCGGGGCAAGATCATCAACGTGGAGAAGGCGCGCATCGACCGCGTGCTGAAGAACACCGAGGTGCAGAGCATGATCACTGCCTTCGGCACCGGCATCCACGACGACTTCGACCTGACCAAGCTGAAGTACCACAAGATCGTGCTGATGGCCGACGCCGACGTGGACGGCCAGCACATCCGGACGCTGCTGCTCACCCTGCTGTTCCGCTTCATGCGGCCGCTGATCGAGCACGGGCACGTCTACCTGGCCCAGCCGCCGCTGTACAAGATCAAGTGGCAGCGCGGCGTCGACCCGGAGTACGCCTACTCCGACCGCGAGCGCGACGGTCTGATCGAGACCGGCCTCGCCAACGGCAAGAAGATCGGCAAGGAAGACAGCATCCAGCGCTACAAGGGCCTCGGCGAGATGAACGCGCAGGAGCTGTGGGAGACCACCATGGACCCGGCCAACCGGGTGCTGCTCCAGGTGACCATGGACGACGCGGCCACCGCCGACGAGCTGTTCAGCGTGCTGATGGGCGAGGACGTCGAGGCCAGGCGGTCCTTCATCACCCGCAACGCCAAGGACGTCAAGTTCCTCGACGTGTGACGTCCCGGCCTCCCGCCTCCTCGCCCGTGTGTGAAAGGAACTCCCAGCCGTGACCGAAACCTTGCCGCCCGACAACCACGGGCGGACCGAGCCGGTCGACATCCAGCAGGAGATGCAGAACTCCTACATCGCGTACGCGATGAGCGTGATCGTCGGTCGCGCGCTGCCCAACGTGTACGACGGCCTCAAGCCGGTGCACGTCCGGGTGCTGTACTCGATGTACGACTCCGGCTTCCGGCCGGACCGCGGCTACAACAAGTGCGCCCGCGTCGTCGGCGACGTGATGGGCAACTACCACCCGCACGGCGACTCGTCGATCTACGACGCGCTGGTGCGGCTGGCCCAGCCGTGGGCGATGCGCTACCCGCTGGTCGACGGCCAGGGCAACTTCGGCTCGTCCGGCAACGACCCGGCCGCCGCCATGCGGTACACCGAGTGCCGGCTCACCCCGTTGGCCATGCACATGCTGCAGGACATCGAGGAAGAGACCGTCGACTTCCGGGACAACTACGACGGCCGCATCCAGGAGCCGATCGTCCTGCCGTCCCGGGTGCCCAACCTGCTGATCAACGGCAGCGCCGGCATCGCGGTCGGCATGGCCACCAACATCCCGCCGCACAACCTGCGCGAGGTCGCGTCGGCCGTGGTGTGGGCGCTGGAGAACCCGGAAGCGCCGGACGAGGAGACGCTGGAAGCGGTGATGGCCCGGATCAAGGGCCCCGACTTCCCGACCCACGGCCTGATCCTGGGCACCCGCGGCATCGAGGACGCCTACCGCACCGGCCGCGGCTCGGTGCGCATGCGCGCGGTCGTCGAGGTGGAGGAGGACAGCAAGGGGCGGGTCATCCTGGTCGCCACCGAGCTGCCCTTCCAGGTGAACCCGGACAACCTGGTGGAGAACATCGCCACCCTGGTCCGTGACGGCAAGCTCGCCGGCATCGCCAACATCGCCGACGAGTCCAACAGCCGGACCGGCATGCGCATCGTCGTCACGCTCAAGCGGGACGCGGTGGCCAAGGTCGTGCTGAACAACCTGTACAAGCACACCCAGCTCCAGCACACGTTCGGCGTCAACATGGTCTCCCTGGTCGACGGCGTGCCCCGCACGCTGCGGCTGGACCAGATGATCCGCCTCTACGTGAAGCACCAGATCGAGGTCATCGTCCGGCGGACCCGGTACCGGCTGCGCAAGGCCGAGGAGCGGGCCCACATCCTGCGCGGTCTGGTCAAGGCGCTGGACCAGCTGGACGCGGTCATCGCGTTGATCCGCCGGTCGCCGACCGTCGAGGACGCCCGGATCGGCCTGATCGAGCTGCTCGAGGTCGACGAGATCCAGGCCAACGCCATCCTCGAGATGCAGCTGCGCCGGCTGGCCGCCCTCGAGCGGCAGAAGATCGTCGACCAGCTGGCCGAGATCGAGGTGGAGATCGCCGACCTCCAGGACATCCTGGCCAAGCCGGAGCGGCAGCGGGCCATCGTCCGCGACGAGCTGATGGAGATCGTCGGCAAGTACGGCGACGACCGGCGCACCCGGATCCTGCCGTTCGACGGCGAGGTCTCGATGGAAGACCTCATCGCCGTCGAGGACGTGGTCGTCACGATCACTCGAACGGGTTATGCGAAGCGGACCAAGACCGACCTCTACCGCTCGCAGAAGCGCGGCGGCAAGGGCGTGCAGGGCGCGGCGCTCAAGCAGGACGACATCATCGCCCACTTCTTCGTGTGCTCGACCCACGACTGGATCCTGTTCTTCACCAACATGGGTCGGGTCTACCGGGCCAAGGCCTACGAGCTGCCCGAGGCCAACCGCAACGCCCGCGGCCAGCACGTGGCCAACCTGCTGGCCTTCCAGCCGGGCGAGGAGATCGCCCAGGTCATCGAGATCCCCAACTACGAGGTCTCGCCCTACCTGGTGCTGGCCACCAAGACCGGCCTGGTCAAGAAGTCCCGGCTGGCCGACTTCGACTCCAACCGGGCCGGCGGCCTGATCGGCATCAACCTCAAGGAGGACGACGAGCTGGTCGGCGCCGTGCTCTGCGCGGCCGAGGACGACCTGCTGCTGGTCTCCGCCGACGGGCAGTCCATCCGGTTCCACGCCACCGACGAGACGCTGCGGCCGATGGGCCGGGCCACCTCCGGCGTGCTGGGCATGCGCTTCAACACCGGCGACGAGCTGCTGTCCATGGGCGTCGTGCAGCCGGAGAAGTTCGTGCTTGTCGCCACCGACGGTGGGTATGCCAAGAGGACGCCGATCGACGACTATCCGATCCAGGGCCGCGGCGGCAAGGGCGTGCTGACCATTCAGTACGACCGCAAGCGGGGCCGGCTGGTCGGGGCGCTGATCGTCGACGAGGACGACGAGTTGTACGCCATCACGTCTTCTGGTGGAGTGATCCGTACCAGCGTTGTACAGGTGCGCAAGGCCGGCCGACAGACGAAGGGGGTGCGGCTGATGAACCTCGACGAGGGCGGCACCCTGATGGGCGTGGCACGCAACGCCGACGAGCCCACGGACGTCTCCGGAGAGGACGACACCACCTCCGCCCCGGACGTGGCCGAGTAAGGCGCGGCTGGGACCACCACCGACAAGCTGACTGAGGACCTCTCGTGACAACTCCGGAGAACCCGGAACAGCCGGACGCCAAGACCCCGTCGGAAGGCGAGGTCGAGAAGAAGTCCGTGGCGACCGAGGAGGCCCCGACCGAGAAGGTTGCCCCGGCCGAGCCGGAGCAGCCGACGGTCGCGGCCGAGCCGGCGACCAACGGCGCGACCGGACACGAGCAGGAGACCGCCAAGTTCACCGCCGAGGCAGCCGCCGCTCCGCCGGAGCCGGCGGCCTCCTCGGCGCCGCCGCCGTGGCAGCGGGTCACCGCCGACAACGCGGCCGCCGCCGCGGCATCGGCCGGGACCATCGCCTCCACCGCGTACGAGCACGAGCCGGTCGACACCAGCTCACAGGCCACGACCAACTTCCGCCCGGTCACGCCGCCGCAGCCCGCGGTCAACCCGCTCGACTCGCCGACCGTGACCACCCGGACCTCGGTCAACCTCGGCGGGCCTGCCTCCACCCCACCCCGAGGCACGCCCGCGCCCACCGCGCTGCGCCGCCCCGGCCGCGGGCCGCGACGGGCCAGCCTCCAGATCAAGCGCGTCGACCCGTGGTCGGTGCTCAAACTGGCACTCGTCCTCGGCTTCGCCATGTTCCTGGTCTGGATGGTCGCCGTCGGCGTGCTGTACAGCGTGCTCGGCGGCATGAACGTGTGGACCAAGCTCAACGGCACCTACAACGACCTCGTGCAAGGCGGCGACACCAGCGGCGGCGACCTCATCAGCGCCGGCCGCGTCTTCGGCATCGCCGCCGTCGTCGGACTGGTGAACGTGATCCTCTTCACTGCCATGGCCACCGTCAGCGCGTTCATCTACAACGTGTCCGCTGACCTGGCCGGAGGTGTCGAAGTCACCCTCTCCGAGCGGGAGTAGACCCGGTTTGGATCAGGGGAGAGGGGTGCGGTAATCTCTTCTCCCGTAAGGGCCCATAGCTCAGGCGGTTAGAGCGCTTCGCTGATAACGAAGAGGTCGGAGGTTCAAGTCCTCCTGGGCCCACGGAACGATTGGGTGTAGTGGGTCTGGAAGCGACAGCTTCCAGACCTTTATCGTTTCCGGTGTCTTGTGGGGCTCTGCCCCACGCCCCGCAGAGGGGGCTCCGCCCCTCGACCCCCGACTCGGGGCGGCGGAGCCGTCACCTGGAAGCCAGTTACCCGATCGAGTGCACGTGTATGTTGGGGACTACCTGTCCTTGTTGTAGGGGTGGCAAGCGCCAAGGAGGCGACTCGACGTGAAGAAGCTCATCGCGCTCGTGGCTGTGGCCGGGGTCGTGCTGTTCATCGTGCGGCGGCAGCGGTCCGCGAAGGCCGAGGCGGACCTGTGGCGCGAGGCGACGGCTCCGACCGACTGAGGTCGGGCGAGCGAACAGAGGGGTCCGACGGCCAGTAGGTCGCGACCCCCAGGGGACATAGCTCAATTGGCAGAGCACCGCCTTTGCAAGGCGGGGGTTAGGGGTTCGATTCCCCTTGTCTCCACTCGCGAGCGGGCGAGCTGTGCTCGGAGGCCTTCGGCCTCCTCGCTGGCTCGCTCGTTGTGTTTTCTGGGGCTCTCGCCCCAGACCCCAAGGCAGGGAGGGCTTCGCCCCCTGCACCCCCCACGTCGGGTTGCCGGTGGGCATGGTCGACACTCTGGGGCCTATGAAGGCTCTCGCGCTGTCCGTTGGGGTTCTGGCCGCCGCAGTCACGCTTGCGGGGTGCTCGGCGCCGCAAGCGGCTCCGGGGACGGCGGTGGCTGCGCCGACCACCACTGCTTCCAAGGCCCCGACCTCGACGTCGGCTACTGCGCCTGGAGATCCGGTGCCGGCTAGCACTGCGAAGTGTCCCTACCTGGACTCAACGTTTGTCGAGGATGCCAATGGGGAGAAGGTCACGAAGGTGATGGTGTCGGCGGACAAGCCGCATCCTGCCTGCTTCTTCTACAGCTTTGGGAACGACAAGCAGCTGACGGTGCAGGTGTATGTGGGGGACGCGGGGTCGGCTACTGCGCTGGTGAACAAGGCGGCGCCGATTGAGACGTCGGACAAGGCTGAGCTGCCGGGTGGGTGGGCCGGTGGGTCGGAGGCGACGTCTGCGGGTGCGGTGTATGCGGTGTCCAAGGGTGGCAATGCCGTTGTGGTGAACACGGATCAGAAGCAGACGATCAAGGCCAAGCAGGTGGCCAAGCAGGCGATTGCCGCCCTCGGGTTGTGAAGTGAGGGCGGCAATCGCCTGCTGGCATTGGGTTCTTGTGGTTAGTGGTGGATGGCCTGGGCGGCGTGGGCGCCGGTGATGGCGCGGACCTCCATCTCGGCGTACTTCGTCTCGTCGGCACGGTCCTTGCCCAGGACGGTGCCGAGGTAGCCGAGCAAGAACGACAAGGGGATGGAGACCAGGCCGGGGTTGCTGAGGGGGAACCAGTCGAAGTGGGCGCTGGGGAAGATCGAGGTCTTGGCGCCGGAGACGACGGGCGAGAAGACGATCAAGCCGACGGTGATGATGACGCCGCCGTAGATGCTCCAGAGGGAGCCGGTGGTGTTGAAACGCTTCCAGAACAAGGTGTAGAGGATCGTCGGCAGGTTGGCGGAAGCGGCGATGGCGAAGGCCAGGGCCACCAGGAAGGCGACGTTCTGGCCGTTGGTGGCGATGCCGCCGACGATGGCGACCAGGCCGATGACGACGGCGGCCCAGCGGGCGACCTTGACCTCGGACGTGGCGGCGGCGCGGTCGCCCTTCTTGATGACGTTGACGTAGATGTCGTGGGCGAACGACGCCGACGCGGTGATGGTCAGACCGGCGACGACGGCCAGGATGGTGGCGAAGGCGACGGCGGCGATGAGGCCGAGCAGGATCGGGCCGCCGAGAGCCAGGGCCAGCAGCGGGGCGGCCGAGTTGACCTTGCCGGGGGCGGCGTTGATCGTCTCGGGGCCGACCAGGGCACCGGCGCCGTAGCCGAGCACCAGGGTGAACAGGTAGAAGATGCCGATCAGCACGATCGCCCAGACGACGGAACGACGGGCTTCCTTGGCGGTCGGCACGGTGTAGAAGCGCATCAACACGTGCGGCAGGCCGGCGGTGCCCAGCACCAGGGCGATGCCGAGGGACAGGAAGTCCAGCCGGGAGGTGCCGGTGGCGCCGTACTGCTTGCCCGGGCCGAGCAGCGCCTCACCGGTCTTGCCGCCGTGGGCGACGGCGTCGCCGAGCAGCGCCGACAGGTTGAAGCCGTAGCGGCCGAGCACCCAGACGGTCATCACGAAGGCGCCGAGAATGAGCAGCACCGCCTTGATGATCTGCACCCAGGTGGTGCCCTTCATGCCGCCGACCAGCACGTAGATGATCATGACGACGCCGACCACGGAGACCACGACCGCCTGACCGGCGGTGGAGGTCACGCCCAGCAGCAGGGCGACCAGGCCGCCGGCGCCGTTCATCTGGGCCAGCAGGTAGAAGAACGACACGGCCAGCGTGGAGATGGCGGCCGCGGTGCGCACCGGGCCCTGCTTCATCCGGAAGCTGAGCACGTCGGCCATGGTGAACCGGCCGGTGTTGCGCAGCAGCTCGGCCACCAGCAGCAGCGCGACCAGCCATGCCACCAGGAAGCCGATGGAGTACAGGAAGCCGTCGTAGCCGTAGATGGCGATCGCGCCGGCGATGCCGAGGAACGACGCGGCCGACAGATAGTCGCCGGACAGCGCGATGCCGTTCTGCGGGCCGGTGAACGAACGGCCGGCGGCGTAGAAGTCGGTGGCCGTCTTGTTGTTCCGGCTGGCCCGGAACACGATCACCAGGGTGATCAGCACGAACAGGGCGAAGATGGAGATGTTCAGCGTCGGGTTGCTGCCCTCGACGCCCGCGGCCAACGTCTTCACGGCTGCTCCCCTCGATCTCGTGCCGGATCTTCTCGGCGGCGGGGTCGACGACCCGGTTGGCGAACCGGACGTACAGGCCGGTGATCACGAACGTGGAGACGAACTGGAGCAGGCCGAACACCAGCCCGACGGTGATGTTGCCGAACAGCTTTGTCGACATGAAGCCGTGGGCGTAGTCGGCCAGCAGGACGTACAGCAGATACCAGGCCAGGAACAGCCCGGCCATCGGGAACACGAAGCCGCGCAGCCGGCGGCGCAGCTCGGCGAAGTCAGGACTGGCCTGTACCTCGCTCCAGTCGGTCGCGGCCGGCGTCGGCGCGGCGGCGGGGTCTTCGGTGGTGCCCACGGCAACCTCCCGGACGGGGTAGTTACCCGCCGCAACCTAGGAGATCCAGATCACATCGGCAGCCCTCAATCGGGCATAAGCGACCAGCGGGGCGACCGGGCCCTGGGAACGGTGTCGTTTCCGCGACGAACGGTGACCGGGATGCGGCTGGAGGGGCAACCGCCGCGACCCCGCTGCTCAGCGGGGTCGCGGCGGGATCGGCTCACTTGTCCGCGGTGCGCGGGGCCTCCTGGCCGTTACGGGCCGGCTCGGGCACGTGCACCGAACCCGGCGCGTCGTCCCGCACGTCCTGCAGCCGCACCTCGCGCGGCCGCCGGGACAACACGACGGCCGTCGCCGCGCCGCCGGCCAGCACCAGACCGAGCAGCCACGGCCAGCGGCGGCGGCGCTTCGGCCTCGGGTCCACGGTGTTGGCCAGGTCCTCGGCGACCTTGCGGGCCTGCTTGCGGATCTGGTTGGCGTTGCGCACGGCCTCGGCCCGTGCCTTGCCGGTGCTCCGCTTCAGGTCCTTGCGCGCCTGGTCGGTGGTGCGCCGCAGGTCCCGGCGGGCCTGCTTGGCCATCCTGCGCGCGGCCTTGCGGGTCGGCTTGAACTCCTCGTTGGCGAATTCCACCAGTTCATGGGTCCGCTCGATGCCGGCCTGACCCGCGCGGGCAGCCTTGCGGCGGGCGGCACGCACCGCCCGGCCGACCGCCTCGCCCGCCTTCGCGCCGGCCTCGGTCATGGTCTCGACCTCGTCCATCTGCTGCTCCAAGCCCAGTCGATCGGGACGATCTGACCGAACCAGTCTGCCCCTCCCGCCACGATCCCGCCGTGGATGGCACGATGGCATCGTGGCTGACAACGACATCGTCGGGGCGACCCTGCACACCACGCAGGGCGACATCCGCCTCTACCTCTTCCCGAACCACGCCCCGAAGACCGTCCGCAACTTCGTCGGGCTGGCCGAGGGCACCAAGGACTACAAGACCCAGAACGCCAAGGGCGAGAACTCGGGCCCGTTCTACGACGGCGCCGTGTTCCACCGCATCATCGCCGGCTTCATGCTCCAGGGCGGCGACCCGACCGGCACCGGCCGCGGCGGCCCCGGCTACCAGTTCGAGGACGAGTTCCACTCGGAGCTGGTCTTCAACAAGCCGTACCTGCTGGCCATGGCCAACGCCGGGCCCGGAACCAACGGCTCGCAGTTCTTCATCACGGTGGGCCCGACCCCGCACCTCAACCGCCGGCACACCATCTTCGGCGAGGTCCGCGACGAGGAGTCCCGCGCGGTGGTCGACAAGATCGCCGGCGTGCCGACCGACCGCAACGACCGGCCGCTGACCGACGTCGCCATCGAGAAGATCACGATCGACTACAGCTGACATGACCGCGCCGTACGGGCAGCCGATCGACGCGCTGCCCGCGTGCTACCGGCACCCAGGCCGGCACACCGGGCTGCGCTGCACCCGGTGTGACCGGCCGACGTGTCCGGAATGTCTGCGGGACGCCGCCGTCGGCCAGCAGTGCGTCGAGTGCGTCAACGAGGGGCAGCGGACCACCCGCCAACCCGTCACCTGGGCCGGTGCGCGTCTGGTCAAACAGCCCGTGCTGGTCTACCTGCTGATCGCCGCCAACGTGGCGATCTACGGGATCACCGCGCTACAGGCCAACAGCTTCGCGTTCAACAGCAACTCGCCGCTGTTCGCGGAGTGGGTGACCTGGCCGCGGGCGGCCGCGGTCAACGACCAGTGGTGGCGTATCGTCACCGGCGGCTTCCTGCACTACGGCTTCATCCACATCGCGGTGAACATGCTGTCGTTGTGGGTGCTCGGCCGGGACCTGGAGCGGGTGCTCGGCCGGGTGCGGTTCGCCGCGGTGTACTTCCTGTCGCTGATCGGCGGCTCGGTCGCGGTGATGCTGTTCTCCGACCCGGACACCGGGGCGGCCGGCGCGTCCACCGCGCTGTACGGCCTGATGGGCTGTTACCTGGTGGCCGTGGTCCGGCTCAAGCTCAACCCGCGACCCATCCTGGCCACCCTCGCGCTGAACGTGTTCATCACCTTCGCCCTGCCCGGCATCTCCATCACCGGGCACTTCGGCGGGCTGGTGGTCGGTGCGATCGCGATGGCCGCGCTGGTCTACGCGCCGCAGAAGAACCGCGCCTGGTGGCAGGGCGGGGTGTTGGTGGTGCTGTTCCTGGTGCTCGTGCTGATCTACGTGACCAGGGCGGCGCAGCTGGTCTCAGCCCTGGGGCCAGGGACGTAGCGCCTGGAGCTGCTCGACGACGTCGGCCGGATCCTCACCGAGGTCCAGCTTGCCGAAGATGATCAGGCCGTCGTCGTGCAGCACCGTCAGCTCCACGGTCGCGGTGACGCGGCCGAGTCGCCGGCCGTGTACCAGCCGGATCCGCACCTCGGGCCAGGTCCAGCTGCGGCTGGAGAACAGCCCGCGCACCGTCACGCCCTGCTCGTCGGCCCGCAGCCGCGGCCGGGCCAGCGTGCCGAACAGCGAGATCGCCGCCAGCATCAGCGCCGCGATGCTGAGCAGCACCCGACCGCCCGGGTCCTCGCCGACGATCACCAGCAGCACGGCGATGGCGGTCAGCACCCAGCCGATGCCGACCAGCGGGGCCTGCGGGGCCCAGCGGTGTTCCGTGGTCAGGGGCTCGGTCATGGGCACGCTCCGGGCGCTTGTGCTTTATTGCGCAAAGTTGTCCACAGGAGTTGTCCCCAGTGGGGATGACTTACACGCATGTCGTTCGATGACCGTGCGGTGAACTGGGGAAACGACGGGGTAACAGACAACGACCCGGACGTGTCACGCCCGGGTCGTCATCACGCTGGGTGAACTGTCAGCGCCACTTCATCGTCATCAGCAGACCGATGATCATCAGCGCGAAGCCGATCAGGAAGTTCCACGACCCGAGCGACTCCATCACCGGAATGCCGGTCGGCACCAGGTAGTACGCCACCAGCCAGGCCAAGCCGAGCAGCATCAGGCCGAGCATGATCGTGACGTAGACCGGGTGGGACGGGCCGACCGCCTTGACCTTGACCGGCGTGCGCCGATCCGTCGGTGGCGTGTAGACCGTCTTCTTGCGGACCTTCGACTTGGGCATCTTTCCTCGCCTGACCTCGCGCGTGAGGCATCGGTGGCTGCGCGGGCAACCACTGCCAGGGGTAACACGTTAACGTAAACGAGGATGCCAGCGAACCACTAGTTGAGGTCAGGGGCACAGGAGGGTTTCACGTGAACCACAACCCGCCGCCGGCAGCGGGACGGCCGGCCGGTTGGCGTCCCCGTCCTGCGCCCGAACAGCCCACCGCGTTCCTCCCGAAGATCGACGTGCTGCACGCGGGTCCCCAGGACCAGCGATTCATCCCGGAGCCGGACGAGGAGGACACCGGCTGGATCGAGGACGACGACCGGCTGGAGTCACCGCCGCCGCCCAAGGACACCGCCCGCAAGGTGGTCCGCTCCTTCGGCGAGCTGTTCATCACCGCCGGGATGGTGATCCTGCTCTTCGTGGTCTACGAGGTCTACTGGACCGACCTGATCTCGGCCGGCAAGCAGAACCAGGCCACGTCCTCGCTGGACAGCCAGTGGAAGGACCAGGACACGGTCGGCAACGGGCCGCAGCGCGGCACCCACTACGACCTGGCCGAGGGCAAGGGCTTCGCCAAGCTCTACGTGCCGGCGCTCGGCGCCGACTACCACTTCACCATCGTCGAGGGCACCACCGACGCCGACCTGGACATCGGTCCCGGCCACTACATCGGCAGCGCGCTGCCCGGCCAGCCCGGCGACTTCGCGGTCGCCGGCCACCGGGTCGGCAAGGGCGCGCCGTTCAACGACCTTGACCTGATCAGCTCCTGCGACGCCATCGTGGTGGAGACCGAGACCGACTGGTTCGTCTACCGGATGCTGCCGACCAAGGACGAGGTGGCCGGCTGGGCCACCGGCAAGGGCGCGCAGCCGCAGTGCAAGGGCGTCGCCCCGCTCGGCGGACCGTACGCCGGGCTGGTCGGGCAGGAGACGGTGCTGCCGTCGCAGGGCGACGTCATCGCCCCCGTGCCGCACCAGGCCAACCTCCAGCTGCCGGCCGGCCAGCAGGCCTCGCTGATGACGCTGACCACCTGCACGCCGAAGTTCTCCGCGTCGCACCGGCTGATCCTGCACAGCGTGCTGACCAACCAGTACCCGAAGGACCCGAAGCATCCGGAGCAGGTTCCGCCGGCGCTGAAGGAGACCGACTGACGTGTACGGCTGGATCTGGCGGCACCTGCCGGGACCGACCGCGGCCAAGGTCGCGGAGGCGGTCGTGCTGGTGCTGGGCATCGTGGCCCTGCTGATGCTCGTCGTGTTCCCGTGGGTAGAGCCGCTTCTGCCCTTCAACCAGGTGACAACGGGGTAGTTTCACATCATGCGCGTCCTGGTCGTCGACAATTACGACAGCTTCGTCTACAACCTCGTGCAGTATCTGGCGCAGCTCGGCGCCGAGTGCGTCGTGCGGCGCAACGACGTCGTGCAGCTTTCCGACGTCGATGCCGCGGACGCGGTGCTGATCAGCCCTGGGCCCAGCACGCCAGAACGGGCCGGCGCCAGCATGGACGTCATCCGCTACTGCGCCTCGAAGCGTGTGCCGGTGCTCGGCGTCTGCCTCGGCCACCAGGCGATCGGCGTCGTGTTCGGCGGCACCGTCGACCGCGCGCCCGAGCTGCTGCATGGCAAGACCAGCCTCGTCGAGCATGCCGGTGTCGGTGTGCTGCACGGCGTGCCGTCGCCATTCGTCGCGACCCGCTACCACTCGCTGACCGTGCTGCCCGAGACCGTGCCGGCCGAGCTGGAGGTCACCGGCCAGACCGAGAGCGGCATCGTGATGGCCATGCGGCACCGGGAGCTGCCCATCGAGGGTGTGCAGTTCCATCCCGAGTCCGTGCTGACCGACTGCGGACATCGCATGCTGGCCAACTGGATGGCCGCCGCCGGCTTCCCGGTCGCGCCCGAGCGCGTCAACGAGCTCGAGGCCGGCATGCGCCGCCTGGCCGCAGCCGCCGCGGCGGTCTGACCCGAGACAGACGAAGGGCCCGGCACTCGCAGAGTGCCGGGCCCTTCGTCTGGGTCAGTGGCCGCCGTTGCCGGTTGTCGTCGTGGTGCCGGTCGGCTGGTAGACCTGGATCTGGATGGTCTGGTTCTTGCCGACCACCTGGTTCGCGTCCGGGTTCGAGGACTCGATGGTGTTCGGCGGCTTGGTGATGTCCATGTCGGTCGTGATGCTGAACTGGCCGGTCCAGCCGTACTGGGACTGGAGCTTGCTCTGCGCGGCCGACACCGTCAGCCCGGTCAGGTTGGGCATCGTGAACTGGTCGCCGAGCGACACGGTCAACGTCACCGTGCTGTTCGGGGCGGCCTTGCCGGTCGGGTTCTGGCTGAGCACCTGGTCCTTGGGCTGCGTGCTGGACTTCGTCGACTTCGAGACCTTGAAGCCGGCGCCCTCCAGATTGCTCTTGGCCACGTCGAACGGCTGGCCGGTCTGGTCGGGCACGTCCACCAGGTCCGGGCCCTTGCCGATGACCAGCGTGATGGTCGCGCCCTCGGCCACCGGCGAGCCGGCCGGCGGGCTGGTCGAGCTGACCTTGCCGATGAGCTTCGTGTCCTGGACGACCTCGGTGGTGGTGGTCGGCGAGACCACGAGCTTGCGGGACTGGAGTTCCTTGGTCGCGTCGTCCTGCGACTTGCCCTGCTCGTCCGGCAGCGCGAACGTGTTCGGCGCCTTGCCGACGACCAGCTTGATCGAGGTCGTCTTCGGCACGGTGCCGGACTGCGGGTCCTGGCTGATGACGTTGCCGACCTGGTCGGTCGTGCACGTCGGCGTGGAGCCGTCGACGGATGCGCCGCAGGGGACGTAGTTGACCGTCGGGTTGACGAAACCCTTGTCCCGGATCATCTGCAGGGCCACCGACTGCTGCATGCCGGTGACCTTGGGCACCTCGGCGTTGTTGGCGCTGTTGTTATTGCCGTTGCCGCTGAGGAACATTGTGGTCAGCCAGGCGGCGAGGGCCAGCACGGCGATGCAGATGAGCACCACGCCGGCGATGGTCAGCGCACGTTTGCGGCGGGCCCGGCGCTCCGCTTCCTCATCGGCCTCGAAGTCGTAGGCGTCGTATTCGGGCTCTTCCGAGGCCGGTGCGGGCCGGTGGCGGCCGGTGACGACCTGGGTCCGGGCGCCGTTGCCGTTGCCCATGAACGCGGTGCGCTCCTCGGCCGACATCACGGCCGGCGCCGACGGCCGCTGGCCGGACAGCACGCGCACCAGGTCGGCCCGCATCTCGGCGGCCGACTGGTAGCGGTTGGCCGGGCCCTTGGCCATGGCCTTGAGCACGATGGAGTCCAGCGCCGGCGTGACCTGCGGGTTGACCGAGGACGGGGCCGGCGGCTCTTCCCGCACGTGCTGGTAGGCGACGGCGACCGGGGAGTCGCCGGTGAACGGCGGCTGGCCGGTCATCAGCTCGAACAGCACACAGCCGGCGGCGTAGACGTCGGAACGGGCGTCGACCGCCTCGCCCCGCGCCTGCTCCGGCGACAGGTACTGGGCGGTGCCGATGACGGCGGCGGTCTGCGTGACGGCGGCCTGCCCGTCGTGGATGGCGCGGGCGATGCCGAAGTCCATCACCTTCACCGCGCCGGTCTTGGTGATCATTATGTTGGCCGGCTTCACGTCACGGTGGATGATGCCGTGCCGGTGGCTGAAGTCCAGCGCCGCGCAGACGTCGGCCATGACCTCCATGGCCCGCTTGCCGGTCAGCGGCCCCTGGGTCTTCACGATGTCCCGCAGCGTCCGCCCGTCCACGTACTCCATGACGATGTAGGGCAGCGGGCCGTACTCGGTCTTGGTCTCGCCGGTGTCGTACACGGCGACGATGGCGGGGTGGTTGAGCGCGGCGGCGTTCTGCGCCTCGCGGCGGAAGCGCTCCTGGAACTGCGGATCCCTGGCGAGGTCGGCGCGCAGCACCTTGACGGCGACGTCCCGGCCGAGACGGACGTCGCGGCCTTTGTGGACCTCCGACATCCCACCGTAGCCGAGGGTCTCGCCCAGTTCGTAACGGTTGGAGAGCAGTCGCGGAGTGCTCATCGGTGCGTCGTCTCGTTCCTCGTCAACAGTCGTCCCATCATGCTCCTGCCGCCCGCCTCAGCCACCAGGACCCCGCCCCGCGCAGGTGACCGTCCCCAGACATCGGTCCTGTGCCGGTCGGTCACCGGTGAGCTTTGCCGTGGTCGGCCTTCCGGTGCCCTCGGTCCCCGCACCCGAGCGCTGCCATTCGCGAATCCCCCAGACCGCGAGCAGGCTCACCAGAATCACCACCAACAACGCCAGCAGGACCCACAGCCCGGTCCGGTTCGGTCTGGGCTGAGGCTGCGGTCCCAGCAGAAAGGTACCGGTGCCGGACCCCATCGGAGCACCCGACGGCGGGACCTGAGGCGGAACCACCGGAATGGCCCCCGGCGGATAGGTCGGCGGGCCGGCCACCATCGGCCGCTGCTGCTGCATCGGAATCGCCATCGCCAGTCCCGACGGCGTCGGCAGCGGCAGTCCGGCCCGTACCGCGCCGACCGCGGCGGCGAACTCGCCGCCGTTGCGGTAGCGCTGCCGCGGGTCCTTCACCAGCGTCGCCTCGATCAGCGCCCGTACCGCCGGCGGCACATCCGGCGGCAGCGGCGGCGGCACCTCGCGGATGTGCATCATCGCGACCGTGACAGCGTTTTCCGACAGGAACGGCCGCCGGCCGGCCAGGCATTCGTAGCCGACAACGGCCAGCGCGTACACGTCGCTGGCCGGCTCGGCCTCCTGCCCGACGGCCTGCTCGGGGGCGATGTAGTGGGCAGTGCCCATCACCATGCCGGACCGGGTCACCGGCGCCGCGTCAGCCGCCTTGGCAATGCCGAAGTCGGTCAGCTTCACCTTGCCGGTCGGGCCGACCAGGATGTTGCCGGGCTTCACGTCACGGTGCACGTAGCCCCGCTCGTGCGCGGCCTGCAACGCGGCCCCGCACTGCTGGAGCAGGTCGAGCGTTCGGTCCGGGGCCATCCGGCCCTGGGCGGACAGGATCGCGGCCAGCGGCTCGCCGGCCACCAGCTCCATCACCAGGTAGGCGGTGTCCTCCGGGCCGTCCGGCTCGGACGCCGTCTCGCCGTAGTCGTGCACCGCGGCGATGCCCGGGTGGTTGAGCGAGGCGGTGGTCCGCGCCTCGGTACGGAACCGGTGCAGGAACTCGGGGTCGCCGGACAGCTCGGGCTTGAGCACCTTCACCGCGACGGCACGGTCCAGCCGGGAGTCGGTCGCCTCCCACACCTCACCCATGCCGCCGACGGCGATGCGCCGAGCCAGCCGGTAGCGGTCGGCGAGCAACTGCCCGGTGGTGAGCATCGTCAGCCTCCCCGGCGAGGTAGGCGTTGATGGTCGCACGGCCGACGCCGGCGGCCACGGAGCTGCCGGTGGCGGCCAGTCCGCGGTCGCCACCGTTCTCCACCACTACGCAGACGGCGATCTGCGGGTTGTCCGCCGGGGCGAACGCCACGTACCAGGCGTGCGGCGGGGTGTTCTTGGGGTCGGTGCCGTGCTCGGCGGTGCCCGTCTTGGAGGCGATCTTGACGTTGGCCTGCTTGCCGGCGCCGCCGGTGTGCTGCTCCGACAGCAGCATCATGGCCTTGACCTGGTCGGCGACGTCCTTGGACAGGGCCGGTCCGCCCGGCGCCTCCTGCGGGGAGAACGAGGAGATCGACGACATGTCCGGGGCCAGGATGTTCTTCACCAGCTGCGGCTGCATGCGCACACCGCCGTTGGCGATGGTCGCGGCGACCATGGCGTCCTGGATCGGGGTCAGCTTCACGTCCCGCTGGCCGATGCCGCTCTGGTACAGCGCCGCCTCGTCCGGGATGGAGCCGACGGTCGAGGTGGCCACCGGCACCGGCACGGTCAGGTCGGTCTGCCCGATGCCGAACTTGGCCGCCTGCTGGATCAGGTTGTCCTTGCCGACCTTGCCGGCCAGCGTGGAGAACGCGGTGTTGCAGGAGTACTCGATGGCGATCGACACCGACACCTGGTTGTTGGTGCCCTCGGGGCAGGTCTCGTTGGCGAAGTTGGACAGCGTGGTCGAGGTGCCCGGCAGCGTGATCGTCGGGTCGGCCGGCAGGTTCTTGGTGTTGGCGTCGTCGATGCCGTTGGCCAGCGCGGCCGAGGCCACCACCAGCTTGAACGTTGACCCCGGCGGCAGCGTCTCCTGGGTGGCCCGGTTGAGCGCCGGCTTGGTCGGGTCGTCGTCCAGCTTGGTGATGGTGTCGCGCTGGGTCGCGTTGTCGTGCGAGGCCAGCGGGTTCGGGTCGAACGACGGCGTGCTGACCATGGCCAGGATCTCGCCGGTGGAGGGCTTGATCGCCACCACGGCGCCGCTGAAGTTCTTGGCCGTCATGCCCGCGTAGGCCGCGTCCTGCGTCTTCGGGTCCACGGTCAGCTGCACGTTGCCGCCGCGCGGATCCCGGCCCGTGATCAGGTCGGACAGCCGGCGCACGAACAGCTTGGACGACGAGCCGTTGAGCACGTCGTCCTCGGCCCGCTCGATGCCGGTCGCGCCGAAGATCGACGAGTAGTAGCCGGTGACCGGCGCGTACTCCGGGCCGTTCTTGTAGACCCGCAGGTAGTGCTGGGCGTCCTTGGTCTCGACCGAGTTGGCCAGGATGGTGCCGGTGGCGCTGACGATCTGGCCGCGCTGGCGGCCGTACTCCTCCATCACGCTGCGCCGGTTGGCCGGATTGTTGGCGTACGTGTCGGCGTTGATCACCTGCACGTAGGTCAGGTTGGCCAGCAGGAGCAGGACCATCACCATCATGGTGAGGCCGACCCGGCGTAGTGGCTTGTTCACGTCGGTCGCTCCACGAGGACGGTGCTTGCCTCGGCGATCGGCGCCTGCGGCTTGGGACGGCTGGCCTGCGGGCGTCGCGCGGCGTCGGAGATCCGCAGCAGCAGCGCCACCATGATGTAGCTGGCCAGCAGGGACGAGCCGCCGGCCGACAGGAACGGCGCGGTCAGACCCGTCTCCGGGATGAGCTTGCTGATGCCGCCGATGACCACGAACATCTGCCACATCAGCAGGAAGGACAGGCCGCCGGCGAGCAGCTTGCCGAAGGTGTCGCGGACGGCGAGGCCGCTGCGCAGGCCGCGCATGGCCAGCATCATGTAGACCACGATCATCGCGGTCAGGCCGATGAAGCCGAGCTCCTCGCCGAAGGCCGACACGATGAAGTCGCTGCTGACCACCGGCACCAGCTCCGGGTGGCCGGCGCCGAGCCCGGCGCCGGCGATGCCGCCGCTGCCCAGGCTGAACAGCGACTGCACCATCTGGTAGCCGTCGTTCTGCGCGTCGGCGAACGGGTCGATCCAGTTCGTCACGCGGGTCTGCACGTGGATGAACATCTTGTAGGCCAGCGTCGCGCCGCCCATGAACAGCACGATGCCGATCCACACCCAGGCCGACCGCTCGGTGGCCAGGTACACCATGGCCAGCACGGTGCCGAAGAACATCAGCGAGGCGCCGAGCTCGGTCTCGATCATCAGGACCAGGATGGCGATCGCCCAGGCGATCAGCAGCGGGCCGGTGTCGCGCGGCCGGGGCAGCTCGAGGCCGAAGACCTTGCGGCCGGCGATGGTGAACAGGTCCCGCTTGGACACCAGGAAGGCCGCGACGAACAGGATGATCAGCACCTTGGCGAACTCGCCGGGCTGGATCGACACCGGGCCGATGATGATCCACAGCTTCGCGCCGCCGACACAGGAGATGCTGCACGGCAGCACGCCCGGCAGCACCAGCAGCACCAGGCCGACCAGGCCGAAGGTGTAGCCGTAGCGGGACAGCGTGCGGTGGTCCTTGACGCCCCACAGCACCACCACCATCGCGGCCAGCGACAGCGCGGTCCAGATCAGCTGCTTGGGGGCGGCGTTCGAATAGCCGTGCCCGGACTGGAGGGCCTGCTGCGCCAGCGGGGTGTCCAGCCGGTACAGCATGGCCACACTCAGGCCGTTGAGCAGCGACGCGCACGGCAGGATCAGCGGATCCGCGTACGGCGCCAGCTTGCGCACGGCCAGGTGGGCCAGCCCGAACAGCGCCGCGTAGACGGCGACGTACAGCAGCACCTCGGGCTTGAGGGTCTGGAACTGGTTCTCCGAGATCAGCACGAAGGCCAGCGCGACCAGCCCCGCCACGAACCCGAGCAACGCGAGCTCGGTGCCGCGACGGGTCGGTGTGGCGGGCGACGACGAACCCGGCGCACTCATGTGCGTCGTCGCCGCCCCCAGTACACCGGGCGGGAGGGCCATCAGCCCCCTACCTTCCTGCAGTTCTTGCCCGGCTGCTGCTGTGTGCTGGTCAGCGTGGGCGCGGTGTTGGTCGTGCTGCTCGTCGTGGTGCCGGAGGCGCTGGTCGAGGTCGTCGTGCTGGAGGCCGCCGTGGTCGTCGTGCCCGTGGCCGCGGTGTCCGGGGTGCACGTGGGCAGCAGCGCGCCCAGCCACAGCCGCCGCACGGCGTCACGCGCGCCGTCCACGCCCGGCTTCTCCGGGATCACGCCCTTGCGCACGTCCTCGCGCGCCGACTCCTGGAGCTCGTCCAGCGTCAGCGACTTGCAGCCCGCCTCCTGCGGGTCCAGGCACGAGGTCTCCGCGACGCGGTGCAGCGGGATGCCCAACACCGGGCCTCCGCGCACCCCCTCGAAGATCGCGACATGGTTGTCCTCGGTGGCGCCCACGTAGTACTGGCCGAGCACCCACCACACGGTGCCGCCCGCGCCCAGCCCCAGCACGATGAGGATCGCCACGATCCAGACGAGTAACCGGACCCGCTTGCGATTCCTCGCCTTGGGGTCCGGTGTCGGTGCTACCTGCGCCATTGGTTGTGGCGGTGGCGTCCGTGGGGCGGTTATCGCGCCCGCTCTCGACGCCGGCGAGTCCGGCGGCGGCTGGTCCTGGCTGCCGTCCCCGGCCGCCCCGCCGACGATCGGCGCGTCGTCGCCGTAGTCGACGTCGACCACGTCGGCGATGATCACCGTCACGTTGTCCGGGCCGCCGGCCTTGAGGGCCAGCTCGATCATCCGGTCCGCGCAGGCCTGCGGATCCGGGATCAGGATCGCCTCGGCCAACGTCTCGTGGCTCACGTAGGAGCACAGGCCGTCGGAACACAGCAGGTACCGGTCGCCGGCGCGCGCTTCGCGCACCGCGAGACTCGGCTCCACCTCGTGGCCGGTCAACGCGCGCAGCAGCAGCGAGCGCTGCGGGTGCACGTTGGCCTCCTCCTCGGTGATCCGGCCCTCGTCGATCAGCGACTGGACGAAAGTGTCGTCGTGCGTGATCTGGGTGAACTGGCCACCGCGGAGCAGATAGGCCCGGGAGTCGCCGACGTGGACCAGGCCAAGTCGGTTGCCCGAGAACAGCACGGCGGTCAGCGTGGTGCCCATGCCGTCGAGATCCGGGTCGTGCGACACCAGCTCGGCGATGGCGCCATTGCCCTCCAGCACCGCACCGCGGAGCTGGTCGAGCAGGTCGTCGCCGGGCTCGTCGTCGTCGAGCGGGGCCAGGGCGGCGACAACCACCTTGCTGGCCACCTCACCGGCGGCGTGGCCGCCCATGCCGTCGGCAAGGGCGAGGAGACGCGGGCCCGCGTAGACGGAGTCCTGGTTGTTGGCTCGAACCAGGCCCCGGTCACTGCGGGCGGCGTAGCGAAGGACGAGGGTCATGTGCGCAGCTCGATCACTGTCTTGCCGATGCGGATCGGGGCACCGAGCGGGACCCGGAGGGGTGCCGTGACCTTCGCCCGGTCTAGGTATGTTCCGTTCGTGGAGCCAAGATCCTCCACGTACCAGTCGCTGCCTCGCAGCGACAGCCTCGCGTGTCGAGTCGAGGCGAAATCGTCATCGAGCACGAGGGTCGAGTCGTCGGCCCGGCCGATCAGGATCGGTCTGCCGTCGAGCGAGATACGGGTGCCCGTCAGTGCTCCGTGAGTGACAACGAGCTGTCTGGCCGTCTTCCCCTTGGCCGACTGCTTGCCACCCTTGCGGAACCCGCCGGGCACCGCGACTCTCAACCCCGACGCGGCATAGATGTCGGATCGGACCACGCGCAGCGCGGCCAGCACGAACAACCAGAGCAGGGCGAGAAACCCTGCTCTGGTCAGCTGCAACACCAGCTCTGGCACCTGTAGTGACCGCTCCCGCCTGACCTCGTACCCGCCCGCTCCCGACTCAGCCCTGCGTGCGGAACACGAGTGACGAGTGGCCGACCCGGACGACGTCGCCGTCCGCGAGCTGCCAGGTCTGCACCGGAGTGCCGTTCACCGTGCTGCCGTTCGTGGAGCCGAGGTCCGCGAGCATCGCACTCTGACCATCCCAGGTGATCTCCAGGTGCCTCCTGGAGACCCCCGTGTCGGGCAGTCGGAAGTCCGCGTCCTGGCCACGGCCGACCACGTTGCCGCCCTGCTTCAGGTTGTACGTGCGGTTGGAACCGTCGTCCAGCTGAAGGATGGCAGTGATCTGGCGCGGACCCGGCGGCGGGCCGGGAGGCGCGCCGTACGGATCCTGCTGGCCGTAGCCGCCGCCCTGCTGTCCGTACTGGTCGTAACCGCCCTGCTGCTGACCGTAGCCGCCCTGCTGGCCGTACGGGTCGTACCCGCCGCCCTGCTGCTGGCCGTAGCCGCCGCCCTGCTGGGGATAGCCCTGCTCGTAGCCGCCGCCACCCTGCTGCGGGTAGCCCTGCTCGTAGCCGCCACCCTGCTGCGGCTGGCCGTAGCCGCCGCCCTGCTGCGGGTAGCCCTGCTCGTAACCACCGCCACCGCCCTGCTGGGGGTAGCCGTGCTGGTCGTAGCCGCCCTGCTGCTGCTGGCCGTACTGGTCGTACCCGCCGCCTTGCTGCTGTTGCTGCTGCTGCGGGTAGCCGCCCTGCTGCGGGTAGCCCTGGTCATAGCCGTAACCCTGCTGACCCTGGTGCTGACCGTAGGGGTCCTGCGGGGGGTACTGGCCTGGTGGCTGGCTCATGGATCGGTCTCCTGCGGTGCGAGGTGGTGCTGGCCGTCGTACGTCAGGGTCGACGGACGAGTTGGTTCGGAACTGTCCCGTGTGCAGCGCGTCGGAGCGCTCCAGGGAGACTACGACGTCACCATAGGTATCCCATCCGTGCTCTGCGAGGTGCTCGCGGACGCAGTCCTCGAGCAGCTCCGTTATGCGCTGTTCGTCCTGCTCGGCACCCGCCAAACGGTCGTGGTCGGCTGCACCGAGCAACACCCGGTAACTGTTCGGCGCTAGCAGCCGGTCACCGGCGAGCTCCTTGACGTTCAGCTCAGCCTCGCGTTGCAGCGACTGCGCCACCTCCTGCGGCACGACGCTGCCGCCGAACACGCGTGCGAAGGCGTTGCCCACAGCGCCCTCAAGGCGGCGCTCGAAGCGCTGCACGCGTCCCACGGCTGTTCCCTTCGCTACGGACTTCCTGACTCGATCGTATCCGGGCCCGCGAGGTGCGACACGGCCCAATTAGGAGACCGAGCCACCGCCGTGCTAGTGTTTCTCCCGTCACCGAGGGCGAGTGGCGGAATGGCAGACGCGCACGGTTCAGGTCCGTGTGTCCGAAAGGACGTGGGGGTTCAACTCCCCCTCGCCCACTCGATAGCGAGAGAGCCTTCTTCGCGGAAAGCGCGAAGAAGGCTCTCTCGTTTTTGTTGTGGGGCTCGCGCCCCACACCCCCAGGCAGGAGGGGCTTCGCCCCCTACACCCCCACTCCGGCCGCCCTAAACCTCGAAGTCCCAGGTCATGCGGCACCTCTTGTCTTGAGCGACCGTCGCCGGCTTCCCGTTTCCGCCGGTCCATCTCCATTTATTAGGCCGCTGACATGGGCTTTTTCGATTACTTGCCAGCGGCCATCTAAAACCGGCCGTGGCGAAGTCCCGCTAATGGGTGATGTCGGTCACTTGTTGATGGGTGGGGTGGGGGCGGCGGGCTGCTTGGGGAGGGAAGGATTGGTGGTGGCCAGGGCGCGCTGCCAAGCGACCCAGGGGGAAGCGGCGGCGCGCCAGCCGGGCGAGGACAACTCGAGTGGACCATCGGGGGCCGGCTCGGGGCGCAGGGCCAGTTCGGGAGCGGTGGACGCAGGGTGCATGGGGCAGCGCGGAGCGTGCGGATCGAGGACGACGAGGCCGTTGGCGTCGAAGTAGCGGACGTGATGTCCGTCGCCCGGGAGGCCGAGCAGCGGGTGCAGCAGCAGGCGGGCCACTCGACCGAGTGAGGGCTGGCCGGCCCACTCGACGTGCGTGGTCTCGCAGCCGCGAGACCACGGGGTGAGCCAGAGGGCATCGCCGAAGATGCGGGCGCGGCGTAGCAGCGAGCTGTTCAGGGCGGCCGGGCCCGGTGAGCGGTGACGGGTGTCGAGGACGGACCGCTCGATGTCGGTGAGCGGCGTCGGATCGTTGCCGAGCCAGCGGAGCTCGCCCAGGTCGACCAGCGACTCGGCGAAGGCGAGCGCGGCGAGCCACTGGCGGTAGGAGATGTTCGAGAGGTGCACGGTCGCCGAGACGTCGTCCACGAGATAGAGCTCGACGTGGCGCCGGTGCAGGCGGGCGCGCAATCCCGGCACCCCCAGCATCTCGCCGCCGGCGACGCGGGGCATCAACTCGGCCAGCAGCGGGCCGAGGGCGCCGCTCTCCAGGTGCAGAACCATCTCGTCGGCGTGCGGGCGGACCATCCGGAACACCCGGGCCGGCCGGAGCAGGTCAGCCGGTATCCGAAGGTGCAGGTAGTTCACCGCGCGGCCGGCGGCGGTGAAGATGCCCGACTCCAGCTCGCGCTGGCCCTCCGTCAGGGCATCGGCCAGCAACGCGCGGCGCACATGGGCCGGCGGTGGCGGCATCTCGTCGTCGCCGAACAGGCGGCCGACGTTGTCGTTGTCGAGCATCTCGTGCAGCCGCCCGCGGTCGTCCGGGGAGAGCCGCTGCACGCCCGCGGTGACCACGGGCATCAGGCTCGAATCGGTTTCCCCGGTGTACATCCGGCGCAGCAGCGCCAGTCGGCGGACCAAGGACAGTCTGTGTGGCATCGGGAACCTCGCTCCCTCACCGCCCGGCTCGGCGAAGGCGCGTGGCAACCGTCGACGAGTACGCAGAACGTAGAAGGCTGGTTGGCCTTTCGGCGATCGCCTCCACCCGCAAGCCGGGAGCGGGGTGGGCAGGACCGGCCAGGCATTCGTGAATGCCGGTGACGGACTGTACCGGTTCTGTCACCCCGATTGTCCACGCCCACGCCGACCGTTCGTCGCAGCGCGGGCCGACAGCCGTGCGACGAACGGTCGCCGTTCACCCGTCCGGCGGCCTGCGCGGCTGGTCAGCGGCCTGCCTGCCACCACTCGCGTGAACGCTACCGGGGGCTCGTTCCTGCGCAGATGCACGTGCATCGGCGGGGGAACGACCACTGACCGACCGCCGACCGTCCGACGGAGCCGTTCACACGAACGGCAGCACCGCCGGACCGAAGTCCCGTTCCGGGCTCTCGACCGGTCACCGACCGCATATTGCCGCCAACCGCACACCGCTCCTTACAGCGGAATCCGCGCCGGTCAGACCTGGTACTCCAGTAACCGGAAGAAATCGCGACGGCACAGTCGTCGAGGCTGATGAGGAGGCGAAGTTCGTGAGCCGCTCCGCTGGCAACACGGCAGCAGTCCACAAGAACGCCAAGACCCTGCCGTCGCGCGCGGTCCCCGCCGTCGAACTTCCGGCGCCGTCCGAGGAGCTCGCCGCCAAGGCGGTCGAGCGGCTCGGTTGGAAGGGCGTGCTGCTGCCGCAGCTGACCCTGCTCGGCCGCAAGGTCTTCGTCGTCGCCGAGCTGCTGCCCGACGCGCACGCCGAACGGCTGTGCTTCGGCGTCGGGCCGGTCGTCGACCGCACCACCGTCGCCACCTGGGTGTGGCCCGAGCTGGCCGGCAAGGTCCCGCCGGCCGCCGTGCGCATCGTCGGCGTGATCGCTGTCGCCAAGCACTGGCGTACCGGCCTCGCCTCCGCCGTTCCCTTTGCGCTGCACGGTGACGCCGCCGTGGTGCTGCCCTCATCCGTCGCCCTCACCGACGACTACCTGAGCAACTGCCTGCCGAGGGCCCGCCGCTACGGCCTCTCCATCGTCAGCGCCGACCCCGACGGCACCGTGTCGATGGACCTCGCCGGCACCCCCGAGCACGTCAGCCTGGAGCAGACCGCCGTCACCCGGTGGGTCAACGAGGTCGTGTATGAGCAGGTGCTGGCCACCGCCAGCTGAACTAGTGTCGGACCACATGCGCGTTGTGATCGCCGGCGGACACGGCCAGATCGCCCTCAAGCTCGAGCGTCTGCTCGCCGCCCGCGGTGACAGTCCGGTGGGGTTGGTACGCAACCCCGCCCATGGCGATGATCTCCGCGCTGCCGGCGCCGAGGCCGTGGTGTGCGACCTCGAGTCCATCTCCGCCGACGAGCTCGCCGGGCACCTCAAGGACGCCGACGCGGTGATCTTTGCCGCCGGCGCCGGGCCCAACAGCGGGACCGACCGCAAGGACACCGTCGACCGCGCCGCCGCCGTGCTGCTGGCCGACGCCGCTCGTCTTGCCGGTGTTCGTCGTTACCTGCTCGTCAGCTCCATGGGCGTCGGCCGACCCCTCGCCGCCGGCTCCAGTGAGTCGTGGGCCGCTTACATCGCCGCCAAGTCCGCTGCCGAGGACGCCGTCCGTGACACCGACCTAGAGTGGACCGTGCTCCGTCCCGGCGGCCTCATCGACGACGCGCCTACTGATCGGATCCGGTTGGAGACTCCCGGCACCATGCGGGGCACCATCACCCGCGCCGACGTCGCCGCTGTGTTGGTCGCGCTGCTCGACGCCCCCGGCACCGCCGGTCTCACCCTCGAGTTGATCGCCGGAGACACCCCGATCCCCGACGCCGTCGCCGCCCTCGGTTAACCCCACGCCAAGCCCCGAGCGCCTTCAAGATCGCTTTGCACCCAAGGCGGTTTCCCATGGTCGCTGAAACACCGTTGTTAGCCGGTGCCGGCGACCAATGCCGTCTCACGTTCGGCCGGGCCGCTCCAGCCCAGCGCCCCACCGCGACCCGCCAGTACTTCCGGTAGTCGCCCCGCCCGCTCGCCGGCCTTCAAGATCGCCACGCGCCCCATCCGGTACAGAAGACAGCCCCGCACCCAACCCTGGGGGGCGACCCCGAGGCCAGTCTATCGGGGGCGGTGGGTAGTTGATCTTTACGGGGCGTTGCCTGTGGATAACTTGGGTGGTTGTGGACAAGCGTTTGCGTAGGGCGTGAGCTGGGGGAATGGGGAGCGGGAGAGGGCTTACGGGGCGGGTTGCCCCCATGACCGACGGTCACACGGGACCGAGGACGGTGTCCAGGTAGGCGTTGCGGAAGACGCCGTTGGGGTCGACGGAGGCGCGCAGGGAGCGGAACTCCTCGAAGCGGGGGTAGCGGGTGGCGAGCACCGAGGAGTCGAGGGTGTGCATCTTGCCCCAGTGCGGGCGACCGCCGACGGTGCCGGCGATGCGCTCGAAGAGGTCGAAGTACTCCCGATAGGGCATGCCGACGTACTGGTGGATGGCGATGTACGCGCTGTCCCGGCCGTAAGCGGTGGACAACGGGATGTCGTCGGCGGCGGCGACGCGGACCTCGACGGGAACGATCACCGGGTGGCGCAGGCCGGGGATGGCGGCGCGGAACTCGCGGAGGACGTCGTGCAGTGATTCACGTGGAACGGCGTACTCGGTCTCGACGAAACGAACCCGGCGCGGCGTGGTGAACACGCGGTAGGAGTGGTCGGAGTAGGAGCGCTCGGACCACAGCGAAGCGCACACGCGGTTGAGGGTGGGTACAACCGACGGCACGGCGCGGCCCAGCTTGCAGACGAGGCTGAAGGCGCTGTTCTCCATCACCTCGTACTCGTAGAACTGCCGAGCCTTCGAGAGTGGGGCGATGGCGGCGTCGGCGGGCAGCCGGACGTTGTGCTTGACCTGCACGCGGTCGCTGTGCGGGAACCAGTGGAACTCGACGTGGTCCTCGGAGCCGCACATGGCGTCGAACTTCTCCAGGATCGCGTCCAATGGCTGCGGAAACTCCCGCGCCTTGAGGGCGAAGGCGGGCACGCACTGCAACGTCACAGTGCTGATGACGCCGAGGGCGCCGAGACCGACGCGGGCGGCGCTGAACAGCTCGGGACGCTCGTCGGGGGAGCAAGAGACCACGGAACCGTCGGCGAGAACCAGCTCCAAGGCGCGAACCTGGGTGGAAAGGCCGCCGAGGCGGGCGCCGGTGCCGTGGGTGCCGGTGGAGATGGCGCCGGAAATGGTCTGGGCGTCGATGTCGCCGAGGTTGGCCATGGCCAGGCCGAGCCGGTGCAGCTCGACGTTCAAGCGGTGCAACGGCGTGCCGGAACGCACGGTGACCAGATGCTTGTCCCGGTCGGCGTGCACGACACCGGACCACTCGCCGAGGTCGATGGCCACGCCGTCGGTGGCGGCGATGCTGGTGAACGAGTGCCCGCTGCCCCGCGGCCGCACGGTGAAGCCGTCCTTGGCCGCGACGGTCACGGCCTCGGCGATCTCGCTGACGTCACGCGGCCGAGCCACGTGCACCGGCTGCGACCGAGCGGTCCCGGCCCAGTTCTGCCACGGCGCCGGGCGTGCCGTATCGGTGCCCAACCGGAGACGTCCGACCATCACTACCCTCCGCGACCCTGTGATGCGCTGCACACAAGCTAGGTGAAAAGTATTCACATTTCAATGCGTCCCGACGTACCGTTCAACTGTGTCACCGCAGCAGCAGCGCGTCCGCTTCGACTCCGCGACCGACGGGTTCGACCCGCCGTTCGCGCTGGTCGACCTGGACGCCTTCGACCACAACGCCGCCGAGCTGGTGCGACGGGCCGGCGGCACGCCGATCCGCGTCGCCAGCAAGTCCGTCCGCGTCCGCGCCCTGCTCGAACGGGTGCTCGCGGTGCCGGGCTACGCCGGGCTGATGACCTACTCGCTGGCCGAGGCGATGTGGCTGTTCGCCGAGGGCACCTGCGACGACCTGCTGGTCGGCTACCCGACGACGGACCGGGCGACGCTGCAGAAGCTGGCCCACGACGAAGCGGCCCGCGCGGCGATCACGATCATGGTCGACTCGGTCGACCACCTCGACCTGGTCGACGACGCGCTCGGCCCGGGCCACCCGGACATCCGGGTCTGCCTCGAGCTCGACGCGTCCTGGCGACCGCTCAACGGATCGCGCAAGCTGCACGTCGGCCCGCTGCGCTCGCCGGTGCACACCGCGGCCCAGGCCGCGGCCCTGACCAGGCGAATCGTCGAACGTCCCGGCTTCAAGCTGGTCGGGATCATGGCGTACGAAGGGCAGATCGCCGGTATCGGCGACGCCCCGCCCGGCAACCCCCTGCGCGGCCTGGCGGTGCGCTGGATGCAGGGCAAGTCGGCGGCCGAGCTGGCCGAGCGCCGGGCGGCCGTGGTGTCGGCGGTACGGGCACTGACTCCGCTGGAGTTCGTGAACGGCGGCGGCACGGGCAGCCTGGAAGGCACCGCCGCGGAGCCGGCGGTGACCGAGGTCGCGGCCGGGTCGGGCCTGCTCGGGCCGACCCTGTTCGACGGCTACCGGTCGTTCCAACCCCGGCCGGCGGCGCTGTTCGCGCTGCCGGTGGTCCGCCGCCCCGGCCCGAACGTGGCGACGCTGTTCACCGGCGGCTACCCGGCGTCCGGGCCGATCGGCGAGGACCGGCTGCCCTCGCCGTACCTGCCGGCCGGGCTCAAGCTGACCAAGCTGGAGGCGGCCGGCGAGGTGCAGACGCCGGTCACCGGCAAGGCGGCCGACCGGTTGCGTATCGGCGACCGGGTCTGGATGCGGCACGCCAAGGCCGGCGAGCTGGCCGAGCGGTTCCGCGAGTTCCACCTCGTGCGCGGCTACCAGGTGGAGCAGACGGCCCCCACCTACCGCGGCGAGGGCCAGGCCTTCGGCTGACCTACTCGGGTTCGCCCAGTCGGGTAGACAGGTAGCCCTTGATCAGGGCCTTCGCCTCGTCGACCACGATCTGGTCGCCGCTCTCGTTGCGGCGGAAGGCGAACTTCAGCACGCCGTCGGCCGCCTCGATGGCCACCGCGACCGGCAGCTGGAGCTCGGCCATCGAGCGGCCGAACCGCTCGGAGATCAGCGCGGCCAGGCCCTCGGCGATGACCGCGTTGTTGTCCTTGCCGTCGTCGAGCAGCCGGGTGTCCACCACGTCGCCGAAGTGCAGCCGGCTGAACGCGGGCACCGTCCGGTGCATCTCCACGTACACGTCGAACATCGAGTCGACGGCGTCCCACCAGTGCTCCAGCTCGGCCGAGTCGAAGCGCTGGACCACGTTGGCCATGAAGCGCTCCAGGTTGCGCAGGGTCAGCGCCTGCACGACCGCGCGCTTGTCGGGGAAAAACTGGTAGAGCGAGCCGACCGCGACGCCGGCCCGCTCGGCGATGAGCGTGGTCGTCACGCCGTCGTAGCCCAACTCCTCGATCAGCGAGGCGCACGCCTCGAGCATGCGCTCAACCCGCTGGGCGCTGCGCTGCTGGACGGGCTTGCGACGCAGCGGACCCACGTCGGTGGTCAGGTCGGCGGACACGCGGACTCCTTGGCTGACGGCTGTGGCAGGCATTCTCGCCTGTGACGGGTGGGGAGCACTTCCCTGTGACCCCGCACACGCCTACTATCCGAACAAATTTCATGTCTACTCGGCAGTAGCGCAAGTCTCAGAGGTGGTGCCATGAGCGAGCCCGTCCTCCCATCCTTCCCCGACGACTTCCTCTGGGGGGTCTCCACCTCGGCATATCAGGTGGAGGGTGCCGTCTCTGAGGGTGGCAGGGGCAGGTCGGTCTGGGACACGTTCTGCGAGACACCCGATCGGGTGTTCTCCGGACAGAGCGGCGCGGTCGCGTGCGACCACTACCACCGCTACCCGGAGGACATCGGCCTGATGCGCGACCTCGGCGTCGGCGCCTACCGATTCTCGATCGCCTGGCCACGAGTGCAACCCGAAGGCACCGGCGCCGTCAATGCCGAGGGCCTGGGCTTCTACGACCGGCTGGTCGACGCGCTGTGCGAGGCCGGCATCACGCCGGTCGCCACCGTCTACCACTGGGACACGCCGCAGCCGATCGAGGACGCCGGCGGCTGGCTCAACCGGGACACGGCCAAGCACTTCGCCGAGTACGCCGGGATCGTCGGGGCGAAGCTGGCCGACCGGGTGCCGATGTGGATCCCGATCAACGAACCGATGGTGACCACGGTCTACGGCTACGGCATCGGCCAGTACGCGCCGGGCCAATTCCTGCTGATGGACGCCATCCCGACCGCCCACCACCAGAACCTGGCGCACGGCCTGGCCGTGCAGGCGCTGCGGGCGGCCGGCGCCAGGCAGATCGGCTCGGCCAACAACCACGGCCCGGTCTGGCCGGCCACCGACGGGCCGGCCGACCGGGAGGCCGCGGACCGGGCCAGCGACCTGATCAACTGGCTGTTCGCCGACCCGGTGCTGGCCGGCACCTACCCGGAGTCGATGCACCCGTGGCTGCCGCCGGGCTTCGCCGACGACCTGCCGACGATCAACACCCCGATGGACTTCTACGGCGTCAACTACTACGAGCCGACCCAGGTCTCGGCCCCGTCCGAGGGCAATCCCTTGCCGTTCGACCTGGGCGAGGTCGAGGGTTACCCGATGACCACCAACGGGTCGCCGGTGGTGCCGGACGGGCTGCGCCAGTTCCTCGGCCAGCTGCGCGACCGGCACGGCGACCGGCTGCCGCCGTTGCAGATCACCGAGAACGGCGCCAGCTACGACGGCGTCGACGACCAGGAGCGCATCAACTTCCTGGCCGAGCACCTGCGCTCGCTGCGGCTGGCCATGCACGAGGGGGCCGACGTGCGCGGCTACTTCGTGTGGTCGCTGCTGGACAACTTCGAGTGGTCCAAGGGCTACCAGCCCCGGTTCGGCCTGGTCGACGTCGACTACGACACGCTGCGGCGCACCCCCAAGGCGTCCTTCACCTGGTACCGCGACCTGATCAGAGGTGAGCACTGATGGCACAGGCCGCCGAGGTCAACGGGCCGGGACCGTTCGACGACGAACCGAGCGCGCTCACCGAACCCGCCGTTCGGGTGCGTGGCGGCTGGACCACGCTGCTGTTCCTGGCCAACCTCGGCCTGTGGCTGGGCATCTACGCGCCGATCCAGGTGCTGCTGCCCGAGCAGGCCCAACTGCTGGCCAGCACCGACAAGGAGACCGTGTTCAGCGTGGTCACCGGCATCGGCGCGGTGGTCGCGCTGATCGCCAACCCGGTGATCGGCGCCTTCTCCGACCGGACCTGCTCGAGGTGGGGCCGTCGACACCCGTGGACGCTGGCCGGCTCCGCGCTCGGCGCGCTGGGCCTGGTCGTGCTGGCGGTCGCGCCGAACGTCGTGATCATGGTGATCGGCTGGTCGCTGGTCCAGGCCGGGTTGAACGGCATGCTGGCCAGCCTGACCTCGGCGCTGCCCGACCGGGTGCCGGTGGAGCAGCGGGCCGAGGTCGGCGGCTTCATCGGCATCAGCCAGATGCTCGGCACGGTGGCCGGCGCCGCCCTGGTGTCGGTGGTGATCACCAGCCTGGCCGGCGGCTACGTGGCCTGTGCGGTGCTGGTCGTGCTTGGCGCGCTGGCCTTCGTCCGGTTCACGCCGGACGCCGTGCTGCCGCGCCGGTTCCGTCCGGACGGCGGCCTGCGGCAGCTGGTCGGCGCGCTGTGGATCTCCCCGGTCAAGCACCCCGACTTCGGCTGGGGCTGGGGCACCCACTTCATGGTCAACCTGGGCAACGCGCTCGGCACGCTCTACCTGCTGTACTTCCTGGCCGACGCGGTGCACTACCAGGGCGATCCGGTGGACGGGCTGCTGATCCTGATGGTGCTGTACGGCATCGCGCTGACCATCGGCGCGCTGGTCGCGGGCCGGATGTCCGACAAGTCCGGCCGGCGCAAGCCGTACGTCGTGGCCGCGGCCGTGGTGATGGCTGCCTCGGCGATCATCCTGGCCGTCTCGCCGACCTGGACCGCGTCGCTGATCGCCGCCCCGCTGCTGGGCGTGGGTTTCGGCGTCTACTGGGCGGTCGCTCTGGCCGTGCTGACCCAGGTGCTGCCGGCCGCCTCGAACCGGGCCAAGGACCTCGGCGTGATCAACGTCGCGAACTCGTTGCCGCAGGTCATCGCGCCCGTGGTGGCCGGGCTGGCCCTCCAGCTGGCCGGCGGCTACGCCGCGCTCTTCGTGCTCTCCGCGATCGCGACGACGGCCGGCGGATTCATGGTCACGAGGATCAGGGCCGTTCGCTGAACGACCGCTCGGCCCCGCCCCTGCTTCGCACGGTTGCTGGATTTTCGCCCGCCGCCACCCGACGGGCCACGCACTCAAGCCGATGCGGCGGGGGAAAATTCAGCAAGGGCGAGGCAGGGGTCACGAGGGGCCGAGCCGCGACGCCGAAGGCGGCGCCATGAAACTGAGACCGGTTGAGGGTGCCTGTCCGGGGAAAACAGGCACCCCCAACCGGGGTTGGTGGCCGCGGACCGTCACCGGTTCGGGGTAGGCGCCCAGTGGACGTCAACTCGGCGCCATCTCAGCGCCGGCCCGCGGAAATCTGTGGAGTTATCTGGCCAGCGACCCGGTACGTCGCGGTCGGGGGTTCGGACGTCCCCGGGTCGCCGGCCGGTGGCGGAGGATCAGCGTTCCCGGGTCGGGGTGTCCGGGATGCCGACGCCGCCAGCTAGTGGGCCACCGCAACCGTGCTGCGGTGACGGGATCCGCGCGGCGCCGGAGCCGGCTGCTGCGCGGTGAGCATGTGTCGAGCGGGTCGCGGCGCGAGACCACCGGCGACCAGGTGTTCGTAGGCGGCGCGCCACACCGAGCACGGCGACTTCTGCTGCCGCCAGCGGGTGGAGCACTCGGGGCAGTTGCCCTTCTCGTCGGGCTCGTGCGCGGCCAGCAGGGCTCGCCAGCCGTCGGTCAGCCGAGGCAGCTCGGAGCGGGCAACGGAGAGCAGGGACGGCGCGTCCGCCCGGTCGGCCAGCTCGGACAGCATGTCCAAGCGTTCCCACACGGCATTGCGGAGCACCTGGCCGAGTATCTCGTCCACCTGAACGTCACCGTCACCTTTCCGCCTGGTCGGCGGCCTCGCGCAGTACCGTCCGCAGCTGGCCGAGCTGGCCGGCGGACAACACCGCGGTCTCCCCAGGAGGGCCCATCAGGACCACCCTGCCGTTGTCCACGACCACGGTGAGGTGCCGTTCCCGGTTGACCACATCGCGGCAGTGGATCTGCCATGCGCGCCGCTCGTCGGGGCAGCCCGCGGTCTGGTCGGCGACCACGTCCTGGGTGAACCCCTGGACTCGTCCGATCAGTTCCACTTGCTGTGTCCCTCCGTGTGCAGCCGCTTACGGAAAACTAGATTGCGACGACATCAAACGTTGTGGGGCGTCACAGCGCTGATCGGTGGGAGTTGCACGATGAGCGGTCGGCCGGGTTCGGTGCGACCGATCAGGTTCGCCGATCAGCACTTCTCGACCGGGCCGAGCAGCCCTTACTCTTCGGATGACGCCCAACGGACCGTGAGGGGGCGCAATTGAACACCATCGGTTCCCAGAGCTCGCCCGTTACGCCGGACAACTGGGAGCGCCAGGAGATGCGCGACGCGCTGGCCGGCCGGGACGTGAGTTCCGTCTACCGGCAGCTGCGCCGCGTCGGCGTGTCCCAGCGGCAGATCGCGGCGCTGACCGGCCAGTCGCAGTCCGAGGTCTCGGAGATCCTCAAGGGTCGCCAGGTCATGGCCTACGACGTGCTGGCGCGTATCGCGGACGGGCTCGGGGTCCCGCGCGGCTACATGGGCCTTGCCTATGACGAGACGACCGCCCTCAAGGTGGCCGGCTCCGTCGACGAGGCCGAGCAGCGTGAGGACGAGGAGGTCAAGCGGCGCCGCTTCCTGCAGCACGCGGCCTCCGTGACGATGGGCGCCCAGGTGCTGGGCCCGGACAGCGGCGCATGGGTGCCGACCGCGGCCCAGACGCCGACCCCGAACCGGATCGGCACCACGGACGTGCGGCAGATCGAGGCCGCGACCAGGGCGTTGCGCTCGCTGGACTACCAGTACGGCGGCGGGTTCTGCCGGGACGCGGTGGTCGCCCAGCTGTCGTGGACCCGCCAGCTGCTCGAGGTCGAGGCGGCCGAGCCGGTGAAGCTGCGGCTGTTCAAGGCCGTCGCCGACATGCACAGCCTGGCCGGCTGGACCTCGTTCGACACCGGCCTGCTGGACTCGGCCCGTACCCACTTCGCCAAGGCCCTCGAGCTGGCCAAGATGGGCAACGACAACGGCCTCGTCGCCAACATCCTGTACCGGATGGGCCGCGTCTACCTGCACAACGACGCCGCCGGCGAGGCGCTGAAGATGTTCCAGCTGGGCCAGATCGCCGCCCAGGAGTCGGGCTCCGCGCTCACGGTCGCGGTGCTGTGCGCCAACGAGGCCTGGGCCTACGGCATGCTCGACCGGCCCGACCAGGTGCAGCGCATGATCAGCCGCACCCGGGACGAGTTCGAGCGGGCGCAGAGCGAGGAAGCCCCGAGCTGGGTCAAGTTCTTCGACGTCAACGACCTGCACGGGATGATCGGCTCGGCCCTTTCGGCGCTGAGCAAGTTCGACGACAACCGCGTCAAGTACGCGCCGCTCGCGGTGAACGAGCTGATCAAGTGCACCGAGGGCTACGAGAGCAACATGCAACGAACCCACGTCTTCGGGCTCTCCATGTTGGCGGAGAACCATATGCGCGTCGGAGACGTAGACCAGGGCGTGAAGATCGGCAACCACGCCATGCGCCTCGGCGAGTCGATCAAGAGCAAGCGGATCTCGGACCGGTTGATGCCGCTGCAGTTGGAGGCCGGCCGGCGCAAGAACAACTCGGCGGCGCTCGACCTCGCCGAGCGGATCAAGGTGTATCGGACGGTATGACCAAGTGACTGCTTCGTTGTCGGACGGACGCTCCACCAGGGATCGGCTACGGGCCGTCCTCGGTCAGGCGTGCGCGGAGGTCGGGCTGGACGCGACCGGTGCTGAGCTCATCCGGTTCGTGAACAACGCTGTCTTCCGGCTGGCCCGCCACCCGGTCGTGGTGCGGATCGTGCTGACCCCGGGGCTGCGGCACCGGGCCGACAACGTGGTGAACGCCGCCCAGCTGCTGGCCGACTACGGCGTGCCGGCGGTCGAGCTGCTGCCCGACGTCCAGCAGCCGCTGCACATCGGCGAGCACTCGCTGACGTTCTGGCAGGAAGTGCCGGACACCGGCGACGAGCCGACCGCGGTCGAGCTGGCCAACCTGCTGCGGCAGATGCACGAGATCCCGGTCGAGGACGCCAGCCTGCCCGAGTGGAACCCGATCGACGACCTGCGCCGGCGGATCGGCGACGCCGAGGGCTGGGACTCCGACGACGTGGAGTTCCTGCTGCGCCGGTGCGACGACGTGGAGACCCGGCTGGCCGAGGTCCGCTACGAGCTGCCGCCCGGTGTCGTGCACGGCGACGCCCACCTGGGCAACCTGATCACCACCCCCGGCGGCACGGTGCTGTGCGACTTCGACACCACCTGCGTCGGCCCGCGCGAGTGGGACCTGGTGCCGATCGCCGTCGGCCAGCTCCGGTTTCACCACACCGTGAACAAGCACGAGATCCTGGCCGACGCCTACGGCTTCGACGTCACTCGGTGGGATGGATTCCCGGTGTTGCGCGAGGTCCGTGAGCTCAAACTCACCGCCGCCGTGCTGCCGATCGCCCGCAGCAACCCGAACATCCGTTCCGAGCTGCGCCGCCGACTTCGTTCGGTTCGTGTCGGCGACACCTTCACCAGGTGGGTCCCTTACCGGTAGCGTCACATCCCGGTAACGCGGTGCCCGACCGGTACGACGTCACAGGCATCGTGTCGTTGACGCTGGTGAGGTGAGCTGCAGCGGTGAAGGGCCTGACGGGGACGCGGATGTTCGCGTGGACAGGGTGGCGCACCCGGCGCGCCCTGCGCACGGCGCAGCTGCTCGACGAGGTCGTCGACAGCCAGCTGCCGCTGCTGACCGCGCTGCCGGAGGACCGTCGACGGCGTTCCGCCGACTATCTCGCCGAACTCGTGATGCTGTCGCAGGCCTACCGGCACTACGCGTCCGGCTGGATCGACCGCCGCGAGCTCGACCGCCGTGGCCACGGGGTGCTCGACCGGCTCGGCGAGCTGCGGGCCCAGCCGTCCGCCGCCCAGGTCACCGACCGCGACTGAGCTCCGCGCGGGCGCTGTCGATCAGATCGGCGCGACCCGTCTCCAGGCCGTAGAGGCCGCTGATCACCGGTTCGAGTGACGCGCGGTGGGCGATGTGCTCCCGCATGCCCGGCCAGACGTGACCGCCGTGCCGTTCGTAGTCGGCCAGCAGCCGTTCGAAGACTGCCGGCGCGAGATACGTGTAGGGGTCGACGAAGTCCATCGACGGGTCGCTGATCGTGGCGTCGGCCCAGTCGATCAGGCCCACCAGCCGGCCGCCGTCGACCAGCAGGTGCTGCGGGTGCAGGTCGCCGCGGGCCAGCACCATGGCCCGTGGCCAGCGGTCGGTGTCGGCCAGCCAGTCCTGCCAGCGGCGCCACCGGTCGTCGGCGATGACGTACTCGGCCCTGGCCTCCGCCAGCCGGTCGGCGATCCACTGCCGCTGCCTGTCCGGGTCGAAAACCGGCACGCCCAGCGCCGCCGGGACGTACGTGGGCAGGCTGTGCAGCAGCGCGACGCAGCGGCCGAGCGTGTCGTCGGTCGGCGACCAGTGGCCGTCGGCCTGCACGCCGGGCAGTCGGGGATAGGCGATCAGCGTGTGGGTGCTGATGCGCCAGTCCGGGATCGCGATCGGCAGCAGTGGGCGGACGTGGTCGAGCAGCCGGCCTTCGGCCGGCAGGTAGGG
This sequence comes from Kutzneria chonburiensis, assembly GCF_028622115.1. Taxonomy (NCBI): domain Bacteria; kingdom Bacillati; phylum Actinomycetota; class Actinomycetes; order Pseudonocardiales; family Pseudonocardiaceae; genus Kutzneria; species Kutzneria chonburiensis. The sequence continues at coordinate 7,445,937 of NZ_CP097263.1, forward strand.
GCCGTCGGTGTGGCGGGGCGAGCGGAGGATCCACCGCGTGCCGTCGGTCGCGGTCGCGTGCAGGACGAGAAAGTCCCAGCCGGACTGGTCGACTTCGTACCGATCTTGCAGGTCGAGGCCGTTTTCCTTGGCCTCGCGGAGCATTGCGTCGACGGTTGCTGGCACTTCGCCACGCTATCGGGGTCTGGCAATCCAGTTACCGATAGGTATTCTTACTGTCAGTAGGTTATGGGGAGGTGGGTCTTGTGAGCCTGGCTTATGACCGCGTCGGATCGGGCGCGCCGCTGGTCCTGCTGCACGGTGTCACTCATCGCCGGCAGGCGTGGACCCCGGTGGTCGACCTGCTCACCCCGCACCGCGAGGTGATCCTGATCGACCTGCCCGGGCACGGTGAGTCCGGTCCGCTCGACCATGACGGCCGGACCGCCCTGGCCCAGACCCTCGACGTGCTGATCGAGCTGTTCGACCAGCTCGGCGTCGAGCGGCCGCATGTCGCCGGCAACTCCCTCGGCGGGCGCCTGGCGCTGGAGTTGGCCGCGCTGAACGCCGTCCGCTCCGTCACCGCGTTGTCGCCGGCCGGTTTCTGGCGGGCCAACTGGGACTTCGCCTACACGCGGGCCGTGTTCGGCACCATGCGCGGCATCGGCCGTGCCCTCGAACCCGCCGTGCCTCGGCTCGTTCACCACACCGCCGGTCGCGGCCTGATGTACGCCGCCGTCGTTGCCCGGCCCAGCAAGCTCGACCCCACCGCCGCGCTGGCCGATTACGAGGCATTCAAGATCGCTTGGCCTTCGTACAAGCTCATCGTGCGGGAGGGGACGCCGTTCGCCGAGCAGATCCCCGACGACATCCCGATCACCGTCGCGTGGGGCACCAAGGACGCCATGCTGCCGCCCTACCAGGCCAAACGAGCCAAGCGCGCGTTGCCCAACGCCCGGCACCTCGCCCTGCCCGGCTGTGGACATGTGCCGATGAGCGACGATCCCGCCCAGGTCGCCGCCGTGCTGCTGCAGGGCAGCGCCGCCTGACCACATTCGACGCGTTCGACGCGCCAGCCCCGTTTTTCCGGGATGCCCGGCGCGTCGGGCGGCTTATCATCCGTCGCGGGGAGGCTCGCATGGATGCCGACACGATCGCCGAGTTGCTGGAGACCGCCGAGAAGCGCCGTGCCCGCGCGGCCGAGGACCCGGCCCACCTCGCCGACCTGGCTGACGCCCTGCTGAACCTGGCCGTCGCTTACAACGACCATGGCGAGTTCCCCGACGCCATCGCCACTGCCGAGGAAGCCGTCGACATCTGGCGCTCCGCCGACGGCGACCACCGCGGCAGCCTCGCCGTGGGCTTGGCGACGGTGAGCGGTTACTACCTCGCCATCGGCCTGGACGAGGAAGCGAACGCCGCCGCGGCGGAGGCCGCCAACCTGAGCTAGGCGACCGGGGCGCGGGTGAGGACTACGGCGAGGCCGTAGGCCAGTCCCATGACGGCGATTTCGAACGTGAACCAGCCGGCTAGGGCGGGGAGGCGCTGGTGCTGCTCGACCTGGGGCATGAGGCGGAAGCGGATGTTGGCGCCGAGCAGGCCGAGGGCGGCGAAGCAGAGCAGCTTGCCGATCACGATCCAGCCGTAGTGGGTGACGAAAAGGCCGGTCCACAAGGTGACGCCGGGGGTCTCGACGAGGGTGATGACGGCGTTGACGAGACCGGTGATGCCGACCGCGATGAGGCAGACGGTGGCGAGCCTCGAGAACTTGGGTAGGGCACGGGCCAACAAAGAACGGTTGGCCAGGACGAGGACGCCGAGGGCGAGTAGGCCGCCGGTCCAGCCGGCGGCGCCCATGACGTGCAGCTCCATCGAGACCATGGTCAGGCCATGGCCGCCCCAAGCGAGCCCGAAGTTGGAAGCGTGGCCGGTGACGGGGATGGGGAGCAAGCCGAAGACGGAGAGCACGATCCGCAGCTCGGCGGGGACCTTTTCGCCGTGGCGGAGGGCCAACACCGCGAAGAAGAGGTAGACCAGCGCGATGGCGGCGCTGATGACGAGGGCCTGGCCGGCGCCGATGTCGGTGACGTATTCGACGATGGTGCCGAAGGTGGGGAAAGCGCCGGGACGAAGGTCGGCGGCGGCGAAGACGAGGGACAACAGGGCCGTGACGGCCCACGCGGCGGAGCTGATGACGGCGGCGCGGCGGGCGAGGTTGAGCACGGGCTCGGTCTGCTTGGGACGGTCGAAGCCGAGCAGCATGGGCAGCACGCTCAGCCCGACCGTCACCAGTGACGAAACGTCCAGCAGCACCCGGACCACGGGCAACCCGAACCGGACCATCGCGCCGGGCTCGACGACACCGGGGGCCGCGGCCTCGCCGGTGAGCGACGTCCCGATGAGGGCGCCGGCGACGGCCGCGAGCAGCAGGCCGACGCCGAGCCCGTAGTTGTGCCGAGCGATGGTCCGGGACGTGGTCACTTCGAGCTGTCCTCCGGCACTCGACCCATCCGCAGCGCGACGAACACACCGACGCCGAGCAGCACGACACCGCCGACGATCCACGGCCACACCGGCACCGAACCGCTGCCGGAACCGCCGGACGACTGGGGATCAGCCGCGGCGGTGGCGGTGGCCGGCGTGCCGTTGCCGGCCTTGGTCAGGGTGAACTTCACCGAGCCCGACACCGGATGCCCGTCGGCCGACAGGATCCGGTAGCCGACGGTGTAGACGCCGGCCGCGCCCAGTGGCCGCACCGGTGCGCTGATCACGTTGCTGTCCACCTTGGCCGGGCCGGCCTCCCAGCGGGTGCTGCCCGGCCCGTTCACGGTGATCACGTCGAAGTCGCCCTGCTGGATCGGCAGGTCGAAGGTCAGGCTCACGGTCGACGGCCCGACCTCGAGCGACGTGCCGTCCTTGGGGTCGCTGCCGACCAGGACGTTGTGCGCGAACGCCGGACCGGCCAGCCCGAGCATGACGCCCGCGGCCAGCAGGAGACCGGCAAGAAAACGCTTCACTCGGACTTGCCTTCGGTGGGAGTGGTGGATTCGGTGGCGGAAGTGGAGCCGGCCACGGCCGGTCGGCGACTGCGGAGCACGGCCACCGCGCCGAAGCCGACGCCCAAAGCGCCGACGAGCAGGCCGGCGCCGCCGAGCCAGCGGGCGGTGTTGTCCGAGCCGACGGTGGTCGACGCGGCCGTGTCGGTCACGCCGCCGGTCGCGCCCATGGACGACATGTCCATCGCGCCGGGGGCGTTGGCCTTGGTCTGGAGCTTGATCGACGGCGCGGGGTGCTCGGGCTTGGGCTGCCCGGCGGCCGGCGGCTGGTCGGTCCAGTTCACCACGATGCCGTTGTCGTAGGTCTGCACGGCCGGGAACAGCAGCTCGTCGGTGTCATCGGGCATCGGCCCGGCCGACACGTCGAACTCCTGGAACTCGCCGGGGTTGACCCGGGTGCCGGGGTCGGCGGTCCAGGTGATCGTCTTGACCGCCTTCTTGACGTCGGAGTTGTTCTCCTTGACCGGCGCCGGCAGCGGCTCGATGTCGATCTGGGACTTCCAGCCCGGCACGGGCTTCACCGACGCGCCGGGGATCGGGTACGACTGGGGGAAGCTGACCTGCACCTTCACCGTGCCGGCGTTGTCCTCCTCGTTGGGCACGCGGAAGGTGATCTTGGCGTAGCTGCCCTGCACGGCGGTGGTGACGTTGGCGGTGACGTGCGCGGATGCGCCGGGGGCGGCGACGAGGGCGATCACGCCGGCAGCGGCGAGCGCGCCGCCGGCCCGCAGCGCGAAGCGGGTGGTGGACATGGGTGTGTTCTCTCCTGAATGAGAAAGGGCTTGGGGTGTAAGGGAATTCAGGAGAGGACGGGAGGACCGCGGCGGCCGAGGGAGCGGCGTAACAGCACGTCGAGCAGGTGGCCGGGGGCCGAAACGGCGACCAGGGCGACCACGCGGTCGGGATGCGGGAAGGACGGCACGACCGGCAGCAGCCGGCGGACCGCGCCGGCCACGGCGACGATCGTGGTGTCGGCCTTGGCCAGCAGCACGGCGGTCAGGACCAGCGCCACGCCGTGCGCGATGGTCATCGCGCCGGAGCCGAGCACGCCGTTGCCGTGCATCACGGACAGCAGCACATGTTGGGCCAGCTCGGCGGCGCCGAGCGCGCCGACGATGGTCCAGCTGCTGCGCCAGCGGTCGGCCAGCGCGGTGCCGGCCAGCGCGATGAGCAGGCTCAACGGCAACACGGGCAGCGCTTCGGGCCAACCGCCGCCGGCCACGCCGTGCGCGGTGACGGCCAGGGTGGTGGAGCTGACGGCCAGCATGGCGCCGCGCATCAGGCGCACAGGGCCGGTGAGCTGCTGCCGTCGGGACACGTGGATGAGCGTAAGGGCTCCTCGTAGTCGTTCCGAATGGTGGTTTGTAACTACTCCGTTTCGGGTAACCGTCACGTCATGGCTCTGTGGACGTACGTCACGGCGCGCTGGCAGTCCCTGCTGATGGACTCCTACCTGCATGCCAGCGCTGTGGTTCAGGCCACCCTGCTCGCGGCGGTCATCGGCGTGGGCCTCGGCGTCGGCGTCTACCGAAGTCCCGTCGGCTCCGCCGTGGCGACGGCGCTGACCAGTGCGATCTTGACCATCCCGTCGTTCGCGCTGCTCGGCCTGCTGATTCCGGTGCTCGGCCTTGGCGTGCCGCCGACGATGGTGGCGCTCGTCCTGTACGCGCTGCTGCCGATCGTCCGGAACACCGTTGTCGGCCTGAACGGGATCGATCCGGCGGTGGTGGACGCGGCCCGTGGCATCGGCATGAGCCGGCTGCGCGTGCTGACCGGCGTCGAGCTGCGGCTGGCCTGGCCGGCGATCCTGGCCGGCATGCGGGTCAGCACCCAGCTGCTGATGGGCATCGCGGCCATCGCCGCGTACGTGAAGGGCCCCGGCCTCGGCAACCTGATCTTCAGCGGGCTGTCCCGGGTCGGCAGCGTCAACGCCGTCGACCTCGCGCTGGTCGGCACCGTCGGCGTGATCGTGATCGCACTGCTGCTGGACGGCGGGTACGTGCTCGTCGGCCGGCTGACCACACCGAAGGGCATCCGTGACTGACCAAGCGGTCGACATCCAGCTCGAGAACGTCACCAAGCGCTATCCGGGCGGCCGGCAGGCGGCGGTCGAGGACTTCAGCATGAGCATCGCGGCCGGCGAGATCGTGGTCTTCGTCGGCCCGTCGGGCTGCGGCAAGACCACCACCATGAAGATGATCAACCGGCTGATCGAGCCGTCATCAGGGCGGATCACCATCGGCGGCACGGACGCGCTGTCGCTCGACGCCGACGAGCTGCGCCGCGGCATCGGCTACGCGATCCAGCAGGCCGGCCTGTTCCCGCACCTGACCGTCGGACAGAACATCGGCCTGGTGCCAGGTCTGCTCGGCTGGACCAAGGTGAAGACGGCGAGCCGGGTCGAGGAGATGCTGGAGCTGGTCGGGCTGGACGCCGGCGAGTTCCGCGACCGGTTCCCGAGGCAGCTGTCCGGTGGCCAGCAGCAGCGGGTCGGCGTGGCTCGGGCGCTGGCCGCGGATCCACCGGTGCTGCTGATGGACGAGCCGTTCGGCGCGGTCGACCCGATCACCCGCGGCAATCTCCAGGACGAGCTGCTGTCGCTGCAGTCCGAGCTGCACAAGACGATCGTCTTCGTCACGCACGACTTCGACGAGGCGGTGAAGCTGGGCGACCGGATCGCCGTGCTGGGGCCGAAGTCGAGCATTCTTCAGTTCGACACGCCGGAGGCGATCCTGGCCGCGCCGGCCGACGACACGGTGGCCGGCTTCGTCGGCGCCGGTGCGTCGCTCAAGCAGCTGACCCTGTTGCGGGTCAGGGACATCGAGCTGGACGAGACCGAGACGGCGACGATCGACGAGCGTCCGGCGGACGTGCGGGCGCGGCTGACGGCGAAGAACCAGAAGTACGCGCTGGTACTGGACAATCGCCGCCGGCCCAAGCGCTGGGTGCATCTGCGCGATCTCAACGACGGCGTGCTGAGCACGGTCGGGCGGCCGGTGAACGACCAGGTCACCAGGCAGTCCACGGTGCAGGACGCGCTGGAGGCGATCCTCACCGAGGGCGGCTCGGTCCCGGTGGTCGGCACGCGCGGCGAATACGTTGGCGCGATTGGCATCGACACCGTCATGGAGACCGTCCGCAAGCTGCGGGAGGAACACGACCATGGCTGACCGCTCCGACCGGATCCGGATGTTCGCGCAGCCGGTCGTGGTGCTCGCGGTGGTCGCCGGCCTGCTGGTTTGGGCGGGTACCCGGCAGCTGGACGACATCGAGCAGCGCAACCTCAACTTCTCGACGCTGCTGGAGCTGACCTGGCAACACCTGCTGCTGGCCATCGCCGTCACCGCCATCGTGGTGCTGGTCGGTGTGCCGCTGGGCATCGTGCTGACCCGGCGCTGGGCCCGGTTCGCGGCGCCGTTCGTGTTGGCGCTGGCCAACATCGGCCAGGCCGCGCCGGCGATCGGCGTGCTGGTGCTGTTCTTCCTGGCCACGGCCAGCACCGGGTTCTGGGTCGCGGCGCTGCCGATCGCGCTGTACTCGCTGCTTCCGGTGCTGCGCAACACGATCGTCGGTATCCGGCAGGTCGACCCGACGCTGGTCGAAGCCGGCCGCGGCATCGGCATGTCGGCGTCGACGGTGCTGCGCCGGATTGAGCTGCCGCTGGCTGTGCCGCTGATCCTGGCCGGCCTGCGCACCTCGCTCGTGCTGGCCGTCGGCACCGCGACGCTGGCGTTCTTCGTGGCCGGCGGCGGGCTCGGCGTGCTGATCGACACCGGGGACAAGTTGGCCCGTTACTCGGTGCTGGTGGTCGGCGCGGTGCTGGCGATGGCCTTGGCGCTGCTCGTGGACTGGCTCGGCGGGCTGGCGGAGGAGTTTCTCGGACCGAAGGGGCTGCGATGAAGAAGCTGGTGGCGCTGGCCCTGGTCGGGACGCTGCTGACGGGATGCGGGCTGAGCTCCGGCTCGACCGTGCCGGTCGCGGTCGGTCCAGGGTCGATCAAACCGGTGCTGTCCGGGGTGCGGCTGGCCGTGGGGTCCAAGGACTTCACCGAGAACATCGTGCTGGGCTACCTCGCCGAGCTGGCCCTGTCGGCGGCCGGCGCGCAGGTCAGCGACCTGACCAACATCCAGGGCTCCAACTCGGCCCGCAACGCGCTGCTGGCTGGGCAGATCGACATGACCTGGGAGTACACCGGCACGGCGTGGATCAGCTACCTCGGGCACAGCGACGTGATCGTGGACCCGAAGCAGCAGTTCGACAAGGTGCGCGAGGCCGACAAGGCCAACGGGGTCAGCTGGATCGCGATGTCCCCGGTCAACGACAAGTACGCCATCGCCGCCAATGCCGACGTGGTGCGGAAGTACGGCGTGCACACGCTGTCGCAGCTGGCCAAGGTCGATCCGGCGGCGGTGACGTTCTGCCTGGAGACCGAGTTCGCCAGCCGCAACGACGGCTTTCCCGGCATGGCCAAGAAGTACGGGATCCCGTCGGACAACGTGAAGATCCTCGGCACCGGCGCGGTCTACCAGGCGACCAAGGACGCGAAGGCCTGCAACTGGGGCGAGGTGTTCACCACCGACGCCCGGATCCTGTCACTCGACCTCAAGGTGCTTGACGACGACCAGCACTTCTTCCCGCAGTACAACGCGGCGCTGACCGTGCGGTCCAGCGTGCTGGCCGAGCACCCGCAGATCGAGCAGGTGCTCAAGCCGGTGTCCGACAAGCTGGACAACGCGACCATGCAGAAGCTGAACGCCGAGGTGGACGTGCAGGGCAAGGACCCGGCGGATGTCGCCCGGGACTGGCTGGTCAAGGAAGGCTTCGTGACCAGCCGGGATGTGCCGGACAGCAACGCCTAGCGGGGTGCGCTGAGCACCTGCTCGATCTGTTCCGGCGTTGGTGTGGCGCCCGGCAGCGGTTCCCGCTGCTGGGTGTCGGCCCGATAGCCATCCAGCACCAGGGCCAGCGCGCGCCGCCACAGCGTCGGGTCGATGCGCCTGGAGTGCTCCAGCACGGCTCCGACCATCTCCTGGACCAGCGGAAAGTCTCCGACGCCGACATCGGGGCGCAGCTGCCCGGAGGCATGCGCCCGGCGGACCAGTTCCCGCACGGCCGGGCCGATCCGCGCCTGGGCCCGGCGGGCCAGGTCGGTGGTGCGGCCGTCGCCGGTCATCAGGTCCTTGAGTCCCTTGTCGCCGGCCTGGAGCTCCAGGTTGCCGGCGACGAACGAGCACAGCCCCTGCCACGGGTCGTCGATCTCCAGCGCCGCGTCGACCAGCGCGATGATCCGGTCCACCCGCTCGTCGAACAGCTCGTTGATCAGCTCCTGGCGGTCCGGGAAACGCCGGTAGACGGTGCCGACGCCGACCTCGGCGGCCCGGGCGATGTCGTTGTGCGTCACGTCGAGGCCGACCTCGGCGACCAGCGCGTTCGCGGCGGCGAGGATGCGCAGCCGGTTGCGCTCGGCGTCCCGGCGCAGTGGTTTCGACCCGTCCATGGACCCATCGTAGCTGTCAAATGGATAAGGGTCGTCCATGTGGATAGCTTCTATCCGTTTCTGCTGCTACGGTCGGTCTGTCAGAAACGGAGCGCAGTTATCCACTTCTAGGAGACGATCATGAGCACCCATGTCCACCCGCAGGCCGACACCTCGACCGCCCGCGTCGCGCTCGGCGTCGCCGCCGCGGCGGTAGTCTCGATCGCCCTGAACACCGCGGTCGCGCTCGGTGCCGCCGCCCTCAGTCCCAACGGCACCACCATGGGCCTCAACCTGCCGGCCTACGGATCGTTGACGATCATCGGCGTGCTGGCCGGCACCCTGGGTTGGGCGCTCGTCCGCAAGCACGCCGCCCGGGCGCGGGCCACCCTGCGCACACTGGTCCCGCTGGTCCTCGTGCTGAGCTTCATCCCGGACGTGTTGCTGCTGGTCACCGGCACGGCTGACGGGGTCAACTTTGCCGCCCTGGTGGTGATGCACGTGGTCGTCGCGGCCGTCACCGTGACGACAGCCAGCCGGGTGCTGCCGCTCGTCGGCTACCGCCGGACCGTCTAGTTGACGCCGAGTCGACGGAGCAGATCCTCTTCCAGCCGGTCCAGCTCCAGGCTGACGGCCTTGTGCGCGGCCTTGCGGCGGCCGCTGGGCATCCGCTCCGCGGCCCGCACGGCGGCGGCCAGCTGGGTCAGCCGGGCTTCGCTGGAGTCGGCGAACGCGGCATCGGAATTCCGCAGGTCAGCGGAGGCTGCGGCGGCACCGGCGATGCGGGCGTGCAGTGCGCCGCCGCGGCCGGAGTACGTGGCGAGATCCTTCACCTCGACGCCGAGGCGACGGGCCCGCATCCGGTCGACGGCGTCGCGCGCCATCGAGGCGGCGCGCAGCGCGTACGGCGCGACGACGGGCACCACGGCCGGGCCGACGACCTTGGCCAGGCCGATCAGATTCTTCGCGTGCGCGGGAGTGAACCGAGGCTTCGACCGGTTGCGTGCCACTCCTCGACTCTAGTCCGGCCGGTGGAGATCCACCGGCCGTCGACACGGACCTCGAGCGGCGGAACTAGGCTGGTCATCGTGACGTCTTCGGTGCTGCTCGACGCCGGTGTGGTGACCCGCTGCCGGCGGCGCGTGCACCTGGAGAACGACCCGACCATGGCCGACGCCCCCAAGGCCGCCCCGGATCCCACCGGTGAGCAGCGCCGGGCCGACGCGATGGCCCACCGCCGGGCCGTCGCCGACCGGATGGCCACCATGGCCGGCTCGGCCTGGACGGAGATCCCGCTCGACGCCAAGGCGTCGGATCGCGAGCGGGCCACCGTGGCCGCGCTCTCAGCCGGCGCGCCATTCGTGTGGGCCCCGCAGCTGCCGCGTGACCAGTCCGGCGGCCGTCGCGGCGGCATCGACCTGCTGGTCCGCGTGAGCACGGGCTATGTCCCGGTGCTGGTGGTCCGGCACAAGGTCACCGATCCCGGCACCGGCGCCCGGACGTCGCCGCTGAGCGAGCCGACGCCGATGGGCATCCGCTCCGACCCGCTGCGCAAGGTCCGCCCGCAGCCCCGTGACCAGCTCCGGCTGGCCCACGCCCAGCGGATGTTGCAGGCCAGCGGGTTCGCCGCCAGCGGCCGGTCCTACGGCGGCGTGGTCGGCATGGACGCCGATGTCGTGCTCTGGCACGACCTGGACGCGCCGACCTGGCCCGGGGCCCGGACCGCGCTGTCCGAGTACGACATGCGCTTCGCCGACCGGCTGGCCGTGGCCAATGCGGCGGCCAACGGCGGCGAGGCGCTGGCCCGGCCGTCCCGGATCGTCGAGTGCCGCAGCTGCCCGTGGTGGCCGGTCTGCGACCAGGCGCTGAACGAGGCCCGCGACGTGAGCCTGGTCGTCCGTGGCGAGGATGCGTTCGCGCTGCGCAAGCTGGGCGTCTCCACGGTCGACGAGCTGGCGGCGATGGATCCGGCGACCAAGCTGGCCACGCCGCTGGTCGGCATGCCGCTGTTCGACGCCGTGGTGCTGGCCCGGGCCTGGCTGCGGGACCTCACCGTGGTCCGCCGGGTGCGCAAGGTCCGGGTGGCGCGGGCCGACGTCGAGGTCGACATCGACATGGAGAGCTTCGGCGACGCCGGGGCGTACATGTGGGGCTGCCTGCTCAGCGGCAAGGACATTGGCGAACGGCAGGGCTACCGGCCGTTCGTCACCTGGGAGCCGCTGCCCGACGACGACGAGGCCCGGTCCTTCGGCGAGTTCTGGACGTGGCTGATGCTCGTGCGCACCAAGGCTTTGGCGCACGGCCTGACGTTCAGGGCCTACTGCTACAACGAGTTGGCCGAGAACCGGTGGCTGCTGTCGTCGGCCGAGCGCTTCGCCGGCAAGCCCGGCGTGCCGACCGTGGCGCAGGTAAACGCATTCATCCGCGACCCCGCCTGGGTCGACGTGTTCGGCGTGGTCCGCGACCAGTTCCTGTGCGCGCACGGCAAGGGCTTGAAGATCATCGCCCCGGTGGCCGGTTTCCACTGGCGCGACCCCGAGGCCGGCGGCGAGAACTCCATGCGCTGGTACCGCGACGCCGTCGGCATGGACGGCGCGCCGGCCGAGGTGTCGCAGCGGCAGCGCCTGCTCGAGTACAACGAGGACGACGTGCACGCCACGTTGGCACTGCGGCAGTGGATGAGCTCGCCGGCGATGGCCGAACTGCCCTTCGCCGGCGACCTCTGAGAACGCTTCGAAGCTGTGAACGGACCATTCCTAAACTCCGAGTTGAGGAATGGTCCGTTCCAAAGGCCGGGGCTGGACAGATGGCTAGCGGGGGCCATGCGGAGGGAGCCGTCCATGCGGATGACCTCGCCGTTCAGGTAGTCGTGCTCGACGATGGCCACGGCCAGCTGGGCGTACTCGTCGGGACGGCCGAGGCGCTTCGGGAACGGCACGCCGGCGGCCAGGCCCGCGCGGAACTCGTCGGAGACGCCGGCCAGCATCGGGGTGTCGATGATGCCGGGCGCGATCGTCATCACGCGGATGCCGGAAGACGCCAGCTCACGGGCGGCCGGCAGGGTGAGACCGACGACGCCGCCCTTGGACGAGGAGTACGCGGCCTGCCCGATCTGGCCGTCGAACGCGGCCACGGAGGCGGTGTTGATCACGACGCCGCGCTGGTTGTCCTCGAGCGCCGGGGTCTTGGCGATGGCGTCGGCGGCCAGCCGCAGCACGTTGAACGTGCCGATCAGGTTGACCTCGATGACCTTCCGGTACGTGTCCAGGTCGTGCGGGCCGTTCTTGCCCACGATCCGACCGGCCGTGCCCACGCCGGCGCAGTTGACCGTGATGCGCAGCGGCGCACCGGCGGCGACCACGGTGTCCACCGCGGCCTGCACCTGCTCCGGGCTGGTGACGTCCGCCTCGACGTAGGTCACGCCGTCGACGGCCTCGGCGTTGGCGACGGCCTTGGGCAGGTCGAGCGCGAACACCTTGGCGCCACGGGCGGCCAGCGCCCGCGCGGTCGCCCCACCCAGCCCGGAAGCCCCACCGGTCACGATCGCCGCGTTGTCAGAGATCTGCATTCGGCGAGGCTAACCTGCTGTATCGATCAGACGTCGTGTCGGTCGGAGGGGCCCTGCATCAGCCGCAGCATCACCAGCAGCGGCAGGGCCACCACCAGCGCGCCACCCACGAACAGGCCCGCGATCTGCAGAAGTTCCATGTCAACAAGGGTGCGCGACGGCAGGCTGAGCCCGCGTCGGCCGCAGGTGCCGTTCCGGCCTCCTACCGGGGGATGACCAGCATCACACTCAGCGACGACCCGGCGGACATATTTCGTCCAGGAGATCCAGGTCGGCGGGGCTGAGCGCGAACTCGCCGGCGCGGGCGTTGGACCGCACCTGTTCCGGACTGGTCGCGCCGCAGATCACCGAGGCGACAGTGGGCTGCGCGGCCAGCCAGCCGATGGCCAGCCGCACCATCGGCGCGTCCCGCTCCTCGGCGAAGGCTCGCAGTTTCTCGATCCGCTCCCACGGCGCCTCGGACAGCAGCCGTTCCCGGCCGGCCAGACGGGAGCCGACCGGAGGTTCGCCATCCTGCCGGTACTTGCCGGTCAGCAGGCCGTTGGCCAGCGGGAAGTACGGCAGCAGCCCGAGGCCGAAGCGGCCGCAGGCCGGCAGCACCTCGCGCTCCACCTCCCGCTCCAGCAGCGAGTAGTGGTTCTGCGCGGACACCGGCGCGGCCACGTGCTCGGTCTGCGCGGTCCAGGACGCGTCGGCGATCTGCCAGCCGGCCAGGTTGCAGTGGCCGACATAGCGGATCTTGCCCTCGTGCACGAGGTCGTCCAGCACGGACAGCGTCTCGGCCAGCGGCGTGCGCGGATCCGGCCGGTGCAGCTGGTACAGGTCGATCCATTCGGTGTTCAGCCGCCGCAGCGAGGACTCGACGGCCCGCCGCACGTACCGTCGGGAGCCGCGGGCACCGAAGTCGGGACCGTTGACCCCCTGCATGTCCACGCCGAACTTGGTCGCGATGACGGCGTGCTCGCGGCGCCCGGACAGCGCTTGCCCGAGCAGCTCCTCGCTGCGGCCGCGCGGCGCGCCGTACACGTCGGCCACGTCGAAGAAGGTGATTCCGTTGTCCAGCGCGGCTTCCACCACGGCGCGGGCCCCGGCCAGCGTCTCCGTCGATGTCCCGGGACGACCGAGGTTGTTGCAGCCGAGCCCGACGGTGCTGACGACAAGACCGGAATGCCCGAGGCGACGTTGCTCCACGGGCGGTCACCCTAATCCGTGGGTAGCGCCACCGGGTGTTCACCACCTGTACGGCCTAAGCCAGCGGGCCCGTCAACTCCGCCTGCGAACGTCGGGAACGGAGACTCCTGCGACCAGGTCGGGGTGGTGCGAGGTGTTCGCTCGTCGAATCGCGGTGATCGGGACCGGGTACGTCGGTCTCACCACGGGGGCCTGTCTGGCCTCGCTGGGGCACCACGTGGTGTGCGCGGACGTGGACGTGGCCAAGGTCGAGCGGCTGCGGGCCGGCAAGGTGACGATCCTGGAGCCGGGGCTGGCCGAGCTGGTGGCCGAGGGCCAGGCCGGTGGCCGGCTGGAGTTCGTGGTGGGCGCGGCGGCCGCGGTCGGCGACGCCGAGGTGGTGTTCCTGTGCGTGCCGACGCCGATGGGCCAGGGCGGCGCGGCCGATCTCGCCGCGGTGGAGTCGGTGATCGCCGAGGTGCGCACGATGCTGCCGGTCGGCAGCATCGTGGTGAACAAGTCGACCGTGCCGGTCGGCACCGCGGCCCGGGTGTCCGGCCTGCTCAAGCGCAAGGACGTGCCGGTGGTGTCCAACCCGGAGTTCCTGCGTGAGGGCACGGCGGTGCACGACTTCCTCAACCCCGACCGCATCGTCGTCGGCTGCGACAGCCAGGACGCGGCCGAGCGGGTCGCCGCCCTGTACGCCCGCCTCGGCGCGCCGACCGTGCTGACCGACGCGGCCAGTGCCGAGATGGTCAAGTACGCGGCCAACTGCTTCCTGGCCATGAAGCTGTCCTACGTCAACGCGATCGCCGAGCTGTGCGAGCGGCTGGGGGCCGACGTCGCCGACGTGACCGAGGGCATGGGCTACGACCGCCGCATCGGCCAGTCCTTCCTGCAGCCCGGCCCCGGCTGGGGCGGCTCCTGCCTGCCCAAGGACACACAGGCGCTGCTCCAGGTCGCGGCGGCCGTCGGCTACGACTTCTCCTTGCTGCAAGCCACCATCGACACCAACGCCCACCAGCGCCAGCTGATCGTGGCCAAGATCCGCGAGGCCGCCGGCGGACGGCTGCGGGGCAGCCGGATCGGCCTGCTCGGGCTGGCTTTCAAGGCCGGCACCAACGATCTCCGCGACTCGCCGGCATTGGCCGTGGCCGCGCTGCTGCGGGCCGAAGGCGCCGAGCTCACCGGCTACGACCCGGGCATCGCACACGAGGTCGACGGTGTGCGGGTGGTGTCGGACGCCTACGAGGTGGCCAAGGACGCCGACACCGTTGTGGTGCTGACCGAATGGCCGGAGTTCCGTGGCCTTGACTGGTCCCGTATCGGCGAGCTGGCCGCCGGCTCGGTCGTGGTCGACACGCGGAACCACCTGGACCCGGACGCGTTGCGGCGCTGCGGCCTGACCTGGTGGGGCGTCGGCCGCGGTCATCTGGACGTGGGAAATTTGCTCGCTGCCGTGATCTGATGGGGGCATGTTCACCACTCGCCCGGAGCTGACCGGCACGGTCGGCATGGTTGCCTCGACCCACTGGCTCGCCTCCACCGCCGGCATGGCGGTGCTGGAGTCGGGCGGCAACGCGTTCGACGCCGCGGTGGCGGCCGGTTTCGTGTTGCAGGTGGTGGAGCCGCACCTGGTCGGCCCGGGCGGCGATATGCCGGCGATCTTCGCGACGGCCGCCGACCCGACGCCGCGAGTGCTGTGCGCGCAGGGCGTCGCGCCGGCCGGTGCGACCATCGAGCACTACCGGGGCGAGGGGCTGGACCTGGTGCCGGGCAGCGGTTTGCTGGCCGCCGTCGTGCCGGGCTCGTGGGACGGCTGGCTGACGCTGCTGCGGGATCACGGCACCAAGTCGCTGCGGGACGTGCTGGGCTACGCCATCGGCTACGCCCGTAGCGGATTCCCTTTGGTGGAGCGGATTCCGGCCACGATCGAGGGCGTGCGGCAGCTGTTCGCCGAGCACTGGCCGACGTCGGCCGAGCTGTGGCTGCCCGGCGGCGAGGTGCCCAAGGCCGGCACTCTGTTCCGCAACCCGGCGCTGGCCGACACCTGGGAACGGCTGCTGCGTGAGGCGGAATCCGTTGGCGGCGCACGGGAATCGCAGATCGATGCGGCGCGAAACGCGTGGTACCAAGGGTTTGTCGCCGAGGAGATCGAGGCGTTCAGCCGCAAGCCGCACCGGGACGACTCCGGCCGTGATCACGCCGGAGTGCTGACGGGCCAGGACATGGCGTCCTGGTCGGCAACGTATGAGGACCCGGTGACCGTGCAGGTCGGGGATCGCACGCTGGCCAAGTGCGGGCCCTGGAGCCAGGGGCCGACGCTGGCGCAGCAGGTGTTGATGCTGCACGAGCTGCGGGACCGGCTTGCATACGTGGACGGCGTGCCGACCGCGGAGACCGTGCACCTGGCGATCGAGGTGGCCAAACTGGCCTTCGCCGACCGCGAGGCGTGGTACGGCGACAGCGCCGAGGTGCCGATCGACGACCTGCTTTCCTCCCCGTACACGGCTTCGCGGCTGGCGTTGATCGAGGACACGGCTTCGCTGGAACTGCGGCCGGGTTCGCCGGGTGGTCGCACGCCGAAGCTGCCGTCGTACATCGCCGAAGGGCGGGGCGTCGGCGGCGGCGATTCGCCGATGAACGCGGCGGTCGGCGAGCCGACGGTCACCCGTGAGGGGCAGATGCGCGGCGACACCGTGCACATCGACGTGGTCGACCGCTGGGGCAACGTCATCTCGGTGACGCCGTCCGGCGGCTGGCTCCAGTCGTCGCCGACGATCCCGTCGCTGGGCTTCGCGCTCGGCAGCCGGGCCCAGATGTTCTGGCTGGAGGAGGGGCTGCCGGCGTCGCTCGTGCCGGGCAAGCGGCCACGGACCACGCTGAGCCCGTCGCTCGCCTTCCGGGATGGTGCGCCGCTGGCCTTCGGCACGCCCGGCGGCGACCAGCAGGACCAGTGGCAGCTGTGCTTCTGGCTGGCCCACACCGTCGGCGGGCTGAACCTCCAGGCCTCGATCGACGCGCCGATGTGGCACTCCGCCGCGTTCCCGCTGTCGTTCTATCCGCGCAGCTGGCAGCCGGGCGAGCTGGTGGCCGAGTCGCGGCTCGGGGCTCAGGCTTTTGCGGATTTGCGGGCTCGTGGTCACCGGGTCGTGGACGCCGGCGAGTGGGCGCTGGGCCGGCTGTCCGCGGTGTCCCGCGACCCGGCGACCGGACTGCTGTACGGGGCGGCCAACGCCCGCGGCACGCAGGGCTACGCGGTCGGCCGTTGACCGCTCGTTCCACGTGGAACGTAGTTCGCTTTGCCGCCTCGTGACGTACGCGGGGCGGCGGCCGATGTCGTAGCGTCGCCGGTGTGCGCCGGTCGCGGAAGACACTCCTGCTTCCCATTCCGTTCGCGATCGCTTGCCTGCTGATCGCGGTCACCAGCGCGCACTGGCACCAGCCGCCGCTGCAGCTCAGTGAGCTCGACGTGGTCTGGATGCTGTCCGGCGCGGTGCCGCTGTTCTGGCGCAAGCGCTGGCCGTACGTGGTGTTCGCGGTGTCGACCGTGCTGGCGTTCAGCTACCTCTACTCCGGCCGGCCGTTCGGGCCGACTCCGGTGTTCTCGGCGCTGGCGCTGTACACGCTGGCCAAGCGCGTCGGGCCACTGCGGTCGACGATCGCCGCGGTGGTGTTGATCGCCGGTTTCGAAGTCGCGCAGTTCGCGACTGGCGGCGATATCAGCGACGTGCGCTACGTGGTGTTCGTGCCGGTCGCGGTGTCCATCGGCGTCGCGGCGCGGTACGTGAGCGTCAATCGCCGGTCGCAGTACGAGGTCTTCGAGGAGCGGGCCCGGCGGATCGCCGAGGAGGAGCGCCTGCGCATCGCCCGCGAGGTGCACGACGTCGTCGCGCATAGCCTGGCGATGATCAACGTGCAGGCCGGCGTGGGGGCGCACGTCGCCGACCGGCGGCCCGAGGAGGCCAAGCAGGCGCTGCTGGCGATCAAGGAGGCATCCAAGGCAGCGCTGGTCGACCTGCGCGCGACGCTCGGCGTGCTGCGGTCGGGGGAGGAACGGGCCCCGGCCCCGAGCCTGTCCCGGTTGGGTGAGCTTGTGGAGTCCGCACGAAGCGCCGGGTTGTCGGTCGACGTCAGCGGCGGTCCGGGTGAGCTGCCGGCGCCGGTCGACTCGACGGCGTACCGGATCGTGCAGGAGGCGCTGACCAACACCGTTCGGCACGCGGTGGACGCGCGTACCGTCACCCTGCGGTTCTCACGGGACGACGAGCGCTTCGTGATCGAGGTGCATGACGACGGCCGGCCGGTGGAAGCCTTGGTGGGCAACGGAATTCGTGGCATGCGGGAACGGGCGCTGGCGCTGGGCGGCACGCTGGAGGCGCGGTCGCGGGACGAAGGGGGATTCGTGGTGCGGGCGGAGCTGCCGCTATGACGATCAAGGTGGTGCTGGCCGACGACCAGGGCCTGGTCCGGGCCGGCTTCCGACTGCTGCTGGAGACCGAGGACGGCTTCGAGGTGTGCGGGGAGGCCGGCGACGGCGCGCGGGCCGTCGAGCTGGCCCGGGAGCATCGGCCGGACGTGGTCGTGATGGACATCCGGATGCCCGGTGTCGACGGGCTCGTGGCGACCCGGCAGATCACCTCGGACCCGTCGCTGGCCGGCGTGAAGGTGTTGGTGCTGACCACTTTCGACGTCGACGAATACGTGTTCGAGGCGTTGCGCTCGGGCGCTTCGGGCTTCCTGCTGAAGGACACCGAACCGGTCGACCTGCTGCACGCCATCCGGGTCATCGCCGCCGGCGAGGCGCTGCTCGCGCCGACCGTGACCCGGCGGCTGATCTCCGAATTCGCCAACCGGCCCGAACACCGTCGCCCCGACCCGGCCGCGCTGCGTGAGCTGACCGAGCGGGAACGCGAGGTGTTGGCGCTGGTCGCCGGCGGACTGTCCAACGAGGAGATCGCCGAGCACCTGGTGATCAGTCCGGCGACCTCGCGGACCCATGTCAGCCGCATCATGACCAAGCTGGGCGCGCGGGACCGCGCCCAGCTCGTCGTGCTGGCCTACGAGTCGAAACTGGTCACGCCACGGGAGTGAACAGCTCCCGCTCCAGCGCGGCCTTCGGCTTGGCGCCGACGATCATCTTGACCACTTCGCCGTGGTGGAACAGCAACATCGTCGGCGCGGCCATGACCTGGTACCTGGTCGCGGTGACCTGGTTGGCGTCCAGGTCCATCTTCACGATGCCGATCTCCGGGTGCTCGTCGGCCAGCCGCTCCAACACCGGCCCGACCATGCGGCACGGGCCGCACCAGGTGGCCCAGAACTCCACCAGCACCGGCTTGTCGCTGGTCAGCACCCGCTCCGCGAAGTCCGCGTCGGTGACCGCTTGCAGCATGATTCCTCCCCTGTGTTGCGTTCGACCGCGGCGGCGACCTGCGCCCGTACCGCCTGCAGCCGTGCGATGCAGTCGTCCAGTTCGTCGAGCTTGCGCCGGTACACCGCCACCGACGCCGGGCACACGTCGCCGGTCGGGTTGCCCGCGCGCAGGCACTCCACGAACGGCCGCGTGTCCTCCAGCGCGAAGCCGATCGCCAGCAGCGAGCGGATCTCGTTCACCGCGCGCAGATCGTCCTCGTCGTAGTCGCGGTAGCCGTTGGCGGTGCGGCGGGCCGGCAGCAGGCCCTGCTCCTCGTAGTAGCGGAGCGAGCGGGTCGTGGTCCCGGCCCGGTCCGCGAGCTCCCCGATGCGCATAGCAGCGACGGTAAACCTTGACGCCGATGTGAAGGCCAGCGTTCATACTCTGCAGTGTTCTATTTTTTGGTGAATGAGCACCCAGATCGCCGGCTTCCTGCGCGCCGGCCGCCGCAATCCCGTCCGGGTCGGGCCGTTCGTGGCCGGCTTCTCCGAGACCACCGCGAATCCGTACAGCAACTACGCCGTGCCCGACGACGACGCCCGGCCTACGGCTGACGACGTTTCGGCGTTGATCTCGGTCTTCGTCGAACGTGACCGCAAGCCGCGGTTGGAGTACCTGCCCGGCGTCAGTCCGTTCGTGCAGGCCGCGTTGGAGGAGGCCGGTTTCGTCGAAGAAGGCCTGCTACCCGTGATGACCGTTGGGACGCTGGTCGAACCGCCGCCGGTGGAGGGCATCGAGTTGGTGGCCGCCGACTCCGACGACGCCATCCTCGGCATGGCAACCGCGTTGAACCTGGCCTACGGCGAGCCGCCGCCCACCGAGGCGGATCTGGCCAGCCACAAGGGATCCCGTGACCGCGGCGGCTTCGCGCTGCTGGTCCGGTCGTCGGACGGCGAGCCCGTCGGCGGTGGGTTGGTCACCGTGCCCATCGGCGGTGTCGCCGAGCTAGCCGGCATCGGCGTTGTCCCGTCGTGGCGGCGTCGGGGAATCGCCGCCGTCATCACCCATCGGCTCGTTCGGGCCGCCCACGACCTCGGCGCGCGGCACCCGTTCCTGATGGCCGCCGACGACAACGCCACCCGGGTCTACGCCCGTATCGGCTTCGAGATCACCGGGAGGGTCCTGCACATCTCCCGCTGACTCCGCGTCCAGTCCCAGGTCTTCGCGCATGGCCCGGCGCATGGTCTTGTACTCGCGCTGGGCCTCCCGCCACAGCGTGCGCTCCTCGTCGCCGTGCCGGCCCGCCAGCAGTTTCGTCGCCAGCGTCGACCTGCGTACCAGCGACTCCCGCAGCATCGCCCGGATCCGCTCCGGCGCATGAACGTTCACCGCGCCCAGCGAGGTCCGGGCCTGGGCCGCTGCCTTACGCAGGTCCGCCGCCGAGGCCTCGTCCACCGTGCCGCCATCCCGCAGCGCTCGGCGGGCGTCGTAGAGCACCCAGTCGAACGACTCGATCGCCCCGATCACCTCGGCGTACGCCTTGGCCCGCCCCTCGTAGCTGCGGCTTTCCCGCTCCCTCTCCCGTTCACGGCCCCAGCGCAGCTCTTCCCGCTCCGTCTCGCGCCGCCACCGCTTGTCTTCGCGCCAGCCCGCGATCGCCTGCGCCCCCAGCACACCGCCGAGGCCGAGCACCGCCACCACCATCGGCACCCACAGCGGCACGTCTCCAGACGACATAGGGCAGAACCTAGCGTCAGGCGATGCCCTCCTGGGGCGTCCAGATGCGGAACGGGTTCAGGTTGGTCGGGACCAGATCCGGCGCCGACTGCGCCGTGCTCAGCGTGGGAGCCGTCGCCGTGCCCGGCGGGGGCAGTTCCAGCAGGCGGTCGATCGCCTCGGCCAGGCTGCCTTCGAACAGCCACACCGCTTTGCCCGGTTGGCTCGAGTCATGCACCGCCGGCATGCGACCGGCCTTGGCATCGTGCTCCGAGCGGAACAGGATGGTGTCGACGAAGCCGCGAAGCTGGCGGTAGCCCATGATGCGGTCGAGGTGGCCGTGCTCGTCGGGAATGTTCATGAACTGGAAGCCACGGTCGCGCAGCTCGGCGAGCTTGCCCAGGACGCCGTCCATGGTCGGCTACCGGTCGGACGGCTTCGACGGGCGGTCGTAGCTCGCGACCACCACCCGGACCACCAGCACCAGACCGACCGCAACCAACGCTGCCACCTGCAACGCCACCGCTGCCTCCAAGGTGTTCGCCCCCACCTTCGCCGGCCCCTTGGCCCCGGCGAACCTTCGACATCAAGGTGACAGGGATTCACCCGTTTGGGGAATACAGTGGTCGTTAACAGATTCACAGTTAAACACTGTGCGTAGCACCCTGCGACCGTCTTGAACCTTTCCTGTCACGCTGGGCAGCTGAACCCATTCTGAAGTGATCGGGATCACATAACCGTGAGAAATATGTGACCGGCCACAGCGCGCTCCACCCCCGTCATCTGCACGGGAGAACGCGTCGTGCGACCGGTCACCGTACTGCCCACGGCAGCCGCCGCCACTGGGTATCGTGCTGGCCGTGGGGGAGCCGGGCGAGGACACGCAGCCGATCAAACGACATGAGTCCCGGCTGCCGGACGACCACCCGCTCTATCGACCGCGCCACGGCAAGCAGCGGTTCGCGCTGGTCTGCGCAGTGGTCTTCCTGATGACGCCGTTGTTCGGCCTGACCCTTTTCGGCACGCCGCCGTCGATCGAGAACCGGGCGCTGCACCCGTTCCCCAGCGTCGGCGAGGGCTGGTCCTTCTTCACCGACCTCGGCCCATGGGCGACCGACCATCTGTCCTTCCGCGAGCAGGCGATCAACCTGACCGACGGCATCAGCCGGTCCCTGTTCGGCGAGCCGCCCAACCAGGAGAGCAGCGACCCGTCCCAGCCGACCAGCGGCCCCATCCCGGTCGGCCCGCCGCCCACGGTCAATCCGCCCATCCCGGGCTCGCCGGCCCTGGACAACGAGCCGCCGCCGGTTGCCGGCTACCCGCGGGTCATCGAGGGCAAGAACAACTGGCTGTACTTCGGCTACGACATGCAGGGCAAGTGCCAACCCCAGCAGCGCCTCGAGGACGTCATCGCCAACCTGGTGAAGCTGCGGAACGCAGTGCAGCAGTCGGGCCGCAAGTTCGTGCTGGTGGTGCCGCCGGACAAGTCGACGAGCGTGCCGCAGTACCTGCCCGACCAGTACGCGGGCAAGTCCTGCGCCATCGCCCACAGCGAGCGGTTCTGGTCGCTGGTCACGGCCGAGGCCGGCGCCACCGACCTGCGGTCGAACCTGAACCGCATCGGTCCGTCGGCCTACTTCCCGCAGGACACGCACTGGACCTACGCCGGCGGACTGATCATGACCAGGGCCATCGCCGGAGCCATCCACCCCGGCATCGACCTGCCCTGGCGGGTCACCGACGGCGCCAAGAGCGAAGGCGTCGCCGACCTGCCGCCGATGATCGCCAAGACCGGCACGGACGTGAGCAAGACCTACCGGCTCGCCCCGGACGGCCACGTCGACCGCACCCAGCAGGGGCCGTTCGACCTGCGGGACACCGTCAGCTTCAGCACATCGAAGCCGGTGAACGGCATGGTCGCCGGCAAGACGGCGATGGTGACGGACTCGTTCACCAACTACGCGGCGCCGTTCCTCGCGGCCACCTTCACCGACATCACCCTCACGCCAAGCGCGGTCGTGCAGCAGAACCCGGGCGCGGAGGCGCAGCGCATGGTGGACAGCGACACGGTCGTGGTGGAGGTCGTGGAGCGCAATCTGTCATCGGGCATCAGCCCGATGACCCAACCCGCGGTGCTGGACCCGATCATCCAGCAGCTGGCCGCGCATCCCAAACGCTGAAAGGCCACTCGGTACAGTGCCCGACGTGCGTGCAGAGTCCCGACCGACTTCCGTCGGCGCCATCGCCCTATGGGGCAGCAGTGACCTGCCGGGGCTCGGCGACCAGGTCGTGCCCCGGGTGCTGGAACGGGAGCTGCTGACCCGGCTGCCGGGCTGGCGCGTCACGCACTACGCCCCGTTGGGCTGGAGCCGTCCCTCGGTGTCCGACGGTGGTCTGATCGCGGAGCCGCTGGGCGAATACACGCCCGAGCGCCTGCGAGAGATCGCCGACTCGGTGCACCTGAGCATCCTGTGCGCGACCTTTTCCCGTGGCACGAGCCTTGAAGCGTTGTACGGGACTGCGGCCGCCGAGCCGTTCTTCGCCATGGACCTGCCGGCTGTCACGGTCAATCTGGCGGTGTTGGCCGATGGGTTGGTGCCGGCGGAAATCCTTGCCGCCCGGACACTTCAGCTCCGGCAGCTCGGTGAGCTGCCGGAGGACGACTACGTCATCGGCAAGGGCGGTATCGAGCTGCCGGCCGATGTGGTCGTCGAAGACAAGCTGGCGGCGATCGCTTCGGCGAAGAAGGTCGTGACCGACGACCCGTACGTCGCGGCTGCCGCTACGGCGTTGGGCACGAAGGTCCAGGGGCCGGCCGTCGACGTGAAGACCCTGGCGGACAAGGCCTGCAAGGAGATCGACGGGTTCGCCGCAGCAGCCGAGCAGGCGCTGGCCGAGCGGGACGGCGACCTGACCCGGCGGATCGCCGACCTCGCCGCCGAGAACGCCGCGCTCCGACATGCCCATGCACGGCTGCGCCAGCGCATGCTGCACGAGCGGCAGATCCTGGTGGACCGGCTGATGGCCGCGGACGACTCCGAGGCCGTCGAGCGGCTGCGGGCCGAGCTGGCCCACGAGCGCCACCTGCACCGCGAGGCGCTGGCCCGTGCGGCCGAGGACCACCATGAGCTCAACGCGTTGCGCCAGACCAAGTTGCTGCGCTGGTCGCAGCCGCTCCGCGACACCTACGGGAAGATCAGGCGGGCATGAGGATCACGTTCGTCCTGGTCTCCTACGGAGGCCGCGAGCTCGTCGTGGAGTGCCTGGAGAAGCTGGCCGAGCACACGCCGCAGCCGTACGAGGTGATCGTCGCCGACAGCGCGTCCCCGGACGGCACGGGCGAGTGGCTGGCGGCCAACCTCACCGGCGCGACCGTGCTGCGTATGGACCGCAACCTGGGCTTCGGCGCCGGCTGCAACCTGGCCGTGCGGCACGCGAAGACCGAGCTGGTGTGCTTCCTCAACGCCGATGTCGAGGTGACCGAGGGCTGGCTGGAGCCGCTGCTGGAGGTGCTCGACACACGCCCCGAGGTGGCGGCGGTCGCGCCGGTCATGCTCAACACCGACGGCACCGTGCAGGAAGCCGGCAGCATCATCGGCGGCGACGGCTGGTGCCGGGCCTGGGACGGTCCGCAGCACGAGATGTTCGCCCGCCAGGTGGACTACGCGTCGGCGGCCTGCCTGCTCATGCGGCGCAGCGTGTTCCACCAGGCCGGCGGCTTCAGCGCGGACTACGAGATCGCCTATTTCGAGGACGTCGACCTCCAGGTCCAGCTCAAGTCGCTGGGCTGGACGGTGTGGGTGGATCCACGCTCGACGGTCGTGCACGCCCGACACGGCAGCAGCACCACCGACCGGGCGATGGAGCTGATGCAGCTCAACCACGGCGTTTTTCTCCGCCGCTGGCCGCAGGAGCTGGTCGACCGGCCGAACGTCGTGGGCTTGGACGAGCACGAGCACCACAAGTACTGGCTGCGCGACCGCAACGCCGGCTACCGGGTGCTGCTGATCGACGACCGGGTGCCGCAGGCCGACCGCGGCCGTGGCGACCCCCGCACGATGGCCGTTGTCGACGCCTGGCGGGAGGCCGACCCGAACGCCCGTGTCACCTTCTACGCGTACTCGCCCGAGCGGGCCGAGGAATACGCGCCGGCCTTGCAGGCCAAGGGAATCGAGGTCGTCTGGGGCGTCACCGACGCGCGGCGCTGGTCGGCCGATCGGGCCGGCCTGTACGACGTGGTCGTGGTGTTCCGGCCGCACAACTTCGCGCAGGTCGGCCTCACGATCTCCCAGTCGCAGCCGCAGGCGGTCAAGGTCTACGACTCCGAGGCGCTGTTCTACCGACGTCCCGGCCAGTACTTCGAGACGGCGCTGACCTCGGCCGAGCGCCGCCGGCTGGCGATCGAGGCGCGGCACCTACGTGACCAGGAGGAACACGCCTTCAACTGGGCCGATGTGGCGGTCTGCGTGAGCGAGGAGGAGGCCCGCTGGGCCCGTGGCATCGCGCCGGGCACCTCCGTGCACGTCGCCTGCTACCCGGCCAACCTGCCCGGCGAGGTCCCTGGCCTCGAGGGCCGGGAAGGGCTGGCGTTCTTCGGCGGTTTCGACAACACGCCGCGCACACCGAACGAGTTCGCCGTGCTGGAGTTGGTCGACGACGTGCTGCCGGAGCTGTCCCGGCGGCATCCCGGACTGCTGCTGCGGGTCATCGGCGCCGACCCGTCGCCGGCGGTACGGGCGTTGGCCCGTAAGGACATCGAGGTGCTGGGCAAGGTGCCGGACCCGGGTGTCTGGCTGTCCAAAGCCCGGCTGCACGTGGTGCCGATGCGCTACGGCGCCGGTGTGAAGATCAAGTTCGTCGACTCGATGGCTGCCGGGCTGCCGTTCGTCACCACACCGGTGGGCGGCGAAGGGCTACACCTCGGCTGGATGGCCCGGCACCTGGTCGGCGAGTCGCCGGCCGAGATCGTCGAGCTGTGCCACCGCATGCTCACCGACGACGTGCTCTGGACCGAGATCCAGCAGGCGCTGGTCGAGGTGTGTCGGACCAAGTTCTCCGCCGCCGCCTTCCGCACCGAGATGGAGGGCGTGATCGCCGACTGCGGAGCGCTTCCTGTGTTCAGTTAGTCGATGCTCGGCTGTGCCAGCGGCGGGATCTTGCCTCGGGCCTTGCGCAGCGCGTGCCAGCGCAGGGCCGCGCTGAGCAGGAACCGTTCCGCGCCGGCAGTTTCCTCCCGGGCGCGGCCGGCCAGCTTCAGCAGCGGCGTGCGGCGGTTCTCGACCTCGCTCAGCTCGGTCAGCCGCTCGCGGTCCTCGGCCTTCATGCCTTCCACGCGCAGCAGCAGCGTCGTCGCGAACTGGGCGACCCGACGCAGCTCGTACTCGGCGACAGCCTCCAGCTGAGCCTCCTGCTCGGCGGTCAGCACTTCGTTGCGCCCCAGGGCCAACAACGCCAGGCCGATCTTGCCGGGCAGCCCTTTGTCCAGGCGCTCCTGGCGATGTCCGGTCACCGCCTGCCCGTGCTGTCGGTACGAATACAGGGCGCGGTCAACGAAGGCCAGCTTGCTGTCGGCCAGCGCCGTCGCCGCAATCCACTGGTCATGGAAGGCTGACGGGGTGCCCGGAGGGAACGGGAGCACCAGCTCACGCAGCGTCTTGCCGTCCACCATGCTCGCCGCGCCGGTCACGGTGTTGAGCAGCAGCAACGCTTCCAGGTCGGTCCACTGGTTGCGGCGGTCCTGCCAGAACGAGTCGGCGAAGACGGTGTCCTGCTCGTCGATCAGCCGCATGTCCGAGTACGCGAGACCGTGCTCGCGCAGCGCGAGCAGCAGCGTCACCAGCTTGTCCGGGTCCCACACGTCATCTTGGTCGGCCAGGGCGACGGCGTGCGCGTCGGCCGGGGCGGCGGCCAGCGCGCGTTCGAAGTTGCCGTAGAAGCCGACGTTGTCCTCGTGCGCCACCAGCACGAAGCGGTCGTCACCGGTGATCAGCCGGCGGATCACCGCGAGCGACTCCGGGCCCGAGTTGTCGTCGCTGAGCACGCACACCCAGTTGTCATGGGTCTGGGCTCGAATCGAATCCAGCTGTGCGGCAAGGAAAGCCGGATCGGGCCGGTAGGTCGCCATGCAGATGGCGACCTTCGGGCCCTTGCCGGGCCACGACACCGTCACCGGGTCCAAATTGGACGGGACCAGGCGCAGCGGCGGAAGTTCGCGTCGCAGCAGGGTTCCATCGGCCAGCAGAACGCCGAGCGCCAGCGGCTTGTCCATCGGCGCGGCGATCCGCGTCAGCGGCAGTCGGACCCGGAAACCACAGCCCTCGGGCGTACGAATCACCGACGGCCCCAGCGCGGCAACGACATCAGGCCGGGCGTGGCCCGTGCTCGCCACGTGCCACTCGCCCTCGAACAGCACCCGGACGTCCTTGACCGCGATGCCGGCGTTGACCACCCAGCCGTCCAGATCGACGACCTGGCCCCGGCCGACCGCGATCGGCCGTTCCGGCACGTTCACCGAGTAGTGCAGCTCGGCCTCGCGCTTGGGTCGCGCCGACTTGCGCATCCGCGCCCCGAACACGCCGGCCAGCGGGCCTGAGCGCCGCAGCACGGCGTCACCCTCGTCCCCGGCCCGGCCCAGCGCGATGTCCCGTACGCCACGGGCGATCCGCGCCGACGGCCACAGGTAGCGGTGGGCCGCGCGCACGATCTTGGCGTTCTCCAACGCGTCCAGGCGAGCCCGGGTCTTGGCCAGGCGGTCGGCGACGTGCGCCGCCTGCTGCTCCAGCTGTGCGCTGCGCGCCTGCGCCGACTCCGCTTCCAGCGCGGCGTCGGCCAGTTCCGCGAACACCATGCCCAGCCGCCGGTCCAGCCGCGCCGCCTCAGCGCGCGCGACGGACAGCTCCTGCTCGACGATGCTCAGCTGACCGGAGACCTCGTTGCCGCGACGGCGCTCGACCTCGGTGCGGTCGTTGGCGTCGACCAGCGCCGTTCGGTGCCGGTCGAGGTCCGCGTCGGCATCGCGGAGACTCTGCTCCAGGCCCTTGAGATGGGTGGCGTCGGCGACGATCTGGTCCAGGCCGCCCTGGATCGTCCACAACGGATCAATACCCGGCTGGTCGACCCGGTCGTGCAGGGCCTTGCTGATCGTCGCCGCCGACGTGCCGGTGACCAGGGACTGGAGCTCACCCTCGGCGTCAAGCAGTTCGGACCACCGCTCGTCGGCCGCCGTGCTCAGTCCGACCAGCTCGGCCAGCGCGCGCAGCAGATCACGCTCGGTCGCTGCGCTGCCCCAGATGTGTGGCGCACCGCCGTCGTGGATGTCGTGCGCGAACTCCAGGAGCGACCGCAGCTGCACGAGCTCGGCGTCGACGCCGGTGCCGGCCAGCCACTCACGGTCCACGCGCTCGACGCCGGTCGCGGTCAGGATCAGGTTGCCCGGGTGCACGTCCAGGTGATCCGGCGGCAGCACCGCCACGCCATCGCGCCCCGGCAGATACGGGTGCCGCTCGTCGTCCGCGGTGAGCGGCCGCGCCTGTGCCAGCACGGTGTGCTGCCACAACGTGACAAGGCGGCGCAGCTCGGCCGAATCCCCGCCGCGCAAGGCATCCAGGAGCGCCGCGTCCAGCGGCCGACCGGCGAACCAGGGCTCCGTCGGCACCGTCTGCTGCCGCAGCCAAGCACGCCCGGTCGTGCCCTCGGATTTCGACGTCAGGACAAGATCGCGACCCAGCCCACGGGTGCGCCGCCATTCCGGTCGGCGACCACCGCTGACCAACCAGGCCAACGACGGGTCGAGCAGCTCGTCCAGCGGCTCCTCGGACGCGGAAGCCAGTATCAGGAACGACGGCGCGACCTCGACGCCGAAGCCCTCGGCCACCGCCGCCCGATACAGCTCTCGCCCCGGGGCCACGGCCCGGCCGCCGCCGAACGCGCCGCGCAGCGGGTCGCGGACCAGCTTCTCCACCAGCTCGGGAGCGTCCGGGCGGTCGAACAACGCCGTATTCAGCACGACGCGCGGCAGCTTGTAGTCCGGGTACGGCAGCAGCCAGCGCTGCGCCGTCAGACCCGCGTCGGCCAACAGCGACGCCAGCTTCTGCCGCGTCCACGTGCGGGGCTGTGGCTCGCCGCCCGGGTAGTCGGCGATGCCCACCCACGACTTGCCGTGATGATCCTCCGGGCGGCCCAGCAGATAGCCGACGCCGAGCTGGTTCTCGATCGCCAGCGCCACCACGCCGCGTTCGGACAGCGCTTGCCGGACGCCGTCCAGCAGCCGCTCCGGGCCGGCGCCGAAGAGCGTGCTGTACTCCAGCACCCCGCACAACACCGCGAGGTCGATCCCGTTGGCAGCAGCCAGCTCCTGCTCGATCTCGCCCCGCACGATCCGTACGTTGGGCAGGTCCCGGCAGCGCTCGGACGCCGCGGCCGCGCGATCCTCCGTGCCCTCGATGCCGAGCACGTCCAGACCGGCTTCGCCCAGCGCGCGGGTCAGAACTCCGGTGCCACAACCCAGATCCACCGCGCGCAGCTCCGGCCGCAGCCGCAGCGGCGCCAACAGAGCCAGCCGCTGCGGCGAGAAGTGATAGGCCGTCTCCCAGGAATCGACCTTCGCCGCCAGCTCCGTCGACCCCGCGCTGATGTCCTCGGCGGCCTTCAGCGCCAGCAGGACCTCGGACTCCGCGCCGTCGGCGTAGCCGACCTCACTCGACGTCACGACGCCGGCGCGAACTTCTGCGTCTCGGCCTTGAGCAGGTCACGGAACGCCTTCTCCGCGGCCGCCGAATCCGGGCTGTAGGCCTCGACCCGGATCACGTAGCCGTTGGAGATGTAGTGCGCGCGGAACGCGGTCTGGCCGTCCGGACCGCTGGCGCTGAGCGAGCGGGCGGTGACGCCGGCCGGGATGTTCGTGGTCAGCTGCTGGTAGTTGGCCTCGGCGTAGAGCTTGTCGATCGCGTTGAACGCGGCCTTCGGGTCCCCGCCGGTCTTGAACGCCCAGATGCCCTCGTGCATGTTCGGGGCCTCGGTGACCACCGCGGCCACCCGGCTCACGCCGTTGTTCTTGAGCAGCTGGACTTCCTGGTCGGTCGGCGCGTGGTTGGTCACCGCGTCGGCGATCGGGTAGTCGACGTTGTAGATCTGCTTGCCCGGCACCTGCACGAACGGGCCGGCCGGCAGCGGCGGCAGCGGCGGGGTGGTGGTCGTCGGGGCCGCCTTGGACGACGAGGTGCCGGTCGTCGTGGTGGTGGCGTTGTTCTCCTTGCCGGAGCCGGCGGTGAAGAAGTAGATGCCGCCGGCCAGGCCCAGCACCAGCACCACGGCCACCGAGATCGCGATGATCTTGCCGGTCTTGTTGCCGCGCTTGCCGCTGTCGAACACCTCGGGGCCCTGCAGCGGCCAGCTCGCCTTGCCGAAGTCCGGCGGCAGCTCGTTGCTCCACGGCGCCGAGCCGTACTCCTGCGGCTGCTGGCCGAAGTCCGACTGCTGCGGCATCGGCTGCCACGGCGCCGACGCCTGCGGCCCCATGTTCTGCTGGCCGGGCATGAAGCCGCCGGTGTTCGGCACCACCTGGGTGCGCTCCGCGCTGTCACCACCGGTGTTGCGGACCACCTGCGTGCGCTCGGCGCTGTCGCCGGCCGGCGGGTCGGTGATCGGGCGCAGCACCTGCGTGCTCTCCGACGACGTCTCCGGCGGCGGCTGGTTCTGGTTCTGCTGGCTGGCCGGCGGCTGCCAGCGGAACGGCGCGCCGAACGGGCTTGCCGGCTGCTGCTGCTCGGCCGGTGGCTGCTGCGGCTGGCCACCGGGCGGCGTCTGGGGCTGCTGCTGCCCCTGGGCCACGCCCAGCAGCTGGTCGCGACGTAGGCGGTAGTCCTCTGGCGTCACCCGGCCCTGGGCCAGCTCGCTGTCGAGCTGCTGCAGCTCCTCTTGCCAGGACATCTGACGAACCTCCGCATCACGTCCGCGTACCGGGGCCATTGTGCCGAAGCACCCACGGCCCCCGTACCCGACTGGGTCGTTGAGAGATCGGGTTGTGACCCGATCCCGCGATCACTGCTTCGGCGCCACCGGGAGCCGGTACGGCTTGCCGGCCGCGATGACCACTACCTGCGGGTTCGTGGCCTGCGGCGCGGCGACGGCGTGCCAGCCGGTCTCGAAGGTGCTGCTGTGCATGGCCGCGGCCACGTCACCACGGCGAATACCCACCGCGCCACCGCCGACAACGTTGTGCTGGTCGTCGACGACCAGCACACAGTCCGGGCCCTTGTTGTCGATCATTGCCCAGCCGCCGAGCACCGCGTCGCCGACCACCGGGCCGGACTCGACGTAGCCGCCGCTGCGGCCGTGGCCGGGACCACCCGGCAGCACCGGCGCCTGCGACACGTCCAGCTTGGACCCCAGCTCGATGCCGCCGCAGTCGAGGCTGAAGTCCTTGGTGAACGGGTACGCGCCCAGGCCCTTGACCACCGGCAGGATGCTGGTGTTCATCCGCAGCCCGGTCATCGACTTGGTCGCGTCGAGCTGGGCCGCGATGGCCAGCACCGTCTGGTCCGGGTACTGGTTGCGCACGTTGGTCGCCTGCTCGCTGCCCATGGTGAAGGTCACAAGCCCGGCCGTGACCGCGATCACCACGGCCGGCAGCACCGCGAGCTTGCGCCACAGCAGCACGACCATCGCCACCACCGAGCAGGCCGCGATGCCGCTGATCACGGCGTACCGGCCGGACTCGCCGACGGTGTCGCCGAGGCCGGCTCGCGAGATGCCGATCATGATCGCGGCCAGCAGGATGTGCACGGACAGGCCGGTCCAGCCGGCGTTGTCCACCGGCTCGTCGGCCGGACCGCGGAGCTCGGGCCGCAACGTCCGGGACCGCACCACCAGCGCGATGCCCACGACCAGCACGATCAGGCTGAGGGCGCCGGCCAGCATGGCCTGGTCGGGGATCTGGGTGGACCAGAGCATGCCGAGCGTGCCGGAGACCACCGCGAGCAGCCGGTCGAGGGCGAAGGTCGGCAGCGGGATCGAGCCCGAGCTGGGCAGCGTCCAGTACGCCACCGCGCCGCCGAGCACGGCGACCACGATCGGCGTGACCACCTTCCACGGCCGGTCGCCGCGCAGCCAGGCGATCAGCGCCAGCGCCGCCCACACGGGGAAGGCCGCGCCGTGGCCGAGGCAGGCGATCACCGCGACGACCAGCGCCAACACCGTCCGGCCGCGGTGCGCCAGCGCGATCGCCACGATCGCCGGCGCCAGGCCCGACAGCCAGTGCGTGCCGCTCATGCCCTCGCCGAAGTTCTCCATGTTGCCCGGGGAGAACATCAGGAAGGCGAAACCGGCGACCAGGCCCGCGCGCTTCACCGCGCTGAGCCGCCGGGGCAGCATCGAGGCCATGGCGGCGACCACGACCAGGCTCAGCACCACGACCAGCAGGCCGAGCGCCGGGTTGGAGCCGCCGAAGAACTTCGCGTCCAACCAGAACAGCGTGCCGGCGATGACCACCGGATGCCCGTTGTACAGCACGAACAGCCCGCCGAGGTGGTACTGGCCGGACGGGGTCGAGGCCAGCCCGAGGACCGACCAGTAGTCGAGGAAGTTCAGCCGCGGCGAGCGCAGCACCTCGACGATCATCGAGACCACGGGCACCGCGGCCAGCAGCACCAGCAGCGCGACCGGCCAGTTCCACCGCGAACGGGCGGTCTGCGCCGCCGGCTCCTCGGCCGTCACCTGTGGCATCTCCGTGGTGGTCATGCGAGCTCCGGTTCCCCCTTGGGCCGGCTCAGCTCGCCGGCGCCTTCGTCAACAGTGAGGTGGCGACGTTCTTCATCGCGGCCATGACCGCCGACTCGTCCACCGGCTGAGTCTGGGCGACCGCCACCATCACCGCGTTCAGCCCGGAAGCGTAAATGGCGCGGTACTGCACCTCTTTGTCGGTGACCAGCTTGCGCACCTGGACCTGGCTCGGCAGGCCGTCCACCTTGCCCGGCTGCAACCCGGCCAGGTCCTGGTACTCCACCAGGTCGGAGCTCACTTTCGCACCCGCGGCCTGATCACCGGTGACAAAGGCGAAGACCGCGTAGTTCAGGTGGCCGTCCACCGATCCGGTGAACGTGATCTGGGTCACCTTGTCGGCCTCGAGGAAGTCGCCCTCCCTGGCGTCGAACAGGTTACGGTTCTGCGCCTCGAAGACCGACAGCTCGGCCCGGTCCAGCCGGGCCGTGCCCGGCAGCTGCGGCAGGTCGTCCAGGTGCAGTGCCTTCGTCGGGGGTGTGGTGGACGACGTCGCCGTCGGCTGCTGCGGACGCACGCCGAACCACCAGCCGCCGGCCAACAGCAGCAGGAGCACCACCACGACGACGACCAGCAACGCCGCCCGGGACTTCTTCTTGGTGGCGCGGGTGCTGAAGACGTCGTCGGAGATCGGCGGCGTGGGTGCGTACTGCGGCGCCGGGGCCTGCTGCTCGCCGCCCGGTTGATACATCGGCAGCTCGGTGACCGGCGACCATGACGGCTGCTGGGTCGGCATCACCGGTTGGTACTGCGGCGCCGGTGGGATCGGGTTCGGCCCGGACGGCATCTGCTGCATCGCCGAGGCGGCGAACGGCTGAGGCGGCGTGCTTGTTGGGGCTTGCTGCTGGATCGGCTGGCTCGGGGGCTGCTGGGCGGTCGGGATCGGCGGCAGGGGCTGTTGGATGGGCGACGGCGGCGGCTGGACGTGCGGGATCTGCGGCTGGGCCGGCGGCTCGGGACGCTGGGGAGCTACCTGGCCGGCCGGCGGGAAGCCGCCGGAGGCGGCGGCCAGCAGGTTGTCACGGCGGCGGCGGTATTCGGCCGGGGTGATGCCCTTGTCGGCGAGCTCGGCGTCCAGTGCGCGCAGTTCCTCCTGCCAGGTCACGATCATCCTCCAGGGGTCGCGGCACGTGTCCGGCCTTGCTACCAGGCGTGTCCGCCCGTCACAACATAGTGAACCGGACCGATGCGGACCCGCCGTTCGGGCGTCATGCCCGGGCGACAAATGGATGGGGCGGTTGGCGGACCGTGGCTAAGGTCGGCCGGGTGATCACGCTGACGGTGCACCTGGCCGAGGAACTGGACGTCGAACTGCGCGCTGCGGCGGAGGCCGCAGGGGCGACGGAGGCGGAGTTCGCGGCGGGGGTGCTGGCGCGGGCGCTGGACGAGAGGCGGCATGCGGAGGTGATGGCGATCGCGGAGCGGGTGCTGACGCTGGACGCGGGGATCGTGCATCGGCTGGGCACGGCATGACCAGGTACCTGACGACGGCGGATCTGACGGCGATCGCGCACGCGACGATGGGCGGCAAGGCGCTGATCCGGGACGCGGGGCTGATCGACTCGGCGGCGGCGCGGCCGAGGATGACGATGTTCGGGGAGCAGGCGTATCCGGATCTGCACGAGAAGGCGGCGGCGCTGCTGCACTCGGTGCTGCGCAACCACCCGCTGATCGACGGCAACAAACGGCTGGCCTGGGTCGCCGCCCGGGTGTTCCTGGCGTTGAACGGACATGATTTCCAACCGGACGAGGATCGCTCGGTGGAATTCGTCCTCGCGGCGGCTGCCGGCGAATCGGACGATTTGGATACGGTGGCGGCGACGCTGCGGGAATGGTCGCGAAGCGCGGCGTGACCGGGGGATCACCGGCTGCACCTAAGGGCGAGAACCCTTGCCCCGATCGCTGTCCTCCTTGCCCGAAACGGCAGGGGCGGAACGGGCCGGTGGGCGGATAAGGTCCCACCGTGCCTGGGATGGTTCCGTTCACCGACAACTTCCGCGATCTCTCGAATACCGAGGGATACCAGTTCGAGTTCTACTGCGAACGCTGTGGCAACGGCTACCGTTCCGCGTTCCAGCGGGACAAGGTGGAAATGGGCCGCGGCCTGCTGCGCGCGGTCGGCTCGCTGTTCGGCGGCGCGGCCGAGGACCTCAGCCGCGCGACCGAGTCGTGGCGCTACGACCGAGCCACCAACTCGCCGGCCAAGGACAAGGCGCTGACGGCGGCAGTGCAGGAGATCAGCCCGAGCTTCTCGCAGTGCCGCGGCTGCAGCGACTGGATGTGCAAGACCCAGTGCTGGAACGAGGAGATCGGCCAGTGCCTGCGCTGCTCGCCGAGCGTGGCCGAAGAGGTGGCCCGCGCCCAGTCGGCGGCGCAGCGCGACCAGATCTGGGAGAAGGCGCGGCAGAAGGACTGGACCGCCGACGTCGACGTCGACACCAGGGCCAAGCTGAACTGCCCGAGCTGCGGCACCAAGGTCGACGGCGGCAAGTTCTGCTCGGCCTGCGGCGGCTCGCTGGCTGTCCCGGTGACGTGCGGCGGCTGCGGCTCCACGGCCAACAAGCCCGGCGCGGTCTTCTGCTCGGACTGCGGCGGAAAGCTGTAGCGACTGAGTAGCTGTACTCAAGACGAAAGGGTCCCGGGCCGGGACCCTTTTTCATGACGACCACACCTCCCTCGTCCGGCCCGACCCCCGCCTTCTTCGCCCAGGCGGCGATCTCGTTCGGCCTGTCGCTGCTGGCAGTGGCGATAGGGGTCGCCCTGCTGCCGGTCGACCCGTGGATCAGAGCGTTCCTGGCGGTCGGCATGCTCTACGCCGTCACGTCCACGTTCACGCTGGCCAAGGTGGTGCGCGACCGCCAGGAGGACAGTGCCCTGGCGCACCGGGTTGACCGGGCCCGGGTGGACAAGTTGATCGCCGAGCACGATCCCTTCCGGGTCGACTGATGGCAGACTGGTTCGGTGGCCCTGTCGTCCGAGGTCAGGCAGCTGTGCCGGGCCCTGCTGCCGCCGAGTGAGCGGATCGAGTACGTGTTCCCGGCGCTGTCGGTCGGTCAACCCGGGATGATCAGCTTGCTCGTCGTGGTTGGCACTTCTGGGGTCACGTTGTTGGCCTGCAAGTTCTTCCAGCGGCACGTGCCCGAGTCGGTGTGGGCGACCTTTCCGCGTTCGGTCCGGCTGGCGCCGGAGCCGACATCGGACGGTCAGATCATCGAGTTGGGCACGATGCGGCTGGAGATCGACGAGGAGTACGTGCCGGTGGCGCGGGCCGCGGACGCGGCGCACGCGGACCGGGCCGGGCTCCCGCCGGACCCGCTGCCGGATCTGTGAAGGGACACCACTCTCGATGCCGCAACTGACCGCGAACGGGATCTCGCTGGAGTACGACACCTTCGGCGACCCCGGGAATCCCGCCCTGCTGCTGGTGATGGGCCTCGGCGCGCAGATGACCATGTGGGACCCGGCCTTCTGCCAGCTGTTGGCGGACAAGGGATTCCACGTGATCCGGTTCGACAACCGCGACGCCGGACTTTCGCAGTCGATCGAATCCCCGTCCCTCGACGTCGCCGCGGTGATGGCCGGCGACCCGTCGACGGCCCCGTACCGGCTGTCGGACATGGCCGACGACGCCGCCGCCCTGCTGGCCGAGTTGGGCATCGACAAGGCCCACGTGGTCGGCGCGTCGATGGGCGGCATGATCGTCCAGCAGCTGCTGATCGACCACGCCGACCAGTTGCTGTCGGCCTGCTCGATCATGTCCACGACCGGTGACCAGTCGGTCGGCGCGTCCACGCCGGAGGCCATGGCCGCGCTCCAGGCCCCGCCGCCGCAGACTGCCGACGAGGCGGCCGAAGCGGCCGTCCGGGCCAGTCGGGCGGTCGGCTCGCCCGGCTTCCCGTTCGACGAGGAGCGGATCCGGGCCAACGGCCGGGCCGCTTTCGAGCGGGCCCGCAACCCGCTGGGCTTCGTGCGCCAGTTCGCCGCGATCATGGCGTCCGGTGACCGCACCGAGGGCCTGCGCACGGTGAAGGTGCCGACCCTGGTCATCCACGGCGAGGCCGACCCGCTGCTCAACGTCACCGGCGGCAAGGCCACCGCGGCCGCGATCCCGGACTCGCGGCTGCTGATCATCCCCGGTATGGGTCACGACCTGCCGATTCCGGCCTGGCCGCAGATTGTGGACGCGATCGCCGACAACGCCGCCCGCGCGGTCTGATCCCCGCTCCACCCGAACGCCCGGCGCACGTCGCGCCGGGCGTTTCGTCTGCCCAGGGCTACCGGTTTTGGTCTAGACCTTGACAGCGAAAATGTGGTCTAGTCCACTTTCGGGCACCGCGGATCGCACCCTGTGGAGGCACGCATGACCCGCAGATCCCTGCTTCACGTGTTAGCCGGTCTCACCGCGACCGCCTTGGTCTCGCTGGCCATCGTGGCCCAGCCCGCGACCGGGGCCACCGCCAATCTGACGGCCGATCCGGGCTTCGAGTCCGGCCTGTCCGGCTGGACCTGTTCGGCCGCCGCAGCGGTCAGCTCGCCGACGCACTCCGGCTCCGGAGCCGCCGCCGGCACGCCGGCCGGCCAGAACTTCGCCCAGTGCAGCCAGCAGATCAGCGTACAGCCCAACTCGCAGTACACGCTGTCGGCCTGGGTCCAGGGCAGCTACGTCTACCTCGGCGCCACCGGCACCGGCACCACCGATCCGCAGACCTGGACGTCCAGCTCGACCTGGCAGCAGCTGTCCACGTCGTTCACCACCGGCGCGTCCACCACGACCGTGACGATCTACGTCCACGGCTGGTACGGGCAGCCCACGTACTACCTGGACGACGTGACGCTGAGCGGACCCGCCGGCAACCAGCCGCCGCCCACCACGACGACCACGACCACCACCACCACCACCACCACGACCACCGGCCCGACCACGCCGCCGCCCGGCGGCGGTCTGCCGGCGCACGCCCTGGTCGGCTACCTGCACTCCAGCTTCGCCAATGGCTCCGGCTACGAGCCGATCGCCAGCGTGCCGGCCGCGTGGAACGTGATCGACCTGGCCTTTGCCGACTCCGCCGGCAACGGCAACATCGTGTTCAACCGCTGCTCGGCCAGCGAGTGCGCCGGCGTGGAGAGCGACGCCGACTTCCTGGCCGGCATCAAGGCGCAGCAGGCCAAGGGCAAGAAGGTGGTCATCTCCATCGGCGGCGCCGCCGGCGAGGTGCAGCTGACCTCGGCCGCGATGGCCACGAACTTCGTCAACTCGGTCAGCGCCATCATCGACCGCTGGGGCCTTGACGGCGTGGACATCGACTTCGAGAACCAGTCGCTGTCCCTGCAGGCCGGCGACTCCGACTTCCGCAGCCCGACCACGCCGGTCGTGGTCAACCTGATCTCGGCCCTCAAGCAGCTCAAGACCCGCTACGGCACCAAGTTCGTGCTGACCATGGCCCCCGAGACGTTCTTCGTGCAGCTGGGCTACCAGTTCTACGGCCCGGGCCCGAACAACGCCCAGGACCCGCGGGCCGGCGCGTTCCTGCCGGTGATCTACGCGCTGCGCGACTCGCTGACCCTGCTCACCGTCCAGGACTACAACTCGGGGCCGATCATGGGCCTGGACAACCAGTACCACCAGATGGGCGGGGCCGATTTCCACATCGCCATGACCGACATGCTGCTGACCGGTTTTCCCGTCGCCGGCAACACATCACGGATGTTCCCGGCGCTCAGCCCTGGGCAGGTGGCCATCGGCGTGCCGGCCAACCAGAACGCCGGCAACGGCTGGATTCCCACCGGCCCGCTCGACCAGGCGCTGGACTGCCTGACCAAGGGGACCAACTGCGGCGGCTATGCCGTGCACGGCCGTCATCCCGATCTTCGCGGTCTGATGACCTGGTCCATCAACTGGGATAAGTTCAACAACTGGGAGTTCGCCACCAACTTCACCTCGTACTTCGGCAGCTGACGGCACCCTCGGGGTGGGCCGCGGCGGCCCACCCCGGGAGGCCGTCATGAGCAGAATCAAGGGCGAGCTGCTCGCCGAGGGCTGGATCCTGGCCCAGAACGCCAAAGCGTTCGTCGAGGTGGCCAGCACCTTCGCCGGGCAGCAGCTGGAGGACGGCGACTGGCGCAACGTCGACCTCGGCCTGATGACGTCGGACTCCACGGCCAAGGACGGCTGGTTCGAATTCCCTCTCGAGGGCGATTCCGATGTCACCATCGCCTTCGCCACCAGCCCCGGCACCGAGGTGCTGTCGGTACGGGTCTGGGGCAACGGCTTCAGCGATCTAGCCATCCGCTTCGAAACGGCCTTCATGATCTTCGGCATGTACCGGATCGAGGTCTGAGAACGCCACAAAGCCCCTGTTCCGGAGAACAGGGGCTTTGTGGACCGAGCGGACGACGAGACTCGAACTCGCGACCCTCACCTTGGCAAGGTGATGCGCTACCAACTGCGCTACGTCCGCAACGCCGTGCTGTGCACAGCTTAACCCATGGCCGGGAGTGCTTTTCAAGCGGGGTGGTCCGCCACTCCAAGCAGCCGGTCCACCTCGGCTAACTTGTCGGCCGGCAGCCGCCACTCCCACAGCGGCCGCACCTGGGCCATCACCTCGGTCGGCAGTCGGCGGGCGACGTCGTGGCGGAGGTCCCAGTCGTCGAAGACGTGCTCGTAGAAGCTCACGACGGCGGCGTTGGACAGGAACCGGCCGGGCTGCTCGAAGCACCAGCGGGCGAAGCCGTAGGACCGGGCCAGCAGCTCCTGGTCGCCGCTGCGGTGGGCTTCGAGGGCGAGTTGCAGCACCTCGAACAGGAAGACGTGGCAGGACCAGGAGTCGCGTTCGAGGTAGGGACGCAGTTCGGGGAACCGCGCCGACGCTTCTCCACGCCACTCCACCACGCATGCAGGTTACTGGGTCGGAGCCGGTCGGCGGAGCGGGCCGTGACCAGCTGACGCCGACCCGTGACCGGGTCGACACCAGGCGTTATTACGGCTGGCTGAGGCCAATCGGCGGTATCAGCGGCGGTCGGCGACCTTGTAAGAACGACTCAGGTTGTCCTGATCCTGTTACGTTTGGTTACACCTGTTCGTGGGATTATCGTCACCCACTCGGTGGCGTCGGCTGGGGAGAGGGGCGGGGGATGGCAGAGTTCAGCCGCCCGGCGTCGGCGGGCGCCGATGACGACCAAGCCCTGCTCGACAGACTTCGTGACGGTGACGACAGCGCCTTCGGCCTGCTGTTCTCCCGGCACGCGGACGCGGTGCGCCGGTTCGCCATGCAGCAGGTTCGGGACGCCGCGGAGGCGGACGACCTGACCGCGGAGGCGTTCTTCCGGGTGCTGCAGGCGGTGCGCCGCGGCAACGGCCCGACCGACCACGTGCGGACCTACCTGCTCACGGTGGCCCGCCGCGTGTCGTGGGAGTGGAGCGCCCGCCGCCGTGACGTGCCGGTCGAGGACGCGGAGCTGGATCGCCGGGCCGAGCCGTACGCCGACAACTCGTCGCGGCTGGCCGAGAGCACGCTGATCAGCCAGGCGTTCAGCACCCTGCCGGAGCGTTGGCGGACGGTGCTGTGGCAGGTCGAGGTGGAGGGCGAGCGGCCGGCGGTGGTCGCGCCGCACTTCGGCCTGAGCGCCAATGCCACCGCGGCGCTGGCCCGCCGCGCCCGTGACGGCCTGCGCGCGGCGTACCTCCAGGCCCACCTGACCCAGGATCTCGGCGCGACGGCGTGCCAGTCGGTGCGGGAGAAGCTCGGCGGCTACACCGCGGGCACCGTGAAGGGCCTCGAGGGCCGCCGCATCAAGGCGCACCTGCACGGCTGCGTCCAGTGCAAGACGTTGCAGGGCGAACTGCGCGAGGTGTGCTCCACGCTGCGGGCGCACGCCGGTCTGCTGGTGCCCATGGTCGGCCTGGGCGCGACCGCGGCGATCGCCACCCAGGCGGCCGGCGGAGGCGGCCTGACCGCCGCCCTGGCCGGCAAGGGCGCGCTGCTGGCGACCCGGGTGAAGCTGGCGCTGACCGCCAGCTCGGTCGCGGCTGTCGGCGTCTTCGGCATCGCACTAGGGCCGTGGCTGTCGCACTCGCACGAGGCGCTGCCCAACCCCAGCGACCACCAGATCGTGTCGACCTGGTGCGCCCCGTCGCCGGGCCAGTCGACGGCCGGCAGCGCCACCTCGGGGGCGTCCCCGACAAGCACGTTTGCCAGCGGGCAGCAGGTCTCCGGGCCGTTCAAGGCGGCCGAGGGGGCCAAGACGGCGTTCTTCGGCAACAAGAAGCCGGTCCAGCCCGGCTCCGACCAGCCGGCGCCGCCGACGCAGACAACCACCCCCACCGACTCCGGTTCGACGTCGACCAGCACCAGCGGTGACCCGGTCGACTCCACCGGACGGGTGCTGGACGACCCGGTGAACCCGAGCAGCTCGAACGATGCCCCGACCAAGGCGCTGCAGAGCTCGACCAGCAGCACCGTGACGGACACCACAGAGCCGACCAAGAGCACGCCGACCAAGACCTCGGCCCCGAAGAAGCCGCCGCAGAACACCGTCGCGACGACCACGGCCGAGCCCACGACGACCACCACCAGCACTCCGGCCGAGACGGCGACCGGCCCGACCGCGCCGCGAACGCCCCGCTGAGCGGGGACGGTGGCGAACCGTCACAATTGCCGGGTGCAAAGGTTCACCCGCCGGGTCCAGTCCCGTCGCGATACCGTGAACAGACGCTTCGGTGACCGGTTCGCGATCGCGAGGAGGCGGTGATGACGCGGTTGGTGCGTGGCGCCGACGGCCGGATGTGGACCGTGCGCGGTCGCATGTCGTGGGCGAACATGGACGGCGCCGACGATTTCGAGCACGACGTGGCCGGCGGCCACGGGCCGGGCATCGGCATGATCGCCATCCTGGTCATCCTCACCGTCGTGCTGCTGGTCTGGCGGCCCAACGGCGTGGTCGTGCCGGGCTGGCTCATCCTCGCCCTTGTGCTGCTGTTCCTGTTCTTCCCGGCCCGGTGGGCCCTGCGGCGGCCGTGGACGATCGTCGCCGAGACGCCCGGTGACCTGGACGAACACCCGCCGGAGCGCTGGGTCGGCACGGTGCGTGGCGTGTTCAACGTCCGCCAGGAGACCAGCAAGGTCGCGCGTAACATCGAGGTGTACTCCCTGCCCAATGTGGACGGGCCGCTGCAACCCGTGGACTAGCCCTTGCCTGAACTGCCGGAGGTCGAAGCGCTCGCGCACCATCTGCGCGAGCACGCTGTCGGCCGCACGGTGGCGCGGGTCGACGTGGCGTCGCTGTCGGTGCTCAAGACCGCCAGCCCGCCGTGGACCGACCTGCACGGGCGCGAGGTCACCGGGGCCGGCCGCCACGGCAAGCACCTGGACCTGGACTGCGACGGGCTGCACCTGATCGTGCACCTGGCTCGCGCCGGCTGGCTGCGCTGGGCCAACACGCTGTCCGCCGCCCCGCCCAAGCCGGGCAAGGGGCCGCTGGCGCTGCGCGTGCACCTGGGGCCGCCGGGTGAGGGGCCGGGCTTCGACCTCACCGAGGCCGGCACCAAGAAGGGCCTGGCCGTGTGGATCGTCAAGGACCCGGCCGAGGTGCCCAGCATCGCCCGGCTCGGTCCGGACGCGCTGTCGCTGGACCGGGACGCGCTGGCCGCCCTGTTCAAGGGCCGCACCGAACGGCTCAAGACCGCGCTGACCGACCAGACGCTGATGGCCGGCGTGGGCAACGCCTACTCCGACGAGATCATGCACACCGCGCAGCTGTCCCCGTACGCCACCGCCGGCAAGCTCGACGACAACGCCCTGGACCGCCTGCACGCCGCGCTGCACAGCGTGCTCACCGATGCCGTCACGCGGTCCGTCGGCCAGGGCTCGGCGACGTTGAAGGGCGAGAAGCGCTCCGGCCTGCGGGTGCACGCCCGTACCGGCCTGCCGTGCCCGGTCTGCGGCGACACCGTCCGCGAGGTCTCGTTCGCCGACAAGTCGTTCCAGTACTGCCCGACCTGCCAGACCGGCGGCAAGCCGCTGGCCGACCGCCGGCTGTCGAGGCTGCTCAAGTAGCGATGATCACGTGCAGGGTCCGCGGCCCGTGCACGCCTTCCACCCGGTCCAGCTCGATGTCGCTGGTCGCGGACGGCCCGCTGATGAAGGTCAGCGGCCGCGTCGGCTCCAACCGGGCCAACGCCTCCGGCACGATGCCGACGATCTGGTCGGCCCGCGCCACGCACAGGTGGTAGTCCGGCACGAGCGTCAACGCCCGCCGGCCCTGCGCCTCGCCACCGTCCAACACAATCGTCCCGGTCTCGGCGATCGCCACCGCGCAGCCGGTCAGCACGCCGTCGGCGGCGTCCAGCTGATCGATGGTCAGTGACGGTGAGTCGATCAACCATTCCGCGCCGTCAACCTGCCAGCTCGACGGCAGGTCGACAGGTCCGACCATTCGCCGAGCTCCCCGCGCGGCCAGCAATGAGGCGATCTTCGCCGGGACGTCGGCCGAGGCCACCTGGTGCACCTCGGCCCGGTAGTCGGCGATCCGCTCGGCGGCCAGCTCGACCAGGTCGCCGAGCGGCCGTGTCACGTCGTACGAACGGGGGATCGCGGCCGCCGCCGGCCGGTCCGCCAAGGCGCGGCGGATGCGGCCGAGCACAACCGAACGAGCGTCAGCCACGGTTGCGCCTCCACCACGTGCGGAACGACTCGGCCGGCGGCGTCGGCACGTCCCGGGTCGACGTCCACTTCGAGCCGGGCCACGGCAGGCTGCTGATCCGCCCGGACGGCGCCAGGTGCCGGGCCAGCGACCCCACCTTCTGCGCGTTCTCATAGCGCCGGGCGTCGGCGAACAGCCAACCCAGCGCGGCCATGCCGACGGACTCCGGCGTGCGCCCCTTGGCCTCGACGGCCTCGGCCCGCAGGTGCACCAGGACCTCCGGGATGTTGATCCGCACCGGGCAGACCTCGTAGCAGGCGCCGCACAGCGAAGACGCGTACGGCAGCGACGCCGCCTGCTTGTCGTGCATGTCGTTGACCAGCTGCGGCGACAGGATCGCGCCGATCGGCCCGGGATACACCGACCCGTAGGCCTGCCCGCCGGTCCGCTCGTACACCGGGCACACGTTGAGGCAGGCCGAGCAGCGGATGCAGCGCAGCGCCTGCCGCCCGACCCGGTCGGCCAGCGCGTCGGTGCGGCCGTTGTCCAGCAGCACCAGGTGGAACTGCTGCGGGCCGTCGCCGGGCGTCACGCCGGTCCAGACCGAGGTGTACGGGTTCATCCGCTCGGCGGTGGACGACCGCGGCAGCAGCTGGAGGAACACCTCGAGGTCCTGCCAGGTCGGCACCAGCTTCTCGATGCCCATCACGGTGATCAGCACTTCCGGCAGGGTCAGGCACATCCGCCCGTTGCCCTCGGACTCGACCACCACGATCGACCCGGTGTCGGCCACGCCGAAGTTGGCCCCGGACACGGCGACCTTGGCCGACAGGAACTTGCGCCGCAGGTGCCGTCGGGCGGCCTCAGCCAGCTCGCGGGGCTCGTCCGAGACCGGCTTCTCGGCCATCTCCCGCTGGAAGATCTCCTTGATCTCCGAACGGTTCCGGTGGATGGCCGGCACCAGGATGTGCGACGGCCGGTCGTGGCCGAGCTGCACGATCAGTTCGGCCAGGTCCGTCTCAATGGCCCGGATGCCGCCGGCTTCCAAGGCCTCGTTCAGCCCGATCTCGGCGGTGGCCATGGACTTGACCTTGACGACCTCGTCGGTGCCGGCCTCGCGAGCCAGCCGCAGCACGATCTCGTTGGCCTCACGGGCATCCCGGGCCCAGTGCACGACGCCGCCGCGGGCGGTGACCGCGGCCTCGATCCGCTCCAGGTAAGTGTCCAAATTGGACAGTACG
Source organism: Kutzneria chonburiensis (assembly GCF_028622115.1). Classification (NCBI taxonomy): domain Bacteria; kingdom Bacillati; phylum Actinomycetota; class Actinomycetes; order Pseudonocardiales; family Pseudonocardiaceae; genus Kutzneria; species Kutzneria chonburiensis. The sequence goes on from NZ_CP097263.1 coordinate 7,489,909, forward strand.
TCGTCCTTGATCGCCTCGCCGGCCCGCCGGAGCTCTTCCCAGTCCGGCAGTTCCGACACGACGCGAGTGCGCTTGTCCCGAATGGTGTGGGTGGCCTTGCGCAGGTTGCGCCGCAGCTGGGTGTCGGCCAGCGCGGCCTTGGCCGCCTTGGGGAAAACCGGGCTGCCCAGCCAGGTCACGGGGTTGCTGCCCACGGCTCCTCCTCGGTGCTGGCCAGGATCTCCGCCAGGTGGACGGTCCGCACGCCGGTGCGCAGCCGGGACAGCCCGCCGCCGATGTGCATCAGGCACGAGTTGTCGCCGGCGCACAGCACCTCGGCGCCGGTGTTGAGCACGTTGCGCATCTTGTCGCCGAGCATGGCGGTCGACGTGTCCGCGTTCTTCACGGCGAACGTGCCGCCGAAGCCGCAGCAGGTGTCGGCCGCCGGCAGTTCGGCCAGGTCAAGACCGCGGACCGCGCGCAGCAGGGCCAGCGGCTTGTCGCCGACGCCGAGCATCCGCAGCGAGTGACAGGTGGGGTGATAGGTCACCCGATGTGGGAAGTAGGCGCCGACATCCGTCACGCCCAGCACGTCCACGATGAATTCCGACAACTCGTACGTGCGGGCGAAGGCATCCGATGTCCCGTGCAGCTCGGGGTGGATCTCCCGCACCATGCCGCCGCACGACCCGGACGGCGCCACGATCGCGTCGTAGCCGTCGAAAACCTTCGCGTACTTGGCCGCCAGCGACCGGGCCTCTTCCCGGTATCCCGTGTTGTAGTGCATCTGGCCGCAGCAGGTCTGGTCCATCGGGAAGTCGACGTCGCAGCCGAGCCGCTCCAGCAGCCGGACCACCGCGCGGGCCGTCGACGGATAGAAAGTGTCGGTAAGGCAGGTGGCGAACAGGCCTACACGTGGAGCTGGCACCCGCCCACCCTGCCTGGTGATTCATCGGATGTCTACTCGTCGCTGCCGGTAGTGGACCGTTCACCGATACACCCGTCCGTCAGCCTGACGAGAGCTTGCCCATCGGCCCTGTTCGGCGGAGCATTGCGGGGTGGTCGAGCTCCTGACCGAGCAAACAGTGCTCGGCATCATCGCGACGCTCGCCGTGCTCGGGCTGTTCGTACTGCTGTGCCGGGCGCGTCGGGTCAGCACGTCCGTCGACGAAGCCGTCGCCGACGCGCTGCACCGCATGTCCAAGGCCGCGCCGGACCTGCGGGACGGATTGACCCCCGACGCCGCCGACAAGGCGTGCAAGAACCTGGTCGAGCTGCTCAAGTGCGTCGCGGTCGGCATGACCGACGAGCGCGGAGCGCTGCTGTCCTGGGACGGCGACGCCAACGAGCACTACGTCGACCTTCAGGACGCGATCGTCAAGGCGATCAGCGGGGAGCGCAAGGAGTTCGTCGAGCACGACACGCTCGACTGCCCCGACAAGGGCAACTGCAAGATGCACCAGGCGATCATCGTGCCGCTGATCGTGGAGTCAAGGACCCGCGGCTCGCTGATCATCGTCGGCGGGGTCGGGCACAAGCGCCTGCTGCGGATGTCCCAGGAAGTGGCCCGCTTCGTCTGCACCGAGCTGGAGCTGGGCGAGCTCCAGGAGTCCCGGCAGCGGCTGGCCCAGGCCGAGGTCAAGGCGCTGCGCGCGCAGATCTCCCCGCACTTCGTCTACAACGCCCTCAACGCCATCGGCTCGCTGGTGCGCACCGACCCGGAGCACGCCCGCGAGCTGCTCCAGGAGTTCGCCGAGTTCACCCGCTACTCCTTCCGGGCGAACGGCCTGTTCACCACGCTGGCCGAGGAGCTGCGCAACATCGACCGGTACCTGACCATCCAGCGGGCCCGCTACAACGAGCGGCTGTCCGTGCGGCTGCGCATCTCGCCCGAGGTGCTCAACGTGGTCGTGCCGTTCCTGGTGCTCCAGCCGCTGGTGGAGAACGCCGTGCAGCACGGGCTGGCCAACAAGCCCGGCGGTGGCACCGTCACGATCATCGCCCAGGACAACGGCAGCGAGGCGCTGATCAGCGTCGAGGACGACGGCGTCGGCATGGACGCCGACCTGCTGCTGGACGACCTCAAGGACGCCCACAAGAGCGGCGCCCACGTCGGCATCGGCAATATCAACCACCGGATGCGCACGGTGTTCGGCGAGGACTACGCGCTGATGGTGGAGACCGCGCCGGACGCCGGCATGAAGGTCACCATGCGGGTGCCCAAGTTCAGCCCGGGCGTGCGGCCGGTGCTGGCCGTGGTCCCGGACGACGGCGCCGACGACGGTCCCGGCCCGGACGACCGGCGGGCCAGGCTCAGCCCGGTCCGCTGAAGGCGAACGCGCTGAACAGCGTTCACGCGTAGATTCGAGCCATGAGCGTCCCGGAGAAGCTGGCCGACAAATTGGCCGCGAAGCTGCCCCTGCTCGGTGACCGGGTGGACCGGTCTCCCGTGGTCGCCGTGGTGCGGCTGCACGGCGTGATCACGCCGACGCCGCAGCCGCTGGGCCGGGGCGCGATCAACCTGAACGCCGTCGAGCCGGCGCTGACCAAGGCGTTCGCCCACGACCGGCTGCAGGCCGTCGCGCTGGCGATCAACTCCCCGGGCGGCTCGCCCACCCAGTCGGCCCTGGTCGGCGAGCGGATCCGGGAGCTGGCGGCCAAGAAGAACGTGCCGGTGCTGGCCTTCTGCGAGGACGTCGCGGCGTCCGGCGGCTACTGGCTGGCCTGCGCGGCCGACGAGATCTACGCGCACCGCACGTCCATGGTCGGCTCGATCGGCGTGATCACCGCCGGCTTCGGCCTCACCGGCCTGCTCGAGCGCTTCGGCGTGGAGCGCCGGGTCTACACCGCCGGCGAGCACAAGCACCGCCTCGACCCGTTCAGCCCGGTCAAGGACGAGGACATCGTCTGGCTCAAGGGGCTCCAGGGCGAGTTGCACACCCAGTTCACCGATTGGGTGAAACAGCGTCGCGGCGACAAGCTGGCCGCCGACCCGGAGCTGTTCACCGGCGAGGTGTGGACCGGGGCCAAGGCGTTGGAGCTGGGCCTGGTCGACGGGCTCGGCTCGCTGCGCGAGATCGTGGCCAAGAAGTACCCGGAGGCCGACATCGCGGTGGCCGAGCCGCGCAAGCCGCTGCTGGCCAGGCTGGGTATCGCCGGCGGCAGCTCCGTGTTCGCCGGCGCCGGCGAGAAGCTGCTGGCCGCGATCGACGCCGTCGAGCAGCGGGCGCACTGGTCCCGATTCGGGCTCTGAACCGTCCCGGCGGCCGGCCACGTAGATCACCCTGCGTGGCCAGGGCCGCCCTCGAGACGGGGCCGGCTTCACCCCGATCGAACGGTGGTCGAAGATGGACACAACCACCGGTCGATCGGCAAGATTGCGCGGCACAGTGAGCATTCAGGACACCACCACCGGTCTCCTCGTGTTGGCCGTCGATGACGAGGCGCACGGGCTCGACGAGCTGGCCTACCTGCTCGGCCAGAACCCGCAGGTCAGCAAGGTCATCACGGCCTTCGACGCGGCCGAGGCGCTACGGGTCATCCGCGGCAGCGTGCCCGAGACCAAGGCTCGGCTGGACCGCGGGCTGTGCCCGGTGGACGCGGTCTTCGCCGACATCTCGATGCCCGGGCTGTCCGGCCTCGAGCTGGCCCAGGTCATCAACGCCTTCCATGACAAGCCGCAACTGGTCTTCGTGACCGGGCTGTCCGAGGAGGCGGTCACCGCCTTCGAGCTCGGCGCGCTGGACTACATCGTCAAGCCGCCGCAGCAGGCCCGGGTGGACATGGCCATCGACCGGGTGGCCAAGTTCCGGATGCTCACCGCCGCCCCGGCCGCGCCGGTCGGCGGCGTGGTCGAGCAGGCCGGCGACGACGAGGTGATCCCGGTCGAGCTGGCCGGCACCACCAAGCTGGTGCCCCGGTCGACCGTGCGGTACGTGGAGGCCCAGGGCGACTACGCCCGGCTGCACACCGCGGAAGGCAGCCACCTGGTCCGGATCCCGCTGGCCCAGCTGGAGGAGCGCTGGGCCGACGCCGGCTTCATCCGCATCCACCGGTCCTTCCTGGTGTCGTTGCCGCTGGTCACCGAGCTGCGGATGGGCTCGTCCGGCTACACCGTGGTGGTCGGCGCCGGGGCCGACGAGAAGGAGCTGCCGGTCAGCCGCCGGCACACCCGTGAGCTCAAGGACCGGCTGGTCCGCCAGCCCAAGCACGGCTGGGGCGCCGGCACATGACCGGCGACCGGGAGCCCGCGAAGCCCTCGACCGAGCTGGTGCCGGTCGAGCAGCCGCAGCCGCCCCGCAAGCCGCCGCGCCGCAAGAAGGTGGTGCTGGCCGAGGCCAAGGGCTCGCGCACGGTCGCCCGCACCATCGTCGAGCTCGAGGAGCAGACCAGCGTCGGCGAGCACCTGGTGCGCAGCCTGGTCTGGGCCCAGTTCCGCACCTCGTTCTGGATGGCCGTGCTGCTCATCGTGACCATCGCCAGCCTGCCGCTGCTGTTCTTCGTGTTCCCGTCCTTCGGCGACCTGACGATCTTCGGCATCCGGCTGCCGTGGGTGCTGCTCGGCGCGCTGCCGTATCCGCTGCTCTACGGCCTCGGCGTGTGGTACGTGCGGCGCGCGGAACGGCACGAGCGCGACTTCGTGAGCATGGTCGACCACTGATATGGGGATCAACGCGCTGGCCTGCGCGAGCATCGCCGTCATCGTGCTCGCCACGTTCATCCTGGGCTACTACGGCTCCCGCACGGCCAACACCACCCGGGACTTCCTGGTCGCGCGGCGCCGGGTGTCGGCCCACCAGAACGCGGCCGCCATCGCCGGCGAGTTCCTGTCTGCGGCCTCGTTCATCGGCATCGTCGGCCTCGTCCTCAAGAATGGGCCGGACGAGCTCTGGTACGCCATCGGCTTCACCGCCGGCTATCTGGCGCTGCTGCTGTTCGTGGCCGCGCCGCTGCGCCGCTCCGGGGCATACACGCTGCCCGACTTCGTCGAGGCCCGGCTGGGTTCCCGCGGCCTGCGGGGCATCGCCGCGGTGATCACCGTGGCCATCGGCTACATCTACCTGATCCCGCAGCTGCAAGGCGCCGGCCTGACCCTGAACAGCGTGCTGCCGTGGGCCCCGAACTGGCTCGGCGTGGTGGTCGTGACCATCGTGGTCGTGATCAACGTGCTCAGCGGCGGCATGCGGGCGATCACCCTCGTCCAGGCGTTCCAGTACTGGATGAAGCTGTTCGCGATCAGCGTGCCGGCCTTCGTGCTGTGCGTGGTGTTCGCCGGCAGCGGGCCGCCCGGCGGGCAGCAGAGCCTGGCCGCCGACGGGCCGCCGATGTTCACCGCCGACACCACGGTGACCCTGGAGCAGCCGGTGAGGCTGCATGTCGAGCACACCGTGCTGCTCACCGCCCACGGGTGGATCAACGGCCGCCGGGTGGACGGCGACACCGCGTGGTTCCCCAGCGAACAGACGATCGGGGCCAAGACCACGCTGTCGTTCAAGGCCGGCAGTCCGGTGCCGATGGTCGACGGGGCCGTGCAGGACAACGCCGACTGGCTGCGGCCGCAGTCCGGCGGGCTGCCCGCGCTGTTCGACACCTACTCGCTGATCTTCGCCACGTTCCTGGGCATTCTCGGCCTGCCGCACGTGCTGGCCCGCTTCTACACCAATCCCGACGGGCGCTCGGCCCGTCGCACCACGCTGCACGTGCTGCTGCTGCTGGGCGCGTTCTACCTGTTCCCGGCTTTACTCGGTGCGCTGTCCCGCATCTTCGAGCCGCAGCTGCTGGTCACCGGCAAGACCGACGCGGCGGTGCTGCTGCTGCCGCAGGCGATGCTGCCCGGCGTCGCCGGGCAGGTGCTCGGCGCGGTCGTCGCCGCCGGCGCCTTCGCCGCGTTCATGTCCACCTCCTCGGGTCTGCTGGTCAGCCTGGCCGGCGTGGTCTCGACCGACGTCTCCCGCGGCCGGGTCCGGGACTTCCGCTGGTCGACGGTGCTGGTCGTGCTGGCGCCGTTGGTCGCGGCGCTGGTGTTGCGTAGCAACGACGTGTCCTTGGGCGTGGGTATGGCGCTGGCCATGGCCGCGTCCACCTTCTGCCCGGTGCTGATGCTGGGCATCTGGTGGCGGGGCCTGACCTGGGTCGGCGCGGGTGTCGGCATGGTGTTGGGCGGCAGCCTGGTCGCGCTGGCCCTGATCGGCGACATCGTCAGCGGCTACACCGGCAACTGGGCGCCGGCCGTGCTCCAGCAGCCGGCCCTGGTCACCGTGCCGGTCGCATTCCTCACGATGATCATCGTCAGCAAGGCGACCCATCGCCGGCGGCCCGAGGACGTCAACCGGATCATGCTGCGGCTGCACGCCCCCGACCCGCTCGGCTTCACCCGCGACCGGGACGTGCTGCGCTTCGGCGAGGGCCAGACCGACGGCCGGCACCGCCGACTGGCGATCCGGCCGCGGCTGCGGTCACGGCGGTCGTCCTCCCCGGCTTGAGCTGGGCGGGCAACCCGTTCGGGGGACGGAACGTCCACCCAGCGTGGCAACCCGCGACGACGGCTTCGCCGAGTTCTTCACCAGCCGGTTCGACGGGGCGCGGCGGATGGCGCACGCCCTGTGCGGCAACTGGCTGGAGGCCGAGGAGATCGCCCAGACCGCGTTCGTCAGCATGTACGCGCGCTGGAACAAGGTCCGGTTCGACAGCGCCGACGCGTACCTGCACACCGTGCTGACCAGGGCCTTCCTCGACACCAAGCGGCGGGGACGGCGGCGTGAGCAGGTGATGGCCGATCCGCCGGACGTCGTCGTGGAGCAGAACACCTCCAGCGTCGAGGACCGGCCGTCGCTGCTGAAGGCCCTCCAGGCGGTGCCGGCGCGGCAGCGGGCCGTGCTGGTGCTGCGCTTCATCGAAGACCAGTCCGTCGAGGAGGTGGCCGACGCGCTCGGCTGCACCACCGGCACCGTGAAGAGCCAGACCGCCCGTGGTCTGGCCACCCTGCGCAAGGCGTACGGTGCCGTGACCGGCTTGTTGCAGGTGGCGAGGTGAGCAGCTTGGACACCGAGGACGAGAAGCTGCTCGCCTTGCTGCGGGCCGAGCTCTCCGACCAGACGCCGCCGCCCGTGCACACCGCCTTGGACGACGTCGTGCGGCGTGGCCGGCGTCGGCTGCGGGCCCGGCGCATGGGGGCCGCGTTAGGCGTGGTCGCCGTGGTGGCCGGCGTCGGCGTGGCCACGTCCGTACTGCGGGCCAATGTGCCCGGCGGCATGACCGCCGACCAGTTGAGTACCGCTGCCACCTCCAGCGCCGTGACCACGACGACCGGCTGGACCTCGTCGGCCAAGGCCGACACCAAGGACTGCGCGAACGGGATCGCCGTGCCCGGCGAACCCAAGGTCGGCCCGGTCGACGTGGACAAGCTCAACGACGCGCTGCTCGGGACCATCCAGAAGGTCGCGCCCAAGGCCTCGACCAAGATCACCCGGTCCACCGTGCTGCACAACCCGACCAGCAGCGACTCCGTGCTGGCCAGCACCTGGGCCGATGTGGTCGACGCCGGTGGCGGCGGCAGCGTGTACGTCGAGATCCACGGCTTCAGCGGCACGCCCGTGCAGGCCGCCGACAGCGAGCGGTTCGTCGACGGCGAATGCACCCCGCCGCGGCGGCAGCTGCTGCCCGACGGCACCGTCATGCAGCTGTACGCCCCGTTGAGCTACGACCCCGGGCACCCGTCGCAGGCGCTGCGCGTCTATACGCCTTCGCACCGGCTGTTCATCGTCACCTCGGAGGGCTTCGCCAGCCCCGACTGGACCCAGGTGGCCAACGCCGAGCCCGGCACTTTGATCGTGCCCAAGGGCGCCGGCCGGCACTCGCTGCCGTTGACCGAGGACCAGCTGACGATCATCGCGCGGAACGTCGCCGCCGCGGGTTAACGCTTGTCCCACGGCCTGACATGGCAGCATTCGGGGCATGATGCCGCAGGAGGTGCCGACCACGTCGGTCGACCAGGTGCCCACCGATGCCGTGTTGCTCGACGTGCGTGAGCACGACGAATGGGCCGCCGGGCATGCGCCGCAGGCCATCCACATCCCGCTCGGCGAGCTGGCCGAGCGGGTCGGCGAGGTGCCGCAGGACAGCGGCGAGGTGTTCGTCGTGTGCCGGATGGGCGGTCGTTCCGCCCGGGCCACCATGTACCTCAACCAGAGCGGTTGGGACGCCGTCAACGTCGCCGGTGGCATGCAGGTGTGGCACCAGCAGGGCTTTCCGCTGGTCGCCGCCGATGATGCCGTTCCCGAGGTGATCTGAGCATGGCCGGGCGGTGGCAGTGGGTGGCGACCCCGCCACCGCAGTCCGGCGCGTCCCGGGCCGTGCCCCGGCGACCGTTGCCGTACACCGGGCCGCCGTCTTATCCCGTGCCGCCCCGGTGGGGTTTTCCCCAGCTCAGCTGGCGTTGGCCGGTCGCTTTCGGGCGCAAGGCCAAGCCCCAGCCGTTGGACCAGCTGCGCATGCTCTCCCGCAACCTCGTCGCCACCTTGTGGGTCACCACCGCCGCCCTCGGCGTCGCCGTCCTCGGCGAGGGTTGGCGCTACGTTTTGCTCATCCTCAGCCGCAGCGGCGCCTTGTCCCGGACCGTCGTCTCTTTCTCCGACGCCCTCGTCGTGACCGCCGGCGTCGTCTCCGGGCTCGCCGCTCTTGCTTCCCTCACCCTCGGCGTGTTGTGGATCCTCCGCGCCCGTGACGTCGCCTCCGTCGTCTCCGGCCAGCGCCCCGCCCGATCCTTCCGCGACGCGCTCATCGGCCTGCTCGTCCCCGGCCTCAACCTCGCCGTCGCCGGCTCCATCCTCGCCGAGCTCGAGCACGCCGCCGCCCGCAAGCCCGTCTCCGAGCGCCCTCGCCCTTCGCGCCTTCTGCTCTCGTGGTGGGCCGCTTGGGTCGTCGGCGAACTCCTGTTCGCCGTCGTCTGGCTCGTCAACCTCTTCGGCACCAGCGTCCAGTCCTTGGCTAACGGCGTCGAACTCCACCTGCTCGCCGACCTCGTAGCCGCCTTCGTCGCCGCCACCGGCGCCTTGCTCGTCAGCCGCATCACCCAGCTGCTCGAGCCCATCGACCCGGCGACCGTCCACCGCCTCCGCGTCTTGAAGGTGATTGACGCCCCCTCGCCCCCGCTCCGCGCCACCCGCCTGGCAGGCTCCCCGCGCTAAGCGGTCAGGCGCAACGAGCTCAGGCCGCGAATGACGAATTCCGCCCGCCGCACCGGTTCGGCGGCGAGCTGAAGCTTGGGCAGGCGGCGGGTGAGGGCATCGAGCGTGGCCGACACCTCGATACGGGCCAACGGCGCGCCGACGCAGTAGTGGATGCCGGCGCCGAAACCCAGGTGGGGGTTGGGCGAGCGGCCGATGTCCAGCACCTCGGGCTGAGCGAACACGAGCGGGTCGTGGGCGGCGGCGCCGAGCAGGGCGGCGATCTTGTCGCCGGGCCGCAGGGTCACGCCGGCGATCTCGACGTCGGTGGTGGCGGTCCGCTCGAAAAGCTGCAACGGCGAGTCGAACCGGATCAACTCCTCGACGGCGGTGGGCAGCAGACCGGGGTCGTCGACCAGGCGCTGCCACTGGTCGCGGTGGCGCATCAGGGCCAGCACGCCGTTGCCGATGACGTTGACGGTGGCCTCGTGCCCGGCCATCAGCAGCAGCACGGCGGTGGCGACGAGCTCGTCCTCGGTGAGCTTGGCCCCATCGGCGTCGGTCTCGGCGACGAGGTCGCTGACCAGATCACTGCCGGGGTTCTTGCGCCGCAACGCGATCAGCTCGCGCAGGTAGGCCACGAACTCGCCGGCGGCCTTCTCGGCCTGCGCCCGTTGCTCGTCGGGCAGCCCGAACTCGTACATCTTGACGATGGTGTTGGACCACGGCTGAAGCAGCCCTCGATCGGCGGCCGGCACGCCGAGCAGCTCGGCGATCACCTCGACGGGCAGCGGGGCGGCGACGAGTTCGAGCAGGTCGGCGTGCCCTTCGGCGTCGATGCCGGCGGCGACGTCGTCGACCAGACGGGTGGCGAGCTCGCCGACCCACGGCCGCAGCCGCTCGACGTGCCCACGCCCGAAGGCGCCGGCGACCAGCCGCCGCAGCCGGGTGTGTGTCGGCGGCTCGTTCTCGAGCAACGAGTTGCGATGCAGCAGGTTGAACGCGGCGAAGGCGTCGACCGGCTTGACGTCCGACCACACCCGGCCGAGGCCGCGATGGCGGAGCACGGCGGCCGACGCGGCGTGCGACAGGGTGACGGGCAGCCCGAAGTCGGCATGCTGGTGCACCTCGCCCTCGGCGCGCATCTGCGCGAACACGGGGTACGGATCCGCGATGAACGCCGGGTCCTTCGGGTCGAACGTCGTCATGGTGACCGACGGTAATTCGCTCACCCATCCGTGGTCCAGCGTTGGCCCGGTCACCCGTCGTTCACCCGATTGACGCATGATGCGGCATGTGAGACCCGAGATCGTCGCGCACCGCGGCGCCTCCCAGCACCGCGCCGAGCACACCAGGGCGGCCTACGAGCTCGCCCTCCAGCAGGGCGCGGACGGCCTCGAGTGCGATATCCGCCTGACCAGGGACGGCCATCTGGTGTGCGTGCACGACCGCAAGGTCGACCGCACCTCCACCGGCCGCGGCGTGGTCAGCACGCTCACCCTGGACCGGCTCAGCCAGCTCGATTTCGGTCGCTGGCACGATGAGCTGCCCGAGTCGGCCGACGACCTGATGCAGGAGCCGATCGGCCAGCCGTCCGCCGAGGAGCACGAGCGCGGCCTGCTCACCCTGGAGGACCTGCTCGGGCTGCTCAAAGACAGCCCTCGGCCGGTGAAGCTGTTCATCGAGACCAAGCATCCGGTGCGCTACACCGGGCTGGTCGAGGCCAAGATGCTCGCGCAGTTGCGTCGGCACGGCCTGAACGCGCCCGCCAGCAAGGAGGAGTCGCGCGTAGTTGTGATGTCCTTCTCCCGCATGGCCGTGCGCCGGGTTCGCCAACACGCGCCGCTGCTGCCCACCGTGCTGCTGCTGGACCGGCTCCCGACCAGTCTGCGCGGCGGGGAGCTGCCGGACTGGGCCGACATCACCGGTCCCGGCATCCACCTGCTGCGCGAGGATCCCGACTACGTCGCGCGCTGCGCCGAGCAGGGGCACGGCACGTACTGCTGGACGGTTGACGAGCCCGCCGACATCGACCTGTGCCAGCGCACCGGCGTGCGCTACCTGGCCACCAACGCCCCCGCACGCACCCGTCGCCACCTGGAGTCCGGACCGTCGGCTACGGTCGGCCAGACCCTGCCCGGGGAGTAACCCGGGCCCATCGCGAGGAGGAACCGTGTCCAGGCGGACGGCTGTCAAGCGCGCGGCGAAGACAACGGACACGGCCGACGGGATCAACCCGCGGCAGGCGTGCCCGTGCGGCTCGGGCAAGCGGTACAAGGCTTGCCACGGTCTGGCCGGTGGCCCGGCCGACGTCATGGTGGCCCGGCCGTTCGAGGGCCTCGCCGCGGAGCCGGAGCTGATCGCGCTGCGCGAGTTCGTGCCGTCCGCGACCGCGCCGCTCACGCTGGCCGAGCCGCACGAGCGCAGCGTCACGCTGGCGACCGTGCTGCCGATGGCCGCCGCCGCGCTGGTCCGCTCCGACGGCACCGCGTTCGTCGGCCTCCAGGTGCAGACCCGCTCCGGCGATCTGTCCCGTGACCTCGCCCGCGCCATCGGCTGGGTGCTGACCGCCGAGCCGGGCGACGCGCTGCCGGTCGTGGGCGTGGACGACGGTGCCGAGCCGGGACGGCTCCAGGACGTGCTCAAGGCCGACGTGGTGCTGGAGCCGACGCTGCACACCGACTTTGCCTGGTGGCTGCCGGAGGACACGCAGCCGACCGGCGACGTCGCGCTGTCCCTCGAGCGGGCCAACGCCGCGATCATGCCCAGCGCCCGGCTGACCGGTGACGGCCTCAACGCCGCGTACTGGGTGGACGCCGGCGACAAGGCGCACCTGCGCTGGGTGCGGCCGGAGCCGGAGGAGCAGCTGCTCAAGGCGATGGCCCGGCTGGCCGCCCGCGACGAGCTGCACCTGGGCGAGGGCTCCCGCTACGCCGGCTCGTTCCGGGCGCACGGCCTGCTGGTGCCGGTCTGGGACCTCGACCCCGAGCTGCACGTGCGCGAGTGGGAGCCGGGCGCGGAGGTCCTCGGCCGCCGCCTCACCGCCGCGTTGGCTGTGGACAGCGAGCTCACCTCGGCCGAGCACCGCGCGCTCGACGGCCTGCGCGGACGCCAGGTCACACTGCGCTGAAAGCCTTTGCCCACAGCGACGGCCGGTTGTCCACAGCGACAATCGGCTGTCCACAGGAGGATGTGGATAACTCGTGATCTTGCACATCTGCTCGCGGGACGAGTGGGACGCGGCCGAGCAGGAGGGCGCCCTGGTGCCCGCCTCGCTGGACGAGGTCGGCTTCGTGCACTGCTCCGACTTCGGCACCGTGGCCCTGCCGGCCAACGCGCTGTTCGCCGGCCGGGACGACATGCTGCTGCTGGTCATCGACCCGGCGGCGCTGGACGCCCCGGTGCGCTGGGAGGACGGCGTGCCGCCGCACCCGGCCGGCATCTGGTTCCCGCACGTCTACGGGCCGATCAATGTCGGCGCCGTGGTGGCCGCGGTGGAGTTCCTGCCGACGGCGGAAGGTGGTTTCCGCCTGCCCAAGGAGTTGGCTGAATTGTAACCTTTCAACGCCGCAACCTCGGGCCCTCTCGCGCGACCTTCTAACAGTTGGTCACAGGGGAGGGGATCAGGAAGTGGGCGCACCACTGAGGCTTTTGGGGGCGGAGAGCAGCGGCACCTGGACGGTCGTCCCGGCGCAGCGAGAGGTCCGGTCGACCGCGAAGGCGGTCGACACCGATTTCGCCGAGTTCGTGAAGACGGCCCTGCCGGGCCTGCTCAGATACGGCCACGCGCTGACCGGGAACCCGCACGACGCGGCCGATCTCGTGCAGACCGTGCTGGAGAAGGTCGGCTCGCGGTGGCTGGGCCGCCGGGCCTTCTGCGACGAGCCGCTGGCCTACGTGCGCAAGGCGATGGCCAACGCGCACGTCAGCCACTGGCGGCGGATTCGCCGCGAGAGCCTGGTCGCCGAGCTGCCCGACAACGCCGTCGAGCAGTTCGACCGGCTCGACAACGAGCCGCTGTGGCAGGGTGTGCGGGGATTGCCGCCGAGGCAACGCGCCGTCATCGTGCTGCGTTACTACGAGGGGCTGTCCGAGGCGGAGATCGCCGACACGCTCGGCATCAGCAAGGGGACGGTGAAGAGCCAGGCCAGCAAGGCGTTGAACACGCTGCGATCGAGCCTGGAGGGGAGGTGACCGGTGGACATCGACGACGAGCTGCGCAAGCTCTTCGCCGACGATCGCCTCAGCGTGCCCGTCCGGCCGGCAGCCGACCGTGTCATCGTCAGTGGTGCGCGCCGGATCCGGCGGCGTCGAGCCGGCGCGGTCTTCGGCGGCGGGATGCTCTCGGTGGCCACCGTCCTGGTTGCTGGCACCGCCTTCGGCGTGGCTGGTGACGCGCCGCCGCGTACGCCGCTGGCCGCGGCCGAGAGTTCCGGGCTGACCACGACCACCGAGTCGCCCAGCCTGAGCCCGTCGACCATCGAGCTGACCACCAGCGTCGCGCCGCCGCCGACCACCACGCAGCGGCGGACCACCACCACGACGCCGCCGAGCACCACGACCACCAGCGCGACGCCGACCAAGGCCAAGCCGCCGACGACGCCGCTGGCCTTCGGTCCCACGGCCGTCGGCTCACTGCGACTGGGCATGACCGTCGACGAGGCGGTAGCGGCCGGCGTGATCCAGCCCGTCACCCCGCCGCCGGCTCCCGTGGCCGGCTGCCAGGGCTACGACTGGCTCGGCCACACCGCCGCGCCGTCGACGTCCCCGTTGCTGTTCTCACCCACGCTCGGACTGGTCCGCATCGGCGGGCGGGCCGACGCCGAGACGCCCGAGGGCATCTACGCCGGCTCCTCCGAGGAGGACGTGCGGGCCGTGTACCCGAACCAGGCCAAGCCGCACAGCGGCACCAACGAGTGGGTCGCTCCGGTGCCCGGCAATCCGAGCGCGAACTACTGGCTCGTCCTCAGCAAGCACACCGTCACCGACGTGCGGCTGGAGCTGGCCGCGCAGGACTGCTACCAGTAGACCGGCAGCTGGGGGTGCCGCGGCTCAGAGTTCGCCGCCGGCCACCCTCGGCGCCGTCGGGTCCGCGCCCTCGGCGCCCACGTTCTCGCGGCTGAGGAAGTCCTCGATGTGGAAGACGTTCGAGCCGGCGCGGTCCACCGTGCGCAGCAGCGTCGACATGGAGGCGACCTCTTCGACCTGCTCCTTGAGGAACCACTGCATGAACTGCTCGCCGAGGTAGTCACCCTCGTCGCGGGCCGCCCGGGCCAGCGTGGTGATCTCCTCGGTGACCGTGCGCTCCTGCTGCAGGGCCAGCTCCACCGGCTCACGCACGTTCTCGAAGTCGTTGCGGACCTCGCCGACCGCCGGGATCGCCACGCGCACGTCGTTGTCCAGCAGGTACTGGACGATCATCATCGCGTGATTGCGCTCCTCGAGCGACTGGCGGTAGAAGTGCGCGGCCAGCCGGGGGAGGTCCTCGCTGTCGAACCAGACCGCGATGGCCACGTACTGCTGCGCGGCCGTGAACTCGTTGCGGATCTGCTGCTTGAGCAGCTCGTGGAACTTCGTCGTGGTGTTCGGGGACATGTCAAGAACCGTACCTCGAACGGCGCAGGACAAATCGGTCGCCGAGCGAGTTGTCCCCCGCTCTGGTGAGCCCCTGTGGACAACCTGGGGATAGTTGTGGACAACCTGGTGACAGCCGGTGGACAGCTATTGTGTCCCAATCGTGAAAACCCCGGTGAACAGCGCATTCAAGCGCTTATCCACCGGGGTTCGCTGTGTACGGCAGTTGCCCTCTGACTGTGGACAACTAGGCCGGGGCGGCCGCGCTCACCCGGTCGAACACCATCAGCGAGCCCACCGGCCGGCCCGTCAGCCGGGTCAGCTCCGGGTGCAGCCGGTCCACCAGCTCCGCCGGCAGCGCCAGCACGTCCGGCCGGACCGTGACGATCTTCGGGTGGCCCAGCACCACGTCGTCCCACTCCACGTCCTGCGAGCTGCCCGATCGGTCCACCACGAAGCCCAGCGTGTTGGTCGCGTCTTCGTTGAACAGCTCGACGATGCCCGTCACCAGTTGATGCTGTTCGACGGTCGACAGCCCGTCCAGGTCGAACTCCTGGGCCACCACCTCTTCGCTCACCCGCCGGAACCGGCAGTACAGAGCCGTCTCCTCGTCGAGCCAGTACTCGACGTCCACCGACGCCGACTCCGTCAGCGCCAGTCGCTCCAGCAGGCCCGCCCGCTGCGTCTGCGGATCGGACAGCACCAGCCCCAGCGACTCGATCCTGGCCACCGTCCGATCGGCCCGCGCGGCCGACCAGCCGTTCTCGTACCAGTGGATGAAACCGCTCACCCGATGGCTCCTCGCTCTCTCGCCTGCCGTGCCGCCATGTTTACCCCGTCACCCCATCGAGGGTTCACCGCGGGGCGGCCGAGTCGAAGCAGGCCAGGGTTCGCGCTGTTCAGCCCTTGATCACTCGATCGAGCCGCACGTCGGCCGACCTCTCACTGCTATGCTGTGTTCGGAGCCGGGCGGTCCGCGGACGCGTCCGGAAGTGGACCCGGGTATCCCGCGTTGTCGTGGGCGCCCGGGTTTCGCGCTATTCGGGCACGTTTCGGACCTCGATCACATGCGCAGCACAGAGGATCGCCCACGGCTCCGGTTCGTCATGGTGGTGTGCCGCGATGTAGGCGCCTGCGACGAAGTCTGCGACCCAGAGACAGGGATCGGCGTCCTTCACCTTGTGGTCGACCGGCATCGCCGCATCGATTCGATGCGAGCGACGCAAGCGATCGCGAACGCGCCGGTCGTGCCGATCACCGGCCTGGCGCGACTCCATGATCACGTGGGTCGCGTGCTCGGTGTGTTGCAGGTGAGGCAGCAGCTCAACCAGCAGCCGCGCACGCGCTTGCTCCTGGCGGGTCCGGTCGGTCGGGGTGGTCATGAAGATCGTGCCGATCAACGGTAACGGCGCGAGCGACTCGGCGATCTTGGTTCGACGGTCGCGGGTCTCGTCATAGTGGTGGAGCCAGCGTTGTCCCGGCAGGAGCAGGCTCCTTACCGTTGCGGCTACGAGCGCGTGGTCGGTTCCTTCTGTCAGTACGGCGGCCAGTCCGTACAGCCGGTTGCCGTCGGGCAGTCGGGTTCCTGTCTCGTCGATGTGTGCGTAGATCTCCACCTGGTCCCCTTGTTGCTGAACCCACGAGCGTAGCGGCCAGGAATCGCCAACACGTTCGAGTGAATTTGCTCAAGGTCGTCAGGAAACTCTTAGTCAGAGTGGCTCTGAATGAGAGGTAGATTGAGGTGGTGATCGCTGATGAGCTGATGACCACGGTGATGGGGCTGAAGCGGGTGGTGCGCCGGCGGATGGAGGTGGGGCGGCCGGAGCCGAGGTTGCGGGGGCGCATACGGAGCTGCTGCGGGTGGTGCGCGGGAACCCGGGGATCGGGGTGGCGGCGGCGGCCAAGGAGCTGCATCTGGCCGGGAACACGGTGAGCACGCTGGTGAATCAGCTGATCGACAAGGAGTTGCTGCGGCGGGAGACGGACCCGGACGACCGGCGGGCGGCGAGGCTGTATCTGACGCCGAAGGCGGTGAAGCGGCAGGCGAAGTGGCGGGAAGATCGCACGAAGCTGGTGGAAGGGGCGCTCAAGGAACTGAACGCCAGGGAGCGGGCGGCGATCGAGAAAGCCCTGCCGGCGCTGCGAAAGCTGCTGGACGAACTGGGCGGAGAAGGGACGGGCGCATGACGGAACTGGCGGTGAGCTGCACGGACGTTCGGCACGCCTTCGGGGACACGAAAGCGGTCGACGGCGTGGACCTGGACGTGCGGGCGGGCGAGGTGTTCGGGCTGCTGGGCCCGAACGGCGCCGGCAAGACGACGACGATCCGGATGATCACGACGCTGCTGCCGTCGCCGCCGGGACGGATCACAGTGTTCGGCCGGGACGTCGCCCACGGCACGATGGCGGTGCGCCGGCTGATCGGCTATGTGCCGCAACAGCTTTCGGCCGATGCGACGCTGACCGGCCGGGAGAACGTGGCGCTGTTCGCGCGGCTGTTCGACGTGCCGAGAAGGGAACGGCAGTCCAAAGTGGACGGCGCGCTGGACGCGGTCGGGCTGCTGGACGTGGCGGAGCGGCAGGCGGGCACGTACTCGGGCGGCATGATCCGACGGCTGGAGTTGGCCCAGGCCCTGGTCAGCGCCCCGCGGCTGCTGGTGCTGGACGAGCCGACGATCGGACTGGACCCGATCGCCCGCGCCGGCGTCTGGGAACGAATCCAGCAGGTGCGCGCGGAGACCGGCATGACGGTGCTGGTGACCACGCACTACATGGCCGAGGCGGACGAGTTCTGCGACCGGATCGCCTTGATGCACAAGGGAAAGCTCACGGACATGGGCACGCCGGCCGAGCTGCGGGCGGCGCTCGGGCCGGACGCCACCCTGGACGACGTGTTCCGCGCCAGCACCGGTGGCGACCTCGATGGCGATGGCGCCAAGGGGCTGCGGGAGATCCGCGCGACCCGCCGCACCGCGCGAAGGCTGGGCTAGCAACCACGAGGGGAGACCAGGATGGCGATGACGTCCATGGCGGCAACACCGGCGTTGCTGGGGCGGCGGATCGGCACGATGTGCCTGGTGGAGCTGCAGAAACTGCGGCACGACCGGACGGAGCTGGTCACCAGGGCGATCCAGCCGGCGCTGTGGCTACTGATCTTCGGGGAGACGTTCACGCGGCTGCGGGTGATCCCGACGGGGAACCTGCCCTACCTGGACTATCTGGCGCCGGGGATTCTGGCGCAGTCGGCGCTGTTCGTCTCGATCTTCTACGGGATCCAGATCATCTGGGAGCGGGACGCGGGGGTGCTGTCGAAGCTGATGGTGACGCCGACGCCGAGGCCGGCGCTGATCGCGGGCAAGGCGTTCGCGGCAGGGATCAGGGCGATCGCGCAAGCGGTGGTGGTGCTGGCGCTGTCGGCGATCCTCGGGGTGGCGCTGACGGCGAACCCGCTGAAGCTGATGGGAGTGCTGCTGATCGTGGTGCTGGGGGCGGCGTTCTTCTGCTGCCTGTCGATCACGATCGCGGGCATCGTGATGAGCCGCGAGCGGCTGATGGGCATCGGCCAGGCGATCACGATGCCGCTGTTCTTCGCCTCGAACGCGCTCTACCCGGTGGACCTGATGCCGACCTGGCTCCAGGTGCTCAACCACATCAACCCGCTGAGCTACGAGGTCGACGCGCTGCGGGGACTGCTGCTGGGCACGCCGGCGAACCTGGTGCTGGACTTCGGGGTGCTGGTGGGCACGGCGGTGCTGGGCATCGGGGTGGCCTCGGCGCTGCTGCCCCGGCTGGCCCGCTGAAGCCAACCGGGGCAACGAAAATCAGCGCGTCCAGCCGGGACCCCAACCGCCCTCGATCTGACGGCTGCGCTGTAGCAGCGCCATGCCGCCGTACGGGTAGTCGACCGCCAGCGCGCTGGCGGTGTCGAGCTGCTCCATCTCCTTCTCGGTCAGCACGAGATCGGCGGCAGCCAGGTTGTCGGCGAACTGGGCCTGGGTACGAGCGCCGATGATCACGGAGGTGACCTGCGGACGGCCCTTCACCCAGGCCAACGCGACCTGCGCGGGACTGATCTCCCGCTCGGCGGCGACGGCCCGCACGGTCTCGATGATGTCCCAAGTCCGTTGCGCGGCGTTGCGCTGGGCGAAGAAGCTGCGGGTGGTGGTGTTGGCCAGCCGCGTATCGGCCGGTGCCTCGGCGTCCCGCTGGTACTTGCCGGTCAGCACGCCGCCGGCCAGCGGCGACCAAGGCAGCAGCCCGAGGTCGGTGGACTCACAGGCCGGCACGATCTCCCACTCGATCTCCCGGCTGAGCAGGTTGTACTGCGGCTGAAGCGTGACGGGCCGGATGAGACCGCGGGCATCAGCCACGTCGACGGCCTTCTGCACCTGCCAGCCGAGGAAGTTGGACAGCCCGTAGTAACGGATCTTGCCGGACCGGACGGCGCCGTCGAGAAACTCCAGCGTCTCGGCGATCGGAGTCAACGGATCCCAGGCATGCACCTGGTACAGGTCGATCGTGTCGACGCCGAGCCGGCGCAGGGACGCGGTCAGCGCCTGGTCCAGGTGCCGTCGGGACAGCCCGACGGCGTTGGGGTCGGCGGGGTCGGTCGGGAACCGGCCCTTGGTCGCGACCACCATCCGGTCGGTGACCTCGGTCGGCCGCGCGGCCAGCCACTTGCCGACGATCGTCTCGGAGACGCCGCCGGAGTACACGTCCGCGGTGTCCAGCAGCGTCCCGCCCTCGGCCGCGAACGCGTCGAGCTGCGCGAACGAGCCGTCCTCGTCGGTCTCGCGGCCGAAGGTCATGGTGCCGAGCGCGAGCGCCGACACCGAGCAACCGCTGCCGCCAAGCCTTCGATACTCCACAATGGACTCCCCAGGGCGTTGAATGTCGTACGAAATCCATTCTGGCCCTGGAGTTACTCCATTTGCAGCGCTAATTCCTACAACGCGTCCCGCAGCACCGGGCACGACATGCAGCGCGGGCCGCCGCGGCCGGAGCCCAGCTCGGAGCCGCTGATCCGGAGCACCTCGATGCCGGCCTCCTCGAGCCGCACATTGGTTTCCACATTTCGCTCATAAGCGACGACAACGCCGGGCGCGACGGCCAGGGTGTTGTTGCCGTCGTCCCACTGCTCGCGTTCCGCGGTCACGGCGTCGAGACCGGTGTCGATCACCCGTAGCCGCTCGATGCCCATCGCCGCGGCGGCCGCTTCCAGGAACGGCGACGGCCCGTCCACGCTGACGCCACCGGCGCCGTCGGGCCGCAACGTGAAGGCGGACAACGAGTCGCGGATGGCCGGGTACATGACCACGGCGTCCCGGTCGACCATGGTGCACACGGTGTCCAGGTGCATGGTGGCGCGCTCCTGCGCGATCGGCACGGCCAGCACGGTGTGCGCGAGACCGTCCAGGAACACCGAGCGGGCGAACGACTCGGCGCCGGCCGGGGTGGTGCGCTCGCCGACCCCGATGGCCAACACGCCCTGGGACAGCAGCAGCACGTCGCCGCCCTCCAACGGGGCAGAGTGTGCGCCGTACGCCCGGGAGGTCTTGGCGAAGCGCGGGTGGTACGCGTAGATCAGGTCGGTGATCGAGGATTCACGGCGACGGGCCGGCATCACCAGCGACGACACGGCGACCCGGTCGGCGACCCAGGCCGAGGAGTCGCGGGTGAACAGCAGGTTAGGCAGCGGTGCGATGGCGAAGTCGTGCGGCTGGTGCATGTGCCGCACCAGCGAAGCGCCCTCAGCCGCCGGCAGCTCCTCGAACGTCATGCCGGCCATCAGCACGGTAGCCAGGTCGTCCGGGCCGAGCGTGGTCAGGTGCGACCGCAGCGCGTCGGCCAGGTCGATGCCGAGCTGCCGCTCGTCGACGGCGGCGTAGATGCCGGCGGCGCGGGCCCGCTGGTCGTCCAGCGAGGTCCGCAGCAGGTCGGCCAGCAGCAGCACCTCGACGCCGCGGGAGCGCAGCGTCTCGGCGAACGCGTCGTGCTCCTCCTGGGCCCGGCCGACCCAGGGGATGCCGTCGAACAGCAGCTGGTCGTTGTTGCGCGGGGTCAGCCGCTTCAGTTCCAGGCCGGGCCGGTGCAGCAGCACCGTGCGCAGCGGCCCGACCTCGCTGTCGACCCTCGGCGCGGGCGAGTCCGTGGCAGAACTGATGTCTGAGGTCACGGCTTCGAGGGTAACCAGGCGACAGTGGATTTGTCGCCCCTCAACCGGGTATTACGGCGATTTCAGAAACAGAATGACGTTCTGAGCAACGGTTCGTTAAACAAAAGTGCCATTCGAGCAGCGATCTGTTGTCGTCACAATCCGGGGATGACACCCTTCAGGAGGGCGTAGCCGACGAAGGAGAAGATGTCGAGGATGGTGTGCGCGATCACCAGCGCCCACAGCCGGTTGAACCGCTGCCACACCCGGCCGAACACCAGCCCCAGCACGATGTTGCCGAGGAAGCCGCCGAAGCCCTGGTACAGGTGGTACGACCCGCGCAGCACGGCCGCGGTGACCAGCGAGGTGTTCTCGCCCCAGCCGAACCGGCGCAGCCGCGTGATCAGGTAGCCGACGACCAGCGACTCCTCGGCCCACGCGTTGCCGAAGGCCGACAGGATCAGCACCGGCACCCGCCACCAGGTGTCGCCCAGCGCCGACGGCACCACGTTCAGGTTGATGCCGATGGCCCTGGTCAGGAAGTAGAACCCCAGTCCGGGGATGCCGATCAGCGCGGCCAGGCCGCAGCCGGCCAGCAGGTCCTTGCCCGGCCGGGTCCGGTCGAGTCCGACCAGTCGCGGCCCGATGCCGGCCCGCCACAGCAGGTACGCGCCGAGTGCGCCCCAGGCCAGCAGTTGCAGGATCCCGGCCAGCTGGGCCAGCAGGTCCAGCAGGTCGATCGACGCCTGCTTGACGTTCAGCGCCACGCTCTGCTTGTTCAGCGGCGCGGTTTGGAGCAGCGAGTTGAGCAACGAGATCAGGCTGCGGATCCCGGAAAGCCCCAGCGTCGCGCTGAAGACGATCAGCAGTTCCCAGGTGTAGCCGCGCCGCTCCGTCGGATCGGTGATCGCGTCCGTGACCCGCGCCGGGGCCAGCCAGCTGCGCACAACACTCGCCATGCCGGCGGACGCTACCCGTTACCCCCGCTGGGCCTGTGTCAAGAACGGGCAGCCCATCAGGCGTCGCAGCTCGCCGGACAGCTCCGTGGGCGTGCTGACCGGGTGCGCGAAGGCGATCCGGACGTCGTGATCACCTTCGACGGCCTCCACGCGCAGCCGCAGGCCGAGCCGGTCCAGGCCGAGCGGGCGGACGTGGCCGCCGCGCAGGTGCTCGGGCAGGTGTCGGCTGAGCAGCTCGACGACGTCCCGGTGGGACAGCTCCAGGTGCCGCAGCCACTGATCTTCCTGCTGGTGGAACGGGTCGGGCTGGGCCTCGCCGAACTCGCTCGGCCGAACCGAACTGGTGCCTTCGGCGTCGGCGACGACCATCGAGGCCGGCGTCAGCCGGAGCACGGTGGCGCCGTGGCCGGCGTCCAGCAGGCGCGGATCGGGCTTGGCCTCGACGACCTCGAGGACGGCGGCCCGGGCCTCCTCGCCGTCCAGAGCCCGCAGCCAACCGGTGATCCAGAGCAGACCGCGCACCGGCTCGCGCAGCGGCACGGGCGCGGTGTCGGCCAGTTCGAGCATGCCGGTCAGCTCGCCGCGCGGGGCCTGCGCGGCCAGCCCGACCAGCGGATCGTTGTCACGGAACAGGAACGTGGCGACCCCGTTCGCATGCACGTGGTGCAGCATCGGCACGGTCCGGGACGCCGGGGCCGACGCCTCGTCGGCCCCGGGCAGCACCGCGGCCCGGCCCCCGCGCGCGGCGATCGTCCTTGCCCGCTCCGCCGCGGTGGGCGCCGGCGGCCGGTACGTGGCCTGGCTCATCGCTCACCTCCAAGTTAGGTCACCCTAACCTCTGTCGGCCGGTCTTGGGAAGGACTCGTTCGAGTGTCCCTGACCAGGTCATCTACCGACCGCCATGCCCGCTTCCTCCGCCCAGGCTGCCACGTCGTCCCGCCGCAGCGCAGCCGCCAGCAGGTCGGGGAACCTGTCCGGAGTACAGGCGAAGGCCGGCGCGCCCAGTTCGGACAGCCGCGCGGCCAGCTCGTGGTCGTAGGCCGGCGCACCGCTGTCGGACAGCGCCAGCAGCACCACCACGGTCACACCGCTGGCCACCAGCTCCCGCACCCGGCGCAGCAGCTCGCCGGCCACGCCGCCCTCGAACAGGTCGCTGATCAGCACCATCACCGAGTCGGCCGGCCGCTTGATCAGCGACTGGCCGTAGGCCACGGCCCGGTTGATGTCGGTGCCGCCGCCGAGCTGGGTGGAGAACAGCACGTCCACCGGGTCGTCCAGGGTCTCGGTCAGGTCGACTACCTCGGTGTCGAACACCACCAGCTTGGTGTCCACGGCGCGGATCGAGGCCAGCACCGCGCCGAACACCGCGGAGTAGACCACCGACTCGGCCATCGAGCCGGACTGGTCGACCAGCAGCACCACGTCCCGCAGCGAGGCGGTGCGCGACCGCCGCTGACGGCCGATCAGGTCGCCGACCACCACCGTCTTCTGCGCCGGCTGGTAGTTCTTCAGGTTGGCCCTGATGGTCGTGGCCCAGTCCACATCGGACAGACGAGGGCGACGGGTGCGCCGCGACCGGTCGATCGCCCCGTGCACGGCGGCCAGCAGCCGGTCGGCCAGCTTGCGCTCGACCTCCTCGACCACCTTGCGCACGACGGCCCGCGCGGTTTCCCTGGTACGGGCGGGAATTGCCTTGGACAGCGAGACGAGCGTGCCGACCAGTCGCACGTCCGGCTCGACCGTCGACAGCAGTTCCGGCTCCAGCAGCAGCTTGTTCAGGCCGAGCCGCTCCACGGCGTCGCGCTGCATCACCTGCACCACGGAGGTCGGGAAGTACGTGCGGACGTCGCCGAGCCAGCGGTGCAGGACCGGGTTACTGTTGCCCAAGCCGGCAGTGCGCTTGCCGTCGCCGCTACCACCGTCACCGCCGCCGTAGAGCGCGGTCAGCGCCCCGTCCCGACGCTCATCGTCCGCGCCCAGACCGCCCATCTCACCGGCCGCGCCGCCGAGCAGCAGCCGCCACCGCCGTTGCCGTTCGTCGCTCACGCCGATGCTCCGATCAGGTCGCGGACGTGGGCGGCCAGGCGCTCGGCCCGGTCCTCGTCCCAGTCTCCGGTTGGCACCACCACGGTCCGGCTGCCGCCGGCCATCACGCGGTCGCCGAGGGTGCGGCGCTCGGCCGAGCTGAAGTCGCCGACCGCGCGCCGTAGCAGCGGCAACGCGTCCGCGAACGCCTCGGGCGACAGGCCGGTGAGCCAGGTGTCGATCAGCGCGAACATCCGGTCGTCGGCGGCCAGCAGTGCGGCCGAGCCGCGCAGGAAGCCGGCCACGAAGGCCGTCGCACCGGAGGTCGAAGACTCTGCGCGGGAAAGCTGGGCGGACACCGCTCGATGCAGTCGGGCGGCCACGGAATCTGTATCCAGGTCGCCGGATTCCCACAGCAGCCGAGTCGCCCGACCGGCCGGCAGACCGTGTGCGTCGGCCAGCCCGACCAGCCGGATCAGCGCGTCCCGCCACACCGCCCGGTGATCGTCGTCGGCGGCCAGGCCGGCGGCGTCCTGGGCGGCGTCGAGGGCGGCCACCAGCTGGTCGGCGGTGTCGTCGTCCACGTTGCGGCAGGCCAACGGCAGCCCGACCGCGCCACGGGCCAGCAGGCCGTGCAGCGCGGATCGCAGCAGCTCGGGATCGGTGCCGCGTACGGAGCCGTAGCGCACTGTGCTGGCCAGGGAGGGCAAGGCCTGCAACAACTCGGCGGCGTCGGTCGCGGCGGCGGCGCACCGGTCGAGGGCTCGACGGGCAGCGGCCACGGCGGCCGGCGACTCGCAGAAGACCGACTGCTCCAACACTGTGGCGGCCTTGGCCACACGGTCGGCGTCCTCGGCGCGCTGACGCAAAACCTGCTCAGCTGCGGCTTCCACGGTCGTGCCGTGCCGCGCGGCGGCCGCCACGGCGACTGCGAGGCTCGGATCCCAGCGCACCCGCCACGCCTCGGCGAAGGTGCCGGTGCTGTTGGTGTGGTCGTGCTCGCCCCACGGCACGTCCAGCACATTCAAGCGCCGCAACAACTTCGACCGCTCGCGGTCCATGTCCTTACGGAGGTCGAGCCGGAACTGCTTCTCGATCGCGGCCGCCGGCAGCCGCAGACGTCGTTGCAGGCGTTCGAGATCCGCGGCCAGCGGCGAGCGCGGCACGCCCTCGCCGACCATGCCCAGTTCCTCGCCGACCACCAGCTTCTCGTGCACGATCCGCAGCGGCGTGTCGTCACCGCCGCACAGCACGGCCAGCGTCGCCTCGCTGACCTCGGCCAACCCGGGCGACGGCCGGCCTCGCATGGCCGCCAACGCGTCGGCCAGCCGTACGGCCTCGACGGCGCTGGCCGTGGACGCCGGCAGATCTTCGTCACGCAACACCTGGCATGCGCGGGCGAACCAGCGCGGCACCGCGTCGCCGGCGGCCGCGGTCTCCCACAGATGCGCGTACCAGCCGGGGGAGGCGATGCCGGCGCCGTACCCGGCGGCGTTCGCCAGCCGGCCGTGGCTCCACGGCACCCAGGTGCCGCTGATCTTCTTCTTCGGCAGGCCTTTGAGCAGCGCGGTATCCGCCCCCACCGTGGGCAGGTCCAGCAGCGCCGGCACGTGCCAGGCACCGCAGACGACCACGATCGGGCCGTCGACCTCCTTGAGCCCCTTGCGGATCGCCTGCCGCATCGCCGCCTCGCGACGCAACGTGCGCTGGCCGACGTGGTCGGCGAACTCCTCCCGCAGCGCGGTCATTGCCTCGGCGACGGCCTGTGCCAGCCCGATCGGATCGGCCGCCGCGTGGTGCTCGACGACGTCCTCCCACCAGCGTTCCGGGTCGTCGAAGCCGGCGGCCTCAGCCAGCAGACCCAGCGGGTCGATGGCCACCCGGTCCGGCTCGTCGTCCTCGCCCAGCGTCGCCGCCGCGGCCAGGTCGAAGAACCGCAGCGGGACGGCGTTCTCGTCGGCCCAGCGCAGCGCCTGCCACTCCGGCGAGAAGCCGGCGAACGGCCAGAACGCGGCCGTCGCCGGATCGGCCTCGTCGTGCAGCAGCAGCGCGACCGGCGGGGTCAGCCCGCTCACGTGCGCGACCAGCCCGTCGGCCTCCGGCGGCCCCTCCACGAGCACCAGCGCCGGCTCGACGGCCGCCAGCGCGGCGGCCACCATCCGCGCCGATCCCGGCCCGTGGTGGCGGATGCCGAGCAGCGTGACGCGGTCGGGGAGCTTGGGCATCAGGCGTAACCGGCCAGGTCGTGGTCCTGGCAGGCGCGGTACAGGTCGCGCCACTCCGGCCGCTCCTTGACCACGGCCTCCAGGTATTCCTGCCAGGCGGCGGTGTCCGACACGCGGTCCTTGACCACGGCGCCGAGCAGCCCGGAGGCCAGCTCGTCGGCCCCGAGGTTGCCGTCACCGAAGTGCGCCGCGAGCGCCATGCCGCTGGTGATCACGGAGATCGCCTCGGCCGTGGACAGGCTGCCGCTCGGCTTCTTGAGCTGAGTGCGACCGTCCACCGTGGACCCATTGCGCAGCTCGCGGAACACCCGCACCACCCGGCGCACCTCCTCCAGGGCCGGCGGCTCGGCCGGCAGCTGGAGCGCCCGCCCGAGCTGGGCGGCCCGGCTGGAGACGATCTCCACCTCGGCGTCCTCGCTGGCCGGCGGGGGCAGCACCACGGTGTTGAACCGGCGGGCCAGCGCCGAGGACATCTGGTTCACGCCACGGTCCCGGTCGTTGGCCGTGGCGATGATCGAGAAGCCGGGCACGGCCTGAACCTGGAAGTTCAGCTCCGGCACCGGCAATGCCTTCTCGGAAAGCACGGTGATCAGCGAGTCCTGCACCTCGGACGGCATCCGGGTGAGCTCCTCGACCCGGGCGATGGCCCCGGTCTTCATGGCCCGCAGCACCGGGCTGGGCACCAACGCCGCCTCGCTCGGCCCTTCCGCGATCAGCCGGGCGTAGTTCCAGCCGTAGCGGACGGATTCCTCACTCGTGCCGGCCGTGCCCTGCACGACGAGCGTGGAGTCGCCGCTGACGGCCGCGGCCAGGTGCTCGGACAGCCACGACTTCGCGGTGCCGGGCACGCCGACCAGCAGCAGCGCGCGGTCGGTGGCCAGCGTGGCCACGGCGACCTCGACGATCCGCCGGTCGCCAACGTACTTCGGGGTGATGGCGGTGCCGTCGGGCAGCTCGCCGCCGAGCACGTAGCGGACCACGGCCTGCGGCGACAGCTTCCACATCGGCGGCTTCGGGCGGTCGTCAACCGCCGCCAGCGCTTGCAGCTCGGCGGCGTACTGCTGCTCGGCAGACGGCCGCAGCACGGTTTCGGAAGTCACTGATCGCCCTTTCGATCGAACGCGTCCCGCAGTTGGACGCGCAGGTGCAGCACGGCTTGTTCGTTGGTGTGTTCCGGCCAGCGTTCGGCGATCCGTGGCCATTGCGCGGTCAATACGCCGACATCGCCTCTGGTCAGCAGTACGGGCGGCGGCCGCC
Organism: Kutzneria chonburiensis; assembly: GCF_028622115.1. Taxonomy (NCBI): domain Bacteria; kingdom Bacillati; phylum Actinomycetota; class Actinomycetes; order Pseudonocardiales; family Pseudonocardiaceae; genus Kutzneria; species Kutzneria chonburiensis. Next base: position 7,517,246 of record NZ_CP097263.1, read on the forward strand.
CGGTGCGCCACCCGGGCGTGACGGCGACGACGAAGCGTTCCAGCAGCGCCTCGGTGGTGCCGGCCGACCACGGCCCCGGCAGTTGCGAGCAGCCGTGGTCGAGCAGGTCGTACTTCCAGTCGTGCGACACGGCGACCAGCACTTCGGAGGCTGTGCGTGCCGGCAGCGAGTCGATCGCGTCCAGCAGCGCCATGCCGGTCAGCACCTCGGACGCCGCCAGCGCCCACGGCACCGGGTCGGCCGCCAGCGGTAGCGCATCGGCGATGCCTTGCAGCAGCGGCTTGGCCCATGGGCTGGCCATCACCTGGTCCAGCTCCCAGAACTCCGGTGGCACCGACGCCGCGGCGGCGCGCAGTCGGCCGGCGATGCCGATCTCGGTGTTGCCGTCGTGCAGCAGGTCCCGCTTCTCGGCCTCGTCCGGCTCCAGCTCGAACCGTCCGTCCGGGATCACGTCGGCGTCGCGCAGGCCGTCCCAGAGCCGGCGCTCGGCCCGCTGCGCCAACGCCGTTCCCGGCAGCTTGCGCAGCAGCCGCAACGCCAGGTCGTGCACGCCGGCGGCCCGGTCGTCCAACGCGGCCTCGAGGATCGGCTCGTCCTCGATGGACAGGCCGACCTCGAGCGCGTTGATCAGCAGCTGCCGATCGGTCGCCCGGCGCTCTTCCGGGAACCGCTCCGCGATCAGTGCTCGGACCGCCCCCTGGTCGGTCCGCCGCCACAGCCGCAGCGCGGTCAGCCGCCTGCCGGCCGGCGCATCCGGGTCGTACGGCTCCTGCTCGTCGACGCCGATCGCCCACGACCAGTCCTTGCTCAACTGCGCCAGCCACCGGCCGCGCGCCCCCAACACGAGCCGGATCGCCGGTCGCAGCGTCGGACGCCCCCCGCCCAGCGCCAGCAACTGCGGCAACTGGGCATGCGTCGCAACGACCTTGGCCCGGCTGGCCGCCGCGCACCACTCCGTCAGCAGGGCTTCGTCGTCCCAGCCCAAAACCTGGGCCAGCACGGTGCGCGCCGAATCACCGGCCAGCTGCGCATTCTCCGGCGGTGCAAGGGAAATTGGCGTCAAATCGGCCGGCGTCATCGGCAGCCGCGCGCCGAACCGGGCCACGCCCAGCGCCGCGCAGTCGGTCAGCAGCGTGTCCCGGTCGACGTTGCCTCGGCGCGTCCCGACGAGCAGCTGTTGCACGGTGTCCTGCCACCGTTGCTCCATGTTCACGACACCACCTCCGGGAACGCCCCCGGCTCGGCGATTGCGCACAGCTGAAGGGAATTCCCGTCCCACAGCCCCATCGCGTCGAACGGCGCGCCGCCGGTTCGGGCCAGCGCCTGGGCCAGCGACGCGCCCGCCCGTACCGGCAGGGCACGGTCGACCACGTCGACCAGGAACAGCGACCGGTCGTCCCTGGCCGGCTTCGTTGCCTTGGCGCACAACGGAACCAGCCGCAGCCACGGGTCGCCGGCCAGCAGCGGCTCGGCCGCCGCCAGCGCCTGCTCCCACGTGTCCGCCACCGGAATCGGGCCGGCCGGACCGGTCCGCGTTATCTCGCCGACCGCCACCCGCCGCGGCAGTCCGCCCGGATAGGGATGCATCACCGCCGTCAATTCCGCCCCAGGAGTCATTGCCGGCACGGGAATCGCGCCGCCGGCCGCGTGCCGCGCCGTGTACACCCACTGCTTGCGGGAACGCCCCCATGCCCACTGGCGCACCGTGCGTACCTTGCCGTCGTCGCTGTCCATACGGAGCAGGACCACCCAGTCGTCGGCCCAGCTCTCGCCGGCCCGCACTTCTTGCTCCGTGGTGGTGAAGCCGAGCCGAACCCTTGCCGCGTCGGAGAAATCGGTGCGTGTGAGCAGGTAGAGCCGTCCGATGTGGTCGGTCGCCTCCTCGTACCAGCGCGGGCGGTTGGCCCCCACCACCGACCGCAGCTCGCCGATCGCCGAGGCGATGCCGGGCGCCTGCGCATCCACCATCCGGGCCATGATTCCTTGCCACCACGCCTGTTCCCGCGACGGCAACGTGTGCAGGCCACCGGCCGACAGGTCGGTCAGCCAGTCCGTGAGGCCGGCGATGCCCGCCCGTACCGACTCCTCGCGCCGCTTGCCCGGCTGCGCCGGCTTGCGTTCCGCCGTGGCCCGTGTGTGCCGGGCCCGCAGCCAGTTGCCGACCCACTCCGGCTGATTGCCTTCCTGGGTGGAACCGTTGACGTGCAACAACTGTAGGGCCACCGCGTGCTTGCACGGGAACTTGCGCGACGGGCACGAGCACTTCGTCGCCCGGTCCGTGAGGTCGACGCAGACCTGATACGGGCTCTTGCCGCTGCCCTGGCACAGCCCCCACAGCGCGGCGTCGTCGCGGCCCAGCTCCGGCCACTTCGCCGGCGCCGCCAGCTTGCTGGCCCCGGTCGCCACCTGGCGGTCCGGCGCCTGCGCCAGCACTGCTTCCACGTCCATGCCAATGACCATATGGGCACCCCCCGACAGTTTCACCGACCTTCACTTGCCCCGGTCCGTTCCCGCAGGTCACAGTCGGATGAAGCCGTTAGGCCGGGCGAGTGCACCCCTGATAGGAATCAGCGCGTCAGCCGAGGGGGATTGGTGGCAAGGGTGAGGACTGCCGTCTGGCAGCCGCCGACGGGCCGGCCGGCCGGTCGGGACCCCGACGTGCGGCGGAGTCTGCGGCTGCTGCGTGAGCACAGCGACCGGCTTGCACGGGCCTGGTCGGGCTTGGTCTTCCTCGCGCTGCTCTGTCTGTTCACCGGTCTCCCGGTGAGCACCGGCCTCGCGACGGTGGCGGTGCTGTTGGTCAGCCGGCGCATGATCACGCAGTGGCTCCGGGTGGGGCGATACCGCGCCGTGGTCGACGAGCTGCTGGCCACCGAGCCGGCCCGCTCGATCGAGGCGGAGCACCTCGGCGGTCAGCTGTTGAGGATCGACGGCAACACACTGCGCTTCCCGATTCTCATGCCGACGGTCCGCCTGGCCGACCACGTCTGGCTGGTCGGCCCGAATGCCGCCGGCCAGGCGGTCGTGTTCGGCGACGCCGTGGTGTACCCGAACTTCGGTCAGACGGTGGCGGAGCCGGCGCAGCACCTGTCCGGCCAGCGGCCGGCACGGGGCGAACCTCAGGTGGGGGCTCGGTCCTCGGCGCGATCGGCCGCTCGGGGTTTCGCCCGGCGCTGGGCGTTCACCGCGCTGATGGTCATCTCGATCGGCACCGAGCTGGCGCCGCAGCCGCAGGTGCTGACCTGGCTGTACGTGATCGCCGCGCTGACGATCCTGGTGCTGGCCGGCCGGCAGTGGCTGCGCATCGTGCCCTGCTTGCAGGCACCGGGCCTGCTCCGCGCGCCGCTCGTCGACTACCCGGCGAAATTGGGCCCCGACCAGTCGGTTGTCGTCACCTTGCCGGACGGCTCCGAGTTGGCCGGCAAGGTCGTGTGGTCCGTGCAGCTGCTCGCCAACGTGCGAGCCTCGGGGCTGCTGTGGGTGGCGGGCATACCCGCTCCCGGTATGACGCTCGGTGTGGGCGTGCCGGACTATCCCATCGCCGGGGTCGTCCGGTTCGACAAGTAGGGGGAACAGGGGTGGACAACGCGCAGTTGTCGGTGGCCGTGTGGCGGCCGATGGAGTCGTGGCAGACCGAGGACAAGGCGGTCGAGCTGCGGATGCAGGTCTACGCACGGGGAGCCCGCAATGCGGTGACGGGGCTGGTCGTGTCGTTGGTGCTGGCCGCGGTGCTGGTGGCCTTCCTGCGCACCGTGAGCGCCTTCGGTGTGGTGTTCGGGCTGAACGCGATCCGGCTGGCGGTGGCCGGCATCCGGCACCAGGTCCGCTACAGCCGCTGGCTGCCGGCGGCGAGGAGCCTGCTCAACGGCACTCCGGCGCAACGGCTGGCGGCGCGGATCGTGGCGTACAAGGGCGAACGGGTGGTGCTGGCGGTCGGGGCGATGCATCTCCAGGTGCGGCCGGTGAACTGGGGCCTGCGGCAGGTCATCGCCCGTACGGGCGAGATCACGGTGGTCGGCCCGGATGCGGACGGCCAGGCGGTGGTGTTCCTGGACGGCGTGCCGACGCCGCTGCCGGCCAAGGTCGTGGCGGCTCCGGAACCGACCGAAGCGGAGCCGGTCGTGCCGGTCTCGGTCAACGGCGCCGAGGACCAGGTGCCGAACTGGGCCGCCCGCCGGATCGCCTGGCTCAACTGGATCCCGCTCGCGGTGGCGCTGGTCGTGCTGGCCGGATTCATCGCCCTGGCGCCGAACTCCCAGGTCGCGGTGTTCTACGCGAGCGGTTTCGGGGTGCTGCTGCTGGTCGTCGCGATCCTGTTCCTGTTCGTGCCGAGCGACCAGCTGCGGCTGCGCAAGCTGCTGGCCGCCGGGCAGTGGCAGGCCCACCCGGTGACCATCGAGTCGTGGAAGGGCGAGGTGCGGCGGCCGGTCGGTGAGCTGACGCTGGTGCTGGCCAGCGGATACCGGTTGTCGATCAAGTTCGCCACGACCGAGCTGGTGGCCAACATCAGCGCCACCGGCACGCTGTGGATGGTGGGCCTGCCCGGTGACCGCAAGGGCGCCGCGGTGGGCATCCCGGGCTATCCGATTCTCACGGCTGCGAGGTTCGCGTGAACGACATGTGGCGGCCGCCGGCCGTGGCGCTGGGCAGCGACCCGGCGGTGCAGTTGCACCTGAACTACTGGCGCAACCGCAAGCTGGTGCGGCCGATCGTCGCGTTCCTGGTGCTGGCGGTGCTGATGTTCTTGCTGCACCGGGGTTTCAGCATGCTGGGGGTGCTGTTCGTGGTGCTGGCGGCGGTGACGGCGGCGGCTCCGATTCAGTTCCGGTCGCGGATCGGCTGGTGGTTGCCGGCGGCGCCGTCACTGATGGACGGTGCGCCGGTGGTGCGGGTGCGCGGCGAGGTGGTCGGCGGCGACAAGGCGTGGATGCTGCTGTCGGTTGACGGGGGACGGCTGCACCTGCGGGTGACGAACGTGCGGCGGCCGATCCGGCAGCTGGTGGCCAGGCAGCGGGAGATGTCGCTGATCGGCCCGAACGCGGACGGCGTGGCAGCGGTGGTGCTGGACGGAGTGTCGTTCCCGCTGCCGGCGAAGGTCGTGCCGGCGCCGGCCGAGCCCCGGCCCGAGCCGATCACGGAGGAGGACCTGTCGCGCCTGGCGGCGGCCCAGGCGGCCCTGCTGGTGTGGTTCGGGGTCGGCTTCGTGACGTTGCTCGGCGCGAGTGTGCTGTTCGATCTGCTGCTGGTGATGGACGGCTGGATCGCGGCGACGATCGGCTTTGTCATCGTCCTGCTCGCGGGCTTCATCGCGAGCTTCTTCCGGCGCGGCGACCAGCACCGCATGGTGAAGCTGCTGCGCAACGGCCCGTGGCAGGCCTACCCGGTGCAACTGCTGTCCTGGACCGGGAATCCCGGGCTGGTCGGCCGGCTACGGCTGGCGCTGACCCTGCCGGACGGGAGTCAGCTGCCGGTCAGCGCGCGGCTGGCGCCGTCGTGGCTGATCGCCAACATCAGCGCCACGGGCTACGTGTGGGTGGCCGGCAGCCCACACCGCGACCAAGCGGCCGTGGTGGGACTGCCGGGCTATCCGCTGGTGGCGGCGGTGCGGTTCCGGGAGCTTCAGGCCCGCTGACGGCGGGCCCAGGTCCAGGCGTACGCGTCGTCCTCGCACGCCTGGGCCGCCTCGCCGAGTTCCAGCGGGCGGAACGTGTCCACCATCACAGCGGTCTCGTCGAAGAAGTCCGCGCCGAGCGACGCCTCGACCGCGCCCGGCTGCGGCCCGTGCGTGCAGCCGGCGGGGTGCAGGGACAGCGAGCCGATGCCGATGCCGGAGCCCTTACGGGCCTCGTAGTTGCCGCCGACGTAGAACATCAGCTCGTCCGAGTCGACGTTGGCGTGGTTGTACGGCACGGGAATCGACAGCGGGTGGTAGTCCACCTTGCGCGGGCAGAACGAGCAGACCACGAAGTTGGGGCCCTCGAACGTCTGGTGCACCGGCGGCGGCTGGTGCAGCCGGCCGGTGATCGGCTCGAAGTCCCGGATGTTGAACGCCCACGGGTACAGGCAGCCGTCCCAGCCGACCACGTCGAACGGGTGGTTGGCGTAGGTGAACCGGGTCACGCCGGCCCGGTGCCGGACCAGCACGTCGACGTCCTCGCCGTCGGCCAGCAGCGGCTCGGACGGGCCGCGGACGTCCCGCTCGCAGTACGGGGAGTGCTCCAGGAACTGGCCCTTGGTCGACAGGTAGCGCTTGGGCGGGCCGATGTGGCCGGTGGCCTCCAACACGAGAATGCGCATCGGCTCGCCGGCGGTTGGCACCACCCGATAGGTGCACGAGGTGGGGATCACCACGTAGTCGCCGTCGCCGACAGCGATCGACCCGTAGATCGTCTCCACCATGCCGGCGCCGGTCTGCACGTAGAGCAGCTCGTCGCCGGTGGCGTTGCGGTAGAGCGGGCTCGGCGCGGTCGCGGCGACGAAGTTGATCACGACGTCGGAGTTGCCGAACAGCACCCGACGGCCGGTGACGGCGTCGGCGTTGTCCCAGTTCAGGTCGGGTGTCTTGAAGTGTCGAGGCTTCAACGGCAGGTTCGGCGTCGGCGCCTGGCGGTGGTCGTCGACCACCTGTGCGTCGACGATCGCGGTGGGCAGATACCGGTGGTAGAGCAGGGCCGAATCCGACGAGAAACCCTCGACTCCCATCAGCTCCTCGGCGTACAGGCCACCCTCCGGCGTGCGGAACTGGGTGTGCCGCTTGCGGGGGATCTCGCCGACCTGTCGGTAGTAAGGCATTGGGCTCTCCGGGTGTCCGATAGTCGGACATCTTTGTTCAGCTGCCGTGACACCGCTAGCGTGTCACCCGTGTCAAGCGCTGTAGAACTCCGTGCGCCCGGTCCACGAGGCACGCCGCCGCTGCTCGCGAGGCTCGTCGACGACGCGGCGCTGTTCCCGCCGGGCAACGCGACGATGGCCGACGCGGTCCGGGGGCACCTGGACGGGCGATCCGGCGAATGGGCCGGTGTGCTGGGCCTTTTCCTGTGCCCGGCGTCCCGCCTGCCGGAGCTGATCACCGAGCTGATCAAGGTCAAGCCGGTCAAGCCGGTGGCCATCTCGCTGGTCATCGACACCGGCCTCGGCGGCGTCCCGAAGGCGGTGTCCATCGTCGAGTCGCGCAGCGAGCTGCTGTCGCTGCGGATGGTGGAGATGCCGGCCCCGTCGGACGTGGACGAGGTGTGGCTGGAACGGGTCTCGGAGTTCGTGCCCGAGGACGTCATCCGGGTGGTCGAACCGCGTCGGGGCGGCGCGGAATGGCTGGACGGCGTCGCCCGGGTCATCGAGCACGGCAGCTGGCCCAAGCTGCGCTGTGGCGGCCTGAGCCAGGAGGCCTTCCCGAGCGTCGACCAGGTCGCGGACTTCCTGTCCGTGGTCTCCGGCGGCGGTGTCTCCTTCAAGGCCACGGCCGGCCTGCACAACGCGGTCCGGCACACCTCGGAGGAGACCGGGTTCACCCACCACGGCTTCCTCAACCTGCTGGTGGCCACCGCGCGCTCGCTGTCCGGCAAGGACGTGCGGGAGGCGCTGGCCGAGACCGACGGGGAGAAGCTGGCCGAGGAGGCCAAGGCGCTGTCCGATCCGGCCGCGCACGCGGTCCGCGGGGTGTTCGCGTCCTACGGCTCCTGCTCGCTGACCGATCCGGTCACCGACTTGGAGAAGCTGGGGCTGCTGTGAGCTGGATCGACGATCCCGAGTTCACCGGGAACCACCCGTTCGGTCCGCAGACGCTGCCCTACGGCGTCATCGACGAGGGTGTCGCGGTACGGGTCGGCGGGCAGGCGCTGCCGCTGCGGCCCATCGCGTCGTCCTTCGGCGACCGGCTGGCCGGGCTGGTGTCCGCCGACAGCCTCGACCCATTGCTGGCCGCCAACCGGCCGCTGTGGAGCGAACTGCGGGCCCGGCTGCTCGAGCTCGTCACGGGGACCAAGGCGCCGCAGGGGGCCGTGCTGGCGCCGCTGGCGTCGGCCCGGCTGCCGTTCACGGTCGGCGACTACGTGGACTTCTACTCGTCCCGGCACCACGCCGAGAACGTCGGCAAGATCTTCCGGCCGGACGGGGCGGCGCTGCTGCCGAACTGGACGCACCTGCCGGTCGGCTACCACGGCCGGGCCGGCACGGTGCAGGTCTCGGGCAGCGACGTCGTGCGGCCCAAGGGCCAGCGCAAGGGCGAGCACGGTCCCGTGTTCGGCCCGAGCGTGCGGCTGGACATCGAGGCCGAGGTCGGTTTCGTGTGCGGCGGCCCGGTCGCTCGCGAGGTCCACACCTCGGCAGCGGCCGAGCACGTCTTCGGCGTGGTGCTGGTCAACGACTGGTCGGCGCGGGACATCCAGGCCTGGGAGTACCAGCCGCTGGGCCCGTTCCTGGCCAAGTCCTTCGCCACGTCGGTCGGGGCCTGGATCACGCCGCTGGAGGCGCTGTCCCGGGCCCGTATCGCGCCGCCGACGCCGCCCAACCCGCTGCTCCCGTACCTGGTCGAGGACGTGGACTGGGGGCTGGACCTGGAGCTGCGGGTGTCGTGGAACGACACCGTCGTCTCCAGTCCGCCGTTCGCCACCATGGCCTGGACGTTCGCGCAGCAGCTGGCCCACATGACCGTGAACGGCGCCACGGTGCGGCCCGGCGACCTGTTCGCCTCCGGCACCGTTTCCGGGCCGGACAAGTTCCAGCGGGGCAGCTTCCTGGAGCTCAGCTGGGGCGGCAAGGAGCCGGTCGAGCTCAAGGACGGCAGCTCGCGGACCTTCCTCGAGGACGGCGACACGGTCGTGATCACGGCCACCGCGCCCGGCGAGGACGGCACCGTGGTCGGGTTGTCCGAAGTGGCCGGCACCGTGAGACCGGCGGCCTGACGTGATGGAGCCGGCCACTCGGGAGAGTTCGCTGACCCTGGAGCGGGGCCTCGCCCTGCTCCAGGCGGTGGCGGACTCCGACACGGGTGCGCCGAGCATCAGCGATCTGGCCACCGCCATCGGCGCTTCGCGGGCCGCCGTCTACCGGCTGCTGGTCCCGTTGCAGGCCCGCGGCCTCGTGCTGCGGGACGGCTCCAAGGTGCGGCTGGGGCTCGGCGTGCTCCAGCTGGCGGCCAAGGTCGTGCCCCAGCTCCGCAATGCCGCCACGCCGCCCCTCAGGGAGCTCGCTGAGGGCGTCGGGGCCACCGCCCACCTCACCGTGGCCGAGGGCCACGAGGCGCAGGCTGTGGCCGTCATAGAGCCTTCTTGGACGACCTATCACGTGGCGTACCGGGTCGGCACGCGTCACCCCGTCACCCGGGGCGCCGGCGGCAAGGCCATGTCCCTGCCGCCCGGCGGCCCCGAGTGGGTCGACAGCACCGGCGAACTCCAGCCCGGGGCGTACGGCGTCGCTGCCCCCGTACGGGGCGTGCCGGGGCTGCGGGCCAGTGTCGGCGTGATCTCCATGGAGCCGCTCGACCAGACCGTGGTCGGCCCGCTGGTGGTCGCCGCCGCGGCCGCCGTCGCCCAGGCACTGAGCTAGACGGTGTGCCGCCAGCTGTAGCGGATCTGGTTGGTGCCGTCGTCGGTGTGCCAGAGCAGGTACAGGTAGGTCCCGTCCGGACGTTGCACGAACGTCGGGCCATAGGCGCTGCCTCCGACGCCGGCGTCGGTACCGGTCGGCCAGTACTCGCCGTCCGGGCTGATCGTGTAGTACAGGTGATCGTCGCCCGGGACGCCCTTCCAGCCCAGGTAGAGGCCGTTGTCGTAGGTGGCAAGGGTCGGGCTGCCGCTGGTGAAGCCGGCGATGGGCGGGCTGAACGTGGTCCAGTTCTCGCCGTCGGCCGAGGACGAGTAGAACAGCCGGTTGTCACCGGGCTGGCCCTTCCAGGCCAGCCGCAGCCGGTTGTCGAACACCGTCAGGGCGGGGCTGTCGCTGGTGCCGCCGGGCACGATCGACGACGTCGACCAGTGCACGCCGTCGGCGGTCGAGGCCACGAAAATCCTGGTGTCCCCGGGCACGCCCTTCCAGGCCTGGTAGATCCGTCCGTTCCAGACGGTCAGCGCCGGGCCGTCGCCGGTCCCGCCGCCGGGCATGGGGGTGGGCGTCGACCAGTCGAAGCCATTGCCGGACGAGGCCATGAACATTCGAGTGTCGCCGTCGACGCCTTTCCAGCCGACGTAGATCCGGCCGCCCATCACGGTCGCGGCCGGATTGCCGCTTGTTCTACCCGGAAACGCCTGAGGGCTGCCGTATAGGCCATTGGTGGTCATGCCGTCATCGGCGGTATTGCGCCATACCGTGAAGATGTTGCCGTTGAGGTTGGCCGCGCCGACCCGGCCGGCGACGGAGTAGCCCAGCTCGAAGCGCTGCGGCGGGTTCCAGCCGCTCGTCGCGGCCGCGGCCGGGCCTGCGGTCAGGCCGCCGACCAGCGGCGCGGCCACCAGTGCGGCGACAAGTAGTCGTTTGATCTGCATGGCGGACACGCTAGGTCGGGGCGTTTATTTTTCATTCAATTAGCCGGCGATGGTCTGATACAGCGCGAACAGTGCGAAGGCGGCGAAAACGAATCCGGCGATGCGCTGGATCAATTGCGGACGGACCCGGGCGCGAATCTTGCGGCCGATGAGGACGGCGATGCCGGCCACCGCGACCAGGGCGAGCCAGGCGCCGATGCCGACGGCGAAGGGGTGGCCGTAGTGGGCGGTGAGGCCGGCGGTGGCCAGCTGTGAGGCGTCGCCCCACTCGGCGGCGAACAGCACGCCGAACGACGTGAGGGCGGCCCGCCGGAAGGAGACCTCGCCGGTGCCGGAGCGGGCGGCGTCCTGCTCACTGTCCTCCTCGGCGCCGAAGCCCTCGCGCAGCAGCATGAAGGCGCCGACGGCGAACAACACGGTGACGATGCCGGCGGTGATCCGCTCGGGCAGCAGTGTCAGCACGCTGCCGAACGACACGGCGATGACGCACTGCACCAGGAACGCCACGCATACGCCGACGAACACGGGCCAGGCCCGATAGCGCGTGGTGAGCACCAAAGTCGCGACCAGCGTCTTGTCCGGGAGCTCGACGGCGAGCACCACGGCGAAGGCGGTCAGCAGGACCAGCAGGCTTGCGGCCACAGGGGTCGATCCCTCCCACGTGTGGCCCGACCGGGGGATGACGCGCGAACCCCGACCGGGCGCGAAATCACCCGGCCGGAGGTCTCGTTCGCCCGCGTCACGCGGGTGAGGCACCGGATTCCGATGGCGGAACCAGTATGTCGATGGCCTCGCCGAAGCCGCCGAGATGAAGGCGGACCTCGGGAACTACTCCCCTCAGGCGCTATCCATCATAGCGTGCGCATGAGTTCGCACGACGCGAGTCGCATCACAGGGTCCCGGTCCACCCAGGACCAAGGTCCCGACCGAAGGGGACGCCGGGACCTGAGCGGGGACCCCGTCCCGGTGGCACTGTCATCAGCGTGGACGTACTCGATGTGGCCAGGTGGCAGTTCGCGATCACCACCGTCTACCACTTCCTGATGGTGCCGTTGACCATCGGGCTGTCCATTGTGGTCGCGGTCATGCAGACCGCCTGGGTGCGCACGGGGAAGGCGCACTACCTGGCGATGACCAAGTTCTGGGGCAAGCTGATGCTGGTCAACTTCGCCATGGGTGTGGTCACCGGCATCGTGCAGGAGTTCCAGTTCGGCATGACCTGGTCGGCCTACTCCCGCTTCGTCGGCGACGTGTTCGGCGCGCCGCTGGCCATGGAGGGCATCGTCGCCTTCATGGTCGAGTCGACCTTCCTCGGCCTGTGGATCTTCGGCTGGTCGCGGCTGCCCAAGCGGGTGCACCTGGCCTGCCTGTGGGCGGCCTCGCTGGCCTCGACGGCGTCGGCCTACTTCATCCTGTCGGCCAACTCGTGGATGCAGCACCCGGTGGGCATCCAGCTGGTCGACGGCAAGCCGCAGCTGACCTCGATCTGGGCGCTGCTCACCAACAACACCGCGATCGCCGCGTTCACCCACACGGTGTCGGGCGGCTTCGCGGTGGCCGGCACGTTCCTGGTCGGGATCTCGGCCTGGCATCTCTGGAAGAAGCACAAGCTGTCCGCTGTGGACGACGCCGACCGCAAGGTCTGGTCGGCCTCGCTCAAGCTCGGCGCCTGGATCGGCATGGTCGCCTTCGCCGCGGTCGCGCTGACCGGCGACACCCAGGGCAAGCTGATGTTCCAGCAGCAGCCGATGAAGATGGCCGCGGCCGAGGCGCTGTGCCACACCGAGGCGCCGGCCAGCTTCTCGATCTTCGCCTACGGCGACGTGTCCCGGCCGGACTGCGAGAACGTCAAGAGCATCACCGTGCCGGCGCTGCTGTCCTTCCTGGCCCACAACGACTTCTCCACCGAGGTCAAGGGCGTGCAGGACCTGATCCCGCTGTACGAGCAGAAGTACGGGCACAACTACCCGGTCGACCCGAGCCTCGGCGCGCTGTCGGGGCAGCCGATCGACTACGTGCCCGACCTGCCGGTCACCTACTGGGGCTTCCGCTTCATGATCGGCTTCGGCGGCATCGCGGCCGGCGCGGCGCTGCTGGCGCTGTGGCTGACCCGGCGCGGCCGGATCCCGCGCACGAAGTGGTTCCCACGGTTGGCTTTGCTGTCCATCGCGACCCCGTTCCTGGCCAACAGCTTCGGCTGGATCTTCACCGAGATGGGCCGGCAGCCCTTCGTGGTCGTGCCCAATCCGACCGGTGTGGACGGTGTCTTCATGTACACCGCGCAGGCGGTGTCACCGGGGGTGTCGGCCGGCCAGGTGCTGACCTCGCTGATCGCGCTGACCGCGGTGTACGGGGTGCTGGCCGTGGTCGAGGTGTTCCTGCTGGTGCGCTACGCCAAGGCGGGAGTGGCCGGCGTGATGCCGCCGGCCGATGAGAAGAAGTCCGACGACGACGTGCTCGCGTTCGCGTACTGAGGAGCCTGCCGTGGACCTGCCTACCCTGTGGTTCTGGGTGATCGCCGTGCTCTGGACGGGCTACTTCTTCCTGGAGGGCTTCGACTTCGGCGTCGGCATGCTGACCCGCCTGCTGGCTCGGGACAACACCGAGCGCCGGGTGCTGGTGAACACCATCGGCCCGGTCTGGGACGGCAACGAGGTGTGGGTGATCGTGGCCATCGGCGCCACCTTCGCCGCGTTCCCGCCCTGGTACGCCACCATGCTCTCGGCCGAGTACCTGCCGGTGCTGCTCATCCTGCTGGCGCTGATCGGGCGCGGCGTGGCCTTCGAGTACCGCGGCAAGGTGGACAGCGACCGCTGGCGGCGCGGCTGGGACCTGGTGATCCTGCTGGGCTCCTGGATCCCGCCGCTGGGCTGGGGCCTGGTCATCACCGGCGTCGCCACCGGGCTGCCGATCGGCAAGGACGGCGTGCTGGTCGGCGGTCTCGGCGCGCTGTTCACGTGGCCGGCGGTGCTGGGGGCGTTGGCGCTGGCCGGATTCAGCCTGCTGCACGGCTCGGTGTTCGTGGCGCTCAAGACCGACGGCGAGATCCGGCATCGGGCGCATGCGCTGGCGCTGCGCTTCGGGCCGCTCCTCCTGCTTCCGATGGCCGCCTTGCTGGTGTTGGTGCAGGTACGCCAGGGCGGTCTGGTGACCATCGTGATCGCCGCGGTCGGGCTGCTGGCCGGGGCCGGTGCGCTGGTACGGCTGGCGGCCAAGCGTGAGGGGCAGGCGTTCGCCCTGCTGGGCTTGGTGATTGCCGCCGCGGTGATGTCGCTGTTCGGCTCGGACTTCCCGGCCATCATCTCGTCCACTGTGGACCCGAGCTTCTCGTTGACCGTGGCCAACTCGGCGTCCAGCCCGTACACGCTGGGCGTGATCACCTGGGTCGCCGCCTTCGGCACGCCGGCCATCTTGGTCTATCAGGGCTGGACGTACTGGGTGTTCCGCAAGCGCATCAGTGCGGCCCACATCCCGCCGGTGCACGTGCCGTGAGCCGCGGACCGCTGGGCGACCTGCCGGCGCTGTCACCGACCACGCGCCGCGCGCTGGTGGTGTGCGGGCTGCTGTCGGTGCTGAACGCCGTGTCCGTGGTGGCGCAGGCGTGGGCGCTGTCCTCGGTGCTCGCGTCCGTGGTCACCGGGCACGGCGACCGGCCGTTCGCCCTGCTGGCCGGCGCGGTGATTGCCCGGTCAGTGCTGGTCTGGGCGCTGGACACGATGTCGGCGCGGGCTGCTGCCGGGGCCAAGGAAGAGCTGCGGGCCCGGGCGCTGGACCGGGCCATGGCGCACGGTCCGGAGTGGATCGCCACGCACGGGCCGGCGGAGCTGACCGTGGTGGCCACCAAGGGTTTGGACGCGCTGGACGCGTACTTCACGCGCTACCTGCCGGCGCTGGTGACCGCGGCCGTGGTGCCGGCGTTGGTCGGCCTGGCCATCCTGGTCACGGACCTTCAGTCGGCGGTGCTGATCGTCATCACGGTGCCGCTGATCCCGCTGTTCGCCATCCTCATCGGCCGGTATACCGAGCAGCGCACGGCCAAGTCGGCCGACGCCACCGCGCGGCTGTCCGGGCACCTGCTGGAGTTGGTGCGCGCGTTGCCCGTGCTGACCGCGTTCGGTCGGGCCGAGGCGCAGGCCGAGGCGGTGCGCCGGGTCGGGGAGCAGCACCGCAAGGCCACCGGAACCACGCTGCGGGTGGCTTTCCTGTCGGCGTTCGCGCTGGAGACCATTGCCACGCTGTCGGTGGCGCTGGTGGCCGTGGACATCGGCTTGCGGCTGGTCGGCGGTTCACTAGGCCTGGCCACCGGGTTGCTCGTGCTGGTGCTGGCCCCGGAGTGCTACCTGCCGCTGCGCGCCGCTGGCGCGGCCTTCCACGCCAGCGAGGACGGCCTGGAGGCGGTGCGCCGCGTCGCCGAGATCGAGCCCGTCGACCAGCACCGCGGCGAGATCGCCGACGGCGAGATCATTGTTGACCGGCTCTCGGTGGAGCGGCGTGGTCAGCTCGCGCCCGACGGGGCGTCGTTCACCGTCCGATCAGGACACATCACGCGCCTGGATTCGCCCAGCGGGGCCGGGAAATCGACCACACTGGCCGTGCTGCTCGGCTTTGTGCGGCCCACGCGGGGCCGGGTAACGGTCGGCGGTGTCGATCTGTCTACAGTGGATTTGTCGACATGGCGACGGCAGGTGGCGTGGGTGCCGCAGCGCCCGGCGTTCAGCGCCGAGATCGTCGCGGACGAGCTGGCGTTGGTCGGCGGCGACCTGGCCGGCGTGGCCGAGCGGATCGGTGCGGCGCACCTGCTGGAGCGGCCGATCGTGGAGCTGTCCACCGGCGAACGGCAGCGGGTGGCCATCGCCCGGGCGCTGCTGCGGGTGGACCAGGGTGCGCGCTGGCTGCTGCTGGACGAGCCGACCGCGCACCTGGACCCGGCGACCGCCGGGCTGGTCATGACGGCCATCGAGGACGCCGCCGCCACCGGCGTCGGCGTGCTGCTGGCCACGCACCGGATCGCCGCCGCCGAGGACGCCGCCGTTGTCGCTGAAGTGGCGTCGGAGGCCACCAAGTCGGATCTGGTGGCGTCGAAGGCCCGCGTCACGGACCTGCTGAACCGTCGGTCCATGATCGGCGTCCTGCTCGGTGTGCTGGCCGTGGGCAGTGGCATCGCGCTGACCGCCACCGCAGCCTGGCTGATCGCCCGCGCGTCCCAGCAACCGCCGGAGGCCGCGCTCGCGGTCGCCGTGGTGGCGGTGCGGGCGTTCGGCCTGAGCAAGGGTGCCTTGCGCTACGTGGAGCGCCTGGTCACGCACGACGCCGCCTTCCGGCTCGGCGGCCGCCTGCGGACCGAGCTCTGGGCGGCGCTGGTCCGCATCGGCCCAGCCCGTACCACCACGCTGCGCCGCACCGACGGCGTGCAGCGCCTGGTCGACGACACCGACACCGTGCGGGATCTCGTGCCCCGCGTGCTGGTGCCGCCGCTGGTCGGCCTGCTGGTGGCCATCGGCGCGGTGATCCTGGAGGCCGCCGTGCTGCCCGCCGCCGGCCTGGTGCTGGCGATCGCGTTGCTGGTGGCCGGCGTCGGCGGGCCGTTGATCGCCCTGGCGGTGGAGCGCCGCGCCACCTCGGCCCTGGCCGCCGGCCGCCGGGACGTGGCCGCCAAGGTGCTCACCCTGTTCGACGCCGCCCCCGACCTGATCGCCTTCGGCGCGGTACGTCGCCGTCGAGCCGAACTCGCCGCCGCGGATGCCGAACTGGCCGCCACCGCTCGCCGGCAGGCGCTCGGTGCTGGGGCCGCAAACGCTCTCGTCACGGCCTCGATCGGCGTGGCGACCCTGATCTGTGCCTGGCTGGCCGCTTCGGCCGCCGGGCTCGACCCGGTGCTGGTGCCGTTGTTGGCGCTGGTGCCGTTGGCCACGACCGAAGCGGTCGCGGCCATTCCCCCGGCAGCTCAGCAGTGGGGTGCCCTCAGGTCCGCACATCAGCGGGTCACTGAGCTGACCGGGACTTGCGGGGAGGGGGCTCGACTCGTCGGGAGAGCCCTTCTCCCCGCAACACCATTCGATTGGCCGGTGTGGACGTGCGGTGGCCGGGGGCAGTGCGGCCGGCGTTGCGTGGCGTCGAGCTGGACGTCCCGGCGGGGAGTCACGTGGCTGTTGTCGGGCCGTCGGGGGCCGGCAAATCCACGTTGATGGCTCTACTGCTGGGATTCCTGGACGCCGATCGAGGCGTGGCGGAGGTACCGGGAGTCGTGTCGTGGTGCCCGCAAGAGCCGCAGCTGGTGTCGACGACGGTGCGAGAGAACCTGCGGCTGGGGGATCCCGAGGCGGACGACGAGCGGCTGCGGGAAGCCTTGCGGGACGCGCAGCTTGGTGCCTGGACCGAGCGGCTGGACGTGGTGGTGGGCACGGGCGGGGCGGCGGTGTCGGGCGGGGAGGCGCAGCGGCTGGCGATGGCCCGGGCGCTGCTGCGGGCCGATCACGCGAGCCTGGTGCTGCTGGATGAGCCGACGGCCCACCTGGACGAGCCGACGGCGGCGGCGCTGCGGCAACGGCTGCGGGAGCGGCTGGCCGGTCGTACCGTCGTGCACGTGACCCACCGGCTCGACGAGGCGGCCGAGGCCGACCTGCTGATCGAGGTGCGCGACGGCAATGTCCGGGTGCGCAAGCGAGAGGCGGTCTAGGCTCGAATGCGAATCATGGATCCCGCACTCGCCAGCCGCACCCTCCAGGTCGCCACCGAGATCACCAACGCCGCACTGTCCGGGGAAGACCCCGATGCCGTGCTGCCACTGGTGGTTCGGGGTGCGGCCGACCTTGCCGGTGCCCATTTGTGCCTGGTCGGTGTGCGCGGGGAGGACGACAAGCTGACGGTGGAAGCCGCTTACGGCGGCGTGGACCCGGTCGGCACGGTGCTGTCGTCCCGGTCGGTGGCCGCGCGGGTGGCCCGCGGCGGCGAGCCGGTGATGGTCGACGACTTCACCTCCGACCCGAGCACGGCCCCGTTCGTGCCGCCGATCCTGCGTCTGTACGGGCCGTTCGCGGTGGTGCCGTTCGGCACGGCCGAGCGGCGTCTCGGGGCGCTGGCGGTGTACCGGCGGCGCGGGCACGAGCCCTTCGGGCCGGCCACTGTCGACGTGCTGAACTCCTTCGCGGCCCAGGCCGGGCTTGCCCTGGTGCTGGCCGAGGGGGCGACGGCCCGCGAACGCGTCGCCGTCTACCAGGAGCGCGAGCGCATCGCCCGCGACCTGCACGACGTGATCATCCAACGGCTGTACGGCGCCGGCGTGCAGCTGGACCTGATGAGCCGGCAGCTGGGCAACAAGCTCTCGCCGACCGAGGGCAAACGCCTGGCCGACGCCGTGGACCAGCTCGACCAGACCATCGCTGAGGTCAGGGCCACGGTCCGCTCACTGCGCAACACCGACCCGCGCTACCCGTCGCCGGCGCTGTTGGAGACGGCCCGGGCCGAGGTCGCGACGGCCGGCGAGCTGCTCGGCTTCGCGCCGACCTTCGAGATCCACGGCGACTTCGCCGACGTGCCCCCGGTCGTCGCCGACCACACCCGTGCGGCGCTCCGGGAGGCCTTGTCCAACGTGGTCCGTCACTCCGGGGCCAGCGCCGTCGAGGTCTCGTTGTGCCGTGACGACAAGGGCCTGAAGCTCAAGGTCGTGGACAACGGCTGCGGCATCCCGCCCGGCGTCGCCCGTCGCGGCTTGCTGCACCTCGAAGAACGGGCCGAAGCGGCCGGCGGCACCTGCGTCGTGGAATCCAGTGCCCGCACCGGAACCTCGGTGCGCTGGGAGGTTCCCCTCTAGGGCCGGGACCGCTTCGCCACCCAGGCGGCAGCCTGGGTGCGGCGCTCCATGCCCAGCTTGGCCAGCACGGCCGTGACGTAGTTCTTGACGGTCTTCTCGGCCAGGAATAGCCGTTCGGCGATCTGGCGGTTGGTCAGGCCGTCGCCGATCAGCGTGAGGACCTTGCGCTCCTGCTCGGTCAGCCCGGCCAGGTCGTCGGTCGGCTCGGGGCGGCGCATGCGTTCCAACACATGCGCGGTCGTCACGGGATCGAGCAGCGAACGGCCGGCCGCGACCTCACGGACGGCCTGCACGAGATCCTGGCCGCGGACCTGCTTGAGCAGATAGCCCGACGCCCCGGCCAGGATGGCGTTGACGAGCGCCTCCTCGTCGTCGAAGGCGGTCAGCACCAGGCAGCGCGGGCCGCCCGGCAGCGCGCGCAGATCCCGGCACAGGGTCACGCCGTCGCCGTCGGGCAGGCGCATGTCGACGACCGCGACGTCCGGACGACGGGCCTGGGCCAGCACGATGGCCTCGCCGACACCGCCGGCTTCGGCCACCACCTCGATGTCGGCCTCGCTGTCGAGCAGGTCCCGCAGGCCCCGCCGGACGATCTCGTGGTCGTCGACGAGCAACACGCTGACCGTCACCCACACAAGGTAGCCCGCGGGCCGATTCCGTGTGCCACCGTTGACGGGTGGCCGACAACACGCTGCGGATCAAGCCCGTCGTGAACACGGACCGGCCGGCGCTGGGCCGGTTCATCGCCAGCCGCTGGGGAGCGGCCACCGCCGTCGCGCACGGCACCGTGTTCCGGCCGGCCGAGCTGCCGGGCCTGGTCGCGGTCCGGGACGGCCGGCTGGCCGGTCTGCTGACCTATGACGTCAGCGGCGACACGCTGGAGATCGTCACGGTCGACGCGGTGACGCCCAACGGCGGTGTCGGATCGGCCCTGATCACGGCGGTGTCCGACGAGGCCCGGCGGCGGGACGTGCGGCGGCTGATCGTCACCACCACCAACGACAACCTGGACGCGCTGCGCTTCTACCAGCGCCGGGACTTCCGGCTGATCGCCGTGCGGCCGGGCGCGGCCGACGAGGCCCGCCGGCTCAAGCCACAGATCCCCGAGATCGGCCGCTACGACATCCCGCTGCACGACGAGCTGGAACTGCTACGCGAACTCACCCCGCGAGTCCCGCCTAGCGTCACACCGAACTGTATGAATCCGTTTCGGGATTTCGGTGTGACGCTGAGCGGGACTCGCGGGGGTGGTCAGCTGCTGGTGGTGAGCTCGCTGAAGACCTCGTCCCACGCCGCCGCCACCTGGCGGGCGCAGGTCTCCGGCTCGACTTCGCCGACGCCGGTGCCCAGGCCCGGCATGGCGATCGTGCGGACCGCGTCGCGCACCGGGACACCGGTCTCGAGGCGGGCGTGCAGCCACAGCCGGAACACCGCGCGGGCGGCCAGGTAGGGGTGCACGGTGTCGGCCGGCAGCTGCTCGCCGGCCTCACGCATCGTGGGCGCGCTGATCATCCATTCGGGCGCAACCTCACCCGTTGGCACGATGATGGCTTCACCCACGGGGAGCTCGCCGCCGTGATAGGCCAGCACGCCGCTGCGCACGTTCTGCTCCACCTCCGGGAAGGCCCGCGAGTAGAGCGCGTCGATGCCGGCGCGCATCCAGCCGAACGAGTTGGCCGGGCTGACCACGGCCTGGGCCTCGATGTCCAGCACGGAACCGGGGTGCACGCGGATGCCGGGGCGGTGGTCGGCGACGGTCTGCCAGGCTCGCGCCAGCGGCGCCTCGACGGCGCAGAGCACGAGTTCGAGCGGCGGAGTGGCCAGGTGGCCCTCCGGTTCGGCGGTCACAGCCCAAGCATTGCAGGCGACCGACACGCCGCGTAACTGGGGAGGCCACCGTCCGAGTGGGTGATATATGCCTCAACGCCGACGGCTCGAAGCCGCGTCGTAGGGTGGCGTGGTGGCACGCATCGGCTATTTCGGACCGCAGGGCACCTTCACCGAGCAGGCCGTGCGCCAGCTGGCCGATCCGGAGACGGACGAGTTCGTCCCGTACCCCACGACCCCCGCGGTGGTGGCCGCCGTGCGCGCCGGCGAGGTCGACCGGGGCTGCGTCCCGGTGGAGAACTCGGTCGAGGGCGCGGTGCCGGCGACCATGGACGCGCTGGCGCTGGGCGACCCGGTGGTGGCCGTGGCCGAGTACGTGCTCCCGGTGCACTTCACGCTGTTGGCCCGGGAAGGCACCAGCCTGGATGACATCAGGACCGTGGCCAGCCACCCGCACGGGCTGGCCCAGGTCCGGGACTGGCTGGAGACCAACCTGCCCAAGGCCACCGCGATCGCCACCAGCTCGACCTCGGCCGCCGCGGCCGAGGTGCTGGCCGGGCAGTTCGACGCGGCGGTCAGCGCGCCGGTCGCGGTGTTGCACTACCCGCTGAACGAGCTGGTCAAGGGCCTCGGCGACGTCAAGGACGCCAAGACGCGGTTCCTGCTGGTGGCCAAGCCCGGCGCCCTGCCGGCGCCCACCGGCACCGACCGCACTTCGCTGGTCGCGGTGACCCCGAACGAGGTCGGCGCGCTGTCCAACGTGCTGCACGAGCTGGCCCTGCGGGAGATCAACCTGACCCGGTTGGAGGCCCGCCCGACCAAGGAGCTGTTCGGCACCTACCGGTTCTATCTGGACGTCGAGGGGCACATCGCCGAACAGCGCATCGGCGACGCGCTGGCCGCGCTGCACCGGCGCTGCATCGAGGTGCGGTTCCTCGGCTCGTACCCGCGGACCGACAACGAGCCGACCGCGGTCAAGAGCCCCACCACCGACGCCGACTTCGACGCCGCGGCCGAGTGGCTGGCCGCCATTCGGCGCGGGGAAAGCGCGTGAGCGACTTGCGGTTGGTGCTCGTACGCCACGGCCAGACCCCGTCCAACGTCATCGGCTCGCTCGACTCCCGGCCGCCCGGCCCGCCGCTGACCGACCTCGGCCGTGAGCAGGCCGCCGCGGTGGCCGAGTCGCTCGCCGGCCAGCCGGTGGTCGCCGTGTACGCCAGCGTCGCCGTACGGGCCCAGGAGACCGCCGCGCCCATCGCCGCCGCCCACCAGCTCGACGTGCAGGTGGTCGACGGCATTCACGAGGCGTTCGTCGGCGACCTGGAGTGCCGCAACGACCCGGAGTCCATCCGGGCCTTCTTCGACGTCTTCCACCGCTGGACCCGGTCGCTGGACCTGGACGTCCCGATGCCCGGCGGCGAATCGGCCCAGCAGGTCCTCGACCGTTTCCTGCCGATGGTCGCCGACATCCGGGCCCGGCATGAGGACGGCGTCGTCGTGCTGGTCAGCCACGGCGCCGCCATCCGCATCACCTCGTTCGCGCTGTCCCCGAACGTCGACGCCGAACTGGCCGACCAACATCTGCTGCACAACGGCGCCCGAGTGGTCCTGGAGGCCGATTCCGCCTCGCCGACGGGTTGGCGCTGCCTGGAATGGGCCGACGTCCCGGTCGGCTGACGCTCACAGCGGCGGCTCCTGATCGGCCCACGGCTGGGCGGCTTCCAGCTGCCCGGCCAGTGCCAGCAGCGTCGGCTCGCTGCCGAGGCCGCCGACGAATTGAACGCCGAGCGGGAGGCCTTGCGCGGTGCGGTAGAGCGGTACCGACATGGCCGGCCGACCGGTGAGGTTGGCCAGCTGGGTGTACGGCACCGGGCCCAGGTTGGCGATGATCTGGTCGGCCCAGATCTTCGTCCTGGTCAGCCGCCCGGCCAGGTTCAGCCGCAGCAGGATCTCGCCGAGCACCCGCACGGCCAGCGGCGTGGCGAGTTCGCCGACGCGCACCGGCGGACGGGCCAGCGTCGGAGTGAGCAGCAGGTCGTAGCGCTCGTGGAACGCTGCCAGCGCCCGGGAATGGGCGTTCCACCGGTCATGCGCCATCACGTACTCCGGCGCCCGCTGCGCCCATCCGCCGGCCGCGAGCAGCCGGGTGTCGACCTCGAAGTCCTTGGTCCGGGCACCGGTTTCGCGCCGGATCTCGGCAATGGTCGCCGCGGCATTCGCGTACCAGGCGGACAGGAAGTCGCGCGAGAGCTGCTCGCCGTCCACACCCGACTCCGCCGGTTCGACGTCGTGACCGAGGTCAGCGAGCAGCTTCGCGGCCTGCTCGACCGCCACTACGGCGTCCGCATGGACCGGACCGCCGATCGGCGAGCGGCTGGTGAAGCCGATCCGGAGCTTGCCTGGCTCACGACGGGCCAGTTCGGCGAACGACGTGTCCGGCAGCGCCGGCAGATACGGGCCGCCGAGATCGGGGCTAGCGGTCAGGACGTCCAGCATCGCGGCGGTGTCCCGGACCGTGCGCGACAGGACGCCGTCGGTTGCGGCGCCGAGGAAGTTCTCCGCCTGGCCCGGACCGCTCGACACCAGGCCGCGTCCGGGCTTGAGCCCGAAGAGTCCGCAGCAGGCGGCGGGAATCCGGATGGAGCCGCCGCCGTCACTGGCCCCGGCGACGGGCACGATGCCGGCGGCGACCGCGGCGGCGGAGCCCCCGGAGGAACCGCCGGGCGTGTGGTCGAGGTGCCACGGGTTGCGGGTCGGCCCGGTGGCCGCCGACTCGGTCACGGCCTTGGTGCCGAACTCCGGCGTCGCCGTCTTGCCGAAGATCACCAGGCCGGCGTCGAGCCAGCGCTGGACGACGATGCTGTTGGCGGCGGCGCGATGCCCACGCAGGGACCGCGAGCCGGAGCCGGTCGGCAGGCCCTGGAAGTCCTGCCCAAGGTCCTTGATCAGGAACGGCACGCCGGCCAGTGGACCGGACAGCGGCGCGGCCGCACGCTGCCGGGCGATGTCGTGCATCGGGTGCACGATCGCGTTCAGCCTCGGGTTGACCTTGTCGGCCCGTTCGATCGCGGTGTCGAGCAGCTCGGCCGCGCTGACCTCGCCCTTCGCCACCAGCTCGGCCAGACCGACCGCGTCGAACTTCCGGTACTCCTCGTAGTCCACCGGCGCCGCCTAAACTAGAGGTTATAGTTTGTGTGCACGGTAGGTCACTGCCGGCCCGGCCACAAGGGAGCGATTTCCGGTGCCACGACCGAAGAATCCGCTGCTCAGCCGGGACGCCATCGTGCGCGCGGCGCTGCGGATCGTGGACGAGCACGGCCCGGACGCCTTGTCCACCAACCGGATCGCCGCCGAGCTGGGGGTCAAGGGGCCTTCGCTGTACAACCACGTCGCCGGCCGGAGCGAGATCATCGACGGCCTGCGCGAGTTGCTGCTGGCCGAGTTCGACATCGGCGCGACCGGGCTGCGCCCATGGACCGTCGCGCTGGACCGGCTGGCCCGTTCCTACCGGGCCACGCTGGCCGCCCATCCGAACGTGGTCCCGCTGATCACCACCCAGCCCATCCGCTCGCCGCTGGTGCTCGGCGCCTACGAGCAGGTCTTCGACGTGCTGCGGGAAGCGGGCTGGCCCGAGGACGAGCTGTTCCCGACGGTGCGTGCGGTCGAGTACCTCGCGACCGGCTCGGTGCTGGACCACTCCGTCGGCGCGCCGGACGCGGAGCGGGTGTTCGAGCTCGGCCTGACCGCGCTCATCGCCGGCCTCGAAGCCCGGCGCGGGTGAATCAGCCCCAGCCCAGCTCGTGCAGGGTGTCGTCGTCGATGCCGAAATGGTGCGCGATCTCGTGCACCACGGTCACGGCAACTTCGTCGACGACGTCCTCCTCCGTCTCGCAGACGTCCAGGATCGCCTGCCGGTAGATGAAGATCTGGTCCGGAAGGGCGAAGCCGTAGTGGCTGGTCCGCTCGGTCAGCGCGATGCCGTGATAGAGGCCGAGCAGCGACGGCTCATCGGCGTTGCGGTCCTCGACCAGGATGACCACGTTGTCCATCGCCTCGGCCAGCCGCGGCGGGACGAGGTCGAGCGCATCGCCGACCAGCTCGTCGAAGCGCCGGTCGGTCATGGTGAACGCCATCAGCCGCCGGCCGGGGGCGAGCTGGTCGAGGTGCTGGTGGCGGCCGCGCCACCGCCGACACCCTTGACCGAGTTGGTGATGGTCTGTAGCCCGCTGCCGTCATCGAGCTTCTGGCCGACCTTGCAGTTGACCTTCGTCGAGCCCAGGTTCCAGCTGTCCTGCTTGATGTTGTCCCAGGTCAGGCCGAGCTTGTTCTTGGTGAGGTCGTAGTTGCCGGTGTAGTCGTTGGCCGCCTGCACGCAGCGCGCGGACAGCGCCGTCTGCTGCTTGTCCTCGGCCGGGTAGCCGTCCGGGAACTGGGACTTCAGGTCGACGATGCCGACGATCTCGTACGCGTGCTCCTTGGTGCAGGGCACGGGGTCGCTGACCGCCTTGTCCTTGATGCCCAGGCAGGTGCCGACCGGGTAGATCGGCGACTGGTCGGCCGTCTTGGCCGAGCCGGTGGTCGGCTGCAACGCCCCGGCCGGGCCGGCGGCCTCCAAGCCGCAGCGGATGGTGCGCGCGCCGCCGGACCACTGCTGGTTGGTCGGGTTGAGCGCGTTGGCGCTGTACTTGCCGCTCGGGTCGAGCTTGCCGTTCATGTACTTGGACACCACCGGCCCGCAGTTGTCCTTTGCGATCTTCTGCCACAGCGTGCCGTCCGGGAACGGTGCGCCGGCCGGGTACTTGCCGGTCAGGTCGAGCGTGCCGGCGATCTCGAACAGGTGATTGGCCGAGCAGTCCACCTTCTTGATGTCGGGGCTGCCGTTGGGCCAGGTCAGGCAGCTCCCGTCGGGCGCGTCGAAGGCCACGTTGGGATCGTCGGCCGCGGTCGCGGACAGGCCGCCCGTGATCGGCCACGAGAACAGCGTGCTCGACGTCAGCACGACCAGGGCGCCGACCACGGCGCCCAGCATCAGCAGCCGGGTCTGGCCGGTCCGCCGTTTCGGATGAAACCACTCAGCGAGTTCAGACATCACAACCATGATGCCCGTGCGGACCAGCCGGCCGGGAGTAGGTACCGTGCACATCAGGAGGGCGACCATGGCGGACGATGACGGGCCCGACGCGGCTGAGCAGCCGAAACCGGGCCGAATGAGGTTCCAGGACGCCTCGACCACGCCGCGTGAGCCCACGCTCGCGGAGCGCAGGGCCCGCCAGCGGGCGGCCGAGGAGGAGCGCGAGCGCCTCGAGCAGGAGGAGGCCGACGCGGCCGCCCTCGCGCGCAAGAAGAAGATCCGCAAACGGGTGATGATCGGCGGCGGCGTCACGGTCGGCCTGGTCGGCATCATCGCCGCCGGCTACGCGCTGTCCAGCCCGTCGCAGGAGGTCACGGCCCGCTGCACCGACGACAGCGGCGTGGTCGTCAACGACGACTACTGCAACACCAACTCGTCCTACTTCGCCGGCAACGGCGGCTACTACAACCCGGGCGGGTTCTTCATCTTTCCCGGTGGGCGGCAGTACCACTACTACTACGGCGGCAGCGGCGGCATCGGCCAGCGGGCCGTCGGCGGCACCACCACCGCGCCCAGCGGCAACACCACGGTCAAGACCTCCAGCGGCTCGACCATCTCGCGCGGCGGGTTCGGCGTGAAGAGCGGCAGCAGCGGGGGCAGCAGCGGCGGCGACAGCGGGTCGTCCAGCCACGGGAGCTCGGGCAAGAGCGGGGGCAGCTGAGCAGTGCGGCGGGAGACCTCTCGGCCACGGCCGAACTGGCAGTCGCTCGTCCAGGAGCAGGGCCTGGTGTTCGGCTCGCCGTCGGCCGGGGCCAACGGCGCGCAGCGCCCCTACTGGGACGAGTCGGCGCACTACGTCTTCGAGATGGACGAGATCCTGTCCCTCGAAGCCGATGTCGAGCTGCTGCACTCCATGTGCCTGGCGGCCGTGGACAACGTGGTGACGACCGAGCGGTACCGGGAGTTCGCGCTGCCGGAGTGGATCTGGCCGGCCGTCGCCGAGTCGTGGAAACGCCGCGACCCGCACGTCTACGGGCGCTTCGACCTGCGCTACGACGCGACCGGCCCGGCCAAGCTGCTGGAGTACAACGCCGACACGCCGACCTCGCTGGTCGAGGCGTCGATCATCCAGTGGAACTGGAAGACCGACCTGTTCCCGGACGACGACCAGTGGAACTCGATCCACGAGAAGCTGGTCGAGCGGTGGGGCGCGGTCAAGGACCTGCTGCCCTCCAACGAGCTGCACTTCACCTGGTCCGAGGGCGACACCTCGGGCGAGGACCACGTGACCGTGTCCTACCTCCAGGAGACCGCGGCCGCGGCCGGGCTGGACACCATCGGGCTGGCCATCGAGGACATCGGCTGGGACCGGCTGCTCAAGCGGTTCGTCGACCTCGAAGAGGCGCCGATGAACACCGTGGTGAAGCTCTACCCGTGGGAGTGGGTGGCCGAGGAGGAGTTCGGCCGCTTCGCCGTGGAGTCGCTGCCCGGCACGCTGTGGATCGAGCCGCTGTGGAAGATGCTGCTGTCCAACAAGGCGCTGCTGGCCGTGCTGTGGGAGATGTACCCCGGCCACCCCAATCTGCTGCCGGCCTACCTGAACGAGCCGGGCATGCTCACCGAGTACGTGCGCAAGCCGCTGTTGGGCCGCGAAGGGGCCAACGTGCAGATCGTGGCCCCGGGCTACGAGACCCAGACCGGCGGCGTCTACGGCCGTGAGGGCTACGTCTACCAGCTGTTCGACCCGCTGCCCGAGTTCGGCGGCTACCGGCCGGTGCTGGGCGCGTGGATCGTCGACGAGTCGGCCGCCGGCATGGGGATCCGGGAAAGTGTCGGACTTGTGACCGACGACGGGGCCGCTTTCGTGCCGCACCGCATCGTCGAGTCGTGAATACTGCCTGGCCATGACGATTGCTTCCCTCGGCTACGGCATCGGGGCCATCGCGGCGTACGCGGTGATCGGCCTGGCGTTGATGCTCGCCGGCTTCTACGTCATCGACTGGACCACCCCGGGCAAGCTGTCGCAGCTGGTCCGGGACGGTCGGCCGAACGCGGCCGTTGTCACCGCGTCGGGCCTGTTCAGCATCGCCTTCATCATCGTGATCGCGATC
This sequence comes from Kutzneria chonburiensis, assembly GCF_028622115.1. NCBI lineage: Bacteria > Bacillati > Actinomycetota > Actinomycetes > Pseudonocardiales > Pseudonocardiaceae > Kutzneria > Kutzneria chonburiensis. The sequence continues at coordinate 7,544,543 of NZ_CP097263.1, forward strand.
TACAACTCGCCGGCCAAGCTGTCCGACGGGCTGATCACGGCGCTGGTCTTCGGCCTGGTCGGCATCATCGCCCAGGTGGTGGTGATGCGGGTCTTCGAGTTCGCCATGCGGCTGGACATCGGGGCCATGCTGGCGGCCGAGAAGTTCACCCCGGCCAGCGCGGTCGTCGCCGCGGCCAACGTGGCGCTCGGCCTCGTGGTGGCGGTCGCGGTCAGCTGAGGGGATATCCCCGCGACCCGGCGTTCGGCCCCCGGGTAGATTTCCCCGGGTGATTGACCTCAGGACACTGCGAGAGAACCCGGAAGCGGTCCGTGCGTCCCAGCGCGCACGGGGCGAGGACCCGTCGCTGGTGGACGCGTTGCTGTCCGCCGACGAGCGGCGCCGCTCCGCGGTGTCCCGGGCCGACTCGCTGCGGGGTGAGCAGAAGGCGCTCGGCAAGCAGGTCGGCAAGGCCCAGGGTGACGAGCGCGCGGCGCTGCTGGCCAAGGGCAAGGAGCTGGCGGCCGAGGTCAAGGCGGCCGAGGCCGAGCAGTCCGAGGCCGACGCCGCGCTGGCCGACGCGCAGAAGCGGATCCAGAACATCGTCGAGCCGGGCGTGCCCGAGGGCGGCGAGGACGACTACGTCGTGCTCAAGCACGTCGGCACGCCGCGGGAGTTCGACTTCACCCCGCGCGACCACGTCGAGCTGATGGAGTCGCTGGGCGCGCTGGACATGGAGCGCGGGGCCAAGGTCGCGGGCTCGCGCTTCTACTTCCTCACCGGCATCGGCGCGCAACTCCAGATCGGCCTGCTCAGCATGGCTGTGCAGCAGGCCGTCGCGGCCGGCTTCACGCCGATGATCACGCCGTCGCTGGTCCGCCCGGAGATCATGGAGGGCACCGGCTTCCTCGGCGCGCACGCCAGCGAGGTCTACCGGCTGCGCGACGACGACCTGTTCCTGGTCGGCACCTCCGAGGTGCCGCTGGCCGGCTACCACAGCGACGAGATCCTCGACCTGTCCAACGGCCCGAAGCGCTACGCCGGCTGGTCGTCGTGCTACCGGCGGGAGGCCGGCTCGTACGGCAAGGACACCCGCGGCATCATCCGGGTGCACCAGTTCGACAAGGTCGAGATGTTCTCCTACTGCCCGCCGGAGCTGGCCGCCGAGGAGCACCAGCGGCTGCTGGCCTGGGAAGAGGAGATGCTGGCCAAGGTCGAGCTGCCCTACCGGGTGATCGACACCGCCAGCGGCGACCTGGGCGCGTCGGCCGCCCGCAAGTACGACTGCGAGGCCTGGGTCCCGACCCAGCAGACCTACCGCGAGGTGACCTCCACCTCGAACTGCACCACCTTCCAGGCGCGGCGGCTGAACATCCGCTACCGGGACGCGGACGGCAAGCCGCAGACGGTGGCCACGCTCAACGGCACGCTGGCGACGACCCGGTGGATCGTCGCGATCATGGAGAACCACCAGCAGGCCGACGGCTCGGTGCGGGTGCCCGAGGCGTTGCGTCCGTACGTCGGCGGCGTCGAGGTGCTCAAGCCGTAGCCGACGGCGAAGACACCGATGGCCCGTACCTGGTCCCCGAGATCAGGTACGGGCCATCGGTGGTCATCCAGTCCTCTGCGTCACCTGTCGCCCCGAAACGACGTGGCACGGAGGTCCTCTGTCCCCTCGCCCCGGTCTGCACTGACTACGACGCGGCGAGGGCCGGGACAGTTCCAGGTGTCACCCGATCAGGTGACAAGTTTGGGCAGCACCTCGGCGGCGACGTCCTCCAGCACGGCCTCCGCGCCGGCGTAGACGCCGTCGTGGCGGGGCCAGGGCGCGACCACATCGGTGAAGCCCAGCTCGGCCGCCCGGCCGAGGGTGTCCTCGTACAGGCCGCGGCTGGACAGCACGAAGGTCGGGCAGGCATCGGCCTGGAGGTATCGATCCAGCTTGCCGAGACGGCGGTCGGTGGCGGCCAGTGCGTCGTCCATCCGCCCCGAGGCCTCGGCCACGCCCCGCCACCACTGGTCCACGTCGTCCCGCTTGTCGGTGCCGGTGGTGACCCAGCCGTTGCCGAAGCGGGCGGCCAGCCGCATGGTCCGCGGTCCGTTGGCCGCGACCACGAACGGCACCCGCGGCGACTGCACGCAGCCGGGCGCGGACCGCGCCTCCACCGCCTCGTACCACTCGCCGGCCCACGTGGTCCTCGGCGTGGTCAGCTGCCTGTCCAGCAGTTCGACGAACTCCTCGAACCGGCCGGCCCGCTGGCCCGCGGTCAGCGGCTGCTGGCCCAGCACCTCGCTGTCGTAGCCACCCAGCCCGCCCGCGCCGACGCCCAGCGTGAACCGGCCGTCGGACACGTCGTCCAGGGTGATCAGATCGCGGGCGAAGGACACCGGGTGCCGGAAGTTCGGCGAGGCGACCATCATGCCCAGCCGGATCCGGGAGGTGACCATGGCGGCCGCGGTGAGCGTGGGTACCGCGCCGAACCACGGCCCGTCCACCAGCGACCGCCAGCCCAGGTGGTCGTAGGTCCAGGCGTGGTCGAACCCGTACTCCTCGGCCGTCCGCCACTTCGGCTCGGCCACCCACCAGCGGTGTTCGGGGAGGATCACAATGCCAACGCGCACCCTTCGGACAGTAACGGGGCGCATCCGTGGCCGCAGGCAAGGCACGATGGTGGAGTGCAGAAGCCCCGACTTGTCGCCTCCGACGTGGACGGCACATTGCTCACTCCGGCCGAGGACGTGAGCCCCCGAACGGCCGCCGTGATCGCCCGCGTGCTGGCCGACGGGGTGCCGTTCGTGCTGGTCACCGGCCGTCCGCCGCGGTGGGTGCCGCGGGTCGCCGAGCTGGCCGGCGTTGCCGGCTACGCGGTGTGCGCGAACGGCGCGGTGCTCTATGACATCGGAGCCGATCGTGTGATCGACAAAACCGAATTGGAGCCGGTGGCGCTCCAGGAATATGCACGTGCATTGGCGAGGGCCATGCCCGGCTGCAAGCTGGCCACCGAACGCGTCGGCGCCTCGTCGATGGACGGGGCCGACGAGCAGTTCCTGGCCGAGCCCGGCTACACCCACCCCTGGCCCAACCCCGACTCGGCCGCCGCCCCGCTCGGCCAGGTGCTGGGCAAGGCGGCGATCAAGCTGCTGGCCCGGCACCCGAAGATGACCAGCGGGCAGATGGCCGAGGCGGCCGAGGCGGTGCTGGGCGACGAGGTCGCCGTCACGTACTCCAGCAGCGACGGCCTGATCGAGATCGCCGCCGCCGGTGTGACCAAGGCGACCGGACTGGCCGACGTGGCGCAGCGGCTCGGCGTCGAGGCGGCCGACGTGGTCGCCTTCGGCGACATGCCCAACGACGTGTCCATGCTGTCCTGGGCCGGGCACGGCGTGGCGATGGCCAACGCGCATCCGCAGGCCGTCGCGGCGGCCGACGAGGTGACCGGGCCCAACGGCGAGGACGGTGTGGCGCTCGTCCTGGAACGCTGGTTCTGAGCCGTCTAGGCTCCCCAGCCGTGCGCGAATCGGATGTGGTGGTCGTCGGCGGCGGCATCGTTGGTCTGGCGACCGCGCACGAGCTGGCGGTCAACCGGGGCCGGTCGGTGACCGTGCTGGAGAAGGAGACCACCTGGGCGGCCCACCAGACCGGGCACAACAGCGGCGTGATCCACGCCGGCCTGTACTACAAGCCGGGCAGCCTGAAGGCCCGGATGTGCGTGACCGGCAACGCCGCCATGGTGCGCTTCGCCCGTGAGCACGGCATTCCGCACGAGGTCGGCGGCAAGCTGGTCGTCGCGATCACGGCGGACGAGGTGCCCCGGCTCCAGGTGCTGGCCGACCGGGCCGCGGCCAACGGCGTGCCGGCCCGCATGATCGACGCGGCGGAGGCCCGCGAGTACGAGCCCGAGGTGGCCTGTGTGCGGGCGCTTCGGGTGGAGAGCACCGGCATCATCGACTACGGCCGGGTCTGCCAGGTGCTGGCCGACCGGCTCGTCGACCACGGTGCACAGCTGCGCGGCGGCAGCCCGGCGCTGGCCATCCGCAACTCCTCCACCGGCATCGAAGTGGCCACGCCGACCGGTGTGGTGCGGGGCAAGGTCCTGGTCAACTGCGCCGGCTTGCAGGCCGACCGGGTGGCCCGGCTGGCCGGCCGCCGTCCCGCGGCCCGGATCGTGCCGTTCCGCGGCGAGTACTACGAGCTCCGGCCCGAGGCCCGCGGCCTGGTGCGCGGTCTGGTCTACCCGGTGCCCGACCCGGCGCTGCCGTTCCTGGGCGTGCACCTCACGCGGGGCATCGACGGCAGCGTGCACGCCGGCCCCAACGCCGTGCTTGCGCTGCGTCGCGAGGGATACCGCTGGCGTGACGTCTCGGTGACCGACATCCTCGACACCGCAACGTTTCCCGGCACCTGGAAGCTGGCCCGCAAGTACGCCCGCACCGGCGTGGACGAGGTGCTGCGGTCGCTGTCACGGGCCCGGTTCGCGGCCAGCCTGGCCCGGCTGGCGCCCCGCATCCAGCCCGACGACATCGTGCGGGCCGGGGCCGGCGTCCGGGCCCAGGCGATGCTGCCCGACGGCTCGCTGGTCGACGACTTCCTGTTCGAGCTGGCCCCGCGGCAGGTGCACGTGCTCAACGCCCCGTCGCCGGCCGCGACGAGCTCGTTGCAGATCGGCGAGCACATCGCCGAGAAAGTGGTGGACCAGCTTCTCTAGGCTGCCGTCCATGCGCGTGATGGTCACCGGTGGCGCCGGCTTCATCGGCTCGAACCTCGTCGATCGGCTCGAACTCGACGGGCACGAGGTGGTGGTCGTCGACGACCTTCGTCGTGGCCGCAAGGAAAACCTGGCCAACGCGGCCGCCGAATTCATCGAACTGGACGTGACCGGTCCTCACGTGGACGACGTGGTGGCGTCGGCCGCGCCGGAGGTGATCTTCCACCTGGCCGCCCAGATCGACGTGCGGCTCAGCGTCTGCCGGCCGGTCGAGGACGCGCAGCAGAACGTGCTCGGCGCGCTCAACGTGGCCGAGGCGGCCCGCCGGCACGGCACCCGCAAGATCGTGTTCGCCTCCTCGGGCGGGGCCATCTACGGCGCGCCGGAGCGGCTGCCGGTGGCCGAGACCGCGCCCATCGAACCGCGTTCGCCCTACGCGGCGGCCAAGGTCAGCATCGAGGTGTACCTGAACACCTACCGGCGGTTACACGGACTCGACTGCACCCACCTCGCGCTGGCCAACGTGTACGGGCCGCGGCAGCACGCGGTCGGCGAGGCCGGTGTGGTCGCGGTGTTCGCCGAGCGGATGCTGGCCGGCCGGCCGACCAAGGTCTTCGGCGACGGCGGCAACACCCGGGACTACGTCTACGTCGACGACGTGGTGACCGCGTTCGCCACCGCGGCCGGGACGGTCGGCGGAGGACAGCGTTACAACATCGGTACCGGCATCCAGACCTCCGATCTGGAGCTGCACACCCTCGTGGCCAAGGCGGTCGGCGGGGCTGCCGAGCCCGAATTCGCGCCATCCCGGCTGGGCGACGTGCGGGCCTCCGCCCTGGACTCGGCGGCCGCCCGCCGGGATCTCGGCTGGCAGCCCACCGTGGACCTGGACGAGGGCGTGCGGCGCACCGTGCGGCACTTTCGCCGCTGACCAGCGGGTCGGGCCGGATCGGGACACTCCGGCACGGCCGCTACCCTTGCCACCGTGCCGAGTGAATCCATGGGTGGCCGTCGCGTGCTGATCGTCGTGCCCGCCTGGAACGAAGAGGAGGCTGTCGGCGAGACCGTGCGTGAGATCCGCGCGGCACTGCCCGGCACCGACATCCTCGTGGTCGACGACGGGTCGACCGACCTGACGGCCGCAGTGGCCCGGCAGGCCGGCGCCCTCGTGCTCGAGCTCCCCTACAACCTCGGCGTCGGCGGCGCGATGCGGGCGGGCTTCCGCTACGCCGTGCGCCACGACTACGACGCCGCCGTCCAGGTCGACGCCGACGGCCAGCACGACCCGACCGAGGTGCCCACCCTGGTGGCCGGCCTCGACCACGCCGACCTCGTGATCGGCGCGCGGTTCGCCGGCGAGGGCGCGTACCACGTCAAGGGCCCGCGCAAGTGGGCCATGGCGGTGCTGCGGATCGTGCTGTCCTGGGTGTCCGGGACCAAGCTGACCGACACCACCTCCGGCTTCAAGGCCAGCGGCCGGCGGATCCTGCCGCTGTTCGCCGAGTACTACCCCGTGGAGTACCTGGGCGACACCATCGAGGCCCTGGTCATCGCCTCCCGGGCCGGCTGCAAGATCGCCCAGGTGCCGGCGCACATGCGCGAGCGCCGGGCCGGCAACCCCAGCCACAGCCCGCTGAAGGCGGCGGTGTACCTGTTCCGCGCCGGTTTCGCGCTGCTGCTGGCCCTGATCCGGAAGTGGGACGTGTCCGTGCGGACCACGCAGCTCGCCTCCGTCGCACAGAAGGACGCAGTGGCATGATCGGCCTCCTGACCTCGTACGTCATCGGCATCATCGGCAGCCTCATCGTGCTGGGGCTGATCGTGGAGCTGCTGCGCCGCCGCCAGCTGTCCGAGAAGTACGCGGTGCTGTGGCTGGTCATCGGTGTGATCATCCTGGTGCTGACCTTCATCGGCCGGGGGAACCTCAGGGACCTCGCCAACGTGCTCGGCTTCACGCTGGCCTCCAACCTGCTGTTCTTCCTGGCCATCCTGTTCCTGCTCGGCGTGACCCTGCACCTGTCGTGGGAGGTGTCCCGGTCCGAGGACGAGAGCCGCAAGCTGGCCGAGGACCTGGCCATCCTGCGCCTCGAGGTGGAGCAGCTGCGCAACGAGGTCCACGGCAAGAAGGTGGACTGACCCCAGATCGACGAGAAGCCCCCGCCACTCGTGCAGTGGCGGGGGCTTCTCGTTGTCGGGATCAGTGCTACTGGCTCGGCGGTGTCGGCAGCGGGTGCCCGTCGAGCTGCCTGATCGTCATGATGGCCAGCGCGTCGGTCCAGGTCAGCGGGGCCACCGAGGTCGGATTGCCCTGCGAGTCGACCTGCTCCGGCAGCTCGCCCAGCATGTTCTTGTGGCCGATCACCCAGTCCAGCGCCGACTGGGCCTGGCTGGTCTGGCCGGTGCCCGACCAGGACAGCGCGAACATCATGGTCGCCGGCGTCCAGCTGTAGGCCCAGTAGATGTCCGGGTCGTTGCCGGGGATCACGCCGCCGTTGGGGCGCAACAGCGTCTGGTAGGTGCTGGTGATCGCACTGGCCAGCCCGGCCGGGGCCTGGTTGAACGGCGGCGCCATGAAGTTCACCGCCGAGTCCCGGCCGTGCAGGTTGTCGATGGTGCGCGGGTAGCCAAGCGGCGCGAAGTACGTCGCGATGCCGGCCGAGAGCCGGCGGGCCGCGGCGCCCCACGCCGCCGCGTCGTCCGGGTGACCGGTGATGCGGGCCAGGTCGGCCGACGCGTTCAGCCCGGACAGCAGCGGTGCCGCGGTGCCGATGTTCGGCGTCGACGTGCCGACCTCCCAGTAGTCCGGGCCGGCCGGCGGCAGGCCGCGGCTGTCGAGGGAGTTGGCCGCGTAGGTGGCCGCCTTGCGGATGTTCGGGTACAGCGCGGCCAGCGTGCTGTCCCGGTTGCTGCCGGCCATCTGGTACCACTCCCACACCGACCACGGGAACCAGCCGTTGCCGTCGAGCTGCCACTGCCGGTCGTCCGGCGGCCCGGACCCGTCGAGCAGGGTGCGGGCCTCCCAGGTGCCGTCGGCCCGCTGGGTCATCGCGTTGTAGCGCAGGATCGACTCGGCCTCGGCCAGATGGCCGGTGCTGGCGAAGGCCACCGCCACGAAGCTCGAATCCCGGGGCCAGGAGTACTTCCAACCGTCGACCGCGGCCGCGGCGACGGCGCCGTTGGACTGGGTCAGCAGGTGCATGGACAGCAGTGCCCTGGTGGCGATGGCCTGCGTCTGCGTGCTGGGCCCGGGAATCGTGCCCGAGGCCAGCCAGCTGCCGGACTGGGATATCGGTGTCAGGGCCCGTGTGGTGCCACTGGGCACGGTCACCGGCGTGGTCGCGCCGGGCGGCAGATAGCGCCACTTGTTGCCCGGCAGCTGAAGCACATTGCTGTTGGGCACATAGGACGCGCCGTAGGACTCGAAGGGGGACAACGTGAACGTCGTCTGTCCGTTGCCCAACAGGCCGGCGCTCAGCGCGGCCAGCTGCCCGGCCGGCACGTTCTTGAAGCACACGTTCGTGGCCGAGCAATCTTCATCGGCCGACAGCCCGATGCCGAACGCCGGGTGAAAACTGGAGTAATCCCCGTCGTATCTCTTCCACCCGCCCCAGTACGGGACGTCGTAGTTCCACGCCGGCTGCGCACCGGCTACATCGCCGATGACGCCGTTCCAGGCCACCCGCGCCGAGGTGCCGACCGCCTCCAGCACCAGGTAGTAGGTCCGGCCCGGCGTCAGATCGACGTTGACCGGGATGTTCACCCAGCCGGAGCCGGTGCCCAGCGGCTGAAGCGAGATCGACCCGTCGGCGATGGTGGTGTCCCAGGTGATGCTGGTGCGGATCTGGGCGTCCAGGTAGCCCGAGGTCGCCGCGCTTTCCACGAATGCGCTGACCGACGAGATGTGGGACTTCGTGGTGATGAACTCCTGGCCGCCGGCATGGTCGAGGCCGGTGATGAGCAGCAGCGGCGTCGGACCGGAGAGCTGCTTGTCATAGCTCGTCACGGCATGCGCCTCCGCGGGGGTGAGGACCGCGACGGCGAGAACGGCCGCGACGACGGAACCAGCGAGCCGGCGCAATCGTTGTCTGGCCGTTATTGACCTGACAGCGGTATTTATGGTGTGCGTCATGTGCTCGCCCCTTTCAAGCGGGACCCCCCACTTAGTGAACAAACATGAATGATGATTCTTTACATATCGAGGTCCAATCGGGTTGATTCTGCTCGGCGCGTGGCGCGCTGTCAGCCGATCGGCTGAGTTGGCGGCCCTCGTGGCGGCGGGCCTCGCCGACGGCCGCCACGGACGGCTGAATACACTTCGGCGACGGCGTGCCCGCCCGGAAAAGGGGAACAGCTCAGATGTCCATTGCGGAAGCCACCGCCGGCGACGCCGGTGTCGAGGCCGACCAGACCAGCCGGTGGCGGCGGGCCCGCCTGCCGCTGGGCGTCTGTGTCGTGGTCGCCGGGCTCGCGCTGCTGCCGCTGATCAAGAACCGGATCTTCTACTTCTGGGACGACAGCGCCGCGGTGTTCGTGCCGAGCTGGCGCTACATGGGCACGCAGCTGCTGTCCGGGCACTTCCCGGTGCTGGCCCATGACCTGTGGATGGGCGGCAACATCTCGGCCGAGGCTCAGCTGAGCCTGTGGAACCCGGTGATGCTGCTCAACGACATGGTCGTGGCGTCACTGCCCGACCTGGCCGTCGCCGCCACCTTCGTGAAGATCCAGTTCCTTGTGCTGCTCGCGCTGGGCACCTACCTGCTGTGCCGCGAGTACGGGGCCCGGCCCGGCGCGTCGGCCGCGGTCGCGGTGCTGCTGCCGTTCGCCGGCTTCACGCTGTACTTCGACGCGGCGGCCTGGGCGATCAGCATGATCTCCTTCTCCTTCATCCCGCACCTGTGGTGGTCGGCCCGCAAGTCCGCGCGCGGCAGGCTCAACCCGATCGTGCCGGTGTTCTTCGGTTTCATGGCGATGAGCGCGGGCAGCCCGTACGGGGCGCTGGGCGTGGTCGTGGTGATGACCGTGGTCATCGCCGAACGGCTGCTGCTCAAGCACTGGTCGGCGTCGCTGCGCCTGGTGCTGATCGGCGCCGCGGTGGCGCTCACAGGTGTCGTCGTCTACATGCCGCTGGTGCTGGCCGGCGACGTGACGTTCCGGGACAACACGCACGCCCACAACTTCGGCTACATGGTCACCGCGCTCGGCGACCTGCTCAACCTGAGCTCGCCGACCTACCTGCCGCACGAGCAGGCCAACCAGCTCGACCACCTGACCGTGCCGTACTCCTACCTCGGCTGGTTCATCCTGCCGCTGGCGCCGTGGCTGCGCTGGTCGGTGCTCAAGGAGAACGTGCGGGCCCGGTCGGCGCTGCTGATCTTCGGCGGCATCTACATCCTGGCCACCACCGGCCCGACCGAGCTGTGGCTGTTCCGCTGGCCGATGCGTCTGGTCGACTACCCGTACCTGCCGGTGTGCGTGCTGGTGGCCATCGTGCTGTCGCAGGGTCTGCGGACGACTTTCCTCAGCCGCCGCATCCTCGGCTCGGCGCTGCTGATCGGCGTGCAGACGGTGCTGGCGTGGTCGGCCACGCCGGAGCAGAAGTACCGGCACCTGGCCATCGGGCTGCTCATCGCCGCCCTCGTCGCGGCCGTGGTGTTCGTGGCCCGGCGCAACAAGCGGTTCGTGCCGACGGTGCTGGTGTTCGGCACGGCGATCACGCTGTTCCTCGAGCTGAACTGGTACCCGTACAACGCCGCCGCCACCGCGTGGAACATGCCGCACAACATGGAAGAGCTGCACAAGCGGTTCGACCGCTACACCGGCAACACGTTCACCGTGGCCAGCGTGGGCTTCCAGGACCCCGGGGCCAACCCGGACGGTGCGTGGAAGGACATGCTGGCCGGCAGCATGTACGCGGCCGCCGGCGTGAAGAGCGTCAACTCCTACACCGGCATCGGCTTCGTGAAGTTCATGAACGCCTTGTGCCTCGGGCAGTCCGGGGCCAGCTGTGCCGAGTCGTACAAGAAGCTGTGGGAGGTCCAGCCGGAAGGTGTCTCGCTGGCCGACCTGCTACGGCTGGAAACCGTGGTGGTGCGCAAGGGTTACGCCACCGTCGGCACGCCGCCGCCGGGCTGGCGCGTGCTGTCCACTGACGACCAAGCCACTGTGCTGCGCCGGATCGACCCGCTGCCGTGGCCGAACGGGACCGTGTCGTGGACGGACTCCGGCGTCACCGTCACGGCCGACCAGCAGCAGCCGCTGACCGGCGAAACGTTGTCGTACAAGGGAAGCGGCAAGATCGTGCTGGCCGGCCTGGCCTGGCCGGGCATGACCGCCTCGGTCAACGGCGTCGCCGTCCCGGTGCAGATCGGCACGGCCGGCCTGATGACTCTCGACCTGCCGTCGGCCCCGCAGGGTGCGACCCTGGAGGTCACGTTCGACGAGCCCGGCTTCAGCTACGGCATCCCGCTGCTGATCGTCGGTCTGCTGCTGGGCCTCGGCCACGGCGGCGCGTACTGGTACGTGCGCCGTCGCCGTGGGCCGTCGGACGAGCCGACCGAGCCCGCCGCCGACCTGCCGGAGCCGGCCGGGGCGGGCGCGCGCTAGGCACTCACGCGGTGGTGGGCACCGGTTCGCCGCGCAGCAGCGCGGAGATGACCGCCACCGCGTTGTCCCAGTTGAACTTCTGCTCGGTGGTCTTGCGCAGCAGCTCGCCGTACTCGGCCCGCCGGGCCGGGTTGGCCAGCGCCTCGCGCAGGGTGTCGGCCAGCGTGGCCGGCTCCTTGGGCGGCACCAGCCAGCCGGTCTCGCCATTGGTGACGATCTCCGGCACGCCGCCGACCTCGGTGGCCACCACGGCCGCGCCCAGCGCCGCCGCCTCGAGCACCGTGCCGCCAAGACCCTCGGTCCAGCTCGGGTTGACGAACACCGTGCAGGTGGCGATCTCACGCAGCGCGGTGGCGTGGTCGACCGCGCCCAGGAAGGTCACCTGGTCGGTCAGCCGCAGCTCGCGTACCTGCTCGTCCAGCGCCGACCGGGCCGGGCCGTCGCCGCAGATCCGCACCTGCACGACCTGGCCGCTGTCGCGCAGCATGGCCACCGCGGTCAGCATGTCGGCGGTGCCCTTGCCGTTGATCAGACGGCCGACGAAACCCAGCGTGGGCGGCTCGGTGACCGGCTCGGACCGCAGGCCGTCCGGCAGCTCCATGCCGCGGTAGACCGAGACCGACTCGACCCCGGACAGGTCGCGCACGAACTTCTTGGCCGACTCGGACACCGCGACCACGGCATCGGCCTTGCCCAGCACGTGCCGGGCAATCGTGTGGTCGACCGTGTCGGCGACCAGCCGGATGAGCTTGTTGCCGCTCTCCACCGGGCTCGCGCCGTGCTCGATGTGCACCCGGCGCAGGCCGTTGCGCTGGGCGAACCGGCTGACCAGGGCCGCGTGGTAGAAGAACCGGGTGTGCGTCATCAGCACCGGCTTCTCCGGGCCGGCGCAGTGCTGGCGCAGCAGGTTCATGAACCCCGGCTTGGGCACGGGGTAGGGCGACACCGGCTGCCAGGCCTTCCACCGCACGATCTTGTAGCGGTCGTTGACGACCTCGACACCCGGCTTCGCCCCCAGCTCCGAGGTGAGCACGGTGATGCGCAGGTCGGGGTCGGCGGCGAGCAGGTGGCGGTGCATCTCCTGTGCGTAGAGTTCCAGGCCACCGCGATGCGGCGGGTAGCAGGACGGCACGTCGACCAGGTGCATTGGCGGATTGTCCCACGCCCCCACCGGGCTCCCGAGCACAGGCCGGGGCCGTGCGCTGGCTATCCTGGGCGGGTCGCGCGCGTGACCGGAAGGGCGGCATGACCGAGAGCACGAGCTTCCTGCAGCGGCTGGCCAAGGGCCGGCTGGGCAGCCTGGCCATCACCCTCGACCAGCTCGCCTTCAGCGCCGCCGCGTTCCTACTCCAGTTCGCCGGCGCACACTCGTCGGGCAACGCCGCGTTCGCCGGCTTCTCGCTGGTCACGCTCATCCAGACCGGCCAGTGGTACCTGTCCCGGGCCGCCGCCAGCGAGCCCGTGCTGGTCGGCCGGCACCTGCAAGGCAACGGGGCCGCGGTGGCCGCTCAGCGGTCCATGAACGCCGCGCTGCTGATCGGTTTCGTCGGCGCTGCGGTCAGCCTCGGCGGGGCCCTGCTGACCGACGGGCCGCTGCGCTGGCTGTTCCTGATGCAGGTGGTGGCGTCGCCGATCGCGGCGATCTTCGACCACGCCCGCTACCTGCTGCTGGCCTCCGGCCGGGCCGTGCACGCGTTCCTGTTGGACACGCTGTGGACCCTCACCATGCTCGTGGCCGTCGCCGTGCTGCTGGTGACCGGCAACCTCACCCCGGTGACGGTGTTCCTGTCCTGGGGCCTGGCCCTGGTCGTGCCGACGGCCGTCGGCTACAAGCTGGTCGGCATCAAGCTGCCGGTGCCCGGCCGTGACGTACGGGCCTGGTTCACGCAGAACCGCAAGCTGGTGCCCGGCTTCCTGGTCGACGCGGCCTTCCTGACCTTCGGCATCTACGTCACGTTCGCCGTGATCTGGCTGGTCACCGGCAGCGACAACCTCGGCCTGTTCCGCAAGGCGCTGATCCCGGTGACCGTGCTGAACGTGGTCATGATGGGCATCACCACGGTCCTGCTGACCACGCTCACCCAGCGCGCCCACCGGGCCACCACCCTCCGGGTGCCGCTGCTGGCCACCGTGGGCGGCGGCATCATCGCGCTGGTCGGCGTGCTGATCATGCTGGTGCTCCCGACCAACCTGATGGAGCTGCTGTTCAACGCCTCCTGGGACCAGATGCGGCCGCTGGTCTTCGTGCTCATGCTGTACGGCTTCATGCAGCTGGTGACCCAGAACGCCGTCACCTTCGCCAAGTCCCACGGCCGCTCCTGGGTCGGGCCCAAGGTGCGCGGCTTCGAGGCCGTCGTCGAGGTGACGCTGGTCGGCGTGTTCGGCGCGCTGTTCGGCATCATCGGCGTGCCGTGGGCCCTGGTCGCCGCCTGGGGCCTGGCCAGCCCCATCGCCTGGCGTGCCGCCATGGCCTCCCGCGCCGAGCCCGAGACCGCCGACCCGGTCGTCGTCTGACCCCACAACGAAAAACGCCCGGCGGGACACAGTCCCGCCGGGCGTTTTCCGTTGTCTCTGAACGAGATCAGAGGTTGTACAGGCGCTGCCAGTTCTCCCGGCTGGTCAGCTCCGGCATCGCGCGCTTGTACTGGGCGCGCACCGCCGGGCCTTCCTTGCGCAGGCGGTTGACCACCTTCGCGCCGCGGATGGCCAGATCGATCATCTTGGCCCGGTCGTAGGTCCGGACCCGCACGCCCTCCTGCGAGGCGTCGGTGACGATCGCGGTGTCGAACTGCGCGACGTGCCACCAGGAAGCCTCGTCCACCGGGATCGCGCCCAGCGAGTGCCGGGTGCGGCCGAGGATCCGGTCCAGGATGCGCTTGATCAGCACCAGCCGCTGGAGGCTGGGCTTCGGCGCCGCGTTGATGATGCTGATGTCGTTGGACGCGACACCGGGCACCTCGGTCGGCTTGTGCCGCTTGGTCTCCGGGTACTGGTCCCGGATACGCCGGATCTCCTTCATCGCCTCGACGCCGCCGTCGCGCAGGATCTCCGGCCCGGCCAGGAAGTCCTCGACCGCCTTGATCAGCGTGGCCGACAGGCCGTACTGCATGCTGAGCAGGTAGCGGACCAGGTGGCCGACCAGCACGCGGGCCAGCAGCGTCGTGTTGAACGGCGAGTGCAGGGCCGCGGTGATGATCGAGTTACGCAGGTTGAAGTACCGGTGCCACTCGTCCCAGTCCTTCCAGTGGAAGTCCGCGTGCCACACGCCGGCGCCCGGCAGCGTCACCGTCGGGAAGCCGTGGGCCCGGGCCCGGTAGCTGTACTCGGCGTCGTCCCACTGGAAGAAGAACGGCAGCGGGTAGCCGATCGCCTTGACCACCTCGTACGGGATCAGGCACGACCACCAGCCGTTGTAGCCGGCGTCGAGGCGGCGCTCCTGCCGGTTCGGCTTGAGCGTCTCCTCGTCGATGCCGAGCAGGTCGGCGGTGGTGAGGCTGTGCTCGACCGGCAGACCCGGCTGGAGCACGTTGAGGTTGGCGTACTCCGCGCCCACGTGCAGCTGGTTGGGGTGCAGCAGGTTGAGCATCTGGCCACCGACGATGACCGGGTTGGCCTGCCGGTTGGCGAACGCGGTCATGCGGATGACCAGGTCCGGCTCCAGCAGCACGTCGTCGTCCATGAACAGGACGTTGGCGTGCTCGGTGACGGTGTGCCCGGCCACCTCGTACAGACCGCGGGTGAAGCCGCCGGCGCCGCCGAGGTTGGGCTGCTTGATGTAGTGCAGCTTGTCGCCGAGGTCCTTGGCCGCCTGGGCGAAGCCGTCACGGGACTCGACCAGGTCGGTGCCCTGGTCGGCGACGTAGATCGCGTCCAGCGTCTCCAGCGACGCCAGGTCGGCGGCCAGCGCCTGGAGGTTCTTGAGGCAGTCGTCGGCCCGGTTCATCGTGCAGATGGTGACCGCGGTGGGGCGCAGGGTCTCCGGCGCCTCCACGGTCCAGCGCACCTGCTCGAGACGCAGCGTCTGGCCGCCCTCGGTCTCCAGGTCCAGCCACAGCGCGCCGCCGTCGTGGAACTTGTCCAGCTTGGCCGACAGCGACAACGTGCGGTTCTTGACGTCGGTCACGACCTCGGCGACCACCACGCGCGGCTCGCCCTCGGTGTCGGACGCGCCGACCGAGAGCTGGCCGGAGCCGGTGACGACGGCCTCGACCCGCACCTCGGTCGCGGTCGTCCAGCGCTGCCAGTAGCTGGCCGGGAACCGCCCGAAGTACGTGTTGCCGGAGACCTTCGACATCGGCTCGAGCACGACCGCGGCGCGGTCACGCACCACCGAGCCCCACAGGACTTCGGCGTAGAGGTCCTTGCTGACGATCGGCGCCGGGCCCGCGTACAGGCCGCGCTGGGCGGTGAGCCGGCCGTGCGGCGTGTGCTCGGCGAACCGAGTCTCGTCGACCTTGCCCACTGCCGGGGCCGGCGCCTGTCCGGTGGCAGCAGCTGCTTTGCCGGGCATGAATCCTCAGTTCTCCTCTAGCCGGTCAGTCCTCGAGCGAGCCGCTCGGGGTACGGCCCTCGACGAAGTACGGACTGATCTTGTTGTCGAACATGCTCAGCGCCGAGCCGATGGCCATGTGCATGTCAAGGTACTTGTAGGTGCCGAGGCGCCCGCCGAACAGGATGTTCTTCTCGGCCGCCTCGGCCTTGGCCAGCTCCCGGTACTGCAGCAGCTTGGCCCGGTTCTCCTCGCTGTCGATCGGGTAGTACGGCTCGTCGCCGCTCACCGCGAACCGCGAGTACTCACGCACGATGACCGTCTTGTCGGTCGGGTAGTCCCGCTCCGGGTGGAAGTGGCGGAACTCGTGGATCCGGGTGTAGCGGACGTCGCCGTCGTTGTAGTTCATGACGGAGGTGCCCTGGAAGTCGCCGACCGGCAGGACCTCCATCTCGAAGTCCAGCGTGCGCCAGCCCAGCTCGCCCGCGGCGTAGTCGAAGTACTTGTCCAGCGGGCCGGTGAAGACGGTCAGCGTCTTGGCCGGGATCTGGTCGCGCACGTCGAAGTAGTCGGTGTTCAGCCGCACCTCGATGTTCGGGTGGTCGGCCATCTTGGTCAGCCAGGCGGTGTAGCCGTCGACCGGCAGACCCTCGTACAGGTCGTTGAAGTACCGGTTGTTGAACGTGTAGCGGACCGGGAGGCGGGTGATGATGGCCGGCGACAGCTCGGTCGGCTCGGTCTCCCACTGCTTGGTCGTGTAGTCCTTGACGAAGGTCTCGTAGAGGGGACGGCCGATCAGCGAGATCGCCTTCTCCTCGAGGTTGGCCGCGGTGGCGCTGTCGAACTCCGACGCCTGCTTGGCGATCAGCTCGCGGGCCTCGTCCGGCGTGTGCGACTTGCCGAAGAACTGGTTGATCAGACCCAGGTTCATCGGGAAGGAGTAGACCTGGCCCTTGGCCCTGGCGAACACGCGGTGCTGGTAGTTCGTGAACTCGGTGAACTGGTTCACGTACTCCCACACCCGCTTGTTCGAGGTGTGGAACAGGTGGGCGCCGTAGCGGTGCACCTCGATGCCTGTCTCGGGCTCGGCCTCCGAGTAGGCGTTGCCGCCGAGGTGGTCACGGCGGTCGAGGATCAGCACACGCTTGTTCAGCTGCGTGGCGGCACGCTCGGCCACGGTAAGGCCGAAGAATCCAGAACCGACGACAATCAGGTCATAGCCCGAGAAGCTCACAGTGAGCCAGGGTACCCGGGTCACGGTGCGTCACCGAATCGGCCGGGGACGACCCTGCATCTTACCCCGACGGACCTCTCGACGATCACGATCGGGCTAACTCATACACTGCGGTCGACAGAGCCCGGCGACGACGTGACAAGGGTCTTCGATGAACTGGTTGGACGCCGTCCCGGTCGCTGTGGCGTCCGCTGGCTGGCTGATCGTGCCCGGACTGCTGATGGGCCTGCTGATCGGCCTGCGTGGGATCGCCGCGTGGGCGATCGCGCCGACACTGAGCGTGGCGATCGTGAGCATCGTCGCCGCGGTCTTCGGCAAGGTGGGTATCGACTGGAGCCTCGGCTCGGCCCTCGTCGGCGCCGCCGTCGCCGTGGTCCTCACCGGCCTGGTCGCGCTGGTGCTGCGCGGCCGGTCCCGCGGCACCGTGCGGTCCGACCCGCGGCCGGTCACCCTGGCCGGCCTGCTCGGCGTGCTGCCGGCGGTGCTGCTCGGCGCGGTCATCGTGGCCATGGGGATGGGCCGCCCGGAGGAGCTGTCCCAGACCTTCGACGCCGTCTTCCACTACAGCGCGGTCGCCTACATCCTCGACAGCCACAACGCGTCGTCGCTGACCCTGGGCGCGCTGGGCAACCCGAGCACACCGGCCGGCTTCTACCCGGGCGGCTGGCACGACTTCGTCTCGCTGTCCGTGCTGAGCACCGGCTCGTCCGTCCCGGTCGCGGCCAACCTGGTCACCGGTGTGCTGGCCGCGCTGGTCTGGCCGCTGTCCTGCGTGCTGCTGGTCCGCCAGCTCATCGGCCGCAACACCGTGGCGCTGGCCATGACCGGCCTGTTCAGCCTCGGCTTCTCCGCCTTCCCGTGGGGCCTGATGGCCTTCGGCGTGCTGTGGCCCAACACACTCGGCCTGGCCCTCGTGCCGGCGGCCATCGCCGTCGTGCTGTCGCTGTCCGGGCTGGCGAAGGACGACCTGATCGGTCGCGGCCGGGCCTGGGTGCTGGCGCCGTTCGTGCTGCTGGCCGGCGGCTTCGCCCACCCCAACTCGCTGTTCAGCATCATCGCCATCGCGGTGTGGCCGTTGTTCACCGGCATCTGGCGGTGGTCGCGGCGGATGCGTGACGAGGGCCGGGGCCGTCGCGGCACCATCGGCCTGACCGTGTCCATCGTGGTGTTCCTGGCCGGCTGGGCCTTCGTCGCGACGTCGTCGGCGTTCAAGAACGTGCGGACCTTCTACTGGCCGCCGTTCGAGAGCACCGCGCGGGCGGTGGGCGAGGTGCTGCTCAACGCCACCAACGGCCGCTCGTCGCTGTGGGTCGTTTCCATCTTCATGCTGGTCGGCCTGTTCCTGGTGTGGCGGGTCCGCGACCAGCGCTGGCTGGTCGGGGCGTTCGCCACGGTCGGCATGATGTTCGTGCTGACGGCGGCCAACAACCGCTCGTACACCCAGTTCATCACCGGCTACTGGTACAACGACTCGTACCGGCTGGCCGCCATCCTGCCGGTGCTGGCCGTGCCGCTGACCGTGCTGGGCATCGTGCGCGCGGGCGAGTGCCTGCGGAAGTGGCTGACCGAGCGGCCGAAGCCGCGGCTGGGCCGGCTGGGCACCGTCGGCCTGACCGTCGTGCTGGCCCTGCTGGTGATCGTCGCGAGCAAGGGCCTGTACTTCCGCAACCAGGTCGCGACGCTGGCGTTCAACTACACCGGGATGGAACACAGCGACGACGGCACGCTGGCCGATCCGCGGGAACAGGCTTTCTACACCCGGATCGCGGCCAAGGTGCCGCAGGACGCCGTGGTGGCCAACAACCCGTGGGACGGCAGCGCGCTGGTCTGGGCGCTGGCCGACCGCCAGGTGTTGTTCCCGCACATGGACATTGCCTGGAGCAGCCAGCAGAAGTACCTGGCCGAGCACCTGGTGAACGCGGCCACCGACCCCACGGTCTGCCGTGACGTGCGCCAGCTGCACGTGGGCTACCTGGTGATCGGCGAGCAGCGCTTCTGGCACGGCGACGGCCGGCGGGCCAGCTACCCCGGCATCCACGACCCGGGCACCAAGCCCGGCTTCCAGCTCGTGGACTCCGACGGCGACCTGAAGCTGTACAAGATCACCGCCTGCTGAGCGTGAGAACGGGGCGCCTCCCATCGGGAGGCGCCCCGTTTTCGTTGCTACGTCAGGTGTTCACGGCGGCGCGGGTCGGACGGGGCTCGTTGGCCTCGTGGCTGCCGTGGCGTTCGAACAGCCGCCGGGCCTCGGCCCACATGGCGTCGGCCTCGGCCGTGCGGCCGGTCGTGGCCAGCAACGTGGACAGGTCCCGCATGGTTCGGGCCTGCCACAGCGGCAATCCCAGCGCGGTCCACCACTTCAACGACCGCTGGAGATGCTGCTCGGCGTCGTCGAAACGGCCGGTGGCCAGGTCGAGCTCGCCCAGCGTGCGCAACAGCAGCCCCTGGCCGAAGCCGTCCTGGAGCTTGCCGCACATCTCAAGGCCGTCCAGCAGCCCCGGCCGCTCCGACTCGCCCCGCCCCTGACGGATCCGCACCTTGGCCAGCGCCTGCGTGGCGTAGATGATCATGTGTGGATCGCCCAGCTCCACCAACATCCGCAGCGCGCCGCCGCAGTACCGCTCGGCCGCGTCCAGATCGCCGACGGCCCGGTAGGTGATGCCGATCGAGCGCCGAACCAGGGCCTGGCCGAAGCGGTCGTCCAGCTCCTCGTACCGGGCCAGCGCCCGGTTGTGCTCGGCCAGCGCGTCGTCGAACGCACCCTGCTCGGCCAGCGCCATGCCCAGGCCGTGCCAGGCGCGGCCTTCGATCTGTCGCGAGTACGCGCCGGCCAGCGCCGGCAGCAGCTCCCGCAGCATGCGCTCGGCGTCCTTGAGCTCGCCGCGCTCCCGCTGCACGGTGGCCAGCTCCAGCTTGGTCAGCACGATCTTGCCCTGGTCGCCCAGCTGCTCGTAGATGGTCAGCGCGCGGGCGTAGTAGTCGTCGGCCTCGTCGAACCGGTCCTGTTCCAGCCGCAGCCGGCCGAGTCCGATGTAGAGCGACGCCTTGCTGGCCTCGTCGCCGGCCTCCTCGGCCGCCTGCAACGCCGCCGAATGCGTCTGCCACCACTGGTCGAACTGGTTGCGCGCGGTGAAGACGGACGAGGACAGCGCGGCGGCCAGGCTGGTCGACGAGGTCACCAGTCCCAGCTCGCTGGCCCGCTCGACCAGGGCCACGAACACCGTGCGCTCGGCGTCGAACCAGCCGACCGGGTCGGCCACCAGCCGGGCCATCGTCGCCGCGTCCGGGGCGTGCCAGCGGGGCAGGCCGCTGATGTGCGTGGCATTGCCGCGCGGCATGCGGGCGGTGGCCTCGTCGATCATCGTCACGGCGCAGTGGATGACCCGCTCCAGCGCCGCCCTGGTGTCGGCCGGCGACTCGTCGGCCTCGGCCCGCTCCAGGGCGAACGCCCTGGTCAGGTCGTGCAGCTGGTAGCGCGGCGAGCCTGCGGCGTCCACCATGGTTGTGTCCAGCAGGTAGCTGTCGGCCAGCCGCTCCAGGATCCGCTCGGTCGCCGGCACGGTCAGGTCGAGCAGCGGGGCCACGAACCAGGACGCGAACTCCATGGTGCCCAGCCAGCCCAGCAGCCGCAGCGTGCGCTGGTCGGCGTCGGTCAGGCCCTCGTAGCTCAGCAGCAGGCTGCCACGAACCTCCAGGTCGCCGGCCGACAGCTCGTCCAGCACCTGGTGCCGCTCCCGCAACCGGGTCGCCAGCAGGCGCAACGGCCACTGCGGCCGGGCGGCCAGCCGGGCGCCGGTGATACGCACCGCCAACGCCAGGTGCCCGCACAGCCGGACGATGTCCGCGGCGGCCGCCGGGTCCTGGGCGATCCGCTCCGGGCCGACCAGCGACTCCAGCAGCTCGGTCGCCTCGGTCTCGGCGAAAACCTCGATGTCCACGTGCGTCGCGCCGGCCAGCGCCGGTAACCGGCGGCGGCTGGTCACCAGCACGGCGCAGCCCGCGCCACCCGGCAGCAGGTCGCGGACCTGCCGCTCGTCGGCGGCATCGTCCAGCAGCACCAGCACCCGCCGGTCGGACAACATCGTGCGGTACAGGTCGGCGCGTTCCTCCAGGTTGTCCGGCACGGCCTGCGCCGGCACGCCCAGCGCCCGCAGGAACCGCGCCAGCACCTCGGTCGGGTCCAGTGAGGACGTGTGCACCCCGCGTAGGTTCACGTACAGCTGGCCGTCCGGGTACTGGTCCCGCATCAGGTGCGCGACGTGGATGGCCAGCGAGCTCTTGCCGGCGCCGGGCTGGCCGGCGATCACGCTCAGCCGAGTGGCACTGGCGTCGGCCGTCAGCCGCTGCACCAGGCGGTCGACCTGCTCGTCGCGGCCGGTGAAGTCGGGCAGGTCGGACGGCAGCTGCTGCGGCGCGGCCCGTACGGGCTCGGCCAGCGCCACCGCCGGCTCGGCCGTGGCCTGCGGCTCGTCGGCCACCGGGGCCGGCACCTCGCCGCGCAGGATCTGGCCGTGCACCGCCTGGAACTCCGGGCTCGGCTCCACGCCGAGCTCGTCGATCAGCAGCCGGCGGCCGGTCTCGTACTCGGCCAGCGCGTCGACCTGCCGCCCGGCCTGGTAGAGGGCGATCATCAGCTGCCCGCGGGCCCGCTCACGCAGCGGGTCGTCGGCGACCAGCCGGGTCAGCTCCGGGATCAGGCGCGGGCCGTGGCCGAGTCGCAGCCGGGCCTCGATGCGGTCCTCGACCGCGGCCTGCCGCAGCTGGTGCAACCGGTACCGCTCGCGCTCGGCCCACTCGCCGCCCACGCCGCCCAGCGGGTCGCCCCGCCACAACGCCAGCGCGGCCTCCAGGCCGCGGTCAGCAGCCCCGAATCGGGCCGCCGCCAGGTCCTGCCGGGCCTGCGCCACCAGCGCGCCGAATTCGTGCAGGTCGACGTCCATGGGCGGCACGGTCAGCTCGTAGCCGGCGGGTCGGCGCTGGATGGTGTCCTCGCCCAGGGTCCGGCGCAGGGTCGAGACGTACGAGTGCACGCCGGCCCGGGCGCTGCCCGGCGGATCCTCACCCCAGAGCACGTCGATGACGGTGTCGGTCGGAACCACTCGTCCCGCGTTGAGCGCGAGTACGGCCAGCAACGCCCGTGGCTTGCGCCCGCTCACGTCCAGCGCGGTGGTCCCGGACACCGCGCTCACCGGTCCGAGTAGCCGAAGCCGCAAACCGTCCCCCTTCGCCTGCCTGATACCAGGTAACCACGGGCGAAGGAGGTAAGACGCCGCTCACACAATTCCCGCCCTTACCGCATTATCGACGGCGGGCGTTGCTTTCGTTACCTCACAGCGTCGGCGAACTCCGGCGTCGGGAGGTTCTCGGCCACCCAGCGCTTGAGCGTGGCCAGGCTGGAGACCACGCCGCGCTCGGCCCGCAGCCGGCGCCAGATGCGCTCCTGCGGCAGCCCGGCGGCCCGCAGCTCGGCGATGAACTCGCGGTTCTGGTCCAGCTCACGCCACGTGGTCCGGCGCAGCCGCGGCTGCGTGATGACCGGGTGCCGGCGTGCGATCAGCAGGGTCCAGTCGGCCGAGGTCAGCGGCGAGCTGCCGGGTCGGATACCGGCGGCCAGCGCGCAGTCGGCGTACTTCTTGACGGTCTTGCGGTCCACCCCGACGGCGGCGGCCACGTCGGTGGTGGAGTCGCCACGGTGCCAGCGAGCCAGCATCTCGGCGACCTGGGCGGGCGTGAACGTGCGGCGAGCCATGACAAGTCCCCTCTCGTCGGCGCCGGGCCCGGTGGCGGCATGTCCCCTCTGCACGCCGCCACCTTCGGCGCCTTGGTCATCCACGGTCACTTCCGGCTGACCTGGGCAACGCTAGGCGCGAGGGTTTGGGGAAACCTTGAGCCCGATCTCAAGGGTCGACGGGGCGTGAACGCGAAACCGCCCCGACTCCGGGACGGAGTCGGGGCGGTTCGGGGTTACCGGGTCACTTGCGGTAGAAGCGCTCGTGACGGCCCTGGAGCACCAGCTTGAGCCACTGGACGAACAGCTTCGGGTCCTTGCGCTGGGTCAGGAAGTACAGCCCGAACCGGGCCACCTCCAGCAGGCCGAGGTGGCGCAGACCCGGCTGAGACAGCAGGTAACCGCGGTTGCGGTACGTGTAGTAGCGCTTGACCTCGTTCTCCGGGTCCTGCGCGTGGAACTTGCCGCCCAGCATCGGCTTGAACTCGCCGCTGCCGTTGGGGTGCAGGTACTGGGTACGCAGGCTGGTGCCGAACGGCAGGCCGCTGCGGACCAGGCGGCGGTGCACCTCGACCTCGTCGCCGCGGAAGAACAGCCGGTAGTCCGGCACGCCGACGATGTCCAAGGCCTCGGCCCGGAACAGCGCCCCGTTGAACAGCGAGGCGATGCCGGGCAGGAAGTCCTCGCCCAGCTCGTTCGCGCCGCGCTTCCAGCTCAGGCCGCGACGCAGCGGGAAGGCCAGCGTCTCCGGGTCGTCGATGTCCGCGACCACCGGCGACACGCAGGCCAGCCGGCGCTTGGTCGCCTCCTCGAACAGGATCTGCAGCACGTTCTCGTCGGCCGGGCGACCGTCGTCGTCGGCCAGCCAGACCCAGTCCGCGCCCAGCGCCAGCGCGTGCAGCATGCCCAGCGCGAAGCCGCCGGCGCCGCCCAGGTTGCGGTGCGAGACCAGGTACGTGTTGGGGATCCCGCAGGACTCCACCACGTCCTTGGCCGGGTGCGTGGGGTCGTTGTCCACCACGACCAGGTGGTCCACCGGCTTGGTCTGGGCCGCCATCACCTTCAGCGAGTTGGCCAGCAGCTCACGCCGGTTGTGCGTGACGACAACCCCGACGACCGCGGCCTTGCGCAGCCGGGAGCTCATGCGGTCTCACCGTTGGGCAGCACCGGCGCCTCGGTCAGCCCGAGCCGCTCCAACGTCTCCTGCGACATGTGCTCGAACGGGTCGCGGCCCTTGTACGCGGTGAGCACCTCACGCAGCCCGCCGCGCATCTTCATCTGGCCGTGGTCCATCCAGATCGCCGAGTTGCACAGCTCCATCAGGAACTCGTCCGAGTGCGAGGCGAAGACCAGCAGGCCGGACCGCTTGACCAGGTCGTTGAGCCGGTTGCGGGCCTTGTCGAGGAAGGCCGCGTCGACCGCGCCGATGCCCTCGTCCAGGATCAGGATCTCCGGGTCGATGGAGGTGACCACGCCCAGCGCCAGCCGGACCCGCATACCCGTGGAGTAGGTGCGGATCGGCATCGACAGGTAGTTGCCCAGTTCGGAGAAGTCGGCGATGTCGTCCATTCGCTGCTCCATCTGCTTCCTGGTCATGCCGAGGAAGAGACCGCGGATGATGATGTTCTCGTAGCCCGACAGCTCGGGGTCCATGCCGACGCCGAGGTCGAACACGGGGGCGACCCGGCCCTTGATCTGCGCGGAGCCCCGCGTCGGCTCGTAGATGCCGGCGAGCATGCGCAGCAGGGTGGACTTGCCGGCGCCGTTGTGGCCGACCAGGCCGACCCGGTCGCCGTGCTTGAGCGACAGCGTGATGTCACGCAGCGCCTCGATGATCGGGACCCGGTTCTCGGTGCCGATCCGACCGCCGGCCTTGCCGAGCACCGCCTTCTTCAACGACCGCGTCTTGGCGTCGAAGATGGGGAAGTCGACGGAGGCGTTCCAGACTTCAATGCTGACCATGTTCGGGAAGCCTCACTCACACCCAGTAGGAGATGCGGGCACGGTAGTTCTTCATCGCCAGCAGGGCCAGCGCCCAGCCGACGACGGTCATGCCGCCCACCACGATCCAGCTCAGCGGCGCCACGTCCTGGCCGATCAGCGGGCCCCGCATGACCTGCATCAGGTGGTACAGCGGGTTCCAGTCCAGCACGAACTGGCCGAAGGCCTTGTTCTTGCCGAGGGTGTCGATCGACCAGACGATCGGCGTCGCGTAGAACAGCAGCTGGATGATGGCGTTGATGACCTGCGGGATGTCCCGGTAGCGGGTGCTGATGATGCCCAGCAGCGTGGCCACCCAGCCGCCGTTCAGCGCCACCAGCAGGAAGCCCGGCACCACCAGCACGAGCGTCCAGCTCAGGCCGGGCGCGGTGGGTTCGCCGCCGTCGACCATGGAGTACGGGTGGTTGATGCTGGTGAAGAAGATCGCCGCCACGATCACGTAGACGATCAGGTTGTGCAGCAGCAACAGGGTCTGCCGCCAGATCGTGCGCAACACGTACACCGACATCGGGGCCGGCAGATGCTTGATCAGGCCCTCGTTGGAGATGAACGTGCTCAAACCCTCCAGCAGGCAGCCGGAAAGGAAGTTCCAGACGATGAAACCGACCGTGACATAGGGCAGGAATGTCGCGGTGTTGGCCTGGAAGAGGAAGCCGTACAGCAAACCGGTGCCCAGCGCCGTGACGCCCATGCCGATGGTGATCCACAACGGACCCAACACCGAGCGGCGGTAGCGCTGCTTGATGTCCTGCCAGCCCAGGTGGGCCCACAGCTGGCGGTTGGCCAGGCCCGTGCGGATGTCCGCGAACGCGCGCGACCAACTGCGGGTGGAGGGCGCCAGCGGCTCCACGGGGCGGTCGATGGTGCTTGAGGGATGCACGAGGAACGAGGGTACCGGCGTCATTCCATGGTGTTACGCCTGGGCGGTAACTGCTCGGGTGATGACGCCGGTCCGTCGTTGCTACAGGTATTGGCCGCTGCCCCGGATGTGCTGCGTGTCCGGATCCGCACCACTGATGCCTGGCGGCAGCGCCCGGCCGCGCATCTGCTCCAGCTGCACCCGCGCCGCCATCTGCTGCGCGAACAGGGCGGTCTGGATGCCGTGGAACAGGCCCTCCAGCCAGCCGACCAGCTGGGCCTGGGCGATACGCAGCTCGGCGTCGGACGGGGTGGAGTCGTCGGTGAACGGCAGCGACAGCCGCTCCAACTCGTCCCGCAGCTCCGGCGCCAGGCCGTCCTCCAGCTCAGTGATGGACGCCTTGTGGATCTCCCGCAAGCGGTTGCGGGAGGCGTCGTCCAGCGGTGCGGCCCGTACCTCCTCGAGCAGTTGCTTGATCATCGTGCCGATCCGCATCACCTTGGCCGGCTGCTCGACCAGGTTGCTCACGTCCTGGCCGGCCTCGGCCTCCTCGGCAGACGGCACCCGCGCGGAGCCGAGCTGGGCTCCGTCCGGGCCCACCACCACGATGTGCTGCGGTCCCGTGCCGTTGGACTCGCTGTCGTTGGGCGCTGTCATGCCTCCATCCTGGCACCCGGGAGTGCCGCTTCGCTGCGTGCTCGCCTACGGTGTGTGGCATGGCGTTCGACGTCGCTCGGGTCCGTGGGCTGTTCCCCGCTCTCGGCGACGGCTGGGTGCACCTCGACTCGCCGGCGGGCATGCAGGTGCCCGAGCAGGTCGCGACCGCCGTTTCCACCGCGCTGCGGGCCCCGGTCTCCGGACCGGGAGGCATCTTCCCGGCCTCGCAGCGGGCGGAGGCGATCGTGGACGCGGCCCGGCGAGCCGTCGCTGACCTGGTCGGCGCCGACCCCGCCGGGGTCGTGCTGGGCACCAGCTCGGCCGTGCTGCTGCAACGGCTGGCCGATGCGCTCGGTGACGGCTGGCTGCTCGGCGACCAGGTCGTGGTGTCCCGGTTGGACCATCCGGCCAATGTCTCGCCGTGGCAGCGGGCCGCGCAGCGTTCCGGTGGGACGGTGCGCTGGGCCGAGATCGACATCGAGACCTGCGAGCTGCCGGCCTGGCAGTACGACGAGCTGGTCTCGGCCCGTACCAAGGTGGTGGCCATCACCGCCGCCTCCGGCGCGGTCGGCACCCGGCCCGATCTCCCCAAGATTGCCGAGACCGCGCACAACGCCGGCGCGCTCGTGGTCGTGGACGCCTCGTCGGCGGCCCCTTTCATGCCGCTCGACATCGTTGCCATGGGCGCGGACATCGTCGCCGTGTCGGCCAACGCCTGGGGTGGTCCGCCGGTCGGCGCCCTGGTGTTCCGTGACGCTTCGCTGTTGGATCGGCTGCCGTCCGTGGCCCTGGAGGCCGGTGCCCGCGGGCCGGAGCGGCTGGAGTTGGGACCGCATCCGTACCCGCTGTTGGCCGGGCTGGTGGCCTCCGTCGACTATCTGGCCTCTTTGGACGATGCCGCCGTTGGGCCGCGCCGGGAACGGCTGCTGGCCTCGCTGGGCTCGATGAAGTCCTACCAGGCCGGTCTGCTGTCCCATCTGATCAACGAACTCCGCTGGTCCCGCAACGCCATGGTGATCGGCGACGCCATGCGGCGTGTGCCGTCGCTGGCCTTCACCGTGACCGACGTGAAGGCCGTGGAGGCGGTGGAGCACCTCGCCGAACGCGGCGTGTGCGCCTTCGCCGACCCCGGTCAGAGCGACGTCTTCTCCGTGCTCGGCGTGGGTGAGATCGGCGGGGCGGTGCGCATCGGGTTGGCCCACTACACCAACCAGATGGAGGTCGACCAGCTGATCCGCGCGCTGGCCGACATTGGATAGCCGCGCCGCGGCGGACGTGTCGGCCTGGATCCGGCTGACCCCGCTGCTGACCGAGTACCTGCCGTTCACCCGCGCCGACCTGCGGCCGTCCGCGCTCACTGTGCTGCTGGACGAGGTGCTGCTCGGCGCTCGCAGCGTGCTGGTCGAATGCGGCTGCGGCGCCGGCTCGGTGTTGATCGCCCGGCTGCTGCACCGGCGGGGCTTCGGGCATCTGCTGTCGTTGGAGCACGACGAGCGCCAGGCCGCTTTTGTCGCCAGCCAGCTGCGCCGTGAGGGCCTCGGGCACGTCGCCCGAGTCGTGCACGTGCCGCTTCAGCCCCATCCCGCCGCCATCGGCTCGGCCGGCTGGTACGCGCCGGAGATCGTGCACGACGAGGTGTCCGAGTACGTCGACCGGTACGGGCTGGTCGACCTGCTGCTGGTCGACGGGCCGTCAGGCGACGACCTGATCCGCTACCCCGCCATGCCCGTGTTCCGCGGCGTGCTGGCGCCCGGCGCCGCCGTGCTGCTCGACGACATCGGGCGCCCCGGCGAGCTGACCGTCATGGACCGCTGGCGGCGGGAGTTCGCGCTCCGCTTCCGTAGCGAGGAGACGATCGGCTACGCGCTGCTCACGCCGTGAGCACGACCTTGCCGAACACGTCCGACGCCTCCAGCGCCCGGTGCGCCTCCGCCGCCTGGGCCATCGGCAGCGTGCGGCCGATGATCGGCTTGATTTTTCCCGCTTCCACCAGCGGCCACAGCCTGTCGCGGACGTCCTGCACGATGTCCGCCTTGCTGCCCTTGCCCGTCACCGGGCGGGCCCGCAGACCGGCCGAGTAGATGCCGCCCCGCTTGGCCATCAGCGCGCCGATGTTCAGCTCGCCCTTCACACCGCCCTGCATGCCGAT
Organism: Kutzneria chonburiensis; assembly: GCF_028622115.1. Taxonomy (NCBI): domain Bacteria; kingdom Bacillati; phylum Actinomycetota; class Actinomycetes; order Pseudonocardiales; family Pseudonocardiaceae; genus Kutzneria; species Kutzneria chonburiensis. Next base: position 7,572,948 of record NZ_CP097263.1, read on the forward strand.
GTTGACCACGCGGCCGTCCATCGCCAGCACGTCGATGTTGCGGGCCAGGTAGGAGGCGCCCATGTTGTCCAGGACCACGTCCGCGCCGTGGCCGTCGGTGGCCTTCTTGACCTCCTCGACGAAGTCCTGGGTCTTGTAGTTGATCGTGATGTCGGCGCCCAGCTCCCGGCAGGCGTTGAGGCGCTCGTCCGAGCCGGCCGTGACCGCCACGGTCACGTTCAGCGCCTTGCCGATCTGGATCGCGCACGTGCCGATGCCGCCCGCGCCGCCGTGCACCAGCAGCACGTCGTGCTCGGTCAGGCCGGCCGCCTGCACCACCGTCGACCACACCGTGCACACCACTTCCGGCAGGCCCGCCGCGTCGATCAGGCTCACGTTCTTCGGGCGGGGCAGCAGTTGCACCGCCGGCACCGCCACCTTCTCCGCGTAGCCGCCGCCGGCCAGCAGCGCACACACCTCGTCGCCAACCTGCCAGCCTTCGACGCCGTCGCCAAGGGCCGCGATCGTGCCCGAGCACTCCAGCCCCAGAATCTCCGACGCGCCCTTCGGCGGTGGGTAGAACCCTTGGCGCTGCAACAGATCCGCCCGGTTCACCGCCGTAGCCGCGACGTCGATGAGCACCTCGCCCGGCTTCGGCGTCGGATCCGGCGCCTGAGTCCATTCCAGCACTTCCGGCCCGCCCGGCTGCCCGATCGTGATCGCCTGCATGGCATTGACCGTAATCCGCTGGCCGGGTCGGTGCTTCGCGGGCACCATCACGTCATGGAGCCTTGGCCACTGCGGAACCTGGTGCTACGGACCCCTCGACTCGAACTCCGCCCCGACGACGACGCAGGCGTTTTCGAGCTCATCGAGGTCGCCCGCGGCGGCATCCACGATCCGTCGTTCATGCCTTTCGGCTATCCGTGGACCGATGTCCCCGACGCCGAGCTCGGCATCAACACCCTGCGCTTCTACTGGTCGCAGCGCGCCGGCTTCCGGCCAAGGGACTGGAACCTGAACTTCCTCATCCATCTCGACGGCCGCGTGATCGGCACCCAGTCCGTGCATGCCCGCGACTTCGCCGTCACCCGTGAGGTCGCCACCGGCTCTTGGCTCGGCCGTCGCTTCCAGGGCCACGGCTACGGCACCGAGATGCGCGCCGCTGTCCTGTCTTTCGCCTTCGACCACCTCGGCGCCATCCAGGCCCGCACTTCCGCTTACGCCGACAACGCCGCTTCCCTGCACGTCAGCCGCTCCCTCGGCTACGTCGACGACGGCACCCTCCGCGACAGCCGCCGCGGCGAGCCCACCGTCCAGCTCCGCATGCTCCTCACCGCCGACCGCTTCGCGTCGTTCCGGCCGCACTGGAAGCTCGACGTCACCGGCCTCGAGGAGTGCCTACCCCTGCTGATCGCCTGACCCCGCGCACCCTCGATTCGCCACATGCGCTTCCCATGTGTCGTCAGATGCCACATAGGAAGCGCATGTGGCAGTTCAGCCCAGGTTGTCGGTGTTGAAGGTGTCGCAGGAGGCCGGGTTGCCGCTCTGGTAGCCGGTCGTGAACCAGTGCTGCCGCTGCGCCGACGTGCCGTGGGTGAACGAGCCGGAGTTGACCTGCCCGTTGCCCAGGTTCTTCTGGATGAAGTCGTCGCCGATACGGGAGGCGGTGTCCAGCGCGTTGGTGATGTCCTGCTGCGACACGTTGCTGATCAGCGGCTTGCCGTTGGCGCCGGGCATGGTGGTGGCGTGGTTGGCCCACACGCCGGCGTAGCAGTCGGCCTGGAGCTCGAGCCGCACGGAGCCGGAGGTGGCGCCGCTGCCCTTGCCGATGTTCTTGGACGTGCCGAGCAGGTTCTGCACGTGGTGCCCGTACTCGTGGGCCAGCACGTAGCCCTCGACGAACGGCCCGCCGGTGGCGCCGAACTTGGTCTGGAGCTCCTTGAAGAACGACAGGTCGATGTACACGTGCTGGTCGGCCGGGCAGTAGAACGGGCCCATGCCGGTGGTGCCGGTGCCGCAGCCGGTCTGCTGCCGGTTGCTGAAGAAGATCGTGGTGGCCTTGCGGTACGTCTTGCTCGACCGGGCGAACTGGTCCTGCCAGTAGGCCTGGATCGAGTTCACCAGGGCCACGTCCCGGCAGTCCTGGCTGGCGTTGGCCTGCGCGCCGGTCTTGCACTGGTTGATCGTGGAGTTGTTGGGCTGCCCGGACAGCTGGTTCGACCCGCCGCCGCCGGCGAAATGGCTGATGACCAGCCACAGCACCAGGCCGACGATGCCCAGCCCGCCGCCGCCCAGCGCCAGGCCGCCGAGCGGGAAGCCGCCGAAACCGCCACCGCCGCCACCGCCCGAACCCCGGTAGTCCTCGACCTGCGAGGTGTCGAGCTCCGCGTCGTCGTTGAACTGCACGGTTCCTCCCGTTCCGATCGACGACGTCCACGATAGGCGGACCCCGGACATGCCTGGGTGCGGTGCCCCCGAAGGTCACCGCACCCAGGCCCTACCGGAAAACGTGACGGTCGCGGTCGTCGCGAGGTTGGCGTGGAACCTCACCAGGTGCGCCCTGAAACGCATCCGATGTGGGGTTCAACATCGTCGACGTGCGCGAATGAAGGACCAACGCCCTCGGCGTCTGCGCACCCGAGACCTAGCTGGTGCTGCTCACAGTCGCGACCGGACAGGCACCGACCAACCCGGCCGCGGGGGTGCAGCCAACACACCGACCGTCACAGCGAAGCTCTTCCGCCATGCAACCACCTGGTCCCTTCCCGGTGCTCCGCGAAACCCGTTTCCGCTGGGCCGTCCGTGTTCCGAGCTTGCTCCGACGTGACCTTGATCACAACCCCCTCGGGTACCTGAATCGGTTGATTGTGCTGGTCACACAGGGTCAGGGCGTCCGAGTGATGCGGTCGGCAGCAGGCGGAGCCAGGTTCGGGTGCGCCGTCAGGTACGCCGTGAACGCGTCCAGGTCGATCGCGCCGCCGACCAGGCCGGTGCCCTGCGTCAACACCGTGAAGCCGTCACCGCCGCCGATGAGGAAGTTGTTCGCGGTCACCTTGTAGCTGCCGTCCGGGGTCACCGGCTGGCCGGCCACGGTGATCGACGTGATCCGCGAACCCACGGGGGCCGACGCCGACCACGTGTAGTGCAGGCTCGACGAGATCTGCAGCATCTTCGTCGCCACCGTGCCGTTCGGCTGCGGCTGCCACTGCTGCTCCAGCACGGCCTTGAGCTGCGCGCCGGTGAACGTCACCGTCTGCAGGATGTTCGAGAACGGCTGGATGGTGAACGCGTTGGCATACGTCACGGTCCCGTCCGGCACGCCCGCGGTCGACGACTTGAAGTTCAGGTCGGCCCGGATACCGCCCGGGTTCATCAGCGCCACCTGCGCGCCGGCCGACTGCGTCGACGCCAGCTGGGCGTCACCGATCACGTCGCCCAACGCCGACTCGCCCGAAGGCTGTTGTGCCGCAACGATGTCCGAGGTGATCGTGCCGACAGCCTTGTTGGCGATCGGCGCCGCCTGCGTCACGGCCCTGGACACCAGCGCCTGCACGGTCGGATCCGGCGTCACGTCCCGCGTGACAATCTCGTTGTGCGCCACCGTCTTCGAGCGGATCGCGTCCTTGGTGCGCGGGTCGATCTTCAGGTCCACGACCGAAAGCAGCCGGCCGAACGAGGCGCCCTGGATCAGCGGCCGCGGGTTGCCGGCCGGGTCCGGCACCGAGCAGTTGTACTGCTGGTGGCTGTGGCCGGAGAAGATCACGTCCACCTTCGGCGACGCCGCCTTCGCGATCGCCAGCGCCGGTCCGGGCGAGGTCCGGCAGTCGTCCGGGCCGCCACCCTCGGTGTTGTCACCCTGGTGCAGCAGCACGGCAATCGTCTTCACACCCAGCCGGTCGAGCAGGTCGGCCGACCGGTTGATCGCCTGCACCTCGTCGCCGAACTTCAGGCCCTTGATCGCGTCCGCCGACGTGACACTGGGCAGATCCTTCAGCGGCACGCCGATCACGCCGACCGGCACCCCGCCGCTGAAGTCCACAGTGAACGGCAACGCCGCCGGCAGGCCGTTGTCGAACGTCATGTTCGCGGCCAGGTAAGGGAACTTCGCGCCCTTGAACGGCTGGTCGAACTGGCAGCCGGTGTCCTTGGCGCAACCGCCGAACTGCTTGCGCAGCAGCTCCTGGTAGCCCTTGTCCAGCTCGTGGTTGCCGATCGCCGACGCGTTCACGCCGATGTCGTTCATGAAGTCGATCGTCGGCTCGTCGTGGAACAGCGCCGAGGCGAGCGGGGAGGCCCCGACATTGTCGCCGGCCGAGAACACCAGGGTGTTCTTCGTCCGCAGCTGCTGCACGTGCGTCGCCATGTACGCCGCGCCGCCCGCCATGACGGTCGTGCCGTCCGACAGCGTCACCCGGCCGGCCGAGCCGGCCGGCGGCTCCAGATTGCCGTGGAAGTCGTTGAACGCGATCAGGCGCAGGTCGATCGGGGCCTGCGTCGCCTGCGCCGGGACACCGGTCAGCGTCAGCGCCGCCGCGGCGGTGACCGCCAGTGCGCCGAGCCGTCTAGCCAAGACGATCATGTAGATCCTTCCGGATTGCGCCCGACTCCCCGTTCGGGCGTTCGGCGCAGGAGTGTGCCCCGAGACCCGCGACAACGCCAGGGTCGGCGACTGAACGGCACGTGACGGTTAGCCTTGACAGGTGAGCGAACCCCGATGGCTCGACGCCGGCGAGATGGCCGCCTGGCGGGCCTACCGCGTCGCCAGCATCCTGCTGGAAGGCCAGCTCCACCGTGAGCTGGTGGACGCCCACGACATCACCCTCGCCGACTACGAAGTCCTCGTCCGCCTCGCCGAACGCCCCGAGCAGCGGATGCGGATGAGCGTGCTCGCCGGCGAAGTCGCCTCCTCCAAGAGCCGCGTCTCCCACCAGATCGCCCGCATGGAACGCGCCGGCCTCGTCGAACGCGACAACTGCACCGACGACGGCCGCGGCGTCTACGCCGTGCTCACCGAAGCCGGCATGGCCAAACTCCGCGAAGCCGCCCCCACCCACGTCGACGGCGTCCGCCGGCACATGATCGACCTCACCACCGACGCCCAGCAGGCCACCATCGCCAAGGTCTTCGACCGCGTCGGCGCCATGCTGGCCGAGACGCCGGAAGACTGACCGGCTACCCTGACACCCCAGGGAAGCGTGGCAGAGCGGCCGAATGCATCCGCCTTGAAAGCGGAAGACGGGCAACCGTCCGGGGGTTCAAATCCCTCCGCTTCCGCTCAGGGGTGGTGTGCTCGGTGCCTTCGGCACCTTCGCCTTCCGCTCCAGGTGTTTTGTGGGGCTCTCGCCCCACACCCCAAGCCAAGGGGCTTCGCCCCTGGACCCCTTCGGGCTCGGCTTCGCCGCTCTTGCGGGGCTTCCGACGGTGGACGGGGATGCCCGCGCGTTCACGCAGTTCGCCCAGGCGCGCGTCGTCCGATGCTCGGCGCCATTCCTCCCAGCCGTCGACGCTGGTGTTGGTCAAGGTGCGGCACGCACCTGGGTTTGTCCGACTCCTGGTCGGCGTCCAGCCCAAGGACTCGGCGCAGGACTGAGTCGACGGTGTCGACCAGCGGTACTGCCTGACGTTGGATCGCCTCGAAGACCTCGTCCGGTCGAAGCTCCGCAAGTCACCCGTCGGGCGAGTCTTCGGCAGATTATTAGAAGCTTTGTTAAACTGGCCCCATGGCGGATGAGCAGATCCCTGGTGAAGGCGCTACGACCGTCGTCTCGGTGTCGATGCACAGCGGCACGATCGGTGCCGTCCGTGGTCGTGTCGGTCCTCGCGGTGTCTCCGCCTACATCGAGGCGGCAGTTCAACGGCAGATCGAACGTGACAACCTCGACGAGCTCATAGCGGCCGCTGAGGCAGAGCATGGGCCGGTCACTGCGGAGGAAATCGAAGCCAAGCGTCAGCAGCTCGCGCAGCTGCGCGACGAACACCGTGGTGCTGGTGCCGCATGACCCTTGTGTTGGACAGCGAGGGACTTGCCAAGGCGGTGCTTCGCGACCGTGAACTGACAGCCTGGCTGGCCGCAGCGCGTGCTGCGGACGAACGGGTGATCACCAGCGCCGCGACCCTGGTTGAAGTCATCCACCCTCGGATCAACCGAGCCTCGTTTGACTGGGTGATCTCCCGCCTGTCCGTTGAGCCGGTCACAGCCGACGTGGCCAGGCAGGCGGGTGCTCTCCTGGAGCGCGTTGGCCGCCACGGCCACAAGTACGCCATTGACGCAATGCTGGCGGCCACGGCACTTGCCGCTCATGGCCCGACAACCGTCCTCACCTCCGACCCTGAGGACATCGCGATGCTTTGCGGTCACCTGGTGACGGTTGTAAAAGTGTGAGGGTGCCTCGCAGGGCGGCGGTGCATCGCGGCACGCGAACGCGATCGAGTCCAGTGCACACGCTTCGGCGGCTGCGCCGCTTCGCCCTGGCGCTCCAGGTGTTTTGTGGGGCTCTCGCCCCACACCCCAAGCCAAGGGGGCTTCGCCCCTGGACCCCCTTCGGGCTCGGCTTCGCCGTCGCCCCCGGGTGCGTGGGTCCGGTATGTGGGTTTGTTTGCATTCTGGTAGGGGATTGGTGTGGATTCGTTGGGGGCATTGCGGGCTGAGTGTGGGGCGTTGGTTCGGGTGTTGAGGGGCCTTGAATCTAGCGCGTTTGTGGTGCCGACCAATTGTCCGCCATGGGATCTGGGGGAGTTGGTGGTGCATATGGCGGACAGTGTTTCTTTGCGACGGAAGCTTTCTGATGGTGATGGTCGGTTGTTCAGTGCTGCCGATTACTATCGGCGGCCGGAGCGGGGTAGTGAAGAATATCGGCGGAAGAATGTCGAGAAGACTCAGCGGTTGGCGGGGAGTGTGCCGGCTGGGGTGACGGCGGTTGAGTGGTTTGAGCGGGTTGCGGGGGAGACGTTGGCCGTGCTTGAGGGGGATGATCTGGGGCGAGTGGTGGAGGTGCCTGGGTTCGGTGTGATGCGGTTGGGGGATTGGGTGGCTACGAGGGTGGTTGCGGTGGCGGCCCACGGATTGGACGTGGCGATTTCGTTGGGCAGGGAAGGGTGGACTACGGAGGAAGCATTGAGGGTTGTTCGGCCGGTGTTTGTGGATTTGTTTGAGGGAGAGCCGGCGGTGGAGTTGGGATGGGATGATGTGGCGTTTTTGGCGGTGGCTACTGGCCGGCGGTTGTTGACGGACAGGGAGCGGGAGGTTCTCGGGGAGCGGGCGGGACGGTTTCCGTTGTTGTCGTAAATGGGTGGCGGGGCTGTTTAGGGTGGGCGGATGGGCGATATGGAGCTTTTTGGGGATGTGGTGGAGTTCGGGGAGGTGCTGGGGGTTGATCATGGGGTGACGGCGGAAAGGGTGGCGGAGGTGCTGGGGGAGCACTTCGCGGACGTGGGGAAGGCGACGCTGAGGCAGGACTTCGGGCTGGTGGAGTTCTACTGGCAGCGGCGATCTGGCGGGCGTGGGTGGTGGGGCGGCCACTTCACGGTGCAGGTGCATCGGCTGACGTACGGGCGGGCGCGTGATCGGCGGCGGACGGTGGGGGAAGCCGTGATGGCGCGGTATGGGCGCAAGTATCGGAAGGTGCTGACGTTCGATGCGCTGAAGGCGGAGCTGGATCGGCGGAAGGTGCGGCTGGTTGAGGGGGACTACGGCAATCTGCCGTACGTGAAGCGGTACTGGCAGCCGGAGTCTGAGATCGACGTGCTGGTCAACGCGGATGCCGACTACGCGGGCGACATCGGGCGGGTGCTGAAGATCTGCTCGAACAGCTGCGGGGGTTGGGGTGAGGCAGCGAATCGGGATCAGGTCAAGGCGCTGGTGGGGATGGGTGAAACGGAGCGCGAGCGCTGGTTGGGGAAGCGTGATGGGGAAGAGCTGCGTGATGTGTGGCAGTGCGCGCGAGGGCGGGCCTGGGGCAGTGGTGAGCGGCGGCGGTCGGAATGGATTGGGCTGTATGTGTGGGCGATGCGAGCTGGGCGGGAACGGGGACTGGTTACGGCAGGGGAAGAAGCTAGAACGACTGGTGGCCTGATTGCTGCTGTTGCCGACCAATTCCCGGCGGAGTTCGAAGAGCTGGCACAAATGCTGCCGGCGGTGGACGACGTGGCGCGGGCCTGTCTCGACCAGGTTGTGACGCCCGAGCCGCTGAGGTTCGCGGACAAGCGAATGGTTGACGTGGCGGTAAGGCTGGCGGATTGGGTGCGGGACCCGGAGTTGGCTCGAGAACTGGAGAAATGGGCGGACGTGCGGTCTGGGGCGACGCGGATGTAACGCGAGGTGCCGTCACGACCGATCCCGGCGATAGGCCCACGCTCACCACAGCCCTCGGCGGTGTGGCCGCCGCCGCGACGCCGCCCAGCGGCACCCAGGTCCAGGCCGACCCGTACGCGCCGACGACCCCGACCGCGCCAACCGGGCAGGCGACGCCGACGTTGGCCTACACCGGCGTGGTCGACTTGTTCGGTCTGAGCCTGGCAGCCGGCGCCGCGCTGGTGATCGGCGCGGGCCTGGTGCTCCTGTCCCGGCGGCGTCGGACCAGTTAGGACTGTTACGCCAATTGTGTAACGCAGGATGCGGCAAGCACCGATTCTGCTGGTAGAGCCGGTTTCTACCCCGGCTGACCGAACCAGGGGAGGGGTTCCTTGTCGTATGCCCTGCTGCGCCGGATCGCGGTCGGATCCGGCGCGCTCACCATTGCACTGACCACCGTGCTCGGCGGTGTGGCGGTGGCCGACGAGAGTCCGGCCACCGCCACACCAGCCGTGACCTCGTCGCCGGCCACGCCGACGTCGGACGCCCCGACGCCGAGCGAGTCGCCGACCTCCAGCTCGCCGACCACGTCGTCGAGCGAGCCCACGCCCAGCACCTCCAGCTCGGCCGAGCCGACGCCGAGCAAGTCCGCGGCCCAGCCGAAGGACGAAGCTCCCGCGCCGAAGCTCGACGTGACGGCCAAGTTCGACAAGTCCGCGTGGGACTGGGACGAAGAGGTCACCGGCTCGATCACGATCACCAACACCGGCACGGCCCCGGCGAAGAACGTCAGCTACTGGGGCTCGGGCTACAACGCCAAGTTCACCTTCACCGGCATCCCGCCCAACTCCGGGCCGGTCATCATCGGCCACGACCTCGCTCCCGGCGAGTCCTTCGTGGTCACGGCCAAGGGCACGATCGTCGACCGGAAGACCCAGATCGTCGACCTGTTCGCGCAGGTCTGGCTGGACCGGGCCCAGGCCTCGATCAACGCGTCCGCGTACGCCTCGGTGATCCCGGGCCGTGGCGACCTCAAGGGCACGCTGTACGTCGACAAGAACGGCAACGGGCGCTACGACTCCGGGGAGGGCCTCTCCGGTGTGCGGGTCACGATCTCCGGCGGTACGACGTACCACGAGGAGCCCGCGCAGACCACCGACAGCGACGGCCACTTCGCCTTCATCCACATTCCGTTCGGCGGCTACGGCGTCACGTACGACGGTCTCGGTGATCTGGTCGCGCAGGGTCAGTACTGGACCATCGGCGACCAGCCGCAGACCGTGTTCATCGAGGCCCGGCCCAAGGTCACGGACGAGTTGGCGGCGTCGGTGAAGCTGAACTCCAACACCTATGCGGGCGGCGACACCGCGCATATCACCGTCACCCTGACCAACAAGGGCGACCGGTCCCTGCATGCCGTGACCGAGCGCTGCAACGGCATCGGTGACGCGAACCAGCTCAGCGGTTTCAGCGACGGCTGGGGCGATCTCCGTGACGGTCACGCCGGCGTCTCCGTGCCGGCGCATTCGACCATCACCATCGAGGTGACCGAGCAGGTGCCGGTCGAAGCCCGCGACTGGGGCTACACCGCGCTCAGCTGCCGGTTCGGCGAGACCGGCTTCGACGAGGTCGTCGCCGACGCCGCTTTCGCCAGCGTGCCCGGCAACGTGATTCCGTCCGTGGCGCTCACCCTGGTCTACGACAAGAACAGCGACGGCAACACCGTTCCCGTCACCGGCGTCAAGGTCTACCTGACCGACTACATCACCAAGAAGATCGTGGCCTCCGCGGTCTCCGACTCCGCCGGCAGCGCCACCTTCACCTCGCTGCCCGCTGGTCTCTACGGGATCGGCCTCGTCGGGCCGTGGAAGACGGCTGGTGAGCAGGCCACGATCTGGCCGACGCGGATGGGTTCGGTGACCATCTCGGTCGAGCCGGGCCCGGATCAGCCCGACCCCACCGTGAACCCGACCAACCCGACGACCAACGTGCCGGTCTCGCCGGCCGCGCAGGCGTCGCCGGTGCTGGCGTACACCGGTGTCGCCGACGTGCTCGGCCTGAGCCTGGCCGCCGGTGCCGCGCTCGTGCTCGGCGTGGGCCTGGTGCTGCTGTCGCGGCGTCGTCGTACCAGTTGAGTGAGCTGGACGGCCGCTCGGCACAGCGCGCCGAGCGGCCGCCCAATGTGTAACGCCGCGAACCGAACCATCCGATCTTGGTTGTAGGCCCGGCTTCTGCCCGGGCAAGGCGAACCTGGGGAGAGGTTCTCTTTGCGGTATGACCTTTTGCGTCGGATCGCGGTCGGATCCGGCGCCTTGACCATCGCGCTCACGACGGCGTTCGGCGGCGTGGCGGCGGCAGATGTGCCGTCGGCGACGACCTTTGAGCTGGCGGTGCAGTTCGACAAGGCCGACTACGGCTCGGGTGACGACGTCAGCGGCACGGTGACGATCAAGAACACTGATCCCGGGTCGGCGCACGGCGCCTTCGTGAGGCCCTTCGGCACCAACCTGTCCACCTGGCATTTCGACGAGGGGGACAACGAGGGCGTCGCCGTCCCTGCGGGCGGCACCCTCGTGCTCGGGTTCACGGCGAGCATCGCCGACCCGGACCAGCCGATCGCCATGACGGTGGACCTGAAGGCATCGCCGAACCTCCCGTCGCCGACGCTGCTGGAGGCGTACGGGACGGCCACGGTCACCAAGGTCACCGGCAGCGCGGACGGCGTCCTGTACTTCGATGCCAACGGAAATGGCCAGTACGACCAGGGCGAGGGCCTTGCCGGCGCCACCGTCAAGTTCAGCGGTGGGGTGCCGTACCACGACGAGCCGCTGCTGACGACCGACAGCGACGGTCGGTTCGCCGTCACGGACATCCCGGCCGGTCACTACTGGCCGACCGTCAGCGGTGTCGGCGGCCTGGTCGCACCCAGCATCGATGTGCATCTCGGCGAGCAGCCGCAGCACATTCTCGTCGAGGCACGGCACAAGGTCTCCGATACGCTCGACGCATCGCTCGCGCTGAACGCCGACACCTACGTGGTCGGCGACATTGCACATGTGACCGTGACGCTGACCAACACCGGCGAGCAGGACTTGGCCGGCATCTCCACCAGGTGCAACCAGGCCGGCGACCAGGACCAGCTCACCGGTGCCGGTACCGGCTGGGGCGACCTTCGCCGTGGTGGCAGTGGTGTCATCGTGCCGGCCGACAGCACGATGACGTTCGACGTGACCGAGGCTGTGCGGCCCGGTTCCGGCGCCGACGGCCGTGTTCGGGTCGTATGCCAGTTCGGCCAGTTCGGCGATGGTTTCGAGACCGGCGTCGCCGTGTCCAACACCGCGTCCGCGCACGTGACCAGCTGAACCAGGGCAACGCCAGGGTTCGACCCTGATGCTTCGAGCCTGCGCACGGCGCAGGCTCGAAGCATGGTCAAGGTACGAGACAGCGCGTGTGTCGCCGCGCCGGTGCTGCTCGGCGGCTACGGCGTGGTGCGGCTGCTCAGCGGGCACGGACCGGGCATCGGCTGGACCGTGGGGCACCTGCTGTTCCTGGCCGGTCTCGTGCTGTTCGTGCCGGTGCTGCTGACGCTGGGGGACCGGCCGGGCGCGGCGCCGGTGGTGGCCGCGGTCGGCCTGCTCGGCCTGGCGGCCGCGGCGGCCCAGGTGGTGATCGACGTCGTCGTGGGTCTACAAGCGAATGACCGGGCCGGTATGAACGTGCTGTACCACCAAGTTCAGTCCGTGCCGGGCCTGCTGCCGGCGGTGTACGTGATCGGGCCGGCGCTGTTCTACGTCTGCCTGATCGTGCTGGCGACGATCAACTGGCGCGTCCTCGGCTGGTGGAGCCCGGTCCTGCTGGCCGTCGGCACCGGATTGGCGCTGCTCAGCCTCGACCTGATCCCGGCAACCGCCGTTTGCTTCCTGTTCGCGATCGGTCCGTACGGTGTGCGCCGCACCGACCGACGACTGACTGGGGCCACGCAGTGAGTGACGCCAAGCTCTTCCTCAAGGAGTTCCTCCGCTCGCCGCTCACCACCGCGTCGGCGATCCCCAGCTCGAAGGCGTTGTCCGAGCAGATGGTCGCGCCGATTCCCGAACAGGGCGAGCCGGTGGTCGTCGAACTCGGGCCCGGCACCGGCGCCTTCACCGAAGTGATCCAGTCCCGGCTGGACGGTCGCGGCCGACACCTGGCGGTCGAGCTCAATCCGCGGCTGGCCGACGTGCTGGCCAAGCGCTTTCCCGATGTCGAAGTGATCGTCGCCGACGCCGAGCGGCTGCCGGAACTGTTGGCAGCGAGGGAAATCTTCGCCGATGTGGTGATCAGTGGGCTGCCGTGGGCGGCATATCGAGGCCGCCTCACCGAATCCGTCGCCGCGGCACTGCATCCCGCCGGCGTGTTCACCCAGTTCACCTACACCTGGACCCGCTGGGCCGGTCCGTCCAAGCGGCAGCTTGCCGGATTTCGGCGCTGCTTCGAGGAAGTCGTGCTCACCAGGACGATCTGGGGCAATCTGCCGCCCGCGCTGGTGCACGTGATGCGACGCCCGCGACAGGTTTGAAGCCCGATCACAACGGGTAGGCAACGGCGGACTGTGTCTGGGGCCGGTCACGTTGACTGGAGTTCACCCCGGCGTGATTGGGTGGCGAGATGACGGAAACCAGGACCGAAAACCTGCCGTTGACCGACGGACGCGAGCTGCGCGTGACAGCCGCGGAACCGGAGGGTGCAGCGCGGGGCGGTCTGGTGCTGCTGCACGAGGCCCGCGGGGTCACCGACACGGTCCGGCTGCTGGCCGGATCGCTGGCGGCCGAGGGCTGGCTCGTGGTGGCGCCGCACCTCTACCCGGACGCCGACGGACTGGCCGACGGCCAGCCCGCGCAGCTGCCGGTCGAGTCCGTGCTCGCGGACATCGACGTGGCCTGCGTGTGGCTCGCCGAGCGGGGCATCACCCCCGACCGGACCGGCGTCATCGGCTTCGATCTCGGCGGCGCCGCTGCCCTGATCGTGGCGACCAGGCGCGCCATCGGCGCGGCGGTCAGCGTGTCCGGACGCGGCATCCTCACGCCGCTGTCCGACGGTCTGCCCTCGCTCGTCGAGGTCGCGCACGAGCTGAGCTGCCCGTGGCTCGGCCTCTACGGCGAGCAGGACGAGCAGATCAGCGCCGAGGAGGTCGACAAGCTGCGCGACGCCGCGGCATCGGCCGACGTGGCGACCGACGTGGTTCGCGTTGCCCAGGCCAACCACCGCTTCGACACCGACCCGAAGGCCAGTGCCGAAGCGTGGCAGCGCACTCTCAACTGGTTCGACTCACACCTGCGGTGATCAGGCGACGCCGGCGGCCACCGAGATCTCGGGCTCGGTGGCCGACCGGACGTCGTCCACCGTCACGCCCGGCGCCAGCTCGACCAGACGCAGCCCGTCCGGCGTCACGTCCAGCACCGCCAGGTCCGTGATGATCCGCTGCACCACACCGCGGCCGGTGAACGGCAGCGAGCACTCCTTGAGGATCTTCGGCGAGCCGTCCTTGGCCGTGTGCTCCATGATCACGATCACCCGGCGGGCCCCGTGGACCAGGTCCATCGCCCCGCCCATGCCCTTGATCAGCTTGCCCGGGATGGCCCAGTTGGCCAGGTCACCGGATGCCGACACCTGCATGGCGCCCAAGATCGCGGTGTCGATGTGGCCGCCGCGGATCATGCCGAACGACAGCGCCGAGTCGAAGAAGGCCGCGCCCGGCAGCGTCGTCACCGTCTCCTTGCCCGCGTTGATCAGATCCGGGTCGACCGCGTCCTCAGTGGGGTACGGGCCCGTGCCGAGAATGCCGTTCTCGCTGTGCAGCACCACCGTGACGCCCTCGGGCAGGTAGTTCGGCACCAGCGTGGGCAGGCCGATGCCCAGGTTCACGTACTGGCCGTCCTCGAGCTCCCGCGCGGCCCGGGCGGCGATCTCCTGCCTGCTCCACCCCATCACTGGGCCTCCCTCACGGTCCGGCGCTCGATGCGCTTCTCGTTGTCGGTGACCAGCACCACGCGCTGCACGAAGATGCCCGGCAGGTGCACGTGCTCCGGATCCAGCTCGCCCGGCTCCACCAGCTCCTCCACCTCGGCCACCGTGATCTTGCCCGCCATCGCGCACAGCGGGTTGAAGTTCATCGCCGACTTGTCGAAGACCAGGTTCCCGTGCCGGTCGCCCTTCGCCGCCCGAACCAGGGCGAAGTCCGTCGTGATGGCCTCTTCCAGCACGTAGTCGCGGCCGCCGAACTCGCGGGTCTCCTTCGGCGGCGACGCCACCGCCACCCCGCCGTCCGAGCTGTACCGCCAGGGCAGGCCGCCGTCCGCGATCTGCGTGCCCCCACCCGCCGGCGTGAAGAACGCCGGGATGCCGCAGCCGCCGGCCCGCAGCCGTTCCGCCAGCGTGCCCTGCGGAACCAGCTCCACCTCCAGCTCCCCGGACAGGTACTGGCGGGCGAATTCCTTGTTCTCGCCGACGTACGAGGAGGTCATCCGCGAGATGCGGCGATCGTGGAGCAGGACACCGAGGCCCCAGTCGTCCACGCCGCAGTTGTTGGACACGACCTTCAGACCATCGACCCCGAGGGCGTGTACCGCCCTGATCAGATCGCTGGGAATCCCGCACAACCCGAATCCGCCGACGGCGAGGGTCGCCCCCGTTGGCAGATCACTGACCGCGTCAGCCGCAGACGGCCGAACCTTGTCCATTGTCACTCCCCGGCCACGTCGATGTGGACCCGTTCACGCTAGTGACCGCCCGCCCGGGCCGTCCACCACCGGGTGCGCGTGGTCCCCACCACACCCGTCAGGGCGTACCCGCAGGTCACACCCCCACTGACCCCCGTTTTGGACCCTGCGGGCCGAGTGTGTAGTCTTATCGACGGTAGCCGAGGGCTCCGGGGAGGCTTCGCCTAGTCTGGTCTATGGCGCCGCACTGCTAATGCGGTTTGGGTTCACCCCCATCCCGGGTTCAAATCCCGGAGCCTCCGCAACATCCTGCTCTGGTAGGGTGACAACTGAACACGCGCCCGTAGCTCAACGGATAGAGCATCTGACTACGGATCAGAAGGTTAGGGGTTCGAATCCCTTCGGGCGCACGCGCAAGAGTGGGAGAGGTCCGTTTGCCGTTGGCAAACGGACCTCTTGCTTTGTGTTTTGTGGGGCTCTCGCCCCACACCCCAAGCCAGGGGGCTCCGCCCCTGGACTCCCCTTCGGGCTCGCCTTCGCCTTCGCCCTGGGGGCGTGGGATGGGGTGGGGCTGTCACGGCTCGCATGGCCGAGTGTGGCGTGGGGTGGGGCGAGCGGTCGAAGTGCTCGCTGGTTCGGGTGGGGTACGTTGCTCGGTCGCGTGGTTCGGTGGTGCACTGGAATGGTGCGACGTTGGGATCAACTGAATGAGCGTCAACTTGAAGTCCTGAAACGGATCGATGCCGCGGAGGATCTCAGCGGGCCTCAACATGGATCATTGAGGACCTCCGCCAACGCCCTGCGGGACCGTCGGCTGATCACTATTAGCAAGCATGGAGGACGATGGGAGGGGGCGATCACCGAAACCGGCCGATTCTACCTTGACCATGGATATCATCCTGACGACCCTCGTCGAGGAAGCGAATCCGAAGTTTCGCAACTCGCCGAGCGGCGACGGGCGGAAGCCGTAGAGCTGGTTGCGCGGCTGGGAGTCGAGACGACGGTGGTGATCGCGAACCCGACGGAGGACGAGGTCGCGGTCTGGCGCAAGATCGTCGACTTCGCCAAGCGGCACGGCATGGTGCCCGAGGGACACCGCATCGAGAAGACCAGGCAGTACAACCGCGGACGCGACCTGCACATTCGGTTGATCAAGGGTGCGCACGCCAACACCGCACATCAGCTACCGGATGGCCTACCCGCGGTGTCGATACCCGAGACATTGCGGTCGCCGCATAAAGTGATCGCGGATCTACGTGACGACAGCAACAGGCTGGTGATGCCGAAGGACACGCGCCGGCGTTGCCTTCTCGTATTGCACGGGCTGGCCGTCGCGGCGATCGAGCGCGGTTACAAGGTTGCTATTCTTCCTGATTCGGACAGCTATCGAGGCGGCTATCAATACGGCCGAGGGGGTCATCGCCGTGACGGCGGCATCAGTCTGGTAGTGGGTGAATTCAGTTATGCGGTCACTGTTCAGGAGGTGAGTCCCCAGACCGCTGATCCAGACAAGATGGGTCGTATTGCGATCGAACTGCCCGCCTACCGTTCCGAAGGACGACAGCACCGATGGACGGATGGGAAGCGGCGAACCGTCGAGGAGGCCCTGCCGGCGCTACTGCACGAGGTCGAGACGCGAGTCATGGAAGACCGGCAGCGACAGATCGACGAGGAGCGGGCGAAGGCCGACCGCAAGGTGCGCTGGGAGCAGGCGATGGAGACTGCCCACCGCAAGGCGACCGAGTCCTACTACGCATCTGCGCTCGATGCCCAGGTGCAGCGTTGGCAGCACGTGAACGATCTGCGCGCGTACTGCCAGGCTCTTGAGCAACGCATCATCGCCAGCGACCCGGAGAACGACAGCGCTTCGACAGGGCGAGTGTGGCTCACGTGGATCCGTGATCACATCGCAACGATCGACCCGTTGAACGAAGTCCCGACGATGCCGGTGCCGCCCAAGATCAGCCACGAGGATCTGAAGCCGTTCCTCGGCAGCTGGAGTCCGTATGGTCCGGAAGCACATCAGCGCAGGTGGTAGATGCGCAGATCGGCGCGACGGCTCTTGGGAGTTAGGACGTCAAGGGCCGGGACTTCAGGGGGCTGGAGTAGACGATGGTTGTTGTCACGGGGCCGAGGGTGGAGATGCGGCCGGTGACTTCCTCGAGGTGGCGCATGGAACGGGCGAGGACCTTGAGGACGAAGCAGTCCTCGCCGGTGACGTGGTGGGCCTCGACGACCTCGGGGGTGGTGTCGAGGAGAGCGTGGAAGGGCTTGTAGTTGTTGGTGGGGTAGCGAAGGCGGACGAAGGCCATGATCGTCAGGCCGAGGCGCTCGGGGTCGATGGTGGCGGCGTAGCCGGTGATGACGCCGGACTCCTCGAGGCGGCGGACCCGCTCGGTGACGGCGGAGGGGGACATGGCGACGGTGCGGGCGAGGTCGGCGTAGCTGGCGCGGCCGTCGGCCTGGAGGGCCTCCAGGATGCGCCAATCGGTGGAGTCCAAGGAATCCGTGGTCACTGGATGAGAATGCCATGGAATCCATGGCGAAACGTGGAATGTGTCGTGGACGTCGGGTTCAGCGGCGGAGGCCCGGTGCCTAGCGTCGGGACATGAACTTCTTCGAAATGCGTCTGGCATTCCAGACGGATGTGAGTGACGTCCGACAGGCGCTGACCAGCGGAAACCCGGGTTTTGTGCTGGTGGACACGCGCAGTGACGAAGCCTGGGCGCAAGGGCGGATTCCGGGGGCCGTCCGGCTCAAAGACAGCGACCTTGATCCGACGGTGCCGGTGGTGACGTACTGCTGGGGACCGGGCTGCAACGGGGCGACGAAGGCGGCGGCGGAGCTGACGAGGCACGGCTACCAGGTGCGGGAGATGATCGGCGGCATCGAGTACTGGATCAGGGAGGGCTTCCCGGTCCGCACGGATGCCGGCGACGAGCTGGGCGAACCCGACCCGCTGACGGCCCCCGTCGCAGCGGTGGACTGCGGTTGTTGAGGAGTTAACCTTCGCACTGTGGCAGTGGTGCTCGACGGCAAGTCGTTGACGTGTGCGGAGGTGATCGCGGTCGCCGTCCGCGGCGAACCGGTGAGCATCGAGCCGACCGCGAGGGAATGGGTACGTCGCGCGGCGGACCTGGCGCAAGAGGTCACGGGTCGTCGCCCGGTCTACGGCCGCACCACGGGCGTGGGCGCCAACCGCATGGTGAGCGTGGAGGAGCAGGAAGTCGCGGCGTTCGGCCGCCGCCTGCTGCGCAGCCACGCGGGCGGCACAGGCCCGCTGATCCCGGAGACGGAAGCGCGGGCGATGATGGTGGTCCGCGCCAACCAGATCCTGGCCGGCCACTCCGGCGTCTCGGAGCACGTGCTGGACGCGCTGGCGCTGGCCCTGAACGCGGGTTGCTACCCCCAGGTGCACTCGATCGGCGCGATCGGCACGGGCGACCTGACAGCGCTGGCCGAACTGGCGCTGACGCTGCTGGGCGAGCAGCCATGGATGGGCCCGCATCCGTTGCCGCCGATCGACTTCGCGACCTCGGACGCGCTGGCGTTCCTGTCCAGCAACGCCCTGACGATCGGTCAGTCGGTGCTGGCGCAGGGCCAGCTATCGGCGCTGCTCGACCAGACGTGCACGACCGCGGCGCTCTCGCTGCTCGCGGTGGACGGCTCGGTGGAGCCGTTCGCGGAGGTGGTGCACCAGTCGAGGCCGCACCACGGCAGCCAGCTGGTGGCGCGCCGCATCCGCGACCTGCTCGGCGAGATCACGCATACGCCGGCCCGCGTGCAGGACCCGTTCGGCCTGCGGTGTTTCCCGCAGGTCCACGGCGAGGCGGCGGACGGCCTGCTGGCGCTGGAGCAGGTGCTCAGCGTGGAGATCAACGCCGGCGCGGAGAACCCGCTGGTGTCGGTCCTCGACGGCGACGTCTACCACCACGGCGGATTCCACAGCATCACGCTCAGCCTGGCCCTGGACAAGGCGCGGCTGTCGGCGTTGCAAACGGCCCAGCTGTCGGTGAGCCGGCTGGCGATGCTGTGCGAGCCGAACTACACGGGCCTGCGGCCGTTCGCGGCGGACGAGGCCAGCGGCAGCTCGGGCCTGATGGTCATCGAGTACACGGCGGCGGCCTCGCTGGCCAGCTTCCGGTCGATGGCGATGCCGGCGGTGCTCGGCCACGCCACGCTGTCCCGCGGCGTCGAGGAGCACGCCAGCTTCTCGGCCCAGTCGGCGCGGATGACCGGTGAGGTGGTGCCGCACTTCGTGATCGTGCTGGCGTGCGAGCTGATCGCCAGCGTCCGTGTGCTGCGGATGCGCCAGCTGCACCCGAACAACAGCGTCGAGCTGCGTGCCGCGTTCGACAACGCGGTGAGCATGCTGCCGACGGAGACCGAGGACCGGCCGCTGACCGTCGATCTGATGACGGCGAGCGCGCTGCTCACCGGCGAGCACGTCGAGATGCCCGATCAGCTGCGGCGGGTCACGAATAAGCCTGCCTGAGCTGCCGCTCGGCGTCGTCCAGGTACTCGGCGAGCATCTGCTCGGCCCGTTCCCGGCCCTGCGCGGCCAGTGCGGCCAGGATCTCCTGGTTGCGCTTGATGTACGGCTCGTGGAACCCCTGCGGATCGCCCATCACATGGAAGACCAGCCGCAGCTCGGCGAGGATGCCGCGCATCATGTCCACGACGCGAGGGCTGCCGGCGAGCTCGCACAGCGCCTGGTGGAACCGCAGATTGTGGGTGCCGACGGCGACCCAGTCGG
Source organism: Kutzneria chonburiensis (assembly GCF_028622115.1). NCBI lineage: Bacteria > Bacillati > Actinomycetota > Actinomycetes > Pseudonocardiales > Pseudonocardiaceae > Kutzneria > Kutzneria chonburiensis. The sequence goes on from NZ_CP097263.1 coordinate 7,592,674, forward strand.
CCCGCCCGGCCGCCGCCACGGCCTCGTCCACGACCAGCTGCACGCGCTGGATCTTCTCGGCGGTGACCTCGGCGTAGCGCAGGGCGCCGCACTCGACGACCTTGCGCAGGCGGTACAGGTCGGTGACGTCGTCCTGGGTCAGCGTGCGTACGAACACGCCGCGGTTGAGCTCGTGCACCAGCAGCCGCTCATGGGTGAGCAGTCGGAACGCCTCGCGCAGCGTGTTGCGGGAGACGCCGAGCGCGGCGCCGATCGCCTCCTCGGACAGGCGTGTGCCCGGCGGCAGGTCGCCGACGGTGATCCTGGTGCGCAGCACGTCGGCGACACGTTCCGCGGTGCTGACGCGGTCCAGCTGAAGGCGGTCGGCGGCGAGCAGCTCCACCGGTCCGCCGGTCGGATCGGCCACGGGACCCCTTTCGGCGATAACCGTTGAACAATATATTTTCACCGGTTCGAGCGGCCAAGCTCCACCCCAGCGTGTGACGGCTCCGGTGCCACAGTGGGACCGGCCGGGCGAAGTAGGACGTGGGCGGCGGCAGGGGATGGGCACCCTGCCCCCGCTCACGACAACTACGGTGGACGTCGTGAAGGAGCAACGCGCCGCCCATCTGTTCGCGCTCCTGATGCTCGTGGTCACGGTCGGGCCGGTCGTGTCGATCTGGTTGTCGGTGATCGCGGCGGCCGCGCTGTTCCTGCCGCAGGTGCCGACCAGCTTCACCGGCGGCGGGCTGCGCGCCATCGGCCTGCTGGTCGTCGTGGCGCTCGCGGTGTCTCAGCTACTCGTGCCGGTGCTTCGGTGGGTGCCCGGTCGGCCGTACCCCCGTATCGGCGCTGCGCTGTGTGCGCTAATCGGGTTGTTTGCCGGCCTGCTCGCCGCGATCCTGGCTTAGCGTGAATCACATGACCGAGCGAGCCGAGGTGATCGTCGTCGGCGGCGGTGTGATGGGGCTGTCGACCGCATTCCACCTCGCCGAGGCCGGGGTCGACGTGCTGCTGGTGGAACGGGACGAACTCGGTTCCGGCAGCACCTGTCGGGCGGCCGGCGGGGTGCGCGCCCAGTTCTCCGACCCGGCCAACATCGAGTTGGCCCGGCGCTCGCTCGCGGCGTTCGAACGATTCGGCGAGCGCCCCGGCGCGGAGATCGACCTGCGCCAGCACGGCTACCTGTTCCTGCTCGACGACGAGGCCGATGTGGCCGCCTTCGAGGCCGGCGTCCGCCTGCAGAACGAGCTCGGTGTGCCGAGCCGGATGCTGAGCGTCGAGCAGGCGGTCGAGTTGTCGCCGCTGATCGTCGGTGACGGTCTGCTCGCCGCGGCGTTTTCGCCCACGGACGGGCACTGCACGCCTGAAGCTGTCGTGCAGGGTTACGCCCGTGGTGCCCGGCGGCTCGGCGCTCGGATTCGTCAGCACTGCGAGGTCACTGGCATCGACGTCGCCGACGGAGTGATCACCGGCGTTCGGACGACAGAGGGACTTGTCGACACGTCAACTGTTGTCGTCACGGCTGGCGCCTGGTCGGCGGCTGTTGGCGAGATGGCTGGTGTGTCGCTGCCGGTGGTGCCGCTACGGCGGCAGATCATCGTGACGTCCGAAATCCCCGACCTGCCGGCCGAGCTGCCGATGACCATCGACTTCGGCACCTCGTTCTACTTCCATCCCGAGGGGCCGGGATTGCTCGTCGGGATGTCCGACCCGGACCAGGAACCGGGCTTCCACCTGGTCACGGGCGACGAGTGGCTGCCCGGTCTGGCCGAGGCGGTGCAGCGGCGCGCCCCGTCGCTGGCCGAGATCGGCATTGCGCACCGGTGGGCCGGGCTGTACGAGATGAGCCCCGACCACAACGCCCTGATCGGCGAGTCCCGTGAGGTCGGGCGGCTGCTGTACGCGACCGGTTTCTCGGGGCACGCATTCCTACAGGGGCCGGCGGTCGGCGAGGTGCTGCGGGACCTCGTGCTCGGCGTGCCGCCCTTGGTCGACGTGACCGGGCTGTCCGTCGACCGCTTCGCGACCAGTTCGGACCGTCCCGAACTGAACTGCGTCTGATGTTGAACCCCATCCATCTGCGCACCCTGACCGAGGCGGTCCGGACGGGTTCGTTCGCCGAGACCGCGCGGCTGCTCGGCTACACGACTTCCGCCGTGTCGCAGCAGATCGCCATGCTCGAACGGGCTGTCGGCGCCCAGCTGTTCGAGCGTTCCGCCCGCAGTGTTCGGCCCACCGCCATCGCCGAGCGGATGGCCCTGCTCAGCCGGGACGCGCTCGCCGCACTGTCCGAACTGGAGCGTGAGGTGCGGGCCCTCACCCGCGGCGACGCCGGCACCTTGCGGCTGGCCAGCTTTGCCACCGCCAACGCCCGGATCATGGCGTCCACCCTCGCCGCCATTGTGGAGCGTCGCCCCGGCGCCGATGTCCTGTTGGACGAGGGCGAGCCCGACGAGGTCTTGGCCGGCGTGCTCGACGGCGACCGGGATGTCGCCGTCGTCTTCGCGTACGACCTCGATCCCCGGACCTGGCCTCGGGAGCTCATCGCCACGCCTTTGCTGTCCGAGCCGCTCGTGCTCGTCACCGCCCCCGGGCACCGTCTCGCTTCTCGCGGCGATGCGTCCCTTGTGGAGGTTGCCGACGAGCGGTGGATCTGCACCCGTAGCGACACCGCCGGCTCCAAGTCGTTGGAACGCCTCTGCGCCACGGCGGGTTTCGTGCCGCGGGTCACCTTGCGCAGCAACGACTACGGCGTCGTCTGCTCCCTCGTTCGCCGGGGGCTCGGCGTCGCAGTCGTGCCCCGACTCGCTCTCGGCATCGACACCGGTCTCGGCGTCCTGCGCATCGCCGACTCCGAGGTCTTCCGCCGGATCTTGGCGTTGCACCGCCCCAGCAACACCAACCCGTTGCTGCCCATCGTGTTGGACGCCCTCCGCGCCCAGTGCACGGCCATCGCCCAACGCTGGGGTTGACACCGCCGGCCCGCGCGGATTCGTGCAGGTTGACGTGGGCATCGGTGACGCCGACCGGACCTCGGCGGTGCCGACTTGTCCACAGCTCCTGAGTTGTCCACATCTGGATCTTCACGGCCTTGGGGGATGGGGGCCTCCCGGTAAAATCGGGCGCGGGCCAGCCCCCGGGAGGGTGGGGTGCTGGGCGAGTTGCGTGAGGTCGTTGTCGAAGACCATGAGCCTGGGGATTGTCATCGGTGTGAGGACATCGCTGGATCGGGTCGGGCGTTCGGCGCTCCATTACGCGGCGGCGCATGGCGATGCGGCTGAGGTGGCCGGCTTGCTGGCGGCTGGGCTTGACCCGAACCTCGCTGACAAGAACGGATTCACCCCCTTCACTTCGCCGCGCAGAGCTGGCAGCCCGAGATAGCCGCCGTCCTCCTAACCGCCGGCGCCGAGGTGGAGGCGCGAAACCGGTACGGCAACACGGTGCTGGCAATGGCAGTGTTGGAGTCGAGGGGGAGAGGCGAGCTGATCGAGCTCCTGCGCGCCGCCGGCGCGGATCCGCACTCGGTCAACCGGGCCGGTAAGACTCCCGTCGACATTGCCCGCACGATCGCGAACTACGACGTTCGGCAGTACTTCGCCGACATTTAGAGCTTCTTCATGCGCACGCGGCTGATGGAGTGGTCGGCTTCCTTACGCAGCACGAGAGTCGCCCGGCCGCGGGTGGGGCGGATGTTGTTGACCAGGTTGGGCTCGTTGATCTCCTGCCAGATCTGCGTCGCCCTGGCCACCGCCTGCTCGTCGGTCAGCGAGGCGTAGCGGTGGAAGTACGAGGCGGGATTGGCGAAGGCGGTGTCCCGCAGCTTGAGGAACCGACTGACGTACCACTGCTGGATGCAGTCGGTGCGCGCGTCGACGTAGAGGGAGAAGTCGAACAGGTCGGACACGGCCAGCCGGGCGCCGGGCTGGAGCACGTTGAGGCCCTCGACGATGAGGATGTCGGGCTTCTGCACCAACTGCCGTGTGCCGGGCACGATGTCGTAGCTGAGGTGGGAGTAGACGGGCGCCTCGACCTCGGGCGCGCCGGCCTTGACGTCGGCGACGAAGCGGACGAGGGCGCGCCGGTCGTAGCTCTCGGGAAAACCCTTGCGGGTCATCAGACCCCGCCGCTCCAGCTCAGCGTTGGGCAGCAGGAAACCGTCGGTGGTGATCAGGTCGACCCGAGGGTGGTCGCTCCACCGGGCGAGCAGCGCCTGCAAGATGCGCGCGGTGGTGGACTTGCCCACGGCGACGCTGCCGGCGACACCGATGATGAAAGGCACCTTTTCGGACGGTTCACCCAAAAACGTGGTGGTCGCTGCGTGCAGCCGCTGGCGGGCGGCGACCTGGAGGTTGATCAGCCGGGACAGCGGCAGGTAGATGTCGGCGACCTCGTCCAGTGACACCCGATCGCCGAGACCCTGCAACCGGTGCAGCTCGTCCGAGGTGAGACTCATGGGCGTGGCCGCGCGCAGCTCACGCCAGTGCTCGCGCCCCAGTTCCACGTACGGGGTCAGATCGCGCGCTCGCGTCACGCCCACAGTGTCCCCGCAGGTCCTGGTTTCGTTCACCCCCGCGACACGTGATGTTGACGACGCTGAGCAGCGAACGGGGTGCCACGAACGGAGTAGCGTCGGAGATCAAGTTGTCTCCGTTGGATAACGATCTTATCGCGAGAGGTTTACTGTTTCGTGCCGCCGTAATCGTTTGCGGCGATGTGACCAGCGGAAACTCGGACCTGTGGATAACTCTGCTCGATCGTGATTCATCGGCTCGAGCCGTGAAATCGGTGACGCAGAGTGAAAACCGAGTTCAGCTCGTCTAGTGGATCTTCGTGACGTGCCACGGAAGGGTGACATTTTCGCAGGTCAGACCCTATGGGGTGAGTGGTGTGCGGGACGCGTCACTCCATCGAGTAATGTGCGTCCGCGTTCCACACAGGACTTTCACCGAACGCGGCGCAAATCGCCCGTTCGGACTATGTGTCACGAGCTCCGGAAGCGTCCTTTCGGGTTAACGGATGCCCGGAGCGTGACACCGCAGGGCAGGTCAGTGGTCGGGGACCAGCGCTAGCAGGCAGTCACAAGGGAGAGTCATGGCAAACCGGTTCCACCCGGGTCGGATCGCGGCCGCCGTGCTCGGCGCCTCGATCGCTCTGATGTCGGCGGCGCCGCTGGCGTTCGCGGACAACGGCAACGGCAGCAGCGACCACGGTGGCTTCGCCACCCCGCGCGGCCCGCGCGACCAGGCGCCGTCGGCGAAGTCGGACGCCGACTTCGAGAAGAACGGCCTCAACGTCCACCTGGTCGGCGACAAGTTCAAGAGCGAGCAGACGCTGCTCATCCCGGTCACGGTCAACGGCCAGAAGGTCTACACCTACTGCGTCGAGCTCAACGTCGACATCGACGGCAACGTCAAGATGGTCGAGGTCCCGTGGGACAAGTACCCCTACGAGGCCACCCCGGGTGACAAGGACGGCGGCTTCAAGGCGCACGCCGGCAAGATCAACTGGATCCTGCAGAACAGCTACCCGAACGTCGGTGCGGACAAGCTGACCCAGACGCTCGCCGCGGCCGGCGTCAAGCTGCACAACGGCCTGAGCGCTGCCGAGGCGATCAGCGCCACCCAGTCCGCCATCTGGAACCTGTCCGACGGCGCCAAGCTGGACGAGAGCAACCCGACGCCGTTCGACGGCAAGGACGCCGGCGCGGACGTGGTGGCGGCCTACCACTACCTGCTGGACCACGCCACCGACCTGCCGCAGCCGACGGCGTCGATGGACCTGACGCCGGCCTCGGCGACCGGCAAGGCCGGTGACCTGATCGGCCCGTTCAAGGTCACCGCCAGCAACGTCACCGGCAAGATCACGGTCACGCCGCACCTGCCGAACGGCGTCACGCTGACCGACAAGGACGGCAAGGCGCTCGGCGACGTCGTCAACGGCACCGAGGTCTTCATCAAGGTCCCGGCGGGCGCCGCGGCCGACAAGGGTTCCTTCGCCCTCGACGCCAAGGTGCACCTCAACGCCGGCCGCCTGTTCGTCGGCTCCAACGGCAAGGACGGCAAGCCGAGCGACAAGGCCATCACGCAGTCGCTGATCGTGGCCAAGCCGACCGACATCAACCTGCACAAGGAAGCCGTCGCCACGTGGACCGTCGGGGACACCACCCCGCCGTCGAGCACCACCACGACGACCAAGCCGACGACCCCGACGACCACCACGCAGCCGTGTGTGCCGTCCACGTCGCCGACGACGACCACCACCAGCCCGAACGGTGGCGGCACCACCAGCAGCAGCACCCCGATGCCGCCGTCGTGCAACACCCCGACCCCGACCACCTCGGCCGACACCAACGAGCTCGCCTACACCGGCGCCTCGGTCATCGGCCCGGTGATCGCCGGCCTCGTGCTGATCGGCGCGGGCATCGGCGCGCTGTTCTTCGTGCGTCGCCGTAAGGCCAACCACAGCTGACACCAGCTGATCCGCTGAGCCATGTGGGGCCTCCCGTGGGAACGGGAGGCCCCACTGGCATTTCGGTTAGGTACGCTCCGTTGTCGACCCTGACCTCGAAAGGTGGACAGTGAACGTCCCCAACGCGACTGAGCCCGCACAGTCCGACAGCACGTCCCGTGCCGGTCGCCGGCCCGTGATGGTGACGTGGCAGGGCCTCACCGGTCCCCGCCTCGAGTCGGCCCGGCTGGTGCTGTCCGAGAACCGGATCAAGGGCAGCGGGCGGGTCGTCGCCGCCGCCATCGAAGGCAACGAGGCCTACAACGCCTCGTTCGAGCTGTCCGTCGGCGAGGACGGCGTGGTGAGCCGGCTGCTGCTGCGCAGCACCACCGCCGAGGAAGAGCGCACCATGTCGCTCAGCCGCACCGAGGACGGCATGTGGATCGTCGACCGCGGCCGCGGCGCCGAGCGCCGTGACTTCGAGGGCGCGCTCGACGTCAACCTCCAGAGCAGTGTCCTGTTCAACGCCCTGCCCGTGCGCCGTCTCGGCCTGCACCGCGAGGCCGGCGAGCACGAGCTGCCCGTGGTCTGGGTGTCACTGCCCGACCTGTCGGTCAGCCTCGTCCACGAGCGCTACCGCACCGTCTCCGTTGACGACAACGGCAGCGTCGTCGCCTTCGACCGCGGCGAAGCCTCGGTCGAGCTCAGCGTCGACACCAACGGCCTGGTCGTCGACTACCCCGGCCTGGCCCGCCGCGTCTGACCCCGTCTGATCAGAGCATCTGCACGATCGCGACGGTGCCGTCCAGGGCGGTCAGGCGGCCGCCCTTGTTGCCGAGGTCGCGGAGGGTGGCGAGGGCGTCCCGAGCCTCCAGGTCGACCTTGACGGGGTGCCGCGTGCCCGAGCGGTGCTGTTCGAGCTCCCTACGGGCCAGGTGCCCGGCGTTGACGGTGGCGGCGAGGCCGCCGGTGGACGCGAGGGACCCTCGGGCGGCGCCGAGGCGACCCAGTGCGTCGTCGACGGCGTCGAGCAGGGCGGCGCGATTGCCCTCGCACATGGCCTGCACGAGCTCCGGACGGCTGCCGGCGACGCGGGTGCCGTCACCGAACGCGCCGGCGGCCAGGGCGAGCGACAGCGGCCCGCCAGAGGCGCCGACGCTGGCCAGCACCGCGGCCATGAGGTGCGGCAGGTGCGAGATGCGGGCGACGGCGTCGTCATGGGCGGACGCCGAGGCCGGCACGACGTTGGCGCCGCAGGCCAGGGCCAGCTGAACGACCTCGGTCCACACCTCCTCGTCGCTGTCGTCCTCGGTCGTGACGACCCAGGCCGCGTCCCGGAACAGCTCGGCCGAGCCGGCGGACCACCCGGACCGCGAGGTGCCGGCCATCGGGTGCCCGCCGACGTACCGGGCGTACGGGTTGATCTTGCGCACGGCCTCGGACACCGCGCCCTTGACGCTGATGACGTCGGTGAGGCGGCAGCCGGGGGCGTAGGCGGAGACCGAGCGCAGCACCTCCGCCAAGGCTGTCAGCGGCACGGCCAGCACGATGAGGGCGTCTTCCTCATCGGCCCGGCGCAGCGCGTCGTCCACGCTGTCCTCGACGGTGAAGCCGGCGGCGCGCGCGGCCTCGGCGTCCGTTGTCGAGGCGGTGGCACCCCAGGTCGCCCGGCCGGCAGCGCTGGCGGCGCGCATGACGGACCCGCCGATCAGACCCAACCCGATCACACAAACAGGCAGCACGTGCCCCATCCTGCCGCGACCGGCGAACCTGGCGAAACCACCCCGGGTGTTTAACGCAGCGCGTCCAGCGCGAACGCTGCGTACATGGCCACGCCGTGCTCCATCGCGGCCTCGTCGAACAGCACCCGGTTGGAGTGGTTGGGGGCGGCCTCGTCCAGCCCGATGGACGGCGGGCAGGCGCCGAGGAAGGCCATCGTGCCGGGAATCTGCCTGGTCACGTACGAGAAGTCCTCGGCGCCCATCATCGGCTCGGCCATCGGCTCGCTGTAGCGCTGCCCCAGCACGCCGGCGGCCAGGCCGAGCACCGTGTCGGCCACGCCGGCGTCGTTGACGGTGATCGGGTAGCCGCGCTCGATCTGGAACGTGGCCGAGCAGCCGTAGGCCGCCGCCGTGTGCTCGCAGATCCGCTTGGCCTCGGTGTGCACCTCGGAGCGGGTGGTCTCGGAGAAGGTGCGGATCGTGCCCTCCAGCTCGGCCAGCTCCGGGATGATGTTGCTGGTGGTGCCGGCGGCGATCTTGGCCACGGTGAGCACGGCCGGCTCGGTGGTGGCGATCCGGCGGGTGATCATCGTCTGCAGGGCGCCGACCATCGCCGCCGCGGCCGGCACCGGGTCCAGCGCCTTGTGCGGCTGCGAGGCGTGACCGCCGCGGCCGATCACCCGCACCCGGAACACGTCGGCCGCCGCCATGATCGGACCCGGCCGGCTCGTGATCACCCCGGACCGCACGGTCGACGTGATGTGCAGGGCGAACGCCTTGTTGGCCAGCAGGCCGGAGGCGCCGAGGACACCCTCGTCGATCATGTGCTTGGCCCCGTGGTGGCCCTCCTCGCCCGGCTGGAACATGAAGACGACGTGGCCGTTGAGGGCCTCCTTGCGGGCACACAGCAGCCGGGCCGCCGACGCGAGCATCGCCACGTGGGTGTCGTGGCCGCAAGCGTGCATCGTCCCGTGCACCTCGGACGCGAACGCGCAACTGGTCTGCTCCGTCAGAGGCAGTGCATCCATGTCCGCACGAAGCAGCACGGTCGGGCCCGGTCGTGCGCCGTGCAGGACCGCGACCACCGAGTCCGTCGACTTGCCCGTGGTGATCTCCAGCGGCAGACCCTCCAGCGCGTGCAGCACCGCCGCCTGCGTCAGCGGAAGCCTCAGACCCAGCTCAGGCCGCTTGTGCACCTGCCGTCGCAGCGCCACCGTCCGTGGTTGCAGCGCCCTGGCGGCCTCGATGAGACCAGCGAGCCTGGGGTCACCTGACTGGGTGGTTGCTGGGCGTGCCGCTGAAGTGGTCATCCAGCCATGGTCCCACCGGAACCACCGTCCGGCCGATCTCCGTGGGGCCAGCTTGGGGGATAGTGCTTCCGGGTGACCGGCCCGTGCGCTTACGGTGTGCACATGTCGGTGCACGAGCCGGTCGGTGGTTTCGGTGTCGCCGTCGTCCGCGAGGACGGCAAATGGCGCTGCAGCTCGCTCGAACTGGCCACACTGAACGAGCTCGACGCCGCCATCACCGCCCTGCGCAAGATCAGGTCGACCGGGGCGCTGTTCGGCATGCTCAACGTCGACGACGAGTTCTTCGTGCTGCTGCGGCCCAGTCCCGGCGGGGTGTCCCTGCTACTGTCCGACGCCGCCGCCGCGCTGGACTACGACATCGCCGCCGACGTGCTCGACCTGCTGCGCGTCGAGCCGCCCGACGATGAGGACGACGGGCTGTGGCCCGAGGGCGACCTGGCCATCCTCGCCGATCTCGGGCTGCCCGACGGCGAGCTCCAGGTGATCGTCGACGAGGTCGACCTCTACCCCGACGAGCAGTTGCAGATGATCGCCCAGCGCTGTGGTTTCAGCTCCGAGTTCGCCGCGCTCGTCGACCGTGTCCAGCAGTGACGAGGCGCTGGTCCGGGCGGCCATCCGGGCCGCTCGCCAGGCCGGCGACGACATCCCCATCGGCGCCGTGGTCGTCGACCGTGACGGCCGGGAGCTCGCTTCCGCCTGCAACGCCCGTGAGCGCCTCGGCGATCCCACCGCCCATGCCGAGATCCTCGCCCTCCGCGCCGCCGCCGGCGTCCTCGGCGACGGTTGGCGCCTCGAGGGCTGCACCCTCGCCGTCACCGTCGAACCTTGCACCATGTGCGCCGGCGCCCTCGTCCTGGCCCGCGTCTCCCGCGTCGTCTTCGGCGCTTGGGAACCCAAGACCGGCGCCGTCGGCTCCCTCTGGGACGTCGTCCGCGACCGCCGCCTCAACCACCGCCCCGAGGTCCTCGGCGGCGTCCTCTCACAGGAGTGCGCCGCCCTCATGGACTCCTTCTTCGCCGCCCGCCGCCCCCACGTGTAAACCCCTGGAACGCCTCCTGTAATGTTCTTACCGGTGGCGTGTCCGAGCGGCCGAAGGAGCACGCCTCGAAAGCGTGTGAGGGGAGACCCTCCGTGGGTTCAAATCCCACCGCCACCGCTGCACGAAGCCCCGGCAACCGAACCTGGTTGCCGGGGCTTCGTCGTGTCAGCGGCGAACGACCGGCGGCCGGTAGTGGATGCGGATCAGGATCAGCACGCCGACAACGGCGTAGGCGAGCAGAACGGCGCCGGCGGTGGCGCGGAACGGGGCGACCAGGGTGGCGTAGTGCTCAGCGGCGCTGAGGGGAAGAGGGCTGGAGAGGCGGCCGCGGGAGGGCATGGCGGATATGGCGCTCACGATGACGACGGCGCCGGCCAGCCCGAGTAGGAGGTCGAGCAGGAGCAGGCGCTTGGCCGCCGTGGAGAAGCGGTGCAGCGTGCGGTAGGTGCTGTCGTGGCTGGTTCCGCGCAGCGCGAAGAAGCCGATCAGCACGACGGGTACGAGGGCCGAGGCCATCGCGAGCGGGCTGAGGGGCATCGCGGGGCCCAGGACGAGCGACAGCACGAAGGCGGCGACGGCCAAAGCCGCGCCTGAGAACGATAAGACGATCAACCACTTCATGACGGGAGTCCCCCTCCGGCGGCGGGTTGTCGAAGTCCCGCCACCACTTGATACGAGGGAGGGGCACAGTGTCGGGTTCCGCCCCTGTGACCTAGAAGACCGAAGTTGCCGCCCTTCGTACTACCAGGTAACCGTTGCGCAAAAGCCTTCCGGCGTTCACTCAACCGGGGGAGGATGCCCCGACCACTGAGCTAGTAGGAGGACGAGGGTGACCCCATCTCCACACCGCCGCAGAGCCATGGCCGGCACGGCGGTGACCGCGCTGTTGTCGGCCGGCCTGGTCGTCACGGCGGCCCCGGTGTCCGCGGCGCCGAGTGCCGATGCCCTGATCGCCGAGGTCTACGGGGGCGGCGGCAACACCACCGCGACCCTGACCTCCGACTACGTCGAGCTGGCCAACCGGTCAACGGCGGCGGTGTCGGTCGACGGCTGGAGCGTGCAGTACCTGCCGGCGGCCCCGAAGCCGACGAGCACCTGGCAGACGACGGCGCTGACGGGCAGTGTCGCCCCGGGTGCGAAGTACCTGGTGGGCGAGGCGAAGGGCACGGGCGGCTCGACGGCGCTGCCGACCCCGGACGCGACCGGCAACATCAACATGTCGGCGACGGCGGGCACGGTGGCTCTGGTGTCCGGCTCGGACCCGCTGACCTGCCTGACGGCGGCGGACTGCGCGGCCGACCCGAGGGTGCACGACCTGGTGGGCTTCGGCGGCGCTGTGGTGGTGGAGGGCACGAGCGCCCCGGCCCCGAGCAACACGACGGCGGTGTCCCGGACGGCGGGAGACACCGACGACAACAGCAAGGACTTCGCGACGGCCACCCCGGCGCCGACGAACAGCAAGGGTGAGACCACGGGTGGCGGCCCGACGCCGCCGACCGGGATCCCGGCCCGCATCCACGACATCCAGGGCACGACCCGCCTCTCGCCGCTGGTCGGCAAGCAGGTCAGCGACGTGCCGGGCATCGTGACGGGCGTCCGCACCTTCGGCAACAGCCAGGGCTTCTTCTTCCAGGACCCGACGCCGGACGCCGACCCGCGCACCAGCGAGGGCATCTTCGTCTACACCGGCTCGGCCAAGGCCACCGTCCAGCCGGGCGACTCGATCAAGGTCTCGGGCAAGGTCTCGGAGTTCTACCCGGACGAGTCCGGCGCGAAGTCGCTGTACCAGTCCAACACGGAGCTGGGCTCGGCCACAGTCACCGTGCTGTCGAGTGGCAACCCGCTGCCGCCGGCCGAGGTCCTGCACCCGGATACGGTGCCGACGACGTTCGCCCCGACCGGCGGCAACATCGAGGGTCTGACGCTCCAACCGGACAAGTACGCGCTGGACTTCTTCGAGTCGCGTGAGGGCATGCGGGTCGAGGTGGACGACGCCCGCGTGGTCGGCCCGACCGACAAGTTCAACGAGCTGTACGTGACGACGAAGCCGGCGCAGAACCCGAGCGTCCGCGGCGGCACGGTCTACCTGGGCTATGACGACAACAACGCGGGCCGGCTCGAGGTGCAGTCGCTGATCCCGTTCGCCCAGACGCCCTTCCCCAAGGCCAACGTGGGCGACAAGCTCACGGGCGCGACCGCGGGCCCGCTGGACTACACCCAGTTCGGCGGCTACGTGGTGCAGGCAACCCAGCTGGGCAGCCTCGTCTCTGGCGGTCTCCAGCCGGAGACCACGGACAAGCAGACCGTGGACGAGCTGGCGGTGGCCACGTACAACGTGGAGAACCTGGCGCCGACCGACGCGCAGGCCAAGTACGACCGCCTGGCCACGAACCTGGTGCACAACCTGGCCGGGCCGGACATCGTGTCGCTGGAGGAGATCCAGGACAACTCGGGCGCCACTGACGACGGCACCGTCGCGGCCGACCAGACTCTGCAGAAGTTCGCCGACGCCGTGGTGGCGGCGGGCGGCCCGAAGTACAAGTGGACGGAGATCGATCCGACCAACGACGCCGACGGCGGCCAGCCGGGCGGCAACATCCGGATCGCCTTCTTCTACAACCCGAAGCGGGTGTCCCTTGTGGACCGTCCGGGCGGTGACGCGACCACCGCGACGACGATCGTCGACAACCACGGCAAGGCCGAGTTGTCGATCTCGCCCGGCCGTGTCGACCCGACCAACCCGGCCTGGAACGCCAGCCGCAAGCCGCTGGCGGCGGAGTTCCGGTTCCAGGGCCGTGAGGTCATCGTGATCGGCAACCACCTCGTGTCCAAGCTCGGCGACCAGCCGGACGTCGGCCGCAACCAGCCGCCGACGCGTGGCTCGGAGGTGCAGCGCGGGCAGCAGACGGCGGCGCTGCGCGCGTTCGTCGACCAGATCCTGGCGGTGAACCAGAAGGCCAACATCGTCATCCCGGGCGACTTCAACGACATGCAGTTCTCGCCGACGGTGGCCACCCTGACCGCCGGTGGCGCGCTGCGTGACCTGGTGAACGAGCTGCCGGCGAACCAGCGCTACAGCTACGTCTACCAGGGCAACTCGGAGGTGCTGGACCACCTGCTGGTCAGCACCGCGCCGCGTGGTGTCGAGTACGACGTCGTGCACGTCAACTCGGAGTTCTTCGACCAGGCCAGCGACCACGACCCGCAGGTGGTCCGGTTCCGGCCGAGCACCGGCAACGAGTTCCTCGACCAGCTGCTCGACCTGGCGCACTGCTTCGCGCCGCCGGCCAAGTAGCACTGCTTGGAAGGGGCCCTTCCTGACGTTGAACGTCGGGTTGGGCCCCTTCATGTCATTGTGGGGGCGTGACTCAGCCGAAGGCCGGCCAGGTGTTGGCGGCGAACCTGAAGGTGCTGCGCGAGCGCAGTGGCCTGTCGCTGTCCGAACTGGCCCGCCGGTCGGGCATCGCCAAGGGCACGCTGTCCCAGCTGGAGTCCGGCGCCGGCAATCCGACCATCGAGACTGTGTTCAGTTTGTCGAACGCCCTGAGCGTGCCGGTGTCGAGCCTGCTGACGTTGCGCAGCGACCCGGACGTGGTGCTGATCCGTTCCGCCGACCTGGAGGTGCTCAGCAGCAACGCGGTCGACCTGCGGATGCTGCGCCGCCTCGACGTCACCGAGACCGTGTTCGAGATGTACGACCAGCGGGTCCGGCCCGGGCAGCAGCAGCATTCGGACGGCCACGCCGGCATCGAGCACGTCACGGTGGTCACCGGCCGGCTGCTGATCGGCCCGCCGGACGACCCGTACGAACTCGGCCCCGGCGACTACGTGAGCTTCCCGGCCGACCGCCCGCACATCTACCGCGCGGTCGACGGGCCGGTGCTGTCGGTGCTGCTGCTCCAGTACCCGGCCGATGCCGGCCCGCCGGCCTTGACCTGTGCCACCACCGACCCGTAGCGTTCATTTTAACGAACGGAGGTGGCCGTGCGCGTGGTGGTCGTCGGGGCGGGAGTGATCGGTGCGGCCTGCGCCGAGGCGCTCAGCGCCGCCGGCGTGACCGTCACGGTGGTCGACCGCAGCGGCCCGGCGGCCGGCACGACCGGGGCCGGCGAGGGCAACGTGCTGGTCTCGGACAAGGAACCGGGCCCGGAACTTGAACTGGCCCAGGCATCTCGTCGGCAACTCCCGATCCTCCTGGCCAAGCTGGCCGGGGAACTCGGCCAGGCCGACGTGGAATGGCAGCCCAAGGGCGGTCTCGTCGTCGCCACCACTGATCCCCGGCCACTGCACGATTTCGCCGCCCGGCAACGAGAAGCCGGCGTCACCGCCCACGAGATCACCGCCGGCCAGGCCCTCGAACTCGAACCCAACCTCACCCGCGAGATCACCGCGGCCGTCCACTATCCCGAGGACGGCCAGGTGCAACCCGTGCTGCTGGCCACCACGCTGCTCTCCGCCGTGCGGCAGCGTGGCGGCCAGCTCCTATCTGGCGTGACGGCGACCGGTGTCAGCAGAAACGCGCTGCTCACAGATCGCGGTGCCATTGCTTGTGATCACGTCGTCAACGCCTGCGGCCCGTGGGCCGGCGAGTTTGCGGCCAACG
Source organism: Kutzneria chonburiensis (assembly GCF_028622115.1). Taxonomy (NCBI): domain Bacteria; kingdom Bacillati; phylum Actinomycetota; class Actinomycetes; order Pseudonocardiales; family Pseudonocardiaceae; genus Kutzneria; species Kutzneria chonburiensis. The sequence goes on from NZ_CP097263.1 coordinate 7,607,776, forward strand.
CCGGCGCGCCGATCCCGGTGCTGCCCCGACGAGGCCTGATCCTGGTGACCACGCCGGTGAAAGACCTGGTGCGGCACAAGGTGTACGACGCCGATTACGTCGGCGCGGTGGCCAGCGGCGACGCCGATCTCCAGACCTCGACCGTGGTGGAGTCGACGCCGGCCGGCACGGTGCTGATCGGCTCCAGCCGGCAGCGCGTCGGCTTCGACGACACCATCCAGGTCGATGTCCTGCGCGAGCTCGCTCGCAAGGCGATCCGGCTCTTTCCCAAGCTGCGCAAGGTGAACGTGATGCGCGCCTACGGCGGTTTCCGGCCGTACCTGCCGGATCACCTCCCGGTCATCGGCCAGGACCACCGCGTGCCGGGCCTCTGGCACGCCACCGGCCACGAAGGCGCCGGCATCGGCCTGGCCGTGGCCACCGGACGACTGCTGACGGAGCTGATGACCGGCCAAAAGCCCCACGTCGACCCGAAACCGTTCCGCGTCGACCGGCCAGGTCTGGCATGAACGTCACGGTCAACGGCGAGCCGCGCACGGTCGAACCCGGCCGGACGATCGCGGCGGTGGTGCCCGATATCGGCGTCTTCTGCGCGATCGGCGTCTGCCACGGCTGCCTGGTCACGGTCAATGACGTGCCGGATGTCCGGGCCTGCCAACGGATTCTGCGCGACGGCGACGAGGTGAGCACGCGATGACCGTCGTCGTGGTCGGCGCGGGACCGGCCGGCGTCAACGCGGCCGTCACGGCGGCGCGGGCCGGCGAGGAGGTGCTGCTGATCGACTCCGCGCCGGGGATCGGCGGCCAGTACCACCGGCAATCCTTCCGTGCCAAGGAAATCCGGGTAAATCACGACCGCGTGCGACACCTCCCGGACACGAGCGTCTGGGCGATCGAGGGCAATCGCCTGCACCTCACCGGATCCCGTGTCGTCACGGCGGACAAGCTGATCCTGGCCACCGGGGCCTACGACCGCACGCTGCCGTTCCCCGGTTGGGACCTGCCCGGGGTCTACACCGCCGGCGCGGCCCAGGCGATGGCCAAAGGCCAACATATTGCCTTGGGGCACAAAGTGATCGTCGCCGGCACCGGGCCGTTCCTGCTGCCGGTCGCCAGCTCGCTCATGGACGTCGGCGCCAGGGTGAAGGTCTTCGAGGCCAACGCCCCGTCACGGAACTGGCTCAGGGAACCGAAAGCGCTCATCGCCGGCCGCCGCAAACTGCTGGAACTGGCCCAGTACGCCAAAGTCGCGCCGCACTACCGTGAACGGACAGCGGTGATCGCCGCCCACGGCGACGACCGCGTCCGCGAAGTCACCGTCGCGGCCCTCGACAACGACTGGAATCCCATACGCACCAAGCAGATCCCAGCCGATGCGGTCTGTGTCGGCTACGGTTTCGTCCCGCAGCTGGAGCTGGCGATCGCCGCCGGCTGCCACATCAGCAACGGCTTCGTCACCATCGACGAGAAGCAGAGAACCTCGGTGCCGTGGGTCTTCGCGGCCGGCGAGATCACCGGCATCGGTGGCGCGGAACTGGCCGCGCACCAGGGCATCATCGCCGGCGCAGGGGCCGCCGGCGTGCAACTCGGCCTCACCGCCGACCGGACCTTCGCCGACGCCCTGACCAGGGTTTATCCAGTCAAAGAAAACTGGCGCAGCTGGCTGACGGACGACACAATCATCTGCCGCTGCGAACGCGTCACGCACCGAAAACTGCGGGCAGCGACCGAAGGCCTCACCGCGACCAGGTCGGTCAAGCTGGCCAGCCGCGCCGGCCTCGGCGTGTGCCAGGGCCGGATCTGCGGCCACACCGTCGCCGACCTGCTCGACCTCGACCCGACCAGCTTCCAGCGCCGGCCGATCGCCACCCCGATCCCGCTCGGCGACCTCGCCGCCAACCCCGTGGAGGAATCGTGATCTTCGATGGAGTGGTCGTCGCGACCGCCCTGCCGTACCACGACGACCTGAGCGTCGACTACGACCGCTACGCCGAGCACTGCCGCTGGCTGATCGACAACGGCTGCCACGGCATCGGCCCGAACGGCTCGCTCGGCGAATACTCGTCGCTGACCGACGAAGAACGCCGCCGCGTGGCCAAGACCGCGATCGACACCGTCGGCGACGACGGCATCGTGGTCGTCGGTGTGCATGCCCCCGGCTCGCACCAGGCCCGGCGCTGGGCCGAGCTCGCTGCCGAGGACGGCGCGGACGGCCTGCTCTGCCTGCCGCCGACCATGTACCGCGCCAACGAATCCGAGGTCGTCAACCACTTCGCCGCGGTCGCGGAAGTCGGCCTGCCGGTGATGGTCTACAACAACCCGTTCGACACCAAGGTCGATCTCACGCCGAAGCTGCTGGCCGAGATCGCCCAGCTCGACAACGTGCTGGCGGTCAAGGAGTTCTCCGGCGACGTCCGCCGCGTGCTGGAGATCCGTGAGCAGGCCCCGGAGCTCGCGGTGATCGCCGGCGCGGACGACGTGCTGCTGGAGGCCGTGCTGATGGGCGCGACCGGCTGGTTCGCCGGCTTCCCCAACGCCTACCCGGCCGAGTCGGTCGAGCTGTTCAACCTGGCCAAGGCGGGCCGTCTCGAGGAGGCGCGCAAGCTGTACGAGCGACTTGTCGCGGTGTTCCGCTGGGATTCGCGCACCGAGTTCGTGCAGGCCATCAAGTACGTGATGGACAAGATCGGCCGCTACGGCGGCCCTTGCCGGCCGCCGCGCGGCCCGCTGACCGAGGCGCACCAGCGGCAGCTGGACGCCGACCTGGCGCGGGTGGTCTGAGGTGCGGGCCAGCAGGTACTTCACCGCCGTCGACTCACACACCGAGGGCATGCCGACGCGCGTGATCACCGGCGGCATCGGGCCAATCCCCGGCGCCACAATAGCCGAGCGACGCGAGCACTTCGTCCAGCACATGGACCACATCCGGCAGCTCCTGGTCAACGAGCCGCGTGGGCACGCCGCCATGAGCGGCGCGATCCTCCAGCCGCCGACGCGGGCGGACGCCGACTGGGGCGTGCTGTACATCGAGGTCTCCGGCTGCCTGCCGATGTGCGGTCACGGCACGATCGGGGTCGCGACCGTGCTGGTCGAGACCGGCATGGTCGCCGTAACGGAGCCCGTGACGACCGTGCGGCTGGACACCCCGGCCGGCCTGGTCGTCGCCGAGGTCAACGTGCGTGACGGCCGTGCGGAATCGGTGCGGTTCCAGAACGTGCCGGCGTACGTGCACGAGCTCGATGCCGTCGTGGACGTGCCCGGACTGGGCGAAGTCCGCTACGACATGGCCTACGGTGGCAACTTCTATGCGATCCTGCCGATCGAGTCGATCGGCATCTCCTTCGACGTCAAGGAGAAGGAGCAGATGCTGACGTCTGGACTGTCCATCATGGACGCCATCAACGCGCAGCGGCGGCCGGTGCACCGCGAAGACCCCGGCATCGCCGGCTGCAAGCACGTGCAGCTGGTCGCGCCGGGAAGCGGCGGCAGCGACGCCCGCAACGCCATGGTCATCCACCCCGGCTGGTTCGACCGATCGCCGTGCGGCACCGGTACCAGCGCGCGGATGGCGCAACTGCACGCGCGCGGCGAGCTGCCGCTGAACACCGACTTCGTGAACGAGTCGCTGCTGGGCACCCGATTCATCGGGCGGCTCGTGGCCGAGACGTCACGGGGCGTGACCCCGACGATCGAAGGCCGCGCTTGGCTGACCGGCATGGCACAGTACCTGCTGGACCCAACCGACCCGTTCCCGAACGGGTTCACGCTGTGAGGAGTGCTCGACATGACTGATCGGCCGGCGAGGCGAGACCCGTCCAGGCTGGTCGAGGCGACCGGTTTCCGGTCCTCGGTCGGCACCGGCTGGGGCGACGCCGCGCGGGAGGTCCGGCTGACCCCGGGCGCCGCCGAGGCCGCCGCCGCGCACCGGGCCAAGCTGTCCGCGGAGTTCCCCGGCCAGCGCATCGCCGTCGCGTCCGGGCGGGCCCCCGTGCGGGCCAACGACACCGACTACGACTTCCGCCCGGACAGCGACTTCTCGTGGCTTACCGGCTGCAATGCCGAAGGCGCAGTGCTGCTGATGCTGCCGGTCTCCGGCGGTCACGAGGCCGTACTGCTGCTCCGTGAGCCGGCGCGTCCAGGAGACCCGGAGTTCTTCGGCAGCGCCCGCGACGGCGAGCTGTGGATCGGGCCGGTGCCCGGCCTCGCCGAGTGGGGCGCGGCGCTCGGCCTGACGTGTCGGCGGATCGAGGATCTGCCTGGTCTGCTGCGTGGCCAGCACCCTTCCGTGAACGCGACCGGCGGCGTCGAGCCAATGCTGGACGCCCTCGGCTACGGCAACAGCGCCGGCTTGCGCACCACCCTGGCCGAGCTGCGCCGGTTCAAGGACGCGTGGGAGGTCGGCCAGCTCCAGGCGGCCGTTGACGCCACCGTGCTCGGCTTCGCCGAGGTCGCCGCCGAACTGCCGATGGCGATCAAGGGCGGCGGCGAGCGCTGGCTCCAGGGCACCTTCGACCGTCGAGCCCGTACCAGCGGCAACGCCCCCGGCTACGCCTCGATCCTGGCCGCCGGGCCGCATGCGCCCGTGCTGCACTGGGTTCGCTGTGACGGCGACGTGCCGGCCGACGGGCTGCTGCTGATGGACGCCGGCGTCGAGGTCAACACCTACTACACGGCCGACGTGACCCGGACCTTCCCGGTCAGCGGCAAGTTCAGCGACCCGCAGCGGCAGGTGTACGAGCTCGTGCTCAAGGCCCACCTCGCCGCCATGGCCGACGTGCGTCCCGGCGTCGAGTACCGCGCCTTCCACCACACCGCCATGCGTGTGCTGGCCGAGGGCCTGCACGACTGGGGTCTGCTGCCCGTCTCCGTCGACGAGGCGCTCGACCCCGACGGGCAGCACCACCGGCGCTACATCGTCTGCGGCGTCGGCCACTACCTCGGTCTCGACGTGCACGACTGCGCCCAAGCCCGCGCCGAGACGTACCACGAGGGCACGCTCGCCGCCGGCATGGCGCTGACCGTCGAGCCCGGGTTGTACTTCCACCCCAACGACCTCACCGTGCCCCCGGAGCTGCGCGGGCTCGGCGTGCGCATCGAGGACGACCTCGTCGTCACCGACACCGGCGCCGACGTGCTGTCCAGCGCGCTGCCCATCACCGCCGCCGGCATCGAGGAGTGGGTCAGCGGCTGTCTTCGTGGCTGAGCTCCAGCTCCAACTGCGGTGACACGTGATCGGCCGCTGCCTGCCGGACCTGCGGCGAACGCAGGCAGCGGCCACACGTCACCGGATCGGTCGTCGGCACGAACCGGGTGAAGTCCCACGTCCCCGTGCCCACGTGGCAGCCCGGCGCCGGGATCAGCATCTCGCCCAGCCAGCGCTGTAAATGCACCGCGTGCACGGTCGTCGAACTGCCCAGCCGCCCGTTGCGCTGGTCGAACCGCTGCCGGGCGTTGGCCGCCGTCCCCTCCAGGAGCGCGCTCAACGGATCTGTCACCCCCTCAGCCTGGCACGCCGGTCTGACAATCGCCGCTGACCAGCCGTTTTGGCTGGTCAATACCCCCTCCGGTAAGCTCTCCCACGGAGGATTCGCATAGTGGCCTAGTGCGCACGACTGGAAATCGTGTTGGGGATTAAACCCCTCACGGGTTCAAATCCCGTATCCTCCGCAGGTCAGAGGCCCCGCCGTCAGGTGGGGCCTCTGCTGCGTTCAGGGGCCTACCGCTCCGGGGCCGACATCGACCGCCACCACCGGGTGATCGCCTCCACCAGCAGCATCGTCACGCCGAGTCCGCCACCGAGGATCGCCGCCGGCAGGAGAAAACCGAGCCAGCTGTCGGCCGGCTGCGTCTCGAACGCCCAGGCCCCGCCGACCGTGAGCAGCGAAGCCCAGACGGCGATGGCCTCGGCCGCGACCACCTCGCACAACGCCAGCCCGAGCGCGACGACAAAGGCGACCACGATCATCGCCGCCGCCACCATGCCCGGCCCCCAGATGAACCCGCCCAGCCAGCACCAGGCGGTGGGGCCCTCGGTGGCGCACTGATCATGGATGTGGTCCGTCACCGCCGTCCAGAACCAGCCGCAGCCCGCACCGAGCAGGGCGCCGACCACGCCGGCGAACAGCGGAATCAACTGCCGCCGGCGCGAGATCCATTCAGACACGCGACGATTCTGTCCAGCACAACGGCCGGCCGGACATCCGTAGTCCTACTCAAGACGGTTGGTGCTGGTCCTCAGCTACGGGCGCGGGTGCCGGCGTAGACGTACTTCCAGCGGCCGTTGCTCGGCTCGGCCGGCCGCTCGTAGACGATCACCGGTGACGCGGCCAGCGCGGCCTTCAGCTTCTCCCGGTTGCGCTCCTTGGGCAGCTGCGGGAACTCCCAGCGCGGCAGCGTCGGGACCCCGTCCCGCTGCGCCGGGACCTTGATCGTCCGGCCGTCCTCGGGACCGCCGAACAGCTCGATGTCGATCTCAAGCCGTGTGTCCTCAGCCATGGCCCGGCATCCTGCTCCCGATCCGCCGGGACCGCCCCTCGGAGCACCGGATCGGGGGACCCGCTACACTGTCGTTGGACCTCGTGCGGTGTCCATCCTGTGAACCTCCCCAGGGCCGGAAGGCAGCAAGGATAAGCGGGCTCTGACAGGTGCGCGGGGTCCCCTTTTTTGCCCGGACCAGGTCCGGCACCGAACTGTCGGACCACCGCAGTAGGGTCTTCCCCGTGGCGCTCGCCCTCTACCGCAAGTACCGGCCCGCGACCTTTGCCGAGGTCGTCGGCCAGGATCACGTCACCGAGCCGCTGCGGGCCGCGCTGGCCGCGGGGCGGGTGAATCACGCCTACCTGTTCTCCGGGCCGCGGGGCTGCGGCAAGACGTCCAGCGCCCGCATCCTGGCCCGGTCGCTGAACTGCGTGCAGGGCCCGACGCCGAACCCGTGCGGGGTGTGCAACTCCTGCATCGGACTGGCCCCGGGCGGCTCGGGCACGGTGGACGTGGTCGAGCTGGACGCGGCCAGCCACGGTGGCGTCGACGACGCCCGGGAACTGCGTGACCGAGCCTTCTACGCGCCCGCGGAGGCCCGCTACCGGGTCTTCATCATCGACGAGGCGCACATGGTCACCACGCAGGGCTTCAACGCCCTGCTGAAGATCGTGGAGGAGCCGCCGGAGCACCTGATCTTCGTCTTCGCCACCACGGAGCCGGAGAAGGTGCTGCCGACCATCCGGTCCCGCACCCACCACTACCCCTTCCGGCTGATCCCGCCGGGCACGCTGCGCGGCCTGCTGGAGAGCATCTGCGGCGACGAGGGCGTGAAGGTGGAGCCGGCGGTCTACCCGCTGGTGCTGCGCGCGGGCGGTGGCTCGGCCCGCGACACGCTGTCGGTGATGGACCAGCTGCTGGCCGGCGCGGGCGACGAGGGCGTCACGTACGAGCGGGCGATCTCGCTGCTCGGCGTGACCGACGTGGCCCTGATCGACGAGATGGTCCGCGGCCTGACTGCCAATGACGGCTCGGCCGTGTACGGCACACTGGACCGGGTCGTCGAGGCCGGCCACGACCCGCGCCGCTTCGCGGCTGACCTGTTGGAACGGCTGCGTGACCTGGTGCTGCTGTCCGCGGTGCCGGACGCCGGCCAGCGTGGGCTGATCAACGCGCCCGAGGACGAGCTGGCGCAGATGCAGGAGCAGGTCTCCGGCCTCGGCCCGGCCACGCTCACTCGCTACGCCGAGATCGTGCACGCCGGCCTGATCGAGATGCGCGGCGCGACCGCGCCGCGGCTGGTGCTGGAACTGCTGTGCTCCCGCATGATGCTGCCGGCCGCCAGCGCCACGGATGCCGCGCTGCTGCAACGGATCGAGCAGCTGGAGCACCGCCCAGTCGCCGCCGGCGGCGCGGTGGCGGCGGAGGCCCCGGTCGCGAGCAAGTTCCAGCGGCCGTCGCAGCGAACCGCCGAGCCCGAGCCGGCTGCCGCGCCCCAACCGACACCGGCCCAACCCACCCCGGTACAGCCGGTTCAAGCACCGCCGGTCGAGCCCGAGCCAGTGCCGCAGCCTGCGCAACCGGTCGTCCAGGCCCCTGCGCCGAGGCAGCCGGAACCCCAGGTCCAGCAGCCGGAGCCCGAGCCGGAACCGGTGGCTGCCCCGGCGAGCAGCGGAGCCACGGACGTGGCAGCGCTGCGCCGACTGTGGTCGCAGCTCCTGGCCGCGATCCCCAGCAAGTCCACGCAGGCCATGCTGATGAACGCCGCCGTGCAGTCGGTGGACGGCAACACCGTCACCATCGCGCACACCTCGGCCCCGCTTGCCCGCCGGCTGGCCGCTGCCCAGAACCAGGACGCCATCGCGGCGGCCGTGAGCAAGGTCGTCGGCGGCGACTGGCAGGTCAAGGTCGTGCACGGCGAAGCAGGCGGCGGGCCGGGCGCGATGGCCGCCCCGGTCGCGGCCCCGCCCCGCCAGCGTCCGGCCCCGACCCGGCCCAGCCAGGCCGCCCGCCCGCAGCCCGAGCCGACCCCGGCGCCCGCGCCGGTGGCCCGGCCGGCCGCGGGCCCGGCCGACGACATCCCGCTGCCGCCGGAGCCGGACGAGCCGTCCGAACCCGAGCCGGAACCGGAGCCGGAGACCGAGGAGCAGATGCTGGCCGAGGCGGCCCGCAAGCCGGAGCCCGGCGAGCTGGTCGACCGCCGCGACCCGCACGACGTGCTGCTGGCGATGCTCAACGAGGAGCTCGGCGCGGTGCCGATCGAGAAGAAGGCTAAGCCAGCAGGCGGCTGACGAACTCGATCGCCTTCGGATAGGTGGCCAGCTTGTTGTCCAGGTTGGCCATCTGGTGTCCCTCGTCGGCGTGCACCACCAGTTCGCACTCCACACCGTTGGCCCGCACGGCCGAGGCCAGCTGCTCGGCCTCGCTCAGCGGCACCCGCGGGTCGTTGGCCCCGTGCACCACGAACAGCGGCGCCCGGATCTGGTCGACCTTGTTCATCGGCGAGGCCTCCTCGAGGAAGTCCCGGTCGGTGTCCAGCCAGCCGTACTCCCGCTCCCGGACCCGCCGCCGGTAGGGCGAGGTGTTCTCCAGGAACGTCACGAGCGAGGAGATGCCGACGATGTCCACGCCGGCGGCCCACCGCTCCGGCAGGAAGGCCAGCCCGGCCAGCACCAGGTAGCCGCCGTAGGACCGGCCCCACAGCGCCACCTTGTCGGGGTCGACACCGATCGACGGCAGCCAGTCGTGCAGCACCGCGAGGTCCTGGACCGAGTCCAGCCGCTTGCGCCGGTCGTCGGCCGCGTAGTACGTCTTGCCGTAGCCGACGGATCCTCGGATGTTCGGCACCACGACCACGTGTCCGGCGGCGACCAGGCCCTGCACCAGCGGATCGAACCGCCGCTGCGACTGGCCCTCCGGGCCGCCGTGCAGGAACAGCACCGCGGACTTGCCGCTGCCGTAGACGAAACACGGGATCTGGCCGTTCGCCCGCACGTGCGTCGGCTCGACCATGCCGGCCAGCTGCGACCCGGTGTCGGTCAGCGGCGTGACCTTGGCCGACTCCAGGTCGACCAGCAGCACATCCATCGGGATCGTCGGCGAGCTGAAGGTCAGCGCCACGTACCGGGAGTTCGGCGAGAACACCGGCTCCGGCAGCGGGGACGAGGTCCAGCCGTCGGCCGGCAGCTGGATCTCGTCGAGCTGGCGGCCGGTCGCCTCGTGCACGGTCAGCCGGGCCACGCCGTCGACATTGGTCAGCACCAACAGCTTCTGCCCGTCCGGCGACAGCCAGCCGGTCACGTCGTGCTTGTCCGACGCGACCAGCCAGGTCCACGCCGCGGTGGCCAGGTCGTAGCGGACGATCGCCTTGAACTCGCGGTCCCGGTTGCTGGTGGCGATCAGGCCGGCGCCGTCGGGCAGCCAGCCGAGGTGGCCGATGTTGGTCTCCTCGGCCGCGCCGGTCAGCTCGGTCACACGGTCGGCCTCGGTCGCCGGCATGGTGTCGACCAGCAGTAGCTGCATCGAGTTGGCCTGGTCGATGCCGACCGTGGTGGCGACGTAGCGGCTGTCCGGGGACAGCTTGGCGTCGGCCGAGTAGCCGCCGCCGTCGTAGACGACCTCCTCGGCGCCGCTGAACAGGTTGCGCACCACGACGTCGAAGTCGACCTTGTTGCGGCGGTTGGTCGCATAGACCACCCGGCCCGGCCGCATGCTGACCAGCCGGTGGATGTACCGGTCGTCGTGCACGACCGGCTGATAGTCCGTGTCCCCGATGCGCAGCAGCGACAGCTGCCCGCGCTCGTTACCGCCGCTGTCGTGCTCGACGACCACGGCCCGTTCGCCCTTCACGTACCGGGCGGCGCTCACCCCGGTCAGGTGCGGCAGCGGGGTCGGCGTGCCGTCCGGCGCCAGCTCGACGAGCTGCACCCGGCCCGTCTCGTCCGAACCGGCCAGCACCCGCCCCTCGTCGTCGACGTCGAACGCCCGCCAGGTGTGCAGTTCCAGTAGTCGCTTCACGTCCAGCCCCATGGAGCCACCCTGTCACACCCGGCGACTACGCTGGTGCTGGTCAAACCGACGAGAGGAGCCGCGGTGCAGCCCGGCCAGCCCAACATGCAACAGATCCTGCAACAGGCCCAGCAGATGCAGCAGCAGCTGGTCAACGCCCAGCAGGAGCTGGCGGCCGCGGAGGTCACCGGCACCGCGGGCGGCGGCCTGGTGACCGCGACGGTGACCGGCGCCGGCGAGCTCAAGTCGCTGAGCATCGACCCCAAGGTGGTCGACCCCGACGACGTCGAGACGCTGTCCGACCTGGTCGTCGCGGCCGTGCGCGACGCCAACAACAACGCGCAGGCGCTGGCCGCGCAGAAGATGGGCCCGCTGGCCGGTGGCCTCGGCGGCGGGTTCGACCTCGGCGGCCTGAGCCTGCCCGGGTTCTGACCGTGTACGAGGGACCGGTACAGGATCTGATCGACGAGCTGGGGCGGCTGCCCGGCGTCGGTCCGAAGAGCGCCCAGCGCATCGCGTTCCACCTGCTGGCGGCCGATCCGGCCGACATCGGGCGGTTGCAGGACGCGCTCCAGAAGGTGCGCGATGGGGTGCAGTTCTGCCAGATCTGCGGCAACGTCGCCGAGGAGCAGACCTGCCGTATCTGCAAGGACCCGCGGCGCGACGCCACCGTGGTCTGCGTGGTCGAGGAGCCCAAGGACGTGGTCGCGGTGGAGAAGACCCGCGAGTTCAAGGGCCGCTACCACGTGCTCGGCGGCGCGCTGGACCCGTTGTCCGGCATCGGGCCCGACAAGCTGCGCATCCGCGAGCTGCTGGCCCGGATGGGGGCCGACGACATCAAGGAGATCATTCTCGCAACCGACCCGAACACCGAGGGCGAGGCGACCGCGACGTACCTGATCCGGATGCTGCGCGACTTCCCCGGGCTGACCGTCACCCGGCTGGCCTCGGGCCTGCCGATGGGCGGCGACCTGGAGTTCGCCGACGAGCTCACGCTCGGCCGGGCGCTGTCGGGCCGACGAACGGTGTGAGGATCATCGCGATCGACGGGCCGTCCGGCGCCGGCAAGTCCAGCTACGCCGCGACGCTCGGCCTGCCGATCGTGCCGACCGACCACTTCGCCACCTGGGACGACCCGGTGGCGTGGTGGCCGCGGCTGGTCGACGGCGTGATCACGCCGCTGCGGCAGGGCTTGCGCGGCCGGTACCGGCGGATGGAGTGGACCGACGGCGTGCCCGCGCTCGGCGCGGAAGTGGTCGTCGAGCCGACGGAAATCCTTGTCGTGGAAGGGTTTTCCTCCGGCCGGCGGGCAGCCGCGCCGTGGCTGTCGCAGTTGATCTGGGTGGACGCGCCGGACGCGCTCGAACGGGCCGTCGCCCGTGACGGCGAAGCCAGCCGGGCGAATCTGGTGCGGTGGAAGGAATTCGAGCGCGGTTGGTTCCAGGTGGACGGCACGCGCGACCGCGCCGACCTAGTCGTTCAGCGCTAGCCGCAAGGCTTCCTGGGCCTGAGCCAGCAGCATGGGATGCTCTGCCGGCTCGCACACCGCGATCGCCCGGCGGATCAGCTCGATCGCCCGACCCTGTTCGCCTTGGCCGCGATACAACTCGGCCAGCTCGAGCAGCGTTCCGGCCTCCAGGGCGCGGCTGTCGATCTCCCGGAAGACGGCCAGCGACTGCTCGTAGTGCCGTACGGCCGACTCGAAGTCGCCGCGTCGGGCCACGATGCTGCCCAACGACCGCTGCGTGTGCGCCTCGAGGCGGCGGACGCCGGTCTCCCGGGCATGCACGAGAGCCGTCGTGGCGTAGTCCTCTGCCTGCGCCACGTCGCCGATGTCCAGGCACAACGTGGCGAGGTTGTCGAGCAGGCTGCTGCGACCGTCGGAGGAGCCCAGCTCGGTGCGCAGGTCCAGCGCTTCCTGCATGTACGCCAGCGCCTTGTCGAGCTGGCCGAGCTCGCGATAAGTCAGGCCGAGATTGGTCAGGCAGGACGCCTGGTCGTAACGGCGGCCGAGCGCCCGATAGCCGGCCAGCGCGTTCTCCAGCAGCGCGGCCGATTCCTCGAGCTCGCCCAACGCCTGCTTCAGCGTGCCCAGCTTGAACTGCGTGATGGCGCGGCCGACCGGGGAACCGATCGCCTCGGCCACCTTCACCGCCTGCTGGAAATACTCCGCCGTGGTGGCCAGATCGCCGCGTTCGCCGTGCACGCCGCCGAGGTCGGTCAGCGCCTCGATGAGCGCCTCGTCCGGCCCCATCTCGCGGTAGTACGCCACCGCCAGCGACAGCTGGTCGACGGCCTCGCCGTAGTCGCTCACGTCCCACGCCAGCACGCCAAGCGCTTGCCGCATAACGGCTTCCGCCCGCCGCTCGCCCGAACGCAGCGCCGCGGTCAGGCCGATCCGGGCCATCCGGACGCCCTCGTCGTTGGCCCGGTGGCTGCGGAAGTACCGGTGCAGCGCGTCCGCGAGACCCCAGGCCGCCGTCAGCGGGCCCGCCTCCTCGGCCTGCGCCACCGCCGCGATCAGGTTCGCCCGCTCCCCGTCCAGCCAGGCCAACGCCTCGAAGTGGTCCGCGAACCGCGGCGTCGTCACGACGAAGCCGGCGCCCGGCACCGGCAGCCGAACGCTGCCCGGCGACAGCGTGTTCGAGGCCGCGGCCGAGGCGTGGTGGTAGTAGGCGGCCAGGTTCGACCGGGCGATCACCTTCGAGCCCGGGTTCTCCTCCACGTTCGTGCGCTGCTCGGCGTACAGGCGGAGCAGGTCGTGCAGGTGGTAGCGGCCCGGCGAGTGCTGCTGCACGAGATTGGCCGCCGCCAGCCGGTCCAGCAGCCGCTGCGACTCGTCCAGCCGCAGCGAGGCCACGGCTGCGGCCGCCTCGACCGTGAAGTCCGGGCCCGGGATCAGGCCCAGCAGGCGGAACAGCTGCCGCGCCGCCGGCTTCAACGCGTGGTACGAGAGATCGAAGGCCGCGGTCACCGCTGCCTCGTCGTCGTCATCCACCACCAGCGCGTCGAGTCGGCTGCCCTCGCGCAGCCGCGCCACGTAGTTCGCCACGCCTGGCCGGTTGGCCAGGTTCGCCGCCGCGATCCGCAGCGCCAGCGGCAGATTGGCGCACAGCTGGGCCAGCTCCTTCACGGCGTCCGGCTCGGCCAGCACGGCCCGTGCACCGAGCATCTCCGTCAGCAGCTGATGCGCCTCCTCCGGCACCAGCGCGTCCAGGCCGACCGGCCGCGCACCCTGCAAAGCCGTCAGTCCTAGGAGAGTGTCGCGACTGGTCACGAGGACCGCGCAGCCCGGGCTACCCGGCAGCAGCGGGCGCACCTGCTCGGCCGCCGCCGCGTTGTCCAGCACCACCAGCACCTGCCGGCCGGCCATGCACGACCGGTACAGCGTGATCTGCTCCTCGACGTCCAGCGGGATCTGCGACGGCGGCACACCCAGCGCCTTGAGGAACCGGGTCAGCGCGTCCACCGTGCTCATCGGCGGGCCCGGGGCGTAACCGCGCAGGTTGACGTACAGCTGGCCGCCCGGGAAGCGGCTGCTCACGCCGTGCGCCACGTGGATCGCCAGCGCCGTCTTGCCCACGCCCGGCGGCCCGGACAGCGTCACCAGCGGCACCGCCGTGTTCTTGTCGCCGGCCACCAGCCGCTGCGCGATCCGGTCCGACACCTCACGCCGTCCGACGAAGTCCACCAGGTCGGCCGGCAGTTCCGACGGAACCGCGCGGGTCGGCGGCCGCGGCGCGCGCTCCGGCGGCGCCAGGCCTGGGTCGTCACGCAGCACCGCCTGGTGCATCGCCCGCAGCTGCTCCCCGGGGCCGACCCCCAGTTCCTCGCCGAGCAGGCGGCTGACCTGGCGAAACGCCTCCAGCGCCTCCACCTGGCGGCCCGATCGGTGCAGCGCCAGCATCAGCTGGCCCCAGAAGCGCTCCTGGAACGGGTGCTCGCCCGTGACGACGCGCAGCAGCGGGATCAGATCCGTGTGCCGACCAAGGCTCAGTTCCACCTCGATCCGGCGTTCCAGCACCTCCAGCCGGTACTCGACCAGGCGCTGGATCTCCTCGCGGTGCAGCACGTCCGAGGGCACGTCCACCAGCGGCTGGCCCCGCCACAGGGCCAGCGCCTGGCCGTACAGCTCGGCCGCGGTCGGCAGGTCCCCGCTGGACAGCGTCGCCTGCGCGGCGGCTGCGAGCTCGGTGAAACGCAGCAGGTCAAGGTGGTCGGCGTCGACTGTGATCAGGTAGCCGTCGGCCGCCGTGCGGATCACCGACGGGTCGCCCAGCACCTGGCGCAGGCGCATCACGTACGTCTGCAGCGTCGCCTTCGAGCGGTGCGGGGTGTCGCCGTCCCAGATGCGGTCGACCAGCTCGTCCACCGAGACCACGCGATTGGCACGCAGCAGCAGACAGGCCAGCAGCGTCCGGTGCTTGGCAGCGCCGATCGGCGCCACCTGGCCGTCCACGACGACCTCCAGCGGCCCGAGGATCCGGAACTCCACGGCCAACCCGGTCGCACCCCTTCTTCGCCCGCGTATCACGACAAGTACAGATTGTGCACGCATTCGCCGGTGTACTTGACCCAAAGCGACAACCGGGCACTGGAAGGTGTCCGGTGAATCGGCTGGCGGCCGTCTCCGGCGCTGGTCACACCCCCCGACTGGTCGGCCGAATCGGCGGGCTCGAAGATGTCAGGTCTGGGGTCCGGTCACACCGGACGGGAACCGACGGGACGCGGGCGTCGTCGTAGAGCCTGACGTGAGGGGTGTTGGCACATGACTGAGCCGGACTTGAGTCCTGAGCAGCGCGCGGCGAAGGTCGCCGAGCTGCGGCAACAGGCCGACGGCGCGCTGGCTGGGCTGCGCGCGCAGATGGCCGCCGTGAAGCAGGCGCAGCAGGAGGCGCTGTCGAGCACGGGGGAGGCGACTTCGCGTGACGGCAGTGTGCAGGTCGCCGTGGACGCGACCGGCGTGGTGACGGCGTTGAAGCTGTCGCCGAACGCCTTCGAGCGCACCACGCCCGACAAGCTCGCGCAGGCCGTCGTCGCCACGATCCAGGCCGCCGCGGCCAAGGCCCGGGCCAAGGTGTCCGAGACCATGGCGCCCGTGCGGGCACAGAGCGCCAACGTGCTCGCCGCCGCCGGCAACGCCAACGGGCTCGACGCCGCCAAGCTCAGCACGCCCGACGTGCCGCGGACCGCCGCCGACCCCACCGGTCAGGACGACCCGTGGCGCCAGGCGCAGGCTCCGCAGCCGCAGTCGTACAGCCCTCGCCCCAACCCGCCGGTCGCGCCGCCCGCCGCCCGGCCCGCGCCCGCTGCGCAGCCTCCCCAGCGCCAGGCGCCGCCGTCCCGTGACGACGACGATGACGCCGGCGGTTCCGTGCTCAACGAAGGGTCGTGGTGAGCGTGGGCGTCACCCTCCCTTCCGAGGTCACCTGGGTGCTCGACCTCATCGGCGTCGAGTGGCCCAACATCGACGAGGACGAGCTCCGCTCGGCCGCCGATCAGCTCCGTGAGCTCGGCTCCGAGCTGTCCAGCAACAACGGCGACGCCAAGTCCGAGATCGAGGAGATGCTCGGCGTCAACTCGGCCGAGTCGCTGCAGATCTTCGAGGCGCTGTGGAAGAAGCTCGCCGACGGGCATCTCCAGCAGCTCGGCGAGGGCATGGACATGCTCGCCACCGGCCTCGACATAGCCGCCGTCGTCATCGTGGCCATGAAGCTCGCCGCCATCGTCCAGCTGGTCATCCTGGCCGCCGAGCTCATCGCCGACCAGGCTGCCGCCATCGAGACCCTGGGCGCTTCCGAGGCACTGGCCGTGGCTCAGACCGAGTTCACCGAGCAGATCGTCAAGCAGGCCATCGAGCAGGCCATCCAGACCGTCGAGCAGCAGCTGCTGTCCGTCGTCGAGGGCCCCATCTTCGCCGCCTTGGAGAGCGCCGGCGAGGAGCTCGCCATGCAGCTCGTCGGGGACGCCCTCGGTACGCACCAGGGCATCGACATGGGCGCCGTGGCCAATGCCGGCGTCGACGGCTTCTCCCAGGGCGTCAGCGATTCGGTGGATCAGGTCGAGGGCATGGCCGACTCCGTCGTCAACGATCCTCTCGGCACCGCTGAGTCCGTGGCGACGAACCAGGGCATTCCGACGTGACCAAGGCCAACATCCACCCCGAGCACCTGCGCAGGTCCGGCGGCAAGCTCAAGGACTTCGGCGACAAGATCGAGCAGGCCGGCGGCAAACTCGAGCAGGCAGGCCAGAACCTCGTCTCCCACGCCTCCGGCGACCGCTCTGGCGTCGGCTCCGTGGTCGCCAAGTTCACCGGCAAGGCCACCGAGGTCACCGGCAAGGTGTTCAAGGAAGGCGGCCGCGTCGCCGGATCCGCCGGCGGCCGGCTCGGCAACACCGCCGACCTGTACGAGGAAGCCGACAACGTCGGCGCCAAGGGCCTGAACAAGATCCACAAGGGCCGCTCCAGCAAGTCCGTCACCGGCGGCGGCACCCGCTCCGGCTCCACCGTCGGCTCCGGCGGCGGCAAGACCAAGAAGGCCGAGCCCGTCCCCGGCGGCGGCAAGCGCACCGGGACTCGCGTCGGCAGCGGCGGCGGCAAAAAGGATCACGAGGTCCCCTCCCTCAGCGGAGACCTCAACGACCCGCCCAAGTCGACCCGTGACTACGACTCGTCCGGCAAGACAATCAAGACCGATGATCTGGACCACCCGCACAAGGGCCTGATCGACGACAACCTCATCAAGAAGGCCGAGGCAAATCCCAACCGTGCGCAGGACGCCTTGAAGCCCGGGGCCGACCAGAAGCATCCGGTCGTGCAGGGCATCGTGCCGAAGACCTACGACCCCACCGGTGGCCTCGGCCAGACCGAGTGGGACAAGCAGTACTGGCCGACCGGGGCGAAGGACAAGTACGGCAATCCCGAACTGACATGGCCGGATCCGCAGACTCATCCCCAGGGCTTCGACAGTCCCGAGTCGCGCCAGCCCAATGTGTTGCAGCCCGGCCACACCATTGACCGTTTCGGTCCCGGGTTCGGTCGGTTCACCTCGCCGACCGACACTCCGTTCCCGCAGCGCGGACTGCCGCCCGGCAACCTGAGCGACGGGTATCACCAGTACGAGGTCGTGAAGCCCATTCCCGTATGGGAGGGTCCGATCGCGCCCGCGATGGGTCAGCCCGGTGGCGGAACTCAGTACTACATGCCCCATTCCGTCATCGACCTCGTCAATGCCGGATACCTTAGGGAGGTCAAGCTGTGAATATCCAGGAACTGGAATCTGCCGTAGCTGCCATCGGCATTCCCGCCCGCATGGTGGCCGCCGGTGGCCATGCCCAGTACTCGTGGTCCCTGGAGCAGGCCGAGGACGGCGCATGGGAGGTCTACTGGCTGGAGCGCGGGGAGAAGAACGACCTCGAGCGGTTCACCACCGAGAACCAGGCCTGCACCTACCTGCTCGGCCGTCTCACCTACAGCCAGATCCTCGCCGGTCTCACCTGGGGCGACGCCGCCCAGTGACTCCTTGCCTCCGGACCTGTATTTCCGACAGGTCCGGAGGCTCCTTATGCGTCTGGGGTGCCAGTGATTATTTCGGCGAACAGCCTTGCGGCTTATATCGAAGCCATCGGCGTCGAGGGCGATGAGTTCTCCATCGGAGATTACGCGGACGACCGTTGGTGCATCCTTCAGCGTCCTGACGGTACCTGGACTGTTTTCTATCGCGAGCGCGGCGGAAACTTCGATGAATCCACCTTTGATCTCGAGTCCGATGCCTGCTACGCCTTCCTGGGTCGCATGACACTGCTCCAGATCACCAGGGGCTGCTTCCAACTCGTGGATGAGTCGAACCCCGAGGCGGTATCCGATCTCGTTACGCTGAACAGCGTTGAGGCCCTGCTGCGAGAAATGGGTTCGTGGCATGAGGCGGCCTGTGTCGGCGAGGCCGAATACTGTTACTGCATCGTCCGTGACGACGACTGCCTGTGGAGCGTCTTCTACAGGGAACGCGGATGTCGGGATCGGCTACGTGAGTTCACCGACGAGCAGTCCGCCTGCCTTGAGTTCATGGGACGGATCGCCGGCAAGGCCAAGGTTGTCGAGTGGCTGGCCGGACACGGCCGAACCGACCTCATACCCGCTGATGATCCCTTGGTCTGATCATCGGTAACTCGACAGAGGTACTTCCTGCCATCCGGTTCTCACCGCTGCCGTACCCTGCCGGTTGGGTTGAGAAGCTCTGACCGTCACCTGGGGGCGACGTGAGCAAGGCCAATATCCATCCGCAGCACCTCCGCAAGTCCGGCGGCAAGGTCAAGCAGTTCGGCGGCACCGTCAAGCAGACCGGTTCGAAGCTCGAGGAGACCGGCCAGAACCTCGTCTCCCACGCCTCCGGCGACCGTTCCGGTGTCGGTTCCGTCGTAGCGAAGTTCACCGGCAAGGCCACCGAGATCGCCGGCAAGGTCCTCAACGAGGGCGGCCGGGTCGCCGAGGAGGCCGGCACCCGCCTCGGCAAGACCGCCGACCTCTACGAAGAGGCCGACACCATCGCCGCCAAGAACCTCCGCAAACACCACCCCAACTCCAAGCGCAAGGTCGACCCACCCGGCGGCTCCAAACGCGCCGGCTCGCCCGTCGGCAAGGGCGGCGGCTCCGCCAAGAAACCCAAGCGCGTGCCGGGCGGTGGTACCCGCCCGGCTGAGAAGGTCGGCTCCGGCCGCGGTGGTAAGGACACGAAGGCGCCAACGGTTCCCGGCGGCAACGGCGAGCCCACACGCATCAATGGACGGCTGCCTGGGCCGGACTCCGCCGAACGTCGGCTGCCTGATCTTCTTGATCGACATGGGATGTCGGGGCAGGAGTTCAATTCAATCCGGCACCGTGTCAATCAGCCTGGTGGCACTGCGAATATTAGCCGCGAGGAAGCCTTGAAGCTGCGCGGACTTCGTGAGGATATCAAGCTGGAGGCGGGAACTCCGGTTCAGAAGGTGCTCAGCCCGTGGGCTGCGCAGCACTATCTGGACAACTCGACGGCCGACGGGTTCAAGCCGAAATTGTCCGGCGGTTGCTTTGCGCGCGTGGTCGACTCGGAGCAGATAAACAGTCCGTCCGGATATTACGAAGGGCTGCGTCTGGACTACGGCGGCACACCGTTCTCGCCGAAGGATCCTTCGGTTCATGTCCTTCGGACGAGTGTTAGCGACGTGAATCAGTACTCAATTCCGTTTGGTGGTCCGACCGAAGCTGGGCGGGCGAAGATTGGCGGTACCGTCGACTGGGGCGACCCCTTCACGGGAAGTGGATTCACTGGATCCGACAGGCATCTTGTGCCCGAGTGGGATCGTCAGCCAACTCCCCTGCGGAACGGCGACGAGATACATGAGGTATTTGCCGACGGTACCTCGAGGAGAGTTGCTCGATACATCACCCGCCTTGGTTGGGTTAAAGAGGAGCGATGACCGACAGTTACGAGCAGTACTGCTATTCCATGGTTGACGGTCGGAAGTTTGAGACGGCGTTGACGGTGGATCCGGACGTTATTGACATATATTGGTTCGATGACGATCCACCCATGGTTGGATTTGAGAAGTATGCACCTGATCTTTATATTAGACACACGCCAATCGCGGAGTCAACCGGCGTCTTTCGGGTTGAATGGCGATGTGAATATCGCGGCGAGCCGTTTATGGTCACCGGCAGTGAGGGTGATAGCTTGTGGGTTTACTACCTTGGTGGAAGTGAGCCCAAGGCTCGCGAGCTCGGCCTAACTATTGAGGAGCGCTTCGTTGCTACCGGCAAATTTCCCAAGTCTGAGGTGGAAAATCTTCGCGAAGTCACCACTCAGGTCTGGCCCTATGAGGCCGAACAGGGGAAGTGAGCGGACAACGGCAGAGCGTGGCCGGCAGCCTGAGTGATTAGAGCCGGTGGGTGGCCAGTTGGTGGCGGGCGGTGGGGACGGAGCGCTGGCCGGCTTCGTAGGCGAGGCGGATGCGGAGGTCGGTGACGGTGAGGGCGGCGCCGCGGTGGGCGCCGGCGTGCTGGGGCTTGGGGCCGAAGAGGTGGGGGCGGAGGAAGAGGGCGGCCAAGGTGAGGACGACGAGCCCGAGGAGAGCGAGCCCGAACGGGAGGGCTAGCGCGAACATGGCTGGAGGAGGTCGGCGGCTTCGCGCAGGGCGGCCTGTACGGAGAGGGAGTCGCCGGGCTGCCAGTCGGTGGTGACGGGGGAAACCCACCAGGTGAGTGCGCCGCCGGGAACGGGGGTGGGTGGCAGGGGAACGCACTCGCCATGGGTGCAGAGCTCGGCGAGAGGGAGGTCGGGGGCGAGAGGAATGCCGGGTAGTACGAGGAAGCGGATGCGGTCGGGGGACAGGGCGGCGGGGGCGATGCGGCGGCGGAAGGGGCCGGTGCGAGTGGCGGCGACGCCGAGCGCCAGGGGGACGGAGATGACGTCGAAAGCGGTGCCGGTGGGGGCGAGCACGGAGTAGGGCGCGATCTTCCACAGGGAGTGGACGCGCCGGACGTCGCGGGTGGGGCGGGGGAATACGGGCTCGAACTCGCCGGCGGGGCGGTCGGTGTGGCCGCGGACGTACCGCGTGCCGGTCCAGACCGAGCCGGGGACGATCGGCCACTCGGCCAGGTGGGCGTAGTCGCAGGCCGCCTGTTGGAGGCGGGTGCGGAGGGTGGGGGTTGTGGGCATGTGGGTCAATTTAGTGGGGTTTGTAGTTGGTAAGCTACCAATTATTGTCCCTCGATCGGGTGGGGTTGGGTGTGGGGGTCGTGGCGGCGGGCAGGATGGGTGGCCCGCGGATGAGTGAGAGGTGTGCCGATGGGGTCTGCCGCCGTGGCGGCGTACCGCGAGCTGCTGGGAGCGGTGCTGCGCAGCTGCCGTGAGAAGGCCGGCATGTCGCCGACGCAGGCGACCAAGCAGCTGAACTGGTACAGCAGCGTCAAGATCGCCCGGCTCGAGGCCGGCGCGATCAAGGTCCCGGAGAGCGAGCTGGAGCGCATGCTCGAGCTGTACGAGGTGCCGGGCGGCGAGGCGGAGAAGATCCGGTTCTTCGGCATGAAGGCCCGTGAGCGACCGTCCCGGGTGCTGGCCAACGAGAGCACGCTCCGCGCATACGTGGCCGAGGCGTCGGAGATCAAGACCTATACGGACCAGCTGCTGCCCGACCTGACTCAGACTGTGGACTACGCGAACGCGCTGCTGTCGACGTCGTTGCGCACGGCCCCGTCGGACGTGGGCCGGGAGGCCCGCGAGAGGGTCGCGGCGCAGCAGCCGCTGACCGATGCGAGCCCGCCGGACCTGCACATCGTCACGGGCGAGCCGGCGCTGCTGCGGCCGGTCGGCGGCCGGCGGGTGCTGCGCACGCAGCTGGAGCACCTGCGCGACCTGATCGAACGGCCGAACGTGACGTTCCAGGTGATCCCGATCGACCACGGCGAGCACGCGGGCCTCGGTATGGCGTTCACGCTGCTCACGCTGGCGGTGCCGGCGTTCACGACGGTCTACACGGAGAGCCTGACGGCGATCTCGTACGCGGACTCGCGGGACGAGGTGGACGCCTACCAGCTGGCGTTTCGGCGGCTGACCGAGGCGGCGCTGCCGACGGAGGACTCGGCGAAGCTGCTCGACCGCCGCATCGACGAGCTCGTCCTGTGACAGCCAGGTCTCGATCTTGCGTACGGTCACCCGGCGGATCTAGCCGTGCGCGGCGACGTCGACCATAAGGTTGGTGGCGTGATCGAGCTGAAGACAGCAGCCGAGATAACGGCCATGCGCGCGGCCGGCTCGGTGGTGGCCGCGGGGCTCGCGGCCGTGCGGGAGCGCGCGGCGGTCGGGGTCGGTTTAAAGGAGCTGGACGCGGTGGCGGCGGAGGTGCTGGCCAGCCGGGGCGCCCGCTCCTCGTTCCTGAACTACCACCCGCGCTTCGCGCCGACGCCTTATCCGGCGGTTCTCTGCACGAGCATCAATGATGCTGTCGTGCACGGTGTCCCGAACGACTACAAGCTGCTCGACGGCGACGTGGTCAGCATCGACTTCGGCGCCGAACTGGACGGCTGGCACGGCGACGCGGCCATCACCTTCCTGGTCGGTGAGCCGGACCCGGAGGACGTCGCCCTGGTCGAGGCGACGGAGCTGGCGCTCCGCAAGGCGATCGAGGTCTGCCGCCCGGGCAACACGCTCGGCGACATCGGGCACGCGATCGGCCCCATCGCCCGCAACGCCGGCTACGGCATCCTCGCCGACCACGGCGGCCACGGCGTCGGCCACGCCATGCACGAGCTGCCCCACGTGCCCAACGAGGGCGAGCCGGGCAAGGGCATGACGCTGCACCCGGGCCTGGTGATCGCGATCGAGCCGATGTTCATGCTCGGCGGCCAGGACACCTACTGGACCGGCCACGACGGCTGGACACTGCTCACCGAGGACGGCAGCCGGGCGGCGCACTTCGAGCACACGATCGCCATCACCGAGGGCGACCCGATTGTGCTGACGGCCCCGTGATGCTGCTCGCGGACGCCAGGCGGGAAGTCGTCGAGACGTGCCGACGCGCGGTCGAGGACCGGCTGGTCATCGGCACGGCCGGCAACGTCAGCGTCCGCATGGGTGACCTCGTCGCTGTCACGCCGAGTGGCCTGGACTACGGCGACCTGACGCCGGAGCTGGTCGGCGTGCACAACCTGGACGGCACGGCCGTCGAAGCGCCGTTGAAGCCGACGAGTGAGCTGGCGATGCACCTCGCGGTGTACGCCGCGACCGGCGCCAAGGCCGTCGTGCATACGCATTCCGTCGCGGCCGCCGCGTTGTCGGTGGTCGTCGACGAGGTGCCGCCCGTGCACTACTACCTCGCGCTGTTGGGCGGCCGCGTGCTCGTGGCGCCGTATCGACCGTTCGGCTCGGACGAGCTGGCCACGGTCCTGATCGACGCCCTCGGCGACCGGCACGCCTGCCTGCTCGGCAACCACGGCGCCGTGACCACGGGCGATGACCTGGCCCAGGCCTACCAGCGGGCCGGGTTCCTGGAGTGGGTCTGCGAGGTGGCGCTGAAGGTGATCGGCAGCGGGCAGCCGCCCAAGCTGCTCAGCGATCGGCAGATGGCCGAGGCCACCGAGAACTTCATCGGCTACGGCCAGTCAGCCGGCGATGGGCTCCAGGTCGGGGTCGTCGTCGACATCGACGGCCCGACGCCGCTGGGCCCGTAGGAACATGCTGGCCGGCAGGCTCAGCAAGGCGGCGATACCCAGCGACACGGCCAGGGCCAGCGGGATGTCGTCGCTGGCCAGCGAGCCGCCGAGGTAGCCGAGCAGCGTCGCGTACAGGCACCAGAGCGTGCAGCCGATCATCGAGGCCAGCGCGAACCGGCGGACCGGGAAGCGCAGCGAGCCGCAGAGCACGGCCCCGATGGTGCCGCCGCCGGGCAGCCAGCGACCGGCGATCAGGATCGGCTCGGCGTTGCGGGCCAGCCGCTCCTTGATCCAGTCCAGCACGGCCGCGGGCGTGCGGCGATGGGCGAACCTCCCGATCGCCGGCTCGCCGATCCGCCGACCGATGCCATAGTTGACCAGGTCGGCCAGCACACACGAGGCGATGGCCGTCAGGATCACCCATTGCAGCGGGAGCTTGCCGGACGCGGCCAGCACACCGCAGGAGATGAGCACCGGCTCCGTGGGCAGCAGCGGCACGAAGCCGACGAGGAACACCAGTCCCAACGCCGCTGTGACACCGTCCGGAACGCTCATGTCCATAGTCAACATCCTGACCGCCCGCGTGATGCCGGATCACATGGACTCCTCAGGAAGTCGACAGCGGCCCGACAGTTCCCGTTTCTTCGGGCACACTGGACACAACGTACGGACAGGGGAAGGACCGAACGGCCTTGCACATCGACCAGTGGATCGCGGCCATCCCACCGCTCGCGGTGTACGTCACGATCGGCCTGATCGTGATGATCGAGAGCCTCGGCATCCCGATTCCGGGCGAGATCGCCCTGGTCAGCGCCACTTTGCTGACCATCCATCCCAGCTCGGCCGTCGAGTGGGAGTACATCGCCATCGCGGCGTCGGCCGGTGCCATCATCGGCGACTCGATCGGCTACTCGATCGGCCGCAAGGGCGGCAAACCCCTGTTCGAGTGGCTCGGACGCAAGTTCCCGAAGCACTTCGGGCCCAGTCACGTGGCCACCGCGGAGCGGGCGTTCCAGAAGTGGGGCATGTGGACCGTCTTCTTCGGCCGCTTCATCGCCCTGCTGCGCATCTTCGCCGGCCCGCTGGCCGGCGCGCTGCACATGCGCTACTACAAGTTCCTGATCGCCAACGCGCTCGGCGGCATCGTCTGGGCGGCCGGCACGACGGCGCTGATCCACTATGTCGGCGAGGTCGCGGAGAAGTGGCTGAGCGGCTTCGCCTGGGTCGGCCTCGGCGTCGCGATACTGGCCGGCATCGGCATCTCGCTGTACATCAAGCACCGCGCCGGCAAGGCCATGGCCGCCCCGGCCGAGACCGAGGAGCCGGCCGAGCTCCGCTGACGCTTGGAGTTGGGAACGGACCATTCCAAAACTCGGAGTTTTGGAATGGTCCGTTCACTGCATCAGCGGGAGGTGCGGTTGACAGCGGAGACGACGGCACGCAGCGAGGCGGCGACGATGGAGCTGTCGACGGCGACGCCCCAGAGCACGGTGTCGCCGACGGCGCACTCCACGTAGGAGGCAGCGCGGGCGTCGTCACCGGCGGTGAGGGCGTGCTCGACGTAGTCCATGACCCGTACGTCGAAGCCGACCGTGCTCAGGGCGTCCACGAACGCGGCGAGCGGGCCGTTGCCGACGCCGGTGATCTCGTGCTGGTCGCCCTCGACCCGCACCTGGGCGGTGATCCGGTAGGTGCCCTCGTCGACGTCGTCCACACGCTGCCGGACCAGCTCCAGGGGCGCGACCCGGTCCAGATACTCGCCGGCGAAGGCGTCCCACATCTGGCGCGGCGAGACCTCGCCGCCCTGCGTGTCGGTGACGCCCTGGATGACCTTGGAGAACTCGATCTGCAGCCGGCGCGGCAGGTCGAGCTGGTGCTCCGTCTTCATCACGTAGGCCACGCCGCCCTTGCCGGACTGCGAGTTGACCCGGATCACGGCCTCGTAGCTGCGGCCGACGTCCTTGGGGTCGATCGGCAGGTACGGGACCTCCCACTGGAAGTCCTCGACCGGCACGCCGGCCCGGTCGGCGTCGGACTTCAGCGCGTCCAGGCCCTTGTTGATCGCGTCCTGGTGGCTGCCCGAGAACGCGGTGAACACCAGGTCGCCGCCGTACGGGTGGCGCTCGGCCACCGGCAGCTGGTTGCAGTACTCGACCGTGCGCCGGATCTCGTCGATGTCGGACAGGTCCAGCTGCGGGTCGATGCCCTGGCTGAACAGGTTCATGGCCAGCGTGACCAGGCAGACGTTGCCGGTGCGCTCGCCGTTGCCGAACAGACAGCCCTCGATGCGGTCGGCGCCGGCCTGATAGCCCAGCTCGGCGGCGGCGACGCCGGTGCCGCGGTCGTTGTGCGGGTGCAGCGACAGGATCACCGAGTCGCGGCGCTCCAGGTTGCGGTGCATCCACTCGATGGAGTCGGCGTACACGTTGGGCGTAGCCATCTCCACCGTGGCCGGCAGGTTGATGATCACCGGCCGCTCCGGGGTCGCGCCCAGGATCTCGGTGACCGCGTTGCATACCTCGACCGCGTAGGACAGCTCGGTGCCGGTGTAGGACTCGGGCGAGTACTCGAACCGGAAGTCGGTGTCGGGCTGCTTGGCCGCCAGCTCGACGACGTACTCGGCGGCGGCGGTGGCGATCTTCTTGATGCCCTCGCGCTCCTCGCGGAACACCACGCGGCGCTGCAGGATCGAGGTCGAGTTGTAGATGTGCACGATGGCCTTGCGCGCCCCGCGCAGTGCCTCGAACGTGCGGTCCAGCAGCTCGGGGCGGCACTGGGAGAGCACCTGGATGGTGACGTCGTCCGGGATCGCGCCGTCGGTGATGATCTCGCGTACGAAGTCGAAGTCGGTCTGGCTGGCCGCCGGGAAGCCGACCTCGATCTCCTTGAAGCCCATCCGGACCAGCAGGTCGAACATCTTGCGCTTGCGGGCCGGCGACATCGGGTCGATCAGCGCCTGGTTGCCGTCACGCAGGTCGACCGCGCACCACAGCGGCGCCTTGCTGATGCGTTTGTCGGGCCACGTGCGATCGGGTACCGAGACCTCTTCGACCAGCTCGTGGAACGGCCGGTAGCGGTGGACCGGCATGGAGCTGCCGCGCTGGGTGTTCCAGACCGGCTGGTCGGCCGGCGCGGGACGGGACGGCGTGCGGATCTTGCTGAACTCGCTCATGGGGGTGAACTCCTGCTGACCGGGATGACAACTCGACCGGCGGCAGCGCTGAACTCCGCGACGGGGGGCCGGTCTGGATCAGACCCCGTCACGGCAGCGAAGCAGGAGGGCGTGGAAACGCACGGGCGGAGCGTAACCGCTATCGCCGGATCGTGAAACCCGGCACCCACATGCTGGGCACCATCGGGTGCGTCCGGGCTGTGGTTAGGTGGACCTATGGCGTCAGGGGGCAAGAAGTCGGGCGTGCTGTCGACGGTGATCAACCTGTTCGGCGTGCTCACGGCCCTGATCATGATCATTCGTATGCTGCTCGTGCTGACCGGATCGAACGGCGACAACCCGCTGTTCTCCGTGGTCAAGATCTGGTCCGACCTGCTGGTGCTGTGGTGGGGCAACATCGTCCAGCCGCCCGGCGCGCCGGCCAGCGTGATCATCACCTACGCCCTGGCCGCCGTGTTCTGGCTGCTCTTGACCCGTATCGTCGCCCGGGTGCTGCGGTGATCGTGTAGCGATCACCGCGTGTGGGTATTCACCTCGCAACGCCACCCGATCGGGTGGCGACCTGTATCGAGCGAGGTGAGATCGGTCATGGCTACCTACGTTCGTGGCGGTCGTGCGACGGCCGGGACGGTGGTCCGCGTCATCGGCACGATCATCGCGGTCATCCTGGTCGCACACATCCTGTTCGCGCTGCTGGGCGCCAACCCGGGCAACCCGCTCGTGGTCTGGGTCGCGCAGTGGGCCGGTGTGCTGGCGCTGTGGTTCGCCAACCTGTTCGCCACCGGCAGCGAGGCGCTCAACGTGATCTTGAACTACGGCCTCGCCGCCGTGTTCTGGCTGGTCGTCACGGGTCTTATCGCCCGTGTGCTCTACCGCGCCGGCTGATCGACGCCGGTCGCCGGGCGTGGCAGACTGCCCCGTATGGCCGAGCAGACGGAGACGCACGCGCGCGGCAGGGTGATCGGCATCGTCGCCGCCGTCCTGCGGTGGATCGGCACGATCATCGCCGTCATCCTCGTCGCGCACGTGCTGCTCACCGTCTTCGGCGCCAACCCGGACAACCCCATCACCACGTTCGTCCGGTCCTGGGCCGACCCGCTGGCGCTGGCCTTCCGCGACCTGTTCACGCCGGCCGACGGCAAGCTCCGCGTGCTGGCCAACTACGGCCTGGCCGCGATCTTCTGGCTCATCGTCACCAGCATCGTCGTGCGTCTGGTGCGCCGCCTCGGCTAGAAGGCGGCGGTGCCCCAGGTTTCCGTGAAGACGAGCTCCGACAAGGGCTTGCGGACGCGAGGGGCGACCTCGCGGGCGGCCAAGTCCTCGGGCAGCAGGGACGGGGAGCCCAGAACGCCGACGGCGATGACGACGACGGCGCGCGCCACCGGCGGCAAGCCGAAAGAGGTGGCGATGGCCTCGGGGGAGAAGCCGCCCATCTGGTGGGCGACGAGGCCCTCGGCGACGGCCTGGAGCACGAGGTTCTGCCCGGCGAGCCCGAGGACGTAGTCGGGCTTGGGCATGGGGCGGCCGGTCGAATCCTCGGTGAGGACGCAGCCGACGATCAAGGCCGAGGCGGCGCCGGCCCACGACTGGTTGCCGGGCCGCAAGGCGGCGAAGATCTGCTGGAAGGCCTGATCGCCACGACGGCCGACGAGCCAGCGGGCGGGCTGGGTGTTGCCGGAGGAAGCGGCCCAGCGGGCGGCCTCGAACAAGGACTCGAGCTGCGCGTCGGTGATCTTGGCGGCGGGGTCGAGGGCCCGTGGGCTCCAACGCTCGCTGATGAGGGGATGCACCTCAAATAGCGTAGGGCCACGCGGTGATGGAGTAGGCGCCGAACCAGGCGCTCATGACGGCGACGCCGGCCAAGGTGAGCCACTGGGTGCTGCCGAGCCGCCGGACGAGAGCCATGCCGAGCGGGATGAGCAGCACGAACGCAGGCAGCATGAGCCGGGCCTTGGAGTTCATCAACCCGTTGGAACCGAGGTCCATGACCAGTACCGCGATGCCGTACGCGATCAACGGCCACGGCACGCGCCGCCGGATGCACAACACGACCAGCGCGAGCGCGCCGACGCAGAGACCGACAGTGAGGACCTCCAGTACGGAGCGGCCGGAGGCCAAGGCGTCGAGGGCGAACTTGAACGTGGCGATACCGCCGTCGAACTGGGAGCCCCACCCCCGCTGCTGCACCTCGAACCAGCCGTCCCAACGGCCGGTGCGAACCCCGACCCAGGCCAGATAGCCGACGAGCCCGACCGGCGACACCAAGGCGCCGACCCAAGGCCGCCAACCGTCCTCACGGCGCACGATGGCGATCACGGCGGCGATGCCGACGGCCACGATCACGGCGGCGGCAGTGGGTCGGACCAGGCCGGACAGGGCACAAAGCACACCGGCCCAGACCCACCGGCGTTCCAGCAGGAACGCCAACGACCAGATGGCCAAGGCACAGAACAGGGCCTCGGAGTAGGTCATCGACAGCACGACGGCCATCGGCGAGGCGGCGAACAGCGCGGCCAGGATGAGCCCGAGCCGCCGGGAGCCGCCGGGCAGCAACGAGCCGAGCCGGACCAGCCCGTACGAGCAGGCCAGGCCGGCCATCACGGTCACCGCGAAACCGGCGTCGACCAGCGTCACCCCGGGCAGATGGGAGACCAGGCTGGTCAGCGCCGGATAGCCGGGGAAGAAGGCCAGCAGGTTGCTCTGGTCGTGCTGGAAGTGGGCGTCAACGAGGTCCCCGCCGGCGGCGCCGTAGCCGCCCTGGGCGAGCCCGAGGAACCAGTGTCCGTCCCACGAAGTGAGAGCAGTGGTGATGGATCGGCCGTTGCGCGCAGCCATCCAGGCGAGCACGACCAGGCCGACCGCACGCACGCCCAGGAACACCAGAGCGGGCGCGCAGAGGTACGCGACCTGCCGCGACGTGGCGGAACTGGCCTCGGGCCGGGCCGTCGTGATGGCTGACACCCCGATCCCTTCGTCTGGCCACCGGGTCCGAAGGCGAGGGTACGCTGCGTCCGGACACGCTCTGGCCCGGTCTGCGAGGAGGTTCGATCAGTGGCACTGGTCGTGCAGAAGTACGGCGGCTCCTCACTGGAAAGTGCCGAGCGGATCAAACGCGTCGCCGAGCGCATCGCCGCCACCAAGCGCGCCGGCAACGACGTGGTCGTGGCCGTCTCGGCGATGGGCGACTCCACCGACGAGCTGCTGGACCTGGCCTCCCAGGTGGCCCCGGTGCCGCCGGCCCGCGAACTGGACATGCTGCTCACCGCGGGTGAGCGGATCTCCATGTCGCTGGTGGCGATGGCCATCCACTCCTTGGGATTCGAGGCGCGCTCGTACACCGGCTCGCAGGCCGGCGTGATCACCACCGCGGTGCACGGCAACGCCCGCATCATCGACGTCACGCCGGGCCGGATCCAGGACGCGCTGGCCGACGGCGCGATCTGCATCGTGGCCGGCTTCCAGGGCGTCAGCCAGGACAGCAAGGAGATCACCACGATCGGTCGCGGCGGCACGGACACCACGGCCGTCGCGCTGGCCGCGGCGCTCAAGGCCGACGTCTGCGAGATCTACACCGACGTGGACGGCGTGTTCAGCGCCGACCCGCGCATCGTCCGCGACGCCAAGCACCTGCCCCAGATCACCTACGAGGAGATGCTGGAGATGGCCGCGGCCGGGGCCAAGGTGCTGCACCTGCGCTCGGTCGAGTACGCCCGCCGGTACAACGTGCCGCTGCGGGTCCGTTCGTCGTTCAACAACAAGACCGGCACGCTGGTGACCGGGTCGATGGAGGACCTTCCCGTGGAGCAGGCGATCATCACCGGCGTCGCGCACGACCGGTCGGAGGCCAAGGTCACCGTGACGGCGGTGCCGGACCACCCGGGCATCGCGGCCCGCATCTTCCGCGTCGTCGCCGACGCCGAGGTCGACATCGACATGGTCGTGCAGAACGTCTCCCAGGTCGCCACCGGCCGCACCGACATCACCTTCACGCTGCCCAAGTCCGACGGCCCGCGGGCGGTGGCCGCGCTGGAGAAGGCCAAGCCGGAGATCGGCCACAGCGGCGTGCTCTACGACGACCACGTTGGCAAGGTGTCGCTGATCGGCGCGGGCATGCGCTCGCACCCCGGCGTCACGGCGACCTTCTGCGAGGCGCTGTCCACGGCCGGCGTCAACATCGAGATCATCTCCACCTCGGAGATCCGGATCTCGGTCATCTGCCGGGATACCCAGTTGGATGACGCGGTCCGTGCCCTGCACGATGC
Source organism: Kutzneria chonburiensis (assembly GCF_028622115.1). NCBI lineage: Bacteria > Bacillati > Actinomycetota > Actinomycetes > Pseudonocardiales > Pseudonocardiaceae > Kutzneria > Kutzneria chonburiensis. Next base: position 7,638,880 of record NZ_CP097263.1, read on the forward strand.
GTTCGAACTCGGCGGCGACGAAGAGGCCGTCGTCTACGCGGGGAGCGGTCGATGAGCACCACCACCAGGAGTTCTGGCAGTCCTGTTCTTGCCCTGGTCGGAGCGACCGGCGCCGTGGGCAGCGTGATGATCGAGATCATCAACGCCCGTGAGACGGTGCCGTGGGGCGAGATCCGGCTGATCGCGTCGGCCCGCTCGGCCGGCCGCAAGCTGACCGTGCGCGGCGAGGAGATCACCGTTCAGGCGCTCGCGCCCGAGGTGTTCGACGGCGTCGACATCGCCATGTTCGACGTGCCGGACGAGATCTCGGCCGAGTGGGCCCCGATCGCCGCCGAGCGCGGCGCGATCGCGGTGGACAACTCCGGCGCGTTCCGTATGGACGACGAGGTGCCGCTGGTGGTGCCGGAGGTCAACGCGCACAAGGCGACCGAGCGTCCGCGCGGCATCATCGCCAACCCCAACTGCACGACGCTGTCGATGATGGCGGCGCTGGGCGCGCTGCACCGCGAGTTCGGCCTCAAGGAGCTCGTGGTCGCCTCCTACCAGGCGGTTTCCGGCGCCGGCGCGCCCGGCATCGACCGCCTGTACGAGGAGCTGTCGGTCGTGGCCGGCAAGCAGCTCGGCGTCAAGGCCGGCGATGTCCGCGAGGCGCTGCTGGCCGCCGGCCTGGACTTCGAGAGCTCGCCGTTCCCGGCCCCGCTGGCGCTGAACGTGGTGCCGTGGGCCGGTTCCTACAAGGGCGACGGCTGGACCTCGGAGGAGCTCAAGGTCCGCAACGAGTCCCGCAAGATCCTCGGCATCCCCGACCTCAAGGTCTCCGCGACCTGCGTGCGGGTCCCGGTCATCACCACGCACTCGCTGGCCGTGCACGCCACGTTCGAGCGCGAGGTGACGGTGGAGCAGGCGCACAAGGTGTTCGCCGCGCAGCCGACGATCGTGCTGGTGGACGAGCCGGAGCAGAAGAGGTTCCCGACGCCGGCGGACGTGGTCGGCGAGGACCCGACCTACGTCGGCCGGGTGCGCCAGGCGCTGGACTTCCCGAACACGCTGGACTTCTTCGTGTGCGGCGACAACCTGCGCAAGGGCGCCGCGCTCAACACCTACGAGATCGCCGAGACGCTCGCGCCCGAGTTCAGCTGAGGCAGCGATGACCGGGGTCGTGTTGGGTGTCGACCTCGGCACCACGGCGACGAAGGTGGTCGCCACCCGGCTGGACGGCCGGGTGGTGGCCACCGCCGAGCAGGGCTATGCCCTGGAGACGGGTGAGCACGGCGAAGCCGTGCAGGATCCGCAGGCCGTGCTGGCCGCGGCCACCAAGGCCCTGACCGAGTGCGTCGAGCGGGTCGACGGCGAGATAGAAGCCCTGTCGTTCAGCTCGGCCATGCACACGCTGCTGGCGCTCGACGGCAACTGTGAGCCGCTCACCCCGGCCCTGAGCTGGGCCGATCACCGCGCCGCCGACATCGCCAAACGTTTGCGGGCCGATGAGCAACTGGCCCTCGACCTGCACGCGGCGACCGGCGCCCCGGTGCATCCGTCGTTCCCGCTGACCAAGCTGGCCTGGTTCGCCGAGCATGAGCCGGAACTGTGCACCCGGGCGGTGAAGTGGGCCGGCCTCAAGGACTACGTGCTGGCCAAGTTCACCGGTCGGCTGGTCACCGAGCACTCCAACGCCTCCGGCACCGGCATGCTCGATATGCGCCGGCTGGCCTGGCACGAGCCGGCGCTGGCCATCGCCGGCGTGCACCCGGACCAACTGCCGCACCTGGTCGAGCCGACCAAGGCGCTGGCCATGGCCAACGGCATCGGCGGTCTGCCGAGCGGCTTGCCGGTGATCGCCGGCGGTGGTGACGGTCCGCTGGCCAACCTGGGTGTCGGCGCTGTGCGGCCGGGCATGGCGGCGCTGTCGCTGGGCACCAGCGGTGCGCTCAGGGTCGTCCGCGACCGGCCCGGCGTCGACGAGCGCGGCCGAGTCTTCTGCTACGCCCTGGCCGACGGGCTCTGGGTGCTCGGCGGTTCGGTGAGCAACGGCGGCGTGGTGGCGCAGTGGGCGTCCGAAGTCTTCGGCGTGCCAATGCCAGAGTTGTTGGCGGAGGCCGAATCGGAGCCGCCGGGCGCGGCCGGGCTGTTGGCGTTGCCGTACCTGCTGGGCGAGCGGGCGCCGTGGTGGGATCCGGACCCGCGGGCCGTGCTGGTCGGCCTGCGCCGCGAGCACGGTCGGGCCGTGATCACCCGGGCCATGATCGAGGGCGTCGGCCAGCAGCTGGCCTTGGTCCTCGATGCCGTACGGGATGCCGGCGCAGCCGTGCACGAGATTCGGGCCACCGGCGGCGCTTTCCGCGGTCCACTGTGGAGCTCGGTGGTCGCGGCTGCGTTCGGCCAGGAGCTGTCCTTTGTGGACGGCAACGAGGGATCCGGTGTGGGAGCGGCACTTCTGGGCTGGCGGGCGCTGGGCGAGCTGCCGTCCCTCGACGCGGCCGCGGACCTGGTGACGCCGGTCGGCACGGTCGCGCCCGAGGAGATCGCCAGCCGCCGGATGGCCCGCAACCGCCCCGCGCTGGAACGGATCTACGAGGCGCTCAGGGAACTCGACAGCTGACGCTGGCTGAGCTTGTGCCCGCCAAGGGCGACGGCTGTCGCCACACCCAGCAGCCCCACCCCGCCGGCCGCGACGAAGCCCCACAGCGGCATCGAGTTGTCCATCACGAAGCCGATCAGTGGCGCGCCGATGGCCGCCCCGACGGTGTACGCCGAGCTGTAGACGCCCATCACCGTGCCGCGCACCGACTCCGGCGCCAGCCGTGTCACCGCGTCCGAGGTGGACGAGAACGTGGGCGCGCACAGCAAGCCGTTGGGCACCAGGGCCAGCGCCAGCAGCCACCACTGCCCGGCCAGCAGACCGACCGGCACCATCGTCACGCCGACCAGCGCCATCAGCACCACCAGCGGCAGCGGCCGTCGCATCGCGCCGTGCACGATGCCGCCGACCACCGAGGCCAGGCACCACACCGCGATCACCAGCCCGGACCAGCCCACCTGCCCGGAGACCCGCAGCGCCGCCACGATCGCCACCTCGGCCCCGGCCATGATCAGCACCATCGCGCCGGCCAGCACCAGCACCGCGATCATCGGCCCGCGCAGCCAGGACAGCAGCGGCACGTGGCCGTGCTGCGCGGCCTCCTCGGATTTCACCGGCGGATCCAGCACGTACAGCCACACGCCGGACAGCACGGTGCCCGTGCCGACGCACAACATCGCCGTGGTCGAGGAGAAGGCCGTGGTCAGGAACACGCCGGCGGAGGGGCCGACCATGTACGAGATCTCGGTCAGCACCGAGTCCAGCGAGAAGGCCGGCCGGCGATAGCTGTCGTCCTCAGGCAGCAGCGCGACCATCGCCTGCCGGCCGATGGACATCACCGGCAGGGCCAGCAGGCCGCCGACGAACGACAGCACCATCAGGCCCCAGTACGGCAGCCAGGGCGCGGCGGCCCAGAACACGCCGGCGGCGATCGTGGCCAGCAGCAGCACCCGGCGCAATCCGCGCCGGTCGAGCAGCCGGCCCATCAGGGGTCCGCCCAGCGCCATGCCGAGCGTCGTGGCCGCCGCCACCGCGCCGGCCTCGCCGTAGCCCATGCCCAGGCCGAGCACGACGTGCAGGGTGATGGTCACGCCCGCGGCCGCCACCGGGATACGGGCCAGCCCGGTGACCACGAACAACATGCGCACACCGGGGAGCGCCGTCACCCGGCCGTAGGACGTCAGGACCACCCACCGATGTCACTAGGTACCGGGCCGTCGGCGCAACCGATTTCTTGTCTGACTCAAGAAAACGTGCTGAGCTGGTCTAGACATGGCTACCGACCAAGCAAACGTGGAGACCCTGCGGCGCCAACTGCGCACCGCCGGGCTGCGGGTGACCGCGCCGCGGCTGGCCGTCCTGGAGTGGCTTTCCGGTCACCCTCACACCACCGCTGACCAGGTCGCGGGCGGAGTTCGCGGCCAGATCGGCTCGGTGTCGACGCAGGCCGTGTACGACGTGCTCAACGCCTGCGTGCGGGCCGACCTGGTCCGCCGGATCGAGCCCGCCGGCTCGCCGGCCCGGTTCGAGACGCGCACCGGTGACAACCATCACCACCTGGTCTGCCGTGGCTGCGGCCGGACCGAGGACGTGGACTGCGTGGTCGGCCCGGCGCCGTGCCTTGAGCCGTCCGACTCGATGGGCTTCACCGTGGCCGAAGCCGAGGTCGTGTTCTGGGGCTACTGCCCGGCCTGCCAGGCGGCTCAGGCCAGCCAGCTGCCGACCGGGTAGCCGTTGAGCTCGTCGGCGTTGACCGCCTTGCGGCGCGGCCGGCCGTTGCGGCCGATGGCCAGCCCCGTACGCAGGGCGCTGGCCGCCTCCAGGGTGGCTTCCTTGAACGAGCGTCCGATGCCGGTCATGCTCGCGAAGCCGTGGAACAGGCCCTCGTGCCGACGCAGGACGACCGGCACACCGGCCTCGGCGACCCGGCGGGCGAACAGCTCGCCTTCGTCACGCAGCGGGTCGAAGCCGGCCGTGGCGATGTACGTCGGCGGCAGCGTGCTGAGGTCCTCGGCCAGCAGCGGCGACACCCGTGGGTCCGTGCGGGTCGCCGGGTCCGGCACGTAGCGCTCCATGAACCAGTCCATGCCGGTGTCGGTCAGGAAGTAGCCATTGCCGAAGAGCTCCCGCGACCGCCGGCGAACGGTCGCGTCCACGGTCGGGTAGAGCAGCAGCAGGAACACCGGGCGCGGGTTGCTCGACCCGGCCTGCAACGCCGTGACGACGGCGAGGTTGCCGCCCGCGCTGTCGCCGCCGATGGCGATGAGCTTCGGGTCAGCGCCCAGTGACGTCGCCTCGGCCGCGGCCCACTTGAACGCCGCCAGGCAGTCGTCGACCGCGGCCGGGAACGGGTCCTCCGGGGCGAGCCGGTAGCCGACCGACAACACCCGGACGCCGGCGTTGCGGGCGAGGAACCGGCACAGGTGGTCGTGGCTGTCGACGTCGCCGATGACAAAACCGCCGCCGTGGAAGAAAAGCAGCAGCGGCGAGCCCTCCGGCAGGTCGCCCGGCCGGTAGAGGCGGGCCGGGAGGTCGCCCGGCAGCTGGAGATCCTTGGTCGTGACGGGTTCGATCGCCTCGCCGCCGACCAGCTCGCGGCCGGCGGCGATCGAGGCCCGGGCCTGGCGGACGTCGGTGCCGTGCAGCTCGGTACCGGACAGCTGCTGCATCTTCAGCAGCAGCTGCGCGTCCAGGTCGAGGGTCTGCCCGTCCAGCCGGATCGGCTTGCCGGCCAGCAACCGTCGCACCGGCGTGGGCAGGGCGAAGACCGCCCGCAGTGCCCGGGCCTGCCACCTGAGCGGAACGGACTGCGCGAGGCTCGCCATGGCCCAGGACACTACCGGTCGGTAGGTACCCAGGCGAGGGATCTTGACCTCAAGCCCGCTGTAACTCGTACGGTGGACGTATGACGGTGACGGTGGTGGGGATCGGTGGCTCCTTGCGGGCCGACTCGCAGTCCGAGCGGGCGCTGCACGTTGCGCTGTCGGGTGCGGAAGAGGCGGGCGCGAAGACGATCGCCGTCACCGGCACGGACCTGGTGCTGCCGTTCTACGACCCCGCCGTGCCCGAGCGCCCCGAGTCGGCGCGGCGGCTGATCGAACTGCTGCGCGAGGCCGACGGCGTGGTCCTCGTCTCTCCCGGCTACCACGGTTCGCTGTCCGGGCTGGTCAAGAACGCCCTCGACTACGTCCAGGACCTCAGCGGAGATCCGCACCCGTTCCTGGACGGCCGGGCGGTCGGCTGCGTGACCAGCGCGATGGGCTGGCAGGCGGCCGTCAGCACGCTGACCGCGCTGCGCTCCATCGTGCATGCCCTGCGCGGCTGGCCGACGCCGCTGGGTGTCCCGCTGAACACCGCCGAGGTCCGCTTCGAGGCCGACGGCACGTGTTCCGATCAGCGCGCCTACGACTCACTGCGCCTGGTGGGACGTCAGGTTGCCGAGTTCGCCCTCGGTGAGGTCGGTCACCACCGGCTACATTGAGCCGGGTCGATGCGTTGTACCCGTCAGTAACTTCGTAGGCGAAGGAGAAGACGATGGCAGCGCTGTACACCGCCGAGGCGATCGCGATCGGTGAGGGCCGCAACGGAGAGGTCCGTTCCTCGGACGGCGTGATCGACGAGATCCTGGCCGTGCCGAAGGAGATGGGCGGCCCCGGCGGTGACAAGACCAACCCCGAGCAGCTGTTCGCCGCCGGCTACGCGGCCTGTTTCCACAGCGCCATGCAGGCGGTCGCCCGCCGGCAGAAGATCAAGCTGCCGGAGACCTCCGTCACCGCCCAGGTGAGCGTGTTCACCCTGGACAACGGCGGTTTCACCCTGGGCGTCGAGCTCGCCGCGCACGTGCCCGGCTTCGAGCAGGGCGCTGCCGACCAGCTGGTTGCCGCCGCGCACCAGGTGTGCCCCTACTCCAACGCCACCCGCGGCAACATCGAGGTCTCGGTCACCGCGACCGTCTGACTTTTAGCCGCTGTCTCCTCGGGTACTCGACGGTCACGCGAGCCCCGAGGAGGCAGACATGGGCAAGGCCCCGATCACCAGTCCGCTCGACCAGAAGGCGCGGGACGAGACCGGTCGGGTGCTCCAGGAGGCGCTGGTCGACCTGATCGACCTGTCGCTGGTGGCCAAGCAGGCCCACTGGAACGTGGTCGGCCGCAACTTCCGCAGCGTGCACCTGCAGCTCGACGAGCTGGTCGCCGCCGCCCGCGAGTACACCGACCAGGTCGCGGAGCGCGCGTCGGCCATCGGCGTTTCGCCGGACGGCCGGGCCGTCACCGTGGCCAAGAACTCCGGCGTGCCGGAGTTCGAGGTCGGCTGGCGGGACGACGAGGCCGTGGCCAAGGCCATCACGGCCACGCTGGGCGAGGTCGTGCAGCGGATGCGGGCCCGGATCAAGACCACGGACGACACCGACCTGGTCACCCAGGACCTGATCATCGAGCTCACCGCCAAGCTGGAGGAAGCCCACTGGATGTGGCAGGCCCAGCTGGCGTAGCAGCGGTTGAAGGGTGGGGCCTTCCGGCCCCACCCTTCGCGCTACAGGCCCAGGGCCCGTCGGGTGAAGTCCACCTCGATGGCCGTCTGCTTGATCGTCTCGGCCACCACCAGCGAGCCGTGGCCGGCCTCGTACCGGTACACCTCGTACGGCGCGTTGCGCTCGGCCAGCCGGTCCAGGTAGTTGTCGATCTGCCGGATCGGGCAGCGCGGGTCGTTCTCGCCGGCCAGCACGATCACCGGCGCCGTGACGTCGTCCACGTAGGTCAGCGGCGAGCACTCCCGGTACAGCTCGGGCAGCTCTTCCGGCGACCCGCCGAACAGCGCCCGGTCAAAGGCCCGCAGCGGCTCCATCTCGTCTTCGTACGCCGCGACGTAATCCGCCACCGGCACGCCCGCAACACCCGCGGCCCACCGTTTCGGCTGCACCCCCAGCGCCAGCAGCGTCAGATACCCGCCCCAGGACGCCCCGTTGATCACGCACTTCGACGGATCCGCCAGCCCCGACTCCACCGCCCAGTCGTGCACCGCCGCAATGTCTTCCAGCTCAGTAAGCCCCGGACGCCCTTCAATCGCATCCCGCCAGGCCGACCCATACCCCGTGGACCCACGGTAATTCACCTGCACCACAACAAAACCAGCATCCAGCCACACCGCCCGATAGGCCGAGAACCGGTCCTCGTCATTGGCATGCGGCCCACCGTGAATCGCAAAAACCGTTGGCAGCGGCCCACTTCCCGCATGCGCCGGCTTCGACACCAGCGCATGCACATCCCCGACGAACACATCCTCCATCGGCTGCGACGACGGCGCCCGCTCCCCCGGCGGCTGCAACAGCACCCGATCGCCGTCACTCGACAGCACCCTCACCGCCGACGGATGCTCCGCCGACGACCACGAGTACTCCACCGACCCGTCCGGCCGCGCCCCCGCACCCCCGATTGTCCCCTTCGGGGTATCCAAAGTGGACAGTTCACCGGTCGCAATGTCATACCGGTGCAACGTCGTCCGCGACCGATAGCTGTGCACCACCAGCAGCGCTCGGCCGTCCCGGTACCAGTCGGCCGCCAGCTCACCCGGCAGGTCGATGCTGATCTCCGTCTCGGTGTCCGCCTCGACGTCCCAGATCAGCAGCTCTTCCTTACCCCGCCGCTCGTGCAGCACCAGCAGTCGCGAGTCCCCCGCCACCGGGCTGAACGAGATCCCTTCCAGCCCTTTACCTTTCCCGTCCCACTTCTCCGCCACCACCACGCCATCGTCAGCCGTCAGCACCCGCAACGCCGGATGCCGGCTGTCCCCGTGTTCCGAGTGCGAGATCGCCAGCAGCCGCTCATCCCGCGACAGACTGGCCACCCCGCCGTCGTTCTCATTGACGTAGATCACCTCGGGCCGACCGTCCCGAGTCACCCAGATCGTCGTCCCGTCATCGGTCGACGCCCCCACCGCGATCCTCGAACTCCCCACCTCAAGCCCGGCCGGGTACCCGTCATGCACCCCTTCAAGAGCCGCCTTCTTCTCCCCACCCCCGTACGGCTCCACCACCCAGCTACCGAACTCGTCCCCATCCGTGTCGTTGAACCACCAGATCTGCTCCCCATCCGGGCTCAACGTCGAATGCATGGTCCCGTTCGGCCGATCAGTCACCTGCCGGTGCTCATCGGTCTCCCGGTTCCACGCGTACACCTCCCACACCCCACTCGCATTGGACACGTACAGCGAGCGCCCCGGCGCATCCACCGCCCAGTCCGGCAACGACACCCGCCGCGCCTCAAACCGATCCCTCCAGCGCTTCTCCGCCTCAGGATCTTCGAACAGCCGCTCCGGCACCCGCGCAACAGGATGATTCGTCACCCCCCGATCCTGTCACGAACAGCCCAGAAGAGAGAGGAAGAGCGGCAGCGGCAAAGCCGCCCAGGACAGACGGGCCCGGAAGACACGAAGCCAGTCAGCAGACGAGCGAAGCGAGGAGGTAGGAGCGCGAGGGTGCCCGGGACCCGCCTAGCAGCAAGAGCAAGAGACGTGAAGGCGACGCAAAGAAATGCCCACACGAATTGGGGGGTGCAGGGGGCGAAGCCCGCCCTGCCTCGGGGTCTGGGGCGGGAGCCCCAGTGTAGAAAAGACGAGAGCCTTGTGCGTCGAATGACGCACAAGGCTCTCCCGATCTCGTCGGGGTGACAGGATTTGAACCTGCGACCTCTTCGTCCCGAAGCAAAGGTCCAGCCACCGTGAGCGGCATGTCCGTGCAGGTCAGAGGACATGCGGCGTCCGTAGGCGTCCATCGACGTGCGCACCCGTTCGCCTCGATTGTCACGCAGTTGGTCACTCACCCATCGGCCGAGAACCAGCAGGTAGACGCTCAAGTGCGTCTGCTACTGCGTCGAACGACACCGCCTGCATGTGTTGCACGGCAAGCCGGAACCGTCCGAGGTCAGCCTCGGAGAGCCTGGCACCGTATGCCCTCCCAAGACCGATGCTGGCTGCGGTCAGGCGGCTGATCAGGTGATGAACGCCACGTAGGAACTCCGCAGCTTCCTGCGGGGAGGGCAACGGCACGTTAGGGCTGGTCGCCGCGTCGGTCACTGTGGCGTTGGCCGTGAGCCGTGTCGCCAACATCCGCCAATCGCTCAAAGCGGCCCCTTTCGTCTCAGATGCCTGGCCGAGGCTACGGCTTTGACGGCATGCGACGCAGGAGGAACTGCGGCAAGCGGGACAGCGCCGTTCGGTACCAGGTCCGGTCAACGCTGGCCAGCCGCTCGACGGACGATCTTCTTGCCCGTGACGGCACCTGCGCCCGATGTCGATGGAGGTGCTCTGGACTTCGGCTAGGCCCCGCCGCAACGACGCTGCGGCAATGAGGGCTCCCGCGCCCGCGTTCCGCCTGGACTCTCCGATCGCCCGAGCGCCGGCGTACTGCGTCAGTGCACCTGGAGTTGCACGCGACCGGTGTGAACGCATCTGACGGACACCGACCTTATGGGGCAGCCAACGTGTCCTCGCACGGCTACCATCGCGTCGTCACCCCCTGGAGGAGGCAAGATGGTCGGCGGGGCAGGCCAGCCGCCTGTAAGCGGCATGGGCTACTTCGCGCTGGACGGGTTCGGTGCGACCGTTGGCGGATCCGGCGGCGTTAGTTCTGTCAGGTTGAGTGCCTACTCTCGACAGAACACCAAGGACCGGCCGCACGGCGTGTTGAACGACTACATTTCAAGCGCCCTAGGCTTGTCTATTGGCCTTTCCGTGCCGCCGGGAGCTTTGGTTGAGCTAGACGGCGGAATTTATGGCTATACTTGCATGGCCTTCGGATTGAAGGGTGACCGACTTCCTCCAGCAATCCTTGGGAAGCTTGTTTTGGAGCGCCCATGGGAAGCTTGGGGAATTGTTGCTTTTGATCAGTGGGTTGCAAATACCGATCGGCACGATGGTAACGTTGCGTATCACCCAAAGGTTGGTGTCGCGGCTTTCGATCATGACCTGGCATTGCTCGGCCGTTGCTCGAAAGATTTGAGTTCGATGCTCCGATCCGAGCGGGACCGAGAGGTGCGATCGCACGAGTTTGCGCCCTATTTTCAGTCGGCCGAGTACTTGGATTCTTGGTGTACACGAATAGCTGGCGTTCAAAAGGAAGAGATTCGCAGGCTTGTTAATAACTGCCTGGCGGTCGACTTGGTCAACAAAGAGGTAGCGGAAGAGCTAATACGGTATATCGACCACCGTAAGAGTAGGGTGCGGGAATTTATTAGCCGCACCTCGGGAGAATATTCGAAGGTTACCGAGTGGCCATTTGAGCTGGGCGAGGTGGGCGATGTTCGCTGACTGGTATCTCGTCAAGTATAGAACTGACGTGTTCAGGAATGAGCCAAAGAATATTGGTGTCGTGGTTGTTGGTGAAGACGGCGGTGTTGCTCGCTTCATAGGCGAGAAGGACGACGGCCGATTCGATCGACGTTCCGTGCAGAATGTCGTGGCCAGCTCCGATGCCTTCTGTGCCTGGATTGAATACCTCCGGTATCACCTCGATGAGGGCATGTTCGACAAGGCGCTGTCCTCCCTAAAGAGGCGGACCTTGGATAACTATGAACTTGAGTATCGCGGACAACTGCTCGATCTGGCATTTCCGCAGTATGACATGAGGGCGGCGGTTGACTCGCTGTTCAACGATCTGGTGAGTACGTCGAAGGGTGCACAAGTGGCACACCTTGAAGACGTGGTCAACGACCTGCTGTTCAAGCGGTTTTCCCCTCCGCTTGGTACGCGGATCGAAAAAGATGTTGTCTACAACGTCGATCTACGGGGACAGCGACGGTCGATAAAGTTCGACTTCCGATACTTGAATTCGATTCAGGCTGGCGCGAGTGTGAGATTGCTTGAGAAGGTTAGTCTTCTTGGGCAGGATCTGGCCGTTGAGCGTCGCGTGAATGACCTGCTATTTAGAATTGAGCAGGTGGAACACTCGGTCGACGCAAATGTGCGCGACTTTATAACGCTCTACGATTCACGGGCGATTCAGAACAAAAAAATGGATCTTCATCTCAAAACCATCGAGAAGTTTTCTCGGACCATCGATGTAAGTTCCGCGCGCGCATTGGAGGATGTAACTGAAGGGCTAGGTGTTGCAACTCTAGGATAGTCGACACTCTCCGAGGTGTAGACCGGCCTGGCAGCTGCTGTTCTAGCTGTTCGTTGGGCGCTCTTGTCTGTAGCGGCTGAGGTGATGCCCCCGTTGCGAAACGGGGGCATCATCCGTTCATAACGCGGCTCAACCGTCTGGTCGGTTACGCCGTCGAGCCGTCACCGCCCCCGTGTAGGTCTCCGTTGTCAGCTCATCATCGGTGACGCCTAGTTCGTTCAGCACTCGCCGAATCACGCTCAAACCGGCGTTCACGTCTTCCCTGGCGGTCAGGGTCTCCACCTCGATGTACGTCTCGCCGCCGAGCTCAGGCACCTCGACCAGCGTGGCCAGCAGGTGTCGGCGATGGGCGGTGAACCGGTAGTTGGTGCAGCGCTTCTCGAACGCGATCACCTCGACCAGCCCCAGCGCGCCCAGTAGAGGGACGACCGCATTAGAGTCGCCTACGGACGTCTCGTGCTCGGGTTTAGAGTCGCTCGCAGTATCAACCGCCGGTTCCTTGAACGTCAGCAGCGACCGCACCTCTCCTGCGTTTCCGGTTATCGTCCGCAGCCGCACCTCGTAGCCAGTCGCGCCGAGCCGGTGGTCCGGGAAGTCGAAGTAGCGGTCGGCATAGACGGAGTGTTCGGCGGGCGCTCGCTCAGCGAGGCGCTGCAGCACATGCTCAGGGTTGTGGAGTCGTGCCTTGAGTTCAGCCTCAACCGCCATGGTCGCCTCCCGGTCAGACCACGCGCCGCGCGGTGCGGCGCAACTCCTCGCTGAACCTACGGAAGCCGCGGTGCAGTGCGCCATGCGGCGATCCGGCGATCCGGTACATCGGCGACGTGTGCCCCTCGTGAGTCTCACCGAACGCGGACACGAACAACGTGCTGTCCAGGCCGATGACGCGCCAGGTGGGCAGCAACGCGTAGGTGTGCGCCTCGACCTGAACGCCGTCGGCAGCGAGCTCGCGGAGGCGCTCGATCGACATGCGGATGCCGCCGCTGAACGTCGCGTGCGACTCGCCGATCTCGGCCGCCCTGCGGTGGGCTGCTTCGCTGTCGGGATCGAGCAGCAGGACCCGGACGGCCGGCGACGACTTCCGCACGCTGGGGCGGAGCAGCGAGTCGTTCATGCCGAGGATGCCGAGCCCGCGCACGGCCAGCACATCCACCACCGCCGCCTTGCCGGCGAGATCGCGGATCTCGGGAAGAGCAGCCGACTGGGACGGGTAGACGGCGATGAGCTCGGCCCGTCCGGAGGCGCTTAGGTGGTCAAGGCCGGCAGGGTCTTGGGGAGCAAGTCCGAGCAGCATCCGGGCATCGTCGGGCATCTGGACGCCGTCAGCGATGCGCTCGAACAGGTCCAGGGTGGTGACCTTGCGGGTGCCGTTGACGATCTCGCTGACGCGTCCTTGGAGCAGGCCGGTGGCGCGGGCGATGCGCGTTTGGCTGGCACCGCTGTACTGCTGGACGGCCTTGAAGAAGGCGGCCATGTCTCGGGCCCGGAGCGCATCGCGGACTTCGTGGCGCTGCCATGCCCAGTCAGGCAGCGCCACGCCCTTGGGATCGGTCACCCAAGCAGGCTACATCTCGCGGTGAGATACCCATCTCGGTATAGAGCAGATCGCGCTCCGTGGTCGAGGGTCTTGATATGGCCGGGCAGACCGAACAGCAGCAGCGCGCGAACCGGGTGCTGACGCACTTCCACTTCTGCCTTGGGTTCCTGAGCGTTGGCGACGTGTCCGGCGCGAATGACTACCTCGCGGATGTCGAGGCCCGCGACGGCCGGGAGATGTACCAGGCCGTGTGCGACATGATCGCGGTGCATACCCGCATCCCTCGACTGGAGCCGTGAAGGTCCCGCCTCAACGGACGACGGCATTCGGCGGAACGTCTCCCTGTACAAGTGCAGCGACCTGCCGGGCGGCGACTTCGTAGCAGAGCTTGCTCGTGCCCGGCACGGTTCGAGCCGAATGTGGGCTGACGATCAGGCCGTCGCAGTTCCACAGTGGATGGTCGGCCGGCAAGGGCTCGGGATCGGTGACGTCGAGAGCGGCACGAAGGCGCTGTGCGGCCAACTCCGACACCAACGCGTCGGTGTCGACGATGCGGCCCCGGCCGGCGTTGACCAGCAACGCGGCGTCCGGCATCGCGGCGAGGATCTTCGCGTTGATCAGGCCCTCGGTGTCCGGTGTGAGCGGGCAGATGACGACCAAGATGTCGTGCTCGGTCACCAGGTCGGGGAGTTCGTCGACGCCGTGCACGTCGGCGCGAGCGGTCCGACCGACAAGGGTGGCCGTCGCGCCGAACGGGGGGAGCAGCCGGGCAACCGCGGTTCCGATCGCGCCGGCACCGAGCACGAGCGCGCGCTTGCCGCGCAGCGTCTCGAAGTCGGTGCCGGGGAGCCGATGCGCCCACGTGTGCTGGTCCTGGTAGCGAATCAGCGCAGGCCAACGGCGGTACGTGGTCAGGATCGCGGAGAGGATCCACTCGCTTACCGGGCCGGCATGGGCGCCACGGGCGTTCGCCAGCATGACGCCGGACGGCACGTGCGGACTCCACTCGTCGACCCCGGCGCTCAGCAGCTGCACGAGCCGCAGCTTGGGCAGCTGCTGAACGAGTGCGAATGGGCGTTCGCTCCCCCGGTAGGGCGGCAAGAAGACTTCGGCGGTGCGCTGCTGGTCAGTCAGACTGGTGGCGGTCGGGTCGTACGTGATGACCTCGACTCCGGCCACCTGGCCAAGCAGGCTGACGCCGACCTGGTCCTCCGCCTCGTTGCTGACCAGCGCGCGCAACACGGTGCTCATGCCGTCACGGTAGCCAGCAGCTGCTCGGCCTGTTCCTGCAACGGTCGAGCATCAGCGGAGTTGTGGATCACGATGTGCTCAATCGCCGGCTCGAACGCCAGGTTGAGACCCTCCACCCAGGCGTCCCAGTCAGCGAGCTTGGCAGCGTCGCGCGCCGCGCCACGGTGACGGATGTACCGCCGCATCGAGTCCGCGTCGGTCCGAACCCAGATGACGTGCAGGTCAGCGCCCAACCGTGCGAGGTTCGCGGCCGTCCGGTCGCACCACGTCTTGTCGGCCAGTTCGAGCGCAAACGGCGCGGTGACGATGGCGCTCGTGCCGCACTCGACGTTCTCCATCAGGCCGGCAATGAGCGCTTCGTACTCGGCGGGCCGGATCGAGGTCCGGTACAGGTCTGACTCGCGGTCGTGGGGTGAGTGGCCGAGCAACTCCAACGCCTGCTCCACCACCGCCCGGGTGGTCGTGTCCTTGTCGAGCATCGGCCAGTGCGTCAGCCGCGCAAGGATCCGGCCCAACTCGGTCTTGCCGCTTCCCGCGTAACCGCCGATGAGCAGCACCTTCGGCCGACTCGGAGCGCTTCGCTCTACGGGCGGCGGGTAGTTGACGATGCGACCCGCGCGGGGCTTCCCAATGATCAGTCCCTCAGCCGCGAGGATGTCCATCGCCCGGCTGACGGTCGCCGGCGACGTGTCGTACTGGTCCGCGAGCTGCTTGGACGTCGGCAGGGGCGCGCGATGCGCGAGCCGACCAGCTTCGATCTCCGTCCGCAGGTGGTGCGCCAGGGCCTGCGACGTGGCCTTGCCCGAACTTGGGACGTTCCCGAGGTCCGAGTCCATCTGAGTCAACGCCTCCCTCTCGTGAGTCAACGTGACTCAGACGGTACCAGTGGCTCGCCTAGTCCTACTACCTCAAACCCGGAACATGGCCGTTTACCTGGGCGGACGCGACGAGTTTCACAACACCTGTTGACTCGCGTTGGCTCGTCTTGCTACGTTCTGACTCGCGTTGAACCGGAGTGAACCGGATCACCTCTCCGGAGGAGATCCACCGCCCCGGCCGTTCTTTGAAAACTGCAAACGTTCCTGGATTCAGCGACTGGGTATAGGGGCTGACAACGGGGATGGACCGCATGGCGACCACGACCGACGTGGCAGCTAGGTCCGTCTAAACCGGAGGGATGACCCGACACGTCGGGCCGGTCCCGCAAGGTGCTTAAGCCTTTCCGCACAGGGCTTTCTGTGCGTCGACATGCGTTTGCCCAACTCGCTGTGTGTGCATGGTCCCGACGGGAAACCGTTGCGACACCTCAACCCGTGCACCTGTCCACAGTGGACGTTTTGCAGCTGTTCTTTCTGAACTCCATAGCGTTCAAGCGGCCTGCCCGTCAGTCCCGCCAGCCACCCCCGCCACGGGGGTAACCGGGCCCCACAGCGGGGTTTGGCTGTTCAGCCTCCACCGTGTTCGTAGGGGCTGGCGGGCCGCCGCTTCAGCCGCGATTGCGGCTGGCTCTCCGGTCAGCTGAACCGGCAGCACATATCGCCGGAGAGCACCCCAAACACCAACAGCACCCGTTGGGTGCCGTTCCTCCGCACCACACCCGCTCGTGCGGGTCGCCCGCCGCTTCTCGGCCGGGACTGTGGAGGTTCGGGAACCAACGGCATCGCCCTTGTTCCTGTCCATTCCCGACGCAAGGAGCACCACACGATGCACGCCAACGACTTCCCCGGCTTCGACGACATCACGGAGCCGACCGCCGCCGAGCTCGCCGCGATCGACGCGTCCGGCACCCTGACCGCGCTGGATGCGGAGTTTCACCACCTGATCAGCCACCCGTCGCTGTCCGCCGAGTTCGCCAAGATGCGGGAGCAGGGCCCGGCGGCCTCCGCCTCGCTGCTGGACGGCTCCGCCCGCGCCCGCCGTGACCGCCGCATCGCCCAGCGCGCTCTGGGTAGCACCGTGCGGGTGCTGCGGGTCCAGTTCGACGCCGCCGTCACCGCGCCCGTGTCGACCGGAGAGGCGGCCGCCTGATGAACATCCCGGCCGCGCTCACCTTCGCCGTCGTGTTGGTCGCGTTGCTGGTCACGCACAACGTGGCCGACCACTGGTTGCAGACCCACCACCAGGCGTGCACGAAAGGCGCGGACGGCTGGGTTGGCCGTTGGGCCTGCGCCCGCCACGTCGGCACCTACACCGCCGCCACGGCCGGCATGGTTGCCGTGCTGGCCGCCCTGCACCTGGTCGACATCGCGCCGCTCGGCTTCGTGCTCGGTCAGCTCGTGTCGGCGGTGACGCACTACTGGGCCGACCGGCGCAAGCCGCTGCTGGTGTTGGCCGTGCTGGTCGGCAAGCGCGACTACTACCACTTCGGCGCTCCCCGCCCGGGCCACGACGACAACCCCGGCGTCGGCACCGGCGCGTACACCCTGGACCAGGCGTGGCACTGGCTGTGGCTGCTGGTCGCAGCGCTGCTTACGGCGCTGGTCGGTGTGTGATGGGCAGCAAGGTCCGAGCCGTCGTCAAGCTGCACGTGGCGTGGTCGGATAGCTGGGAGTTCACCCATGGCCTGCACGACGGCCTGCCGCTGCTGCCGACCAAGTGGGCACCCCGGCACCTGTTGGCCACCAAGAACCAGCTCAAGGCGCTGGGTAAGCGGCCCGGTGGTCACGACCCCGTTGCGCTGCTCTACGGCTACAGCAAGAGGGGCAACTGCCAGTGGTTCGCCCCGCTGTACCTGATCAGCAAGGCCAAGCCCAAGTTGGTGATGACGCCGCGCAAGTGGCACTCGCTCAACCTGGCCAACCTCGCTCGCCGCGAGTGCAAGCGGTGCCACCGCGCCCGCGACTACGTCATCCCGCCGACGTTCGGCATGTGCTTCCCCTGCGTGGAAGCCGGCGAGAACACCGACACCACAACACTTTCAGGAGTTGCAGCGTGAGCACCTACCAGAAGATGACCGGCTTCGTCGTCAACCCGCGACTGGGCATCATCGGCGGCATCAACGTCCGGCTGGAGATCGGCAACGCCGTGTGGGACGTGGCCCGGCCGATGATCGAGGTCGCGGACAACGTCGTGATCTCGCCCGAGGCGGAGGCCGTGGACGGCGACGTCGTGTTCCGCCTGAACCGGTGGCAGATCCTCCAGCTGGACCCGTTGGTGCAGCTGCCGATCGTCGGCCACACCCAGGCAGCCGCCGTGACGATCGCCAACGACTTCCGCGCCGACCGCACCATCTCGTTCGCCAGCGGCCCGGAGGCGCTCAACGCTTGGGTCGCCGACTACCTCGCCGCCCGCCAGCCGAGCAACCAGCGCTGACCACGCCATCCCATCGGAGGAAACGTCATGTCTGCCAAGTGCTTCTGCGGTGCCAAGGCCACCCACGCCTACTCGGGCCTTCAGGTCTGCGCGAACTGCTACCAGGGCCACGCCGCCAACGACGAGAGCCCCAACCACATCCCGCGTGACTACGACTGGTCCAGCGAGATGGACGCCCGGCGACTGACCGACTGATGCCCGGTCCGGCAGCCCTCCCGCCAAGAAGACCTGCCGGACCGGGTCCAACAACCCCTATCCGATCACTGATCAGAAGGGACACCACAGTGTCTCGCACCGTCGTTCGCCGCAGGAACACCGCCCGGTCCGCCGTGCTGCTGTGGGGCACCTGCCCCACCTGCCGGGAGATCCACTACACGCTGACCACCGAGGGCGCCCTTCCGGAGCACCCCGTGCCCGGCTACGGCCCGGGCCGCCCGACCTGCCTGGGGTCCGGTGCGCTGCCGGTGCCCGGCACGGTTGAGCCGGCCCAGACGTGCTTCAACGCCAGCGGCAACTACGGCGTCGTGCAGATGGGAGCGGCCGCGTGAGCGCCCCGGACGCCTCGCCGCTGCTGTTCCCGGCGGAGCTGGAGACGCTGGCCGCGCAGGCCCGCGCCGATCTGGACGCCGCCGGCATCGCCGACCCGGCCGACTTCCCCGCCTGGTGCCGCCGTATCGCGGCCGCCCGGCGCGCGCTGGCCGAGGTCTACGGCATCGCCCGCCGCCACACCGAGACGGGGTCGTTGGCGTGGTGGGCGCTGCACGACGCGATGCGGCACAGCGACGCGCACGCCGTGCGCCTGATCGCCCAAGCCAACGAAGCCGAGCTGGAAGGCGGTAGCGGCCGATGAACACCCGCGCTCAGTTCGCGAACCTGACCAGCGCCGCGCTGCTGGTCTACGGGCTGCTGACGATCCTGACGTTGATCGTGCGGGTGCTGACCACCAGCACCGCGCTGGTCTTGGAGATCGGGGAGCGGTTCGTCGAGGCCGGCGACGCCGCCTGTGCCGCTGCCCGCGCCTCCGGCACCCAGTCGGCCCGGTCCGGGCCGACCGTCTTCGGCACCACCACCCGCGCCTACAACGCCACCAGGAGTGCCCCGTGAACATGACGAATGGTCACTTTCTGTTCGTGCTCCCGGTCAGCCTGATCATCGGGGCCGCTGTGGTGGTGTGGCTGGTGGCCCGGCTGGTCTGGCGTCGGGCCCGCGCCGCGACCATGCGGTCGCTGGTCAGCGGTCCGGCCGCCCGGTCGCCGTGGCGCGCGGTGCTGCTGGCCGCGCTGGTGGCCGGTGCGCAGTGGGCCGTGGTCGCGCACAACCCGGAGCCGCGGTTGCTGCTGGCCGTGCTGGTGGTGCCCGCGCTGTTCGCCGGGGCGTCGCTGGCCCGCCTGATCCCCGCCACGGCGACCGTCCGCAGTGGACGCAAGGGGGCGCGGCGATGAGCTTCACCAACATCCCCAACCCGGACGGCACCCGGAAGACCTGCCGCGACTGCGGCGAAATGACCGTACTGATCACGACCGGCACGGGCACCGAACGCGTCCACTGCGGCACCTACACCGCCCGCTGCCACACCACGACCGCGAGGAGGCGGACCCGATGAGCAGCGCATTCCCACGCCCCGTTGACGACTTGGTCCCGGCGGTCCGCAAGTGGGCGGCCGAGCTGGGCTCGATCCCGTCACGCAACAAGATCAAGCAGCGGTTCCGGGTCGGCGCGGACAAGGCCAACGCCGTGCTCGCGATCCTCTCCGAGACCGGGTTCGACCCCGCCGACCCCGGCGGGGAGACCAGTCCGGCTGCAACCGGAGGGGCGGCGCTGCACCTGGTCCCGCCGCAGACCGAGCTTGAGCCGACCACCGACACCGACGCGGGGGACGTGACCACGCTCGTGCCGGACCCCCTCCGGTTGCAGCCGATCCCGAGCCCACGGCCCCGGCTGATGCCGACCTGGTCACCGATGCCCAGGCCGTTGCGGAGCAGACCGAGCAGGTCAGCCACGCCGCCGACCCGGGCACCACCACCAGCCCCGCGACGGCCAAGCCGGTCGGTCGGTGGTGGCGCTGGGTGCTCGCGCCGATGGCGGTGTCCGCGTTCGTCGCGATCTGGTCCGGCTGGGTCGGGCTGGGTGGCATGACCGGGTTCGGCATCGTGCACCCGCTCCCCGGGATCGCCGATGGCTTCCAGCTCAACACCGCCATCACCCTGCCGCTAGGAGTCGAGGCGTACGCCGCCTACGCCCTGCGCGTCTGGCTGGCCCGCATCGGCACCAGCCGGGCCCAGCGGTTCGCCAAGTGGTCCGCACTCGGGTCGCTGCTGCTCGGCTCGGCCGGGCAGGTGGCCTACCACCTCATGTCCGCCATGGGCATCACCACCGCCCCGTGGCCGATCACCACCTGCGTTGCCTGCCTGCCCGTGGTCGTGCTCGGCCTCGGTGCCGCGCTGGCCCACCTGCAACACGACACCGAGACCACCCAGCAGTAAGGAACCCTCGCCATGAGCACCACCACCGTGACCGGGTTCTCGACCCCGGACGACGACGACATGCCCGACAACGTCCACGTCCTGCGGCCGCACGTCAGCGACACCGTAGGCCCGGGCACGGAGATCGAACCGGCCGGCGACATCGTCGACGCGGAGCTAGTCACCCCGGCACAGGAAGCCGAGCTGGCCCAGCGCCGCGCCGCGATCGCGCTGCGCCAGGCCGGCAACGTGGCCCGGGTGGTCCGGGGCGGGGCCACCCACCCCCACACCAAGGCCGTCGCCCGGGCCAGCGCGTCGCTGCTCGTGACCACGGCCCAGGGCCACGCGAGCTGGGCCCGGCGCGCGGTCGACGCCCTGACCCATGCTCACGTCCGCGAGCAGATCGCGTCCGCCCGCGCGGGCAACGACCGTGAGGCGCTGGCCGAGTGGACCGACCGGTTGGTGGACCTGAAAAAGGCCCGGGCCGAGCGGCTCCGGGCGCTGCCGGCCACCATCCGGGCCGCGCTGGTGTCGCTGCTGGTCGCGGTGGTCGTGCTGGCCGGCATCCTGCTCGTGGCGGGGATCGCGTTCCAGCTCACCCCGGGCGGGCTGGACTGGGATTCCTGGTGGGAGCTGTTGGGGGAGATCGCCGGTGTGCTCGGCATGATCGCCACCGTGGCCGTGCACGTCGCCGTGTGGGGCGCGGTCCCAGCGTGGCTCGCGTTCGCGTGGCGAGAGGGCAAGCGTCGGGTGATGGCCCCGGCGTGGATGGGTGCCAGCGACGACGCCCCGACCGAGCGCGACGTGGTGCCGGATGAGGGCGCGATCCTTAACGCGCTGCGCAACCTGAACCTCCCGGCGCTGAACAAGAAGTTCAAGGAGGGCTGGAAGCCCCGGTGGGTGTCCGGATCGGCCTACGACGGCCGGGGGTGGCGCACGCAGCTGCTGCTGCCCGAGGGCGTCACGGTCGAGATGATCGTGGACCGCAAGGACGTGCTCGCGCACAACCTGCTCCGGCTGCCGGTCGAGGTGTGGCCGACCGAGCCCAAGAACCAGCCCGGCGTGCTGGACCTGTGGGTCGCCGACCAGGGCTCGCTGACCAAGCCGGTCGACCCGTTCCCGCTGCTCACGGAGGGCACCACGGACTACTTCCGGGGCGTGCCGGTCGGCATCAACCCCCAGGGCAAGATCGTGCTCGGCCGGCTGTTCCAAGCCAACTGGGGCGTCGCCGGCATGATGGGCTCGGGCAAGTCGACGCTGATCATCTCCGCCCTGTTGGGCGCGATGCTCGACCCGCTGGTGGAGATCGACGTGTACTGCATGGCGTTCAACGCCGACTACGACCCGCTGGCCCCGCGCCTGCGGACGCTGTTCAAGTCCGACGAACCGGATCAGATCCCGGTTGTGTTGGAGGCGCTCAAGAAGCTGATGAGCGAGCTGTCCGAGCGCGGGCGGATCCTCTCGGAGATGGGGGAGCCGAAGCTGACCCGCAAGCTCGCGGCCGCCGACCCCCGGATGCGGCCGCGTGTCGTGGTGATCGACGAGTGTCAGGAGCTGTTCGTCTCCGACATCGGCGAGGAAGCCGCGGAGCTGGTGGAGAAGATCGTGGCCAAGGCCCGCAAGTACGGCGTCACGATGCTGTTCGCGACGCCGGTCCCGTCTGCGGACTCGTTGCCGCGCAAGGTGGCCAAGGTGCTGTCCAACAAGGCGTGCTTCGCGATCGGCGACCACCAGGGCAACGACGCCATCCTGGGCACTGGCAAGCACAAGGCCGGCATCACCGCGACCACGTTGCGGCCGATGACCGAGGACTCCGACGGCACCGTCGACACCGGCGACATCGGCACCGCCATGACGGTCGGGTTCATGCCGATCGACGGCCTGATGCGCTGCTTCTACGTGCGGCGCGGCGAAGGCGTCGACGAGGTCACGCCGGTCGTGAAGCGGGCGTTGGCGTTGCGGGAAGGCACCGTGCCGCAGGCCCCCGCCATCCCGGCCGGCGACACCGACGTTGACCACCTGGCCGACGTCGCGGCGGTGTTGGCCGGGCGGACGGTGGTCAAGCAGCAGGAGGTGTTGGGGTTGCTGGCCCTGCACAACCCGGCCGTCTACACCGAGTGGTCGGCGGCCGAGCTGCGCGCCGCGCTGCCCGAGGCGGCCCGGCCGTACAAGACGATGGGCGCGATGCACCTCAACGCCGACCGGGTGGCCGCCGCTCTCGCCGCCCGCGACGCCGACACCGAAACCGACACGGACAGTGACGGACCGGAGGATGAGGCGTAGAGGGAATCGGGCAGGGACCGGTGAGGGAGGAAGGGAGTTCTCCCTCACCGCGTCCCTACCCCGCCTCCCTTACCGTGAGCTGCGACAACGAGCCGTAGGGAGGCAGGGAGCCGCACCGCGCCGGACCTGCGAAAACCACGGAAAACGGGGTCTATGCCGCGTCGCCCGTCGGCTCCCTCCCGCTCGCACCACCCCTTCACGTGACTACCCATCGTGACCATGGGCGCCGCTCGTTCCTGCGGGTCCAGCAGCCGTGGTCAAACCAGGAATCCCTTGCCTGGCAAGGGGGACGTGACAACTCCACAGAGGAGCCACGCAATGTGCCGAACAGGAGGCCGCCGCTGCTCCGGCAGCAGCGGCACGGCCAAGAACACGCTGCGCCAACAGATCCACCGCGCCCGCCGCGCCGTCGACGCTGCCCGCGCAGCCGGCGACACCGCTGCTGTCGCCGCTGGTGAGGCCCGGATCGAGGCGGCCACCACCGCGTTGAACGCGCTCAAGCAGCAGGACCAGCGGGCGCGGGAATCCGCTGCGCAGCAAGGGGACGTGACACCACCGCCCACCGTGGTCCGCGCGGACACCGAGCGCGACACGACCGCCGTCGACAACGGCCTGGTCGTGGACATGCGCGTCACGGACAACCACGGCGTCGTCATCGGCCGGTCGGTTGGCCCGGTCCGTACTGGCCATGGCGTGCAGATCATCGGCGGCAGCTGGGACGACGTCGACCGCGAGCCGGACGCCGCGCACCGCGCCGCCCGGCAGGCAGCACGGGCCGAGCGGCAGGAAGCACGCGAGCAGCGTCACCAGGCCCGGCAGGAACGACGCAGGGCCCGCGAGGCGCGCTGGGCTGCTCAGGCGGGGGACGTGACCACCACCGGCCACATCTGGGGAGGCGTCCACATGGGAACGACCAGCCGCGACGACAACGTCAGGTTCGGCGACGTCACCAACAACACCGGCGTCGTGATGGGCAGCAACACCGGCGGCATCTACGTCAGCAACTCGACCAGCAAGAGCCACGCCCGCCCGGGCGACGACGCCGAGCACGACGCCGAGAAGGCCGCGCGGAAGGCGGCCAAGAAGGCGAAGAAGAAGGCCAAGAAGGAGCGGACCGGCGGCGACGCCGGCGACGTCATCATCGGCCGCCAGGTCGGCGGGGTCGTGCAGGGCGACGGCTACACCATCGTCGGCGGCAACGTCTACCGACACCCGGGCCGCCCGGTGTCCGTGCGCGGCACCGCAGTCACCGACGCCATCACCGGCCAGCCGCTCACGCCCACGCACACCGTCGCCAACCCCGCCGCCGGCAACTCCGTGGTGCACCGGGGCGGGGTCCTCTACGTCAACGGCGAACGGATCGACTAACCCGCCCACTACCCCATCCGTCACCAGCACGCGAGGCACTGTCCACACCGGACGGTGCCTCGCCGCGTTTCTCCTTGTCAGCTCAGGGACGTGACACATCGCGAAGGGACCACACGGTGATCAGCCCCGACAACTTCCCCACCCCCGCTCTCGCGCTGCGCTCGACCGACCCGGTCGAGGTCGACCGCGTGACCTACTTCGCCCGGCACCAGGCCAACGCCGCCGAAGACCTGCGCCGGCAGCTGCTGGCCACCGACTGGCCCGGACTGCCGCTCAAGCGCCGGATCGTCATGCTCCGGGCCAGCTTCACCACGCTCGTGCAGTGGCGCTACGGGCTGGCCCGGCAGGCACCCGGCCGCATCGGCGTCGGCATCCCCTTGGACGCCGACCGGTTCCGCCTGTCCATGCGCGAGGCGGGCCCCAACTTCGACCGGCTCGGCTACACCGGCCGACTGCGCGCCGGTGCGCAGTGGGATGCGGTCAGCAGGACCTACGTCGGTGGGCAGGACACCCCGGCCAGCCGGATCATCCTCGCCTACGGCAACGCCGCGCTCGACCGGTTCGCCGCCGAAGCGCCCGACGGGGAGGTGTTGCAGAACGTCGTGGCGCTGCCCGACGGGACGCGCGTGAACGGCAACCGGCTGGTACGCCGCGCGGCCGCCGACCAGATCGGCGTCAACCTGCTGCGCCGGATCGCCACGCGCGGGCACGACGCCAGCCGTATCGAAGTCGGCGGCGGCCCGATCTACGCCGTCACCGCCGCCGCCGATGACGCCGATGTCCTGTACGCCGAAGCCCTACGGCTGCTCGCGCAAGCGTGCGAGCTGCGGCGCGAACAGCGGATCAGGGCCTGGCAGACGGCTCGTTACCTGCTCTACCAGGGCCCGCGCACCAAGAAGGGCAGCGACGCCGTCATCCGCGCGTTCTTGGTCGCTGTCGGCTCGGTCCTGCTCTACCAGGTCCCGACGATCGAGCACGACGCCGACCTGCGGTGCATGGTCCTGGGCCAGCCCGCGGCAACCACCATGCCCGCCGACGCGGCCCTCTACCCCCGCTAGCCCATGAAACCCGTTGAAAGGACACCGTTTCTCGTGACCGACACACTCACCTTCCCTGCCGTTCCGCAGGTGGCCATGGCGACCCGGCGCGGCGTGCGTGACCACAACATGGACGCCGCCGCGTCCTTCGCCGCCTCGACCGGACTGGTCGCCGTCGCCGTGGTCGACGGCATCGGCAACGACCAGGCCGGGGCCCAGACCATGACCGAGCTGGCCCGCATCGCCGTGAGGATCGGCGTCACCAAGGGCCCACTGGCCGGGATCCTCACTGCCGCCGCCTACATCGACGACCCCGGCACCGAGACCTACAAGCCCAACGCCGTCGCCGTGCTCGCGATCGCCGAGCCCGGAGAGCCGACGCTACTGGGCTGGGTCGGCGACTCCCACGCCTACGGCTGGGACGGCACGACCCTGCACCGCCGCACCAATCCCCACACCATGGGCGCGTTCCTGCGCTGGAACGGCGACAACGAGTTGGCCCCAGAGCACGACAACTGGGTCCGCCTCAGCCTGGTCAAGGCCACCCCGACCACAGTGGCGCTCTCGGAGATCCCCGCCGATGAGTTGGTGCTGCTGGTCTCCGACGGGATCGACAGCGTCGGCGACGACGAGTTGCGGGCGCTGGTTATGCGCCATCAGCACGATCCGCAGGCACTGGCCGACGCCATCGTGGCCGCCGCCCGCGAGGATGAGGACGGCTACCGCGACGACGCCACCGCTGTGGTCCTCATGCCGGCCGACGCGGCGCTCTACTCGGACTAACCGCCCAGGGGTGTCTTCCCAGTAGCGGTAACAACGGTAACAGCGGTAACACCGCAGGTCAGCGTGTTACCGCTGGCGTCACCGTTACCGCTACGACGGCCAACACCCCGGCACGTCCGGCGGGGCGTGGTCCACATCGGACTGCGCCCCGCCTTCTGTTTGCCCACACCACCCTGGGGACGTGACGCGTCCCGCGTACGAAAGGGCCTCCACCCGTGACCAGCACCCGAGACATGCTCGCGGCCGCGCTGGCTGCCGCCGCGCTGGGCTTGTACGTGTTCCCCATCCGGCAGGGCCGCAAGAAGCCCCCGCCTTCCACGGCGTCAAGTCCTGCCCCCGCAAGGGCATCTGCCGCAACGGCCACCAGGGCTGGGAGCAGCGCGCCATGGTCGACCCCGACCTGATCCGCTGGTACTGGACCAGCCGCGAAGGCGCGGGCTGCAACGTCGGCATCGCCTGCGGGCCCTCGGGCATCG
The DNA here is from genome assembly GCF_028622115.1 of Kutzneria chonburiensis. Lineage (NCBI taxonomy): Bacteria > Bacillati > Actinomycetota > Actinomycetes > Pseudonocardiales > Pseudonocardiaceae > Kutzneria > Kutzneria chonburiensis. Next base: position 7,665,085 of record NZ_CP097263.1, read on the forward strand.
TGCTGGTCGACCTGGACACGCCCAAGTCGCCGGAGGATGTGCCCTCGGACGGCTGGAACCGGAGGGGCATTCGGGATGGGCACGACGTGTTCACCGCCGTCTGCGAGCAGGCCGGCCAGCCCGTTCCCTGGGAGACCCGAGCGGTAGCCACGCCGCGCGGCGGGACGCACCTGTACTTCCGGGAACCGCCCGGCGTGCAGCTGCGCAGCACCGAAGGGGAGCAGGGCAACGGGTTGGGGTGGAAGGTCGACACCCGCGCCCACGGCGGCTACGTCGTCGCCCCCGGGTCGGTCACCGATGACGGCCGCTACACGATCACCGAGGACTGCGCCCCGGCGGAGTTGCCGGCATGGTTGGCTTCGCGTCTTGCTTCCAGGCCACCAGCGGCCACCACAGCGGCTCCTGTGCGCGGCTCTGAGCGACTGCCCGCCTACGTCGCGGCGGCGGTGCGGGGTGAGTGCGATCGGGTTGCAGCGGCGCAACCAGGTCGGCACACCCGGACCTTGTTCAGCGCGGCCGGCAACCTTGGCCAGTTCGTCGGCGGCAACCTGCTCCCCCCGGTTGAAGCCGAAGCCGCTCTCTACGCGGCCGCACGCCACATGATCACCGGCGACTGCGACTGCACCGAGCGCGAGCTGCGCCGCACCATCACCAACGGCCTGCGCGCTGGGGCGTTCCGTCCCCGCGTGCCCCCGACCGACCCGCCCGCCACCACACAGGGCGGGCTGTTCGGACAGCGGGGCGCGGCATGACCGTCCACAGCGAACAGGAGAACAGCCCATGACCGCCGCACTGCGGATCGTGCCGCCCGGCGCACCCCAGCCCGGCCACGAGATCCTCGACGACGTCCGCGACTTCGTGGCGCGGTTCTCCGCGTTCCCCTCGCCGCACTGCGCCCCGACCCTGGCGTTGTGGTGGGCGCACACGTGGGCGGCCGAGCACTTCTACATCACGCCCCGGCTGGTGTTGTCCTCCGCAGAACCGGAGTCCGGCAAAACCCGCGTGCTGGAAGTCGGCAAGCACTTCGCCCGCGCGCCGGAACTGACCACCGCCGGGTCGGCCGCCGCGATGGTGCGGATGATCGCCGCCGGTCCGATCACGCTGCTGTTCGACGAAGTGGATGCCGTGTTCACCGCAGGCGGATCGGGCAACGAGGAAGTCCGCAACATGCTCAACAGCGGATACAAGCGGGGCGCGACGATCCCGAAATGCAAAGGTGACGCCGCGTCCGGCATCGTCGTGGAACGCCTGCCGGTGTTCGCCCCGGTCGCCATGGCCGGGCTGTACGGCTGCATTCCTGCAACGGTCACCACGCGGGCGATCACGATGAACCTGCGGAAGCGTCGCCACGACCAGCCCGTGGACGCCTACAACGAGAAACGCGCCGAGAAAGCCGCCGAACCCGTCCGGGACGCATTGGCCGGGTGGATCACCGGAATCGGCGAAGCCCTAGGCGACGCCGAGCCAGTCATGCCGGACGGGGTCGCCGACCGGGCGGCCGAAATCTGGGAACCGCTGCTCGCTGTCGCCGACGCTGCCGGCGGGCATTGGCCCGACACCGCTCGCGCGGCGTGCGTCGATTTCGTCCAGACCAGCAAGCAAACCCCGGCATCGTTGGGTGTCCAGTTGCTCGCGGACATGCGCAAGGTATTCGCGACGCTGGACACGGACCGCGTTCCCACGCCGGTGCTGTTGGCGGCGCTGCTGGATATGGAAGACGCGCCGTGGACGGAAATGGAGAACGGTCGGCCCCTCACGGATCGGCGGCTGGCGAAGGAAATGCGCAAGTACTTCGTCGCGCCCGTCGCATTCCGTGCCGGTGGCCGGGTCGTGAAGGGCTACACCACGGGGCCCACGTTCGACACCAGCGGAGAGCAGGCGCAGGTGGGCCTGGCGGACGCGTGGTCGCGGTACGTGCTGACCAGCAGCAACGCTGCAGGTCAAGCCCTCACGGCCGGGGCGGCGGAGACGACGGCGGGCGCCCAGTCCGCGCTGGAAGGGATGCCATGACCGGCCGCACCCGAAGGGGTGTTGGCGATCGTAGCGGTAACGGTGACGCTAGCGGTAACACGCTGACCTGCGGTGTTACCGCTGTTACCGATGTTACCGCTACTGGGAAGGCACCCCTGGGGGCCCCGGCCGCTGCCGGGGCTCTCCCGCTACATGGTCCTGTGTCGAACGGTCAGGGGGACGCTATGCCGGAGATTGCTCGCGTGCCGGTGGCGGTGCCAGTGCGGCACCTGTATCGAATTCCGGAAGCCATGGTGTTGTTGTCCATGGGCCGATCTGCGATCTATGAGCAGATCCGGGCCGGTCGCCTCAAGACGGTCAAGCAGGGGACGAGCCGCCTTGTTCCGGCGGCGGCCATCAACGCGTACGTGGAATTGCTCATGAGGGAATCGGGGGTGGAGTTTGACCAAGCGTCGTAGCCGTGGCGATGGTGGTCTGCATTGGGATGAGAACCGTAAGCGCTGGATCGCTACGGTCACCGTCGGATTCGACGGACGTGGTAAGCGGATCACCAAACGTGCCAGTGGGCGGACGAAGACCGAGGCGAAAAACAAGCTTGACGCCATCATGCGTGACGTCAAGGATGGCCTTGCGATCGAACCGCACAACTACACCGTCGCTGACGCGGTGAACAACTGGTTGCAATACGGGCTGAACGGCCGTGACAAGCAGACCGTTGCAACATGTCGGATCCTCGCCGAAACGCACGTCGTGCCCGCCTTGGGTGCTCTTAAGCTCCACAAGCTGTCGGCGGACGACGTTGACGAGTGGCTTGCGGATAAGGCGAAGACGCTCAGTACGCGGACGCTGCGCGACCTGCGGTCAGTTCTCCTCCGTGCCGTCAAACGGGCGCAGGCGCGCGACAAGGTGAAGCGCAACGTCGTGCTGCTCTGCGAGTGCCCGGAAGGGCAGGCTGGCCGGCCGTCCAAGTCGCTGACGTTCGACCAGGCGGAGGCTGTTCTGCGCCGGGCAGAGGCCGACGACTCGACGATCGGTGCGTACATCGTGGTGTCCCTCGTTGGCGGCCCACGGACGGAGGAGGTGCGGCCGCTCACGTGGTCGCATGTGGACCTGAGGGGCAACCCGGACGCCAACCCGCCGGTACCGCCGCACATCGCTGTGTGGCGGTCGGTGCGGACCGGTGGCGACACGAAGACTCGGAAGTCTCGCCGCACGCTTGCCTTGCCACAGAGGGCAATCAGCGCGCTCAAGGCGCAGCAGGCGCGTCAGGAGGTGCACAGGAAGCGCCCCGGCAAGCAGTGGCGGGAACACGGCCTGGTGTTCGCGTCGGAGGTCGGCACCGAGCTGGACGCCGCCAACGTGCGCCGCCAGTTCCGGCGCGTGCTCAAGGCGGCCGGGCTGAACGCGGCCGAGTGGACGCCCCGTGAGCTGCGCCACAGCTTCGTTTCGCTGCTCTCCGACAGCGGCATGAGCTTGGAGCAGATCTCACGGCTGGTGGGCCACAGTGGCACGTCGGTCACGGAGGAGGTTTACCGCCACCAGATCCGTCCGGTGATCCAAGACGGGGCGACTGCCATGGACCGGATTTTCCCGGACTCAGCAGCGTAGTCACGCAGTTAGTCACTCAGACGCAAATCAGGGGCTGTCCGCTCTACAGTGGACAGCCCCTGACCTGGTCGGGGTGACAGGATTTGAACCTGCGACCTCTTCGTCCCGAACGAAGCGCGCTACCAAACTGCGCCACACCCCGGTTGATCGAACGAGGTGAAGTCTAGCTGATGTCGGCTCCAGCTCCGAATCGGGTCCTGCTTTGGCGGCTGGACCCCTCTTGACCTGCGCCGTTGCTGCGGGGGACGAGCGTGAGCAGGCTGGCTTCCGGCGGGCAGGCGAAGCGGACGGGCGCATATGGGCTGGTCCCGAGGCCGGCGGACACGTGGAGCCACGTGTGGGCGCCCCAGCGGGAGACGCCACGGGCGCGGGTGCGATCCAGCTCACAGTTTGTGACGAGGGCGCCGTAGCCGGGGAGGCGGAGTTGTCCGCCGTGGGTGTGGCCGGCCATGACGAGGTCGTAGCCGTCGGCGGCGAACTGGTCGAGTACGCGGGGTTCGGGGGAGTGGGTGACGCCGAGGCTCAGCGCGGCCGAGGGGTCGGGGCGGCCGGCGATGTCTTCGTAGCGGTCGCGCTTGAGGTGGGGGTCGTCGAGTCCGGCGGTGACGATGGCCTGGCCAGCGACGGTGATGGTCTGCCGGCTGTGGGTGAGGTCGTGCCAGCCGTGTTCGACGAACGCCGCGCGCAGGTCGCGCCAGGGCAGGGGGATGCCGTGGATGCGCTTCTTGCGGGCCTTGGGCAGCAGGTAGCGCACCGGGTTCTTGGGCTTGGGCGCGTAGTAGTCGTTGCTGCCGAAGACGAACACGCCGGGCAGGTCGAGCAGCGGCCCCAGGGCGCGGACGACGCCGGGCACGGCGTGCCGGTGGGCGAGGTTGTCGCCGGTGTTGACGACGAGGTCGGGCGCGAGCTGGGCGAGTTCGGCGACCCAGCGCTGCTTGGACCGTTGGCCGGGCATCATGTGCAGGTCGGAGATGTGCAGCACGCGCAGCGGCGTGGCGCCTTCGGCCAGCACCGGCACGGTGGCTTCGCGCAGCGTCCACCTGGTCCGCTCGATGGCGGCGGCGTAGCCGACCGTGGCGGCTCCGAGGGCGGCCGTGCCCAGGACTATCCGACCGAACGTCTTCACGCCTCCAGGGTACGGCGGTTTACTCGATCGGGTCCGGGGTGCCCGCCGGAGTAGCGTTTGCCCTCATGGCGGAGTTGAAGGAGAAGCTGCGGACGGATCTGACCGCGGCGATGAAGGGCCGGCAGGCCACTGTGGTCGCGACCTTGCGGATGGCGTTGGCCGCGGTGACCACCGAGGAGGTGGCCGGCAAGACCGCGCGGGAGCTGTCCGACGACGAGGTGCTCAAGGTCCTCTCGCGTGAGGTGAAGAAGCGCAACGAGGCCGCCGAGGCGTTCGCCGGCGCCGGCCGCAAGGAGCAGGCCGACGCCGAGCTGGCCGAGGCCGCGGTGCTCAAGACGTACCTGCCGGCGCAGTTGTCCGATGACGAGCTGGCCGACATCGTGACGCAGGCGATCGCCGACGTCGCCGCCCAGGTGGGCGAGCAGCCGGGGCAGAAGCAGATGGGCCAGGTCATGAAGGCCGCGAACGCGAAGGTCGCGGGCCGGGCCGAGGGCGGCCGGGTCGCCGCCGTGGTGAAGGCCAAGCTGCTGGGCTGACGTGGTGGCCGAGCCGGCGGTGTTCCGCTGTTCCCTGCGCAACGGGCGCGTCGCCTTGATGGCGTCCGTGACGGGACTGCTCGCCGCCGGCTGGCTGGCCGTGGGCCTGTTCGCCGGCATCCCTGGTGGGCAGGTCCTGCCATGGCTGGGCGTCGGGTTCCTCATCGTCGGCTCGACCGGCGCCTACCTGTCTCGAACCAAGATCGTTATCGACGCCGAGCAGGTCCGGGTGCACTCCTTGATCGGCTCGGCCGCCGCTCGGCGGACGGCGGTCACCCGGATCAGTTCGCCCCGTTCGGGTCTCGGCTTCTTCACCGACGCCGACGGCAAGGTCCTGGCTTCGTTCCAGGACGCCTACACCCCGGCGCAGCTGTCCCGGATCGCCGGCTTGCTCGGAGTCGACTGTGCGTGACGATCGGTACGGCAAGCGCACCTGGGACCTGATCTACCTCATGAAGAAATGGCAGTTCTACGCGGCCGTGTTCGCCATTGCGGCGGCGGTGTTCGGCCTCGTCGTCCGACCGACGATCCACGACCTGTGGGCGATCTTCGTGTTCGGTGCGCTGTTCATCGGCATGTTCAGCTGTCTGGCCCGAGTCGCCGTCCTGGGCGTCGCCATGGTGCGGTCGGCCAAGCAGGACAAGGCCGATCGGGAAGCGGCATGACCGACTACGGCCGCGAGCGGGAACGCCGTCGGCGGCAGCGTTCCTTGCTGTGGCTGGGATATCTCCTCTGTGCGGTGGTGGTCCTGGCGTTGCGCGTCGGGCCGCTGCCAGCCCTGACCGGCATGGTCGGCATCGTGGTGCTGGGCGGCTCGAATACGGGAGTCGCTGGGCGCGCATCCGTTCGCCGACACCATGAAATCGCTGCCCGACGCCTTTCCGCCGGGCTCGGTGACCGTGCTCGACAGGTCAGCTGTGCATCAAGTACTCCGACCTGGGCGACCACGTCGACATGGCCGACACGGACTGCCCGGCCGGGTCGGCCACCCCGACGGTGACACTGGGCCGGTGACGCGGAAGGGGCCGGGAGCGAATGCTCCCGGCCCCTTCTTATGCACAACAGGTCAGCCGCCCGGTGTGCCGCCGGTTGTCGGTGCCGGTGATGTGGCGCCTGGCGCCTGGGGCACGAAGCCGGTGCTCACGTAGAGCGTGATGCTCTGGCTGTGCGGGGCGGAGCCGATGGGGGTCTGGCCGACGACGGTGCCCTTGGGGGCGATGGAGTTGAAGTCGGCGGTCTGCACGATGTTGTAGCCGGCGCCCTTCAACGCGTTGGTGGCGTCGCCGACGTTCTTGCCGACCACGTAAGGGATGGCCGGCCCGTGGTCCTTCTTGTCCATGTACGCCGGGTCGGCGTTGGGCAGGGGCAGCACGGGTGAGTTGCCGACGATCTGGGTGAAGGCGTTGAACCAGGTCGGCGCGGCGACGGTGCCACCGAAGGCGCCGTTGGCCCCGGCGCAGTTGGGACTGCTGTGCACGGGCAGCGTGCCGCAGATGGGCTCGGGGGTGGAGCCGTCGGCAAACACCATGGACGAGGCGGACCAGTTGGGCAGGATGCCGAGGAAGCCGACCGAGCGGCTGGTCTCGGTGGTGCCGGTCTTGCCGGCCATCGGCCGGGTCCAGTGCGCGTTGCGGGCGGCGGCGACCGAGGTGCCGCTGATGGTGTCGTCCTTGAGGCCGTTCACGATCGTGTCGGCCACGGCCTTGTTGACGACCTGCTCGCACGGCGGCGTGTTGAGCGGCACGGCCTTGCCGGTGTGGTCGGTGACGGCGGCGATCGGGTTGGGTTCGCACCACACGCCGCCGCTGGCCAGGGTGGCGCCGACGTTGGCCAGCTCCAGCGGGCTGAGCGGGGTCACGCCGAGGGTGAACGACAGGTTGTTCTGCATCGACTGGCTCTGCGGCTGGGTGGTCAGCTCGTTCGCGCCGTTCGGGTCGGGCTTCCCACCGGCCTGGTTGGTCTTCATGGTGTTGCGCATGCCCAGCCGGGACGCCATGTCCAGCACCGACGGCATGGTGGCGCCGATCTCGACGTTGGTGAACGAGGTGTTGGGCGAGATGGCCAGCGCCTCGTGCAGGGTGATCGGGTCCGGGTTGGTCGCGTCGTCGTTGGCCACCGTGTGGCACTTGGTTTCCGGGTACCGGATCGGCGGGAAGAAGCAGAACGTCTTCGGGTTGGGGATGCCGGTGTTGAGGCCGACCTGGCCCTTCTCCATGGCCGCGGCGGTGGTGAAGATCTTGTAGATCGAGCCGGCGCCGAAGTTGTCGCTGACGTCGGCGGGCAGGTTGGTCAGGGTCTGGCCCTGCGCGGAGTCCACGCCCAGGTCGCGGTTGGCCACCAGCGCCGCGATGTCGTGGCTCTGGCTGCCCGGTTTGATGATCACGAACGTGTTGGCGATGCCGTTGGCCGTCTTGGGCACGTTCTTCTCGGCGGCCGCCTTGGCGATCTTGGAGATGTCCGGGTCCAGGTTGGTCTTGATCACGTAGCCGCCGGTCTGCAGCTGGTCGGAGTTGAAGCCGGCCTCCTGCAGGTAGCCGAGCACGTAGTCGCAGTAGAAGCCGACCTCGGGGGCGGTGCCGACGCAGCCGGAGCCGGGCAGCTGGGGCTCGGGGCCGACGCCGAGGTCGGCCTTCTTAGCGGCCTCGGCGTTGTCGGTGGTGATCTTGCCGGTGGTCACCATGGCGTCGATCACGGTGTCGCGGCGCTTCTTGGCCGCCGCCGGGTGCTGCCACGGGTCGAAGCTGACCGGGTTGTTGACCACGCCGGCCAGCAGCGCGGCCTGGGACAGGGTGAGGTTCTTGGGGGTGGTGTTGAAGAACACCTGGGACGCGGTGCCGATGCCGTCCACCCGGCCGAGGAAGGTGACCAGGTTGAGGTACCGGGTCAGGATCTCGTCCTTGGACAGCTTCTTCTCCAGCTGGAGCGCGACCCGGGCCTCCTTGAGCTTGCGGGCCACGGTCTGCGCCTGGGCCTGCTCCTGGGCCGACTTGTCGTCCCGGCCGGCCACCAGCACCTGGTAGTTCTTCACGTACTGCTGGGTGATGGTGGACGCGCCCTGGGACACGCTGCCGTTGACCTGGTTGCTCAGCAGCGCCCGGAAGGTGCCCTGCCAGTCGACGCCGTCGTGCTGGTAGAACCGCCGGTCCTCGATTGCGACGATGGCCGCCTTCATCACGTCCGAGATCTGGTCGGACGGCGTGTTGACGCGGTACTGCTGGTACAGGTACGCGATCGGCTTGCCGTTCTTGTCCTCGACGACGGACATCAACGGTGGGTCGGTGGTCACCAGGTCCGCCGATGTGGCGTCCACGGTGTCACTGGCGCGGTTGGAGACCACACCTAGCGCCCCCACGGTGGGGAACAGCATGCCCGCCACCAGAACACCGGCCAAAAGGCACAGACCGACCAACTTCACAAGACCGTTGCCGACACGCACGACAGTCACAGTACGCGTCATCACGTGGTGCTTCGATGTGAGCGCTCACCGCGACGTTCATTCACCACTTCGGGTGGGTGAAGCTCACATTCGGGTAACCCGGTGTTGGCATGGGAACCAGATGGCTCTACAGTCCGTCAACGTCTCATGACAACGCCGGAGGACAGTCCGCACCCGCGGTCAGCCTACGGCAGCCGGTACCGGGGGTATCGGTTTTTGGACGAGACGTAGGGGAGCGGGGGTCATGCAGTTCGTTCAGGGGGATTGGCGTGTCGACGCCTCATGTCGAGATGAAGATCCGGAGCAGCTGTTCGTCAGGGGTGCTGAGCAGCGCAAAGCCAAGACCATCTGCCTGAGTTGCCCGGTGCGGACGGAGTGTCTGTCCGAGGCGCTGGACAATCGCATCGAGTTCGGTGTGTGGGGCGGAATGACCGAGCGTGAGCGCAGGGCTCTGCTGCGTCGCCGACCGGATGTGGACTCCTGGTTCGAGTTGCTGGAGTCGGCGCGGCGCGAGCATGCCGATCTTGGTGAGTACAAGGTCAGTTGATCGACGACAATTTGTTGAGCGGTCAAAAAAATAACCGATGATCAACGCGAATTTCGCCGACGGCGGCAATCGCCGCCCTCGGCGAAACAAGCATGCCCGTTTCAGTCTCCGGCCAGGCGTCGCCCGATTTCGCGCAGCCCGGCCAGGTCGTGCACGTCCTCGGCCAGCGCCGGCACCCCGGTGACGGCCACCGCCGGATGAGCCTTGGTGAACCGGGCCAGCAGCCGCTGCTCCCTGGTCGCCACGGCCACCCGGTCGGCGTGCACCCGCAGCACGGCCGCGGCCAGCGGCGCCTCGCCGTTGCGGTCCAGCTCGTCGGCGGCCGCCACCGCCTTGCCGGCCGGCAGTTTGGCCAGTACGGGATGGGTCCGGTTGAGCACCAGCCCGGCCAGCGGCATCGACTCCGCGGCCAGCCGCTCCACGAAGTAGGACGCCTCCCGCAGCGCGTCCGGCTCCGGCGCGGCGACCACCAGGAACGCGGTGCCGGGCGAACGCAGCAGCTGGTAGGTCTTCTGCGCCCGCTCCCGGAAGCCGCCGAACATGCTGTCGAAGGCCTGCACGAACGCGGACGCGTCGGCCAGCAGCTGACCGCCGATGATCGTCGAGATGGCCTTGGTGAACAGCCCGAACCCGGCGCCGACGATCTTCAGCAGGCCCCGCCCGCCGGCCCGCGCCGGGGCCGACAGCAGCCGGATGATCCGCCCGTCCAGCACGGTGGACAGCCGCTGCGGGGCGTCCAGGAAGTCCAGCGCCGACCGGCTGGGCGGGGTGTCGACCACGATCAGGTCCCACGAGCCGTCGGCCGCCAGCTGCCCCAGCTTCTCCATGGCCATGTACTCCTGCGTGCCGGAGAACGAGGAGGAAATGGTCTGGTAGAAGGGGTTGGCCAGGATCTGCTCGGCCCGGTCCGGTCCCGCGTGCGCCAGCACCATGTCGTCGAACGTGCGGCGCATGTCCAGCATCATCGCGTGCAGGCGGTCCTCGGTGTCGAAGCCCTCGACCGACACCTTGCGCGGGGTGTTGTCCAGTTCCCGCAGGCCCAGCGACTGGGCCAGCCGCCGGGCCGGGTCGATGGTCAGCACGACGGTGTGCCGCCCGCGCTCGGCCGCCCGTGCGGCCAGCGCCGCCGCGGTGGTGGTCTTGCCGACGCCGCCGGACCCGCAGCAGACGATCACCTTGGTCGCCGGGTCGTCCAGCAACTTGTCGACATGAAGCTTTGCCGCCATCAGCGGACCCCCTGGTCGACCAGCGTCTCGGCCAGCTCGTACAGCGCGCCGACATCGACGCCGTCGACCAGCTCGGGCAGCTCGAGCGCCGGCAGGTCGGCCTCGGCCAGCAGCTCACGGGCCCGCTGCTCGGCCTGCACACGTACGGCGTGCTCGACGGTCTCCTCGACCAGGCCGGCCAGCTCGTCCTTGGGCAGCTCCAGGCCGACGGCGGCCAGCCCGGTCCGTACGCGCGCGGCGTCCACTCGACCGCTGGCGGCCGCCGGCAGCGAGCGGTCGGCCAGCCGCGCCGGACGGACCCGGTTCACGAACACCGCGCCCGGCCGCAGGTCGGCGCCGTCCAGCTCGGCCACCGCGTCCAGGGTCTCCCGGACCGGCATCTCCTCCAGCAGCGTGACCAGGTGCACGGCGGTGTCGCCGGAGTGCATCAGCCGGACGACGCCCTCGCTCTGGCCCTTGATCGGCCCGACCTTGGCCACGTCCTGCACGGCCCGGGTGACGTCGAGGAACTTCACCACCCGGCCGGTCGGCGGCGCGTCCAGCACCACGTGGTCGTACATGTGCCGGCCGGCGGCGTCGGTGCGGCCGACGCACTCCTTGACCTTGCCGGTCTGGAGGACGTCGCGCAGGCCCGGAGCCAGCGTCGTGACGAACTCGATCGCGCCCATCCGCCGCAGCGTCCGGCCGGCGAAGCCCAGGTTGTAGAACATGGCCAGGTACTCCATGAACGCCGCGTCGGCGTCCACGGCCAGCGCCCGGATCTCGCCGCCGTCGGGCGCGGAGGCGATGCGCTCCTCGGCGTACGGCAGCGGCGCGCGGTCGAACAGCTGGGCGATGCCCTGCCGCTCCTCCACCTCGACCAGCAGCACGCGACGGCCACCGGTGGCCAGCGCGATGGCCAGCGCCGCGGCCACAGTGGTCTTGCCGGTGCCACCCTTGCCGGTGACCACGTGCAACCGGGCCCGGGTGAGTTCCTCGGTCCAGCCGCCGACGAAGGGTGTGGTCACGAAGCCAAGCCTAGGCGTCCGATCTGAGCGTCGCTTCCGGTTGTGACGGTTACCCGATGTGATGCATGAGGACCAGGATCATGTACTGCGCGGCGACCACGCCCCAGACCACGGTGCTCGGCAGCACGGTGGCGATCAGCCCGCACAGCACCGCGAAGACCAGCGTCGACCACAGGGCCGCGCGGGTCACGTCACCGGGATTGCGGTTCCGGTCGTCGCGCACCTTGCCGGTGATCAGCAGGGTCATGATGATGCCGCCGAACGCCATCAGGCAGGTCGCGATGATCCGCCACGTCTCCACGTGATCGAAAATAGCGCGCCGGTTAGGCTGCCGGCATGACTAAGTGGGAGTACGCCACGGTCCCGCTCCTGATCCACGCGACCAAGCAGATCCTGGACCAGTGGGGCCAGGACGGCTGGGAGCTGGTGACCGTGTTGCCCAACCCGAGCGGCGAGCAGCATGTCGCCTACCTGAAGCGGGAGAAGGCATGACCTGGTCGGGCCGGCTCAAGGAGCTGGGCATCGAGCTGCCCGGGGTGGCCGCGCCGGTCGCCGCCTACGTGCCGGCGGTGCGCACCGGCTCGCTCGTCTACACCTCGGGCCAGCTGCCGTTCGTCGCCGGCTCGCTGCCCGCGACGGGCAAGGTCGGCGGGGAGATCGGGCCGGACGAGGCCAAGGCCTACGCCCGCACCTGTGCGCTGAACGCGCTGGCCGCGGTCGACGCGCTGGTCGGGCTGGACTCGATCACCCGCATCGTCAAGGTCGTCGGCTTCGTCGCGTCGGCCGAGGGCTTCACCGGCCAGCCGGCCGTGGTCAACGGCTCGTCCGAACTGCTGGGTGAGATCTTCGGCGAGGCCGGCGTGCACGCCCGGTCAGCCGTCGGAGTGGCGGAATTGCCACTCGGCGCACCCGTCGAGGTCGAGTTGATCGTCGAAATCGGCTAATTCAGTAACCCGTTCGGGTGGCGCTAAGGTGGCGTCTCCTGGTCTGCTAGACCGCGAGAGTCACCTTCGCCACTGGAAGGGCGGTGGGCGTGCGGGACAACGCCGAGCTGAATGCGCATGAGCTGCTGCTGAGGCTGGCCGGACGACTGTCCGACACCCAGCTGTGGCGGTTCCGGGACTGGCTGGCGAGCGGGGCGCTGCCCGTGCTCGGCCGGGCCCTGCCGCGTGCGCTGCTGCACGACCGGATCGGCCTGACCGCCGACGAGCACTCGCTGCTGCGCGGCATCGGCGCCGACCCGGCGCTGACCAGCTCCGTGCTGGGCATCGGCGCGGTCCCCGAGCCGGCGTTCACCTTCGTGGCCGAGGCCGCCGACCAGGCCGCCACCGGTGACCCGATCGGTGTCGTGCTCGGTGCGACGCTGCGCGGCCGCGAGGGCCTCGGCGAGGTGCGCTGCGCCTGGCGGCACGCCGCCGACGGCCGCGTGCACCGCGTGGTGCTGGTGACGGCCGTCGCCGACCACCACCGTCTGACCGGCGAGCTCCAGCGCATGCTGCGGGCGCTGGGCGAGCACGAGCCGTGTGTCGAGGTGCTGGCGCCGGACTTCGACCTGTCGCCGTACCACAGGGCCGCGCTCGACGTGTCCGAACTGCTGTGCTTCGGCGCTGCCGATCTCGCCACCGCCTGAAAGGAGACCCGTCGTGTCGGACGTCGCGACTGGGGACGGACTGCCCGATCGGCTGCACGACATTCTGCTGCGGATGGCCGGGCGGGTCGACGACGACGCGCTCACCTCGGCCCGCGAGCTGGTCGCCATCGCCGAGTCGGACCGCGCCGTCGAGCTGCTCGTCGGCTGCCTGATCGCCGGCGGCGTGCCGGTGACGCCGGCCGAGAACGGCCAGCTGCGGTCGCTGCTGGACCAGTCCCGCTCGGACCCCTCGCTGGCCGACCGGCTCAAGGTCCGCGACACCTGGTACGCCCCGCCGCACCGGTTCAGCTACGAGCCGGACGCCGGTGAGGGCATCGGCGCGGCCTTGGCTCCGGTGGTCGACTTCCTCATCGGCGTGCAGTCGGTGCACGCGGTATGGCGGGTGACGCCGGCCGGTGCGACGCCGGGCGCGGTGCCGCAGCGCGTGGTGCTGGTCGAGATTGGTTCCGACGGCTTCGCGCCGGCGACGGCGTACCGGATCGGGCAGGCGCTGGAGGCCGCCGGCATCCGGGCCGTGGTCGAGGTGCTGAAGACCGGCGCGGACCGCAGCGACTACCACCGGCTGGCCGCCTCGGACGCCAAGCCGATCAACTTATCGGGCCAGCACGCGGCCGCCCCGGCCACGAGCGGCGGTCGCCGCTCGAAGAACGGCGGCTCCGTCGTGCCGATCAAGCCGGTGGCCCACGCCCAGGCCAAGCCGGCCGCGGTGGCCAAGGCCGAGCCGGTCGAACCGGTGCAGCCGGTGGCCGCCGACAAGGCCGCGCAGCCGCCGGTGCTGGAGCCGTCGGCCGACCCGTCGGCGCTCGGGCTGGTGGACTACAAGCCGATCGCCGAGGACAAGCTCAGCGACGTGGAGCGCGACCTGCTCCGCCAGCTGCACGAGGAACTCGCTCAGCGCGAGCAGTAAGCCAGTGACAAGGGGCGCTCACCACGGTGAGCGCCCCTTTGTCATGCCAGCTTGCGTAGCGCCTGGTCGAGGATGTGCTGGAGGTGCAGGCCGCGCTGGGCGTCGCACGCGTGGGTGTGCTGGCCGCTGCGCACCATTTCGACGAAGGTGTCGAGCATCGCGGCGTATGCCTGCTGCGAGGACGTCTTCCGTCCGCCGAGGGTGTTGTGGCCGTGTTCGCCGTACACCGCCAGGTCGACGATGGTCGGCCGCATCGGCAGGTGCATCGACATCGTCACAGTGCTGGTGACGCCGTTGGCGTGGCCCAGGATCAGGTGCCAGAGGTCGTTGTCGGTCTTGTGCGCGGCGAGCACGTCCTCGATCGGGCCGAGGGCCGCGTCCAGCAGGTCGAAGGCGTGCGGGCCGACGTCGAACAGCGCGCCCTGGTCGTGCCGCCACTGCGAGCCCGAGTACGCGCCGCCGAGCAGCGCTCCGGACAGCCACTGCGCGCTGCCGCCGGTCCAGCCGCCCATGCAGCCGACTTCGGCCAGCCAGTCGATCACCTCGGGGGAGAACCGCAGGGTCAGCATGACCAGCGACGCCAGGTCGTTGTCGGTGATCGTGCCGGCCAGGCGACGCGCGTCGTCGACCGTGCCGGCCAGCGGCTTCTCCAGCAGCACGTGCTTGCCGGCCTGGGCGGCGCGCAGCGCGATGTCGGCCTGTACGGACGGCGGCACCGCCACCGCGACCACGTCGACCTGGTCGATCAGGCGGTCCGGGTCGTCGGCCACCTCGGCCCCGTAGCGGCCGGCCAGCTCCTCGGCGGCGTCCCGGCGCCGGGCCCACACCGTGGTCAGGCGGGTGCCGGGGTGTTCGGCGATGCCGGGTGCATGCACCGAGCTGGCCCACGGCCCGGCACCGATCAGTCCCACGCGCAGTTGTTCCTCCACGTGACGATTCTCCACGGGGCTTCCGGCCGATTGGCCTTTAGGCTCGGGGACGTGCCACAGCTGCCCGAGGAACTGACGCTGCCCGAGTCGATGGTGCCGGACATCGCGCCGAACCCGCCCGTGACGCCGAAGGACGCGGCCACCGTCGCCCTCGTGCGCGAAGGCGACGCCGGTATGGAGGTGTTCCTGATGCGCCGGGTCACCGGCATGGCGTTCGCCGGCGGCATGACCGTCTTCCCCGGCGGCGGCGTCGACCGGCGCGACGCAGACACGTCCGTCGCCTGGGTCGGGCCTGAGCCGGCCTGGTGGGGGCGCAAGTTCAGCTGCGACCCGAGCATGGCCCGTGCCCTGGTGTGCGCCGCCGTGCGGGAGACGTTCGAGGAGTCCGGCGTGCTCCTCGCCGGCAAGGACGACGTCTCGGTGGTGGCCGACGCCTCGCAGTACGCCGACGTGCGGCATGCGCTGGTCAACCGCGAGGTGTCGCTGGCCCAGTTCCTGGCCGACGCCGGCCTCGTGCTGCGGGCCGACCTGCTGCGGCCGTGGGCCAACTGGGTCACGCCGGCCGAGGAGCCGCGGCGCTATGACACCCGGTTCTTCCTGGCCGTGCTGCCCGAGGGCCAGCACGCCGACGGCGCCACCAGCGAGGCCGACCAGGCCGGCTGGCAGCGGCCGCAGGACGCCATCGACGACTGGAAGGCCGGCAACGTCGGGCTGTTGCCGCCGACCTGGATGACCCTGGCCGAGCTGCGCGACGCCGGCACCGTGGCCGCGGCGATGGAGCTGGACCGGCAGACCACCGAGAAGATCATCCCGAAGGTGATCCGGCGTGGGAACAAGCTGCACGCCGTGTTGCCCGGCGACCCCGAGTACGACCGCGCGCCGCTGCACCTCGACCCCGGTCCCGAGGACGAGGTGGCCGGCCGATGAGCTCCCGCCCGGCCGTCGGCGAGCGGGCGCAGCATCCCGCCTACGGCGTGTTGCGCCCCGTCACGCCCACGGCCGCCGTGCTGCTGGCCGACAACCCGTCCGAGATGACGCTCGACGGCACCAACACTTGGGTGCTGCGCGCCCCCGGCTCTTCGACGTGCGTCGTCGTTGACCCGGGACCGGACGACGAGCGGCACCTCAGCCTCGTCGCCGCCCACGGTCCGGTCAGCACCGTGCTGCTCACCCACGGCCACCCCGACCACTCCGCCGGCGCCCGCCGCTTCGCCGAGCTCGTCGACGCCCCCGTGTACGCCCTCGATCCCGCCATGCGCCTTGGCTCCGAGGGCCTGTCCGACGGTGACGTCATCGCCCAGGCCGGGTTGGAGATCCGGGTGCTCGTGACCCCCGGGCACACCGACGACTCGCTCTGCTTCTGGCTCGAGCACGACGCCCCGCCCGCCGTCCTCACCGGCGACACCGTGCTCGGCCGTGGCACCACCGTCACCGATGACCTCGGGCCGTACCTCGACTCCCTCCGTCGACTCGCCGAGCTGCCGCCCGGCACCTTCGTGCTCCCCGGCCACGGCCCCGACCTCCCCGACGCCGGCACCGCCGCCCGCGCCTACCTCGCCCACCGCGAGCAGCGCCTCAACCAGGTTCGCGCCGCCCTGGCCCAGCTCGGCCCCGACGCCACCGCCCGCCAGGTCGTCGAGGTCGTCTACGCCGACGTCGACCGCTCCCTCTGGTACGCCGCCGAGTGGTCGGTGCGCACCCAGCTGAAGTATCTCCGCACCTTGCGATAGTTCGCCGAATCCGATCCGCCGAGCGTCGCCACTCGGTTACTCTCCGGGACTTCATCGTCATGTGGAGAGGTGACCATGACCGCGCCCGGCGCCCAGCCGCCGCCCGAAGACCATTCCCTTCAGGTCGCGAAGATCGACCGCAGCAAGGCGCTCTGGGTGGCTGTGATCACAGGCATCTTTGCCGTCGTCGCAGCCGGCACCACGGGCTACTTTGCCGGTAGGAAGGACGGGAGTACCGCCGCGCCGGCTGTGTCGACTGTGGTCAGTGTTTCCACGAAGACCATCGCAGTGTCGGCCAGTGCACCCGGCGGGGGAGGATCATCAGCGCCCGCGACCAATGTGGCCAATGGCAATGCGGTGTCCGTACTCGACCTGCCTGATGTCGGCGACGCGTACACCAAGTTCACGAAGGGCTTTCCCTACGTGGACGGCAAGCGGCAGGACAATGCGATGTTCGCCCGCCCGTGCAGCGCGGGCGCAGCCTACGACCTCGATGGCAAACATGCCACGTTCCGAGCGACAGTCGCTGTCGCCGACTCCACCCGCGACAACGTCAAGGCGGAGCTGACCGTCAGCCTGGATGGCGCAGTGCAGCAGTCTCCTTTTACCGTCTACAAAGGACACAAAGCGGACATTGCGATCGACTTGAGCGGCGGCAAGCGAATGGTGCTCGCGGTGTCGTCGAACTCCATTTGCTACGGCGACGACGATCAGTTGGTCCTGATCAACCCCCTGCTGGGCAGTTGAGACATCACCCCACCGTCCGGATCGGCACGACGAGGTACTGGAGCCGGCCGTCGGAGGTGAACATGGTGCCGCGGCGGCCGGGCTGGATGGACAGCGTGACCTGTTGGCCGGCAAAGGCTTTGAGGGCGTCGGAGAGATAGCGCAGCTGGTAGGCGGGGGTGGGGCGGCCGCCGGTGATCTCGGCCTTGACGTGCTCCTCGGCCTCGCCGACCTGCTGACCGCCGCCGTGGACACGGACCTCGCCGTCGCCGAGGGCGAGCTGCACGACCTGAGGACCCTCGCTGAAGAGGCCGACTCGGCGGACGGCGCCGGCGAGCGCGTCGGCGTCCACGGTGACTGTGGCATCGACGGTGGTGGGCAGGATCTTGCGCTCGTCGGGCAGTGTGGAAGCGAGCAGCGAGGTGACGATCGCGGCGTCGCCCCAGACGAGGCCGGCACGGTCCTGGTCGACGTGGAGGGCGACGTGCTCGGTGGACGACGCCTGCTTGGCCGCCTCGACGAGCAGGGCCGCGGGAACCATGGCGTCCACAGAGGACTCGCCGGACCACGGCAGGGTGGCGATGGCCAGCCGATATCGATCGGTCGCGATCATGGACAGCGGCCCGCCGGGCTCGCCGCGTAGGCGGACGCCGGTGAGCATGGGCAGGGCGTCGTCGCGAGCGGCGACGGAGGCGACGACCGACAGCAGGGCGGCGAATTCCGGACCGTCGAGCGAGCCGACCCGTGCGGGCGGCTCGGCGACGCCGGGGTGCAGATCGGCTTCCAACAGCGGCAGTGCGAACCGAGCGCCGGGGACGCGGACGGCCAGCCGCGAACCCTCGACGACCAACCGGACCTGCGGGGCATCCAACGCGCGCAAAGTCTCGGCCAATGGCTTGGCCGGCACCAGAACCTGGCCGTCTGCGTGCACGGTGGCGGCGCAACGCAGCCGCACGCCGCGCTCCCGATCGGTGCCGCGGACCAGCACCCCGTCCCGGTCCGCGGTGATCAGCACGCCGGCCAGCACGGGGTCGTACATCCGGGACGGCAGCAGCCGCACCAGATCGGCGAGCGTGCCGGCGAGCTGCGCGGTGGTAGCGGTGAGGTCCATGCCGGCGACGCTACGACGCACCCCTGACAGTTTCATGCGCCGCGTTCCGCGGCGGGCTCGGTCCCTCCGGGGCCGGTGCCTTCCTTAGCCGGATTTAGCCCGCCGCATCGGCTCTGGTGGTGGGGCGTGTCGGGTGGCGGCGGGCGAAATCCGGCGACAGTCCAGGCACCGGCGGGGCCTCGCGGTTTGGACGGTCAACACAGTTCATCTGACGGTGGTGTTCGAGTCACGTTCCGACGCATAGCGTCCAGTGCATGAGCATCAACCGGAGGGCACTGCTCATCGCGGGTGGCGCGTTGGCGGCCGGCCAGATGTTGCCGGGCATCGCGTTCGCCGACGGCACGGACGGCAGCGAGCAGACGATCACCGTCACCGGCCGCTTCGAGCCCGGCGCACCCGACTGGTACTACCTGCCGGTCGACGTGCCACGCGGCGTCGCGGAGCTGACCGTCGTCTACAGCTACGACCGTCCGCAAGTGCCGCCCGGGCAGGTGGGCAATGCCCTGGACTTCGGGGTGTTCGGCCCGGCCGGCCACGAGCTGGGCAACCACCACGGCTTCCGGGGCTGGTCCGGCGGTGCCCGCGACCGGTTCACGATCAGCGCCTCCGACGCGACGCCCGGCTACCTGCCCGGGCCGATCGACCGCGGCACCTGGCACGTGATCCTCGGCCCGTACACGGTCGCCCAGCAGGGGTTGAACTACCGCGTGGACATCACGCTGCGATTCGGGCCGCCGGGCAAGCCGTTCGAGGTGAAGCCGGCCCCGTCGTTCGCGCCGGCCCGCCGTCGCGGCCGTGACTGGTACCGCGGCGACGGCCACCTGCACACCGTCTACTCCGACGGCAAGCGCACGCCGGACGAGCTCGTGGCCGCGGCTCGCGCCGCCGGCTTGGACTTCATCGTCTCCACCGAGCACAACACGCCCAGCGCCTCGCTTCAGTGGGGCCGGCACGCCACCGAGGACCTGCTGATCCTCAACGGCGAGGAGGTCACCACCCGAGCCGGGCACTGGCCGGCCTGGAACCTGCCGGTGGGCCGCTGGATCGACTGGCGCTACCGGGACACCGAGCCCGACGATTTCCGGCGCTTCGTCGGCGAGGTGCACTCGGTCGGCGGGCTGGTTGTCGCGGCGCACCCGTATGCACCGTGCATCGGCTGCTCGTTCGAGTTCCGCTACGACCTGGTCGACGCCATCGAGGTCTGGAACGGGCCGTGGACCGATGACGACGAGAAGACGCTCCAGGCCTGGGACGCGATGCTGCGGGAGGGCCGCTGGATCCCGGCCGTCGGCGACAGCGACGCGCACGCCGAGCCGCAGGTCGTCGGCTTACCCCACAACGTCGTGCTCGCGGAGGACCTGTTCGGGCCGTTCCTGTTCGCCGGGCTGAAGGCCGGCCACAACTGGATCGCCGAATCGGCCCAGGTCCAGCTGTCGCTGAAGGTGACGGACGGCCGGCGCAGCGCCGGTATCGGGGAGACGCTGCGCACGGGCCGTCCGGTGACCGTCCACGTCGAGGTGGACGGCGCGCCCGGCACGCAGACCCGGGTCATCGACCAGACCGGGATCCGACACGCCGGCGAGGGGTCGGTCCAGCACACCACCAGCCCCGCCGCCTCCGACTGGATCCGGGTGGAGGTGCGGCGGGGCGAGCAGATGGTCGCGCTGACTAACCCAGTTTTTCTTCGACGCTGACCAGGGCCGCGGTGGTCAGGGTGGACTGCTTGACCGTGCCGCGGAACGCCCAGACCAGCGCGGCGATGACAAGGCCGGCGACCGCCGCGGCCAGGAACGACCAGGTCGTGCCGTAGTTCTGCACCAGCTGGCCGCTGGTCGACTGGCCGATGGCCAGGCCGAGCGTCACCGAGGTGATCACCCAGCCGAACGCCTCCGTGGTCGTGCCGGCCGGGGCGACCAGCTCGATCGCCGCCGAGTGCGCGGTCGACTGCGGCGTGATCAGGATGCCCACCGCCAGCAGCGCCAGGGCCAGGCCGAACATCGTGGACGGCAGCACCAGCAGCAGCAACAGCAGGGCGAAGCCGGCCAGCAGCACCGGCAGCCGCAGGTGCATGGCCCGCGGCCAGGGCCGCACGCCGTAGAGCACGCCGAAGACCACCGAGCTCACCGACCACAGGCTCAGCAGCAGACCGCCGGCCGACGGCGCGCCCGCCTCGGTGGCGAACGCCGGCACCGCGACCTCGACGAAGCCGATGGTCACGCCGAAGCCCAGCGCCGCCAGGGCCACCGTGCGCATGCCGGGGCTGGCCAGCGCGCCGAGCAGGCTTTGCGGGCGCAGTTCGTCGCGGTTGGGCCGCCACGAGCGGACCGTCGGCGTCAATGCGAAGGCCAGACCGCCGACGACCATGGCCAGCGTGCCGGCGACCAGGCCGGTGCCGGCCCACGGCAGCGTGGTCATCACGCCGGCCAGGCCCGGGCCCAGGATGAAGAAGACCTCCATGCTGATGGCCTCGTAGGCGTACGCCGCCTGACGCACCGGGCCGGGCGGCACCAGGCGCACCCACAGCGAACGGGAGGCCGAGCCGACGGACATCTCGGTCAGGCCGATGCCGAAGGCCAGCAGGACCATCAGCCACTCGGCCTGGTGGGTCTCCACCGCCCAGACCTCGCCGCCGACGAAGGCCAGCGTGAGGCCGGCGATGACGCACATCGGCCGGGTCGGGCCGACCCGGTCCATGATCCGGCCCTGCACCACCGAGCCCACCGAGACACCGATCAGCGCCGCCGCCGAGGTCAGGCCGGCGATGGCGAACGAGTCGGTGGCGCGCTGCACGTACAGCAGCAGGGCCAGGCCGATCATCGCGACCGGCAGCCGGGCCAGTGCGGAGGCGAGCACCGGCAGCTTGGCGCCGGGCGTGGTCAGTGCGGTGCGGTAGTCGGAAAGGGACGCGGACTGGGACATGCGTACCAGTATGCCAGAGTCTGGTACCGCCGTACCAGAGTGGAGTCCTAAGTCACGATGTAGTCACGGCGTTGCGATGAGTGGGTGAACGCACGCAACGTAAAGACCCAATTTGGAGTCCTTGAGGGTGAATCCGGTTGTCCGTGGCAGGCAGTTCCATGTCACAGTGACCAGGCACAACCTCCTCAGGTGTCGGGTTCGGGGCCTGACATCAGAGGGGACGGGGTGCGCGGCCCGTCGGGGGATGGCCCGCGCAACACGAAAGGCCGGCTAGTGGCGTCGGGGGCCACCGCCGGCCTTTCGTCGTTCTCGGGGTTCGTCGCCGATCGGCGATCCTGAAATGTGGCCGTTGGGTACGGAAAGACTGCCTGGTCGGACGGCCGAAAGGCCCCCGTCCGAAGATCGGACAGGGGCCTTTCGGGCGTTTGAATCCCTAGCGGGCGCGTCGAGCCAGGCGCTCCGGGTCGAGGATCAAGACGCTCTTGCCTTCGAGCCGCAGCCAGCCGCGGTGCGCGAAGTCGGCCAGGGCCTTGTTCACGGTCTCGCGGGAGGCGCCGACGTACTGGGCGATCTCCTCCTGCGTCAGGTCGTGAGTGACCCTCAGCAGGCCGGCCTCCTGGCTGCCGAACTGGCGCGCGAACTGGAGTAGCGCCTTGGCCACCCGGCCGGGCACGTCGGTGAAGATCAGGTCGGCCAGCATGTTGTTCGTCCGGCGCAGCCTACGGGCCAGCACCCGCAGCAGCTGCTCGGCGATCTCGGGCCGCTTGCTGATCCATTCCCGCAGCTCAGGCCGACCCATCGAGAGCGCGCGAACCTCGGTCACGGTGGTCGCGGTCGACGTGCGCGGGCCCGGGTCGAAGATCGACAACTCGCCGAACATGTCGGACGGGCCCATGATGTTGAGCAGGTTCTCGCGGCCGTCCGGCGACTTGCGGCCGATCTTCACCTTGCCGCTGTGGATGATGTAGAGCCGGTCGCCGGGCTCGCCCTCCGCGAAGATCACGTGTCCCCGCGGGAAGTCGATCGGTTCCAGCGTGACGAGCAGAGCCTCTGCCGCCGACGGTTCCACACCCTGGAAGATGCCCGCGCGGGCCAGGGTCTCGTCCACCTCGTCCCTCCTTCGAGACGCGGCGGCCGGTGCCGCCGATCACTAGCGTGTCAGTCTAGGACCCGTTGCCCCTGGTCCGCCGGGGACGCAGCCTCGCGGCGCGTCCGCCCAGCCTACGCAGACGGAACAGCTCCAGCGCCCGGCCGATGCCGTGCCCGTACAGCGCCCTGACCTCGTCCGGCCGGGCCTGCTCCAGGAATTCCTCGACCTCGTTCTCCTGCACGGCAACATGGCGCAGGCGAGCTTCCACGCGCTCCATGAAGAGCGCGAAGAACATGATCAGAAGTGGTACGACGAGCACCAACCAGGCAGTCATGATGCCTTCATCCTCTCTCATGGCCGTTCGGTCGCGCGCATCGGGGGTCACCCCGGCGTGTCGGACCTGTCGGTCGGGGTCCGTACGCTGGGTAGGTGCCAGCGACCGCCGCCGCGAACAACCTCAGCCTCGTCCGCCGGGTGCGGCGGATGACCCGCGCGTTGGCGCAGGGGTACCCCGACGCGCACTGCGAACTCGACTTCGGCACGGCATTGGACCTCACGGTCGCCGTGATCCTGTCGGCCCAGTGCACCGACAAGCGGGTCAACGAGGTCACGCCTGCCCTGTTCCACAAATACCCGACCGCGGCCGACTACGCCGGGGCGAACCGGGTCGAGCTGGAGGAGATGATCAGGCCGACCGGTTTCTTCCGGAACAAGGCCACCTCGATCATGGGCCTCGGCGCCGCGCTGGTGGACAAGCACGGCGGCGAGGTGCCCGGCACCCTTGAGGAGCTGGTCCGGCTGCCGGGCATCGGCCGCAAGACGGCCAACGTGGTGCTCGGCGAGGCCTTCGACGTGCCCGGCATCACCGTCGACACCCACTTCGGCCGGCTGGTCCGGCGCTGGGGCTGGACCGAGGAGACCGACCCGGTCAAGGTCGAGCACGCCATCGGGGAGCTCGTCCCGCGCAAGGACTGGACGATGCTCTCGCACTGGACGATCTTCCACGGCCGCCGCGTCTGCCACGCCCGCAAGCCGGCCTGCGGGGCCTGCTTCCTGGCCCCGGACTGCCCGTCCTTCGGCGACGGCCCGACCGACCCGGCGGTGGCCGGGAAGCTGGTCAAGGGGGACGAGGCGCCGCACCTGGTGGCCTTCGCCGAGCAGGTCAGGGCCGGCAAGAAGAAGGCCGGCGCCGCGAAATGAGCGTTCGGTGGCGCTGGGTGCTGGTGGCGGTGGTGCTCGCGGTGGCCACCGCGGTCGCCGTGTGGCCGCGTGGCCAGGCGCCCACCCACGCCGTCGTCCCCACGCCCGACCTGGGCGCATTGCGGAAGACCGCCGCCCTGCCCGGCTGTCCGCAGTCACATGAACCGCGGCAATCCGGTAAGGGCCCCTTGGCCGGTTTGAAGGTCACCTGTATGTCCGACGGCTCGGAGATCACCCTCGGCGGCGGGCCGATGCTGGTCAACTTCTGGGAGCCGTGGTGCGAGCCGTGCAAGACCGAGCTGCCCGTGCTCCAGGAATATGCGGCTCGACCTGGGGCGATCCCGGTCCTGCTCGTCGAGATCCCGGCCAACAGCGACCAGGCCGGCGGCCTGGATCTGCTCGGCTCGCTCAAGGTCAAGCTGCCCTCGGTGTGGGATCCGAACGCGGTGGTGGCCAACGCACTGGGTCGGCCGAACGTCTTCCCTGTCAACCACGTAGTTGCAGCGGACGGCACCGCGAAGAGGATCACCGCGGTGCCCTTCTTCGAGTCGGCGGACCAGGTGGAACAGGTGGTACGGCAGTATGCGGACGGGAGAGTCACCGGATGAGTCCTGGCCCCCTGGTGGACCCGGCGGACGTGCCCGACTGGCTGGCCGGCCTGGTCGCCGCCACCGCCGACCTGGACGCGTCCGCGCTGACCAGGGTGCGCCCGCCGAACGGCCTGCCGACCCGGCCGGCCTCGGTGCTGATGCTGCTCGGTGACGGTGACGACGGTCCCGACGTGCTGCTGACCCGCCGCGCCGACACGCTCAACTCCCATCCCGGCCAGGTCGCCTTCCCCGGCGGCAGCGCCGACGACACCGACCGCGGCCCGGTCGACACCGCGCTGCGCGAGGCCGAGGAAGAGGCCGGTGTGCTGGCCGACGGCGTCCGTCCGGTCGCGCTGCTGCCCGACCTGTTCGTGCCGGTCTCCGGCTTCATGGTCACGCCCGTGCTGGCCCTCTGGGAGCGGCCGTCACCGGTCCGTGTGATCGACCCGGCCGAGACGGCCGCGGTGGCGCGGGTGCCGATCGCGCACCTGACCGACCCGGCCAACCGGTTCCGGGTGCGGCATCCCTCCGGATTCAGCGGACCGGCCTTCGCCGCACCGGGCATGCTGGTGTGGGGCTTCACCGCCGGCCTGCTCGACGGGCTGCTCCGGCTGGCCGGCTGGGAGCGCCCGTGGAACTCGGCCGACGTGCGTGATCTGGACGAGTCGCTGCGGGCGGCGAACGCGGAGGTGCAGGCGTGAACTGGGTCGACCTGGTTGTGGTCCTGCTGGCCGTGATCGCCGCGATCTCCGGGGCCCGGCACGGCCTGATCACCACTCTGCCGGCGACCGTCGGCGTGCTCGGCGGCACCGTGCTCGGCCTGATCGTGACGCCGATGATCATGGCCAACTTCAACAGCAACGTCACCCGGATCGCGGTCTGGATGGGCGCGCTGGTGCTGCTGGTCGCGCTGGGCGAGACCTTAGGCGTGTGGCTCGGCCGGTCCATCCGCCAGCACATCCGGCTCGGCCCGTTCACCGGCGTGGACCACACCCTGGGCGCGGTCGTGCAGTGCGCGGTGGTCTTCGTGGTGGCCTGGGTGTTCGCGCTGCCGCTGACCTCGGTGCCGGTGCCCGGCCTGGCCTCGGCCATCCGCGGCTCGGTGGTGCTGGGCACCGTCAACAACCTGATGCCGGCCGAGGCCGAGCAGCTGCCCAACGACGTGAGCAAGCTGCTCAGCTCGGGCCTGCTCACCGCGACCGGTCCGTTCACCCGGACCCCGATCACCGATGTCGACCCGCCCGACACGGCCCTGCAGAACAGCCAGGTCGTGAAGTCGGTGGAGTCCAGCGTGCTCAAGGTGCGCGGGCGGGCGCCGTCCTGCTCACGGGCCCTGGAGGGCAGCGGTTTCGTGATCGCGCCCGAGCGTGTGATGACCAACGCCCATGTGGTCGCCGGCACCGACGACGAGGTGGTGGAGGTCGGCCGCGGCCAGCTCACCGCGCACGTCGTCTACTACGACCCGGAGGCCGACGTCGCGGTGCTGTCCGTGCCCGGCCTGGACGCCCAGCCGCTTCAGTTCAGCCAGCAGGACTACACCTCGGGCCAGGACGCGATCGTGCTCGGCTACCCGCTGGACGGCCCGTACACCGCGCGGGCGGCCCGGGTCCGGCAGCGCATCCAGCTCAACGGGCCGGACATCTACGGCACCCAGAAGGTCACCCGTGACGTCTACACGATCCGGTCGATCGTGAAGAGCGGCAACTCCGGCGGCCCGCTGATCAACCCGAACGGCCAGGTCATCGGGGTCGTGTTCGGCGCGGCGGTGGACGACCCGGAGACCGGTTTCGCGTTGACCACGGCCGAGGTCAGCAAGGTGGTGCAGCAGGCGCGGTCGCTGTTCCGGCCGGTGTCAACCGGCTCCTGCGCCGAGTAGCAGCGCGGTGACGGCGTCGGGGCGCTCCCACTGCGGGAAGTGCCCGGCGCCGTCGATCACCTCGTACGGCGTGAAGCGGGTGGCCGGAGAGGTGCGGGCGTCGTGCTCGCCGCGCAGGCGCAGCACCGGCGCCTCCAGCGGGCGGCTGACGGCTTTCTTGAACTCGCGGCCGTCGCCTCGTAGCCGGGAGCGGAAGGCCCAGCGGAAGTACTCCATGCTGCTGTGCGGGACGCCCCGGATCAGCATCGCCTCACGGGCGCGGCGCAGCACCTCGGGATCGGCCGTCCACTGCGGACCGGTCCACGCGCGCAGCAGGCGCTCGACCACGGCGGCGTCGTCGGCTGCCAGCTTTCGCTCCGGCCAGAACGGCGGTTGGGCCTTGAGGAGGGTGCGCAGCGGGATCTCCAACGGGTGTGGCGCGGAGATCGTCGTGACGGATTCGACCAGCCGGGGATGCAGGGCCGCGGTCGTCCACGCCAGCACGCCGCCCCAGCCGTGCCCGACGAGATGGGCCCTGCGCGCGCCGAGGGCCTTGATCAGCCCGGCGACGTCGCCGGCCAGCGTCCAGCCGTCGTAGCCGCGCGGCGTCTTGTCCGACTTGCCGTAGCCCCTCAGGTCCACGGCTACGGCGTGGCGGCCGTGCGCGGCGAGCACCGGCAGCTGGTGCCGCCAGGTCCACCAGAACTCCGGGAACCCATGCAGCATCAGCGTGAGCGGACCGCTACCGGCCTCGGCGACGTGCAGCCGGATGCCGTTGGCCGAGATGGTCCGATGGCGCGGCGGTGTTACGAGTGCTCGCCGGGGTGGCTCAGCGCGGCGGCCGTGTCCTTGATCGTCTCGATGGTCCGCTGCGGCGCGCGCAGCTTGCGCACCTTGCGGTAGCCGAGGAAACCGAGCACACCGGCGCCGATGAGCATCACGCCCCACACGATGCCGAACGCGGCCGAGCGGTAGAGGCCCAAGTCGGCCAGCAGCTCGGCGATCGCGAAGAACAGGAAGAACAGGCTGAACATCAGGATCGTCAGCGCGGCGATGAAGAACACGCTGCCGCTGACGACCTTTTTGGCCTCGGCCTTGAGCTCCAGCTTGGCCAGCTCGATCTCGGCCCGCAGCAGCACCGAGACCTGGGTCATCACGGCCTTGATCAGACCGCCGACCGACTGCTCGCCGGCCACGTCGCGGGCCGTCTCCTCGGTCAGCGGGATCGAGGGCACCGGGGGCAGACCGGCGCCGTGGCCGTTCGGGGTGTGTCCTGGGCCTGTCACGGTGGTCATCGTGCCATGCACCCCCTGAGGTGCGCTGTGCGGTGCGCCCGGAACGCCGTCCGGCGCTGCGGGCAATCAGGTGGCATGTTGACTCAGACCGTGCCACCGGCGCTGACAGGAGGGCCGGGCGTGGACCGACTGGGGAGCGAATCGGACCTGGTCGCGCTGTACGACACCCACGCCCGGCTGCTGTTCCACTACCTGTCCCGCCGCGTTGGCCCCGAGGCCGCCGACGACCTGGTCGCCGAGACGTTCCTCGCCGCGTGGCAGCAGCGCGCCACCTTCGACCCGGCGCGCGCCGGGGCCAAGGCGTGGCTGTACGGCATCGCCACCAACCTGATGCGGCGTCACCTGCGCGGCGAGGAGCGGCGGCTGCGCGCGTGGGGCCGGGCGTGGTCCAACTGGATCGGGCACCGGCGTAGCGACGACGACCTCGGTGAGCGCGTCGCGACCGCGGCCGACGCCGAGGTGCTCGCCGGCCGCGCCGCCGAGGCCGTCGCCCAGCTGCGCAGCGAGGAGCGGGAGGTGCTGCTGCTGGTCGCGTGGGCCTCGTTGACGCCGACCGAGGTGGCCGAGGCGCTAGGCGTCGCTGTTGCCACCGTGCGCACCCGCCTGCACCGCGCCCGTACGAACGTTCGCAAGCACCTGGAGGACAGCCGTGATGTCTGAACTCGACGACGACCGCGTCGACGCAGCCGTCGGCGCTGTGCGTTCCGACGCCCCGCAGATGAGCGAGGCGTCCTTCCAGGCCACCCGCGCGCGGGTGCTTGCCGCGACCGCGGACAACGTGGTGCCGCTACGGCGACGCCGCGCCCTGCTCATCGGCGCGGCTGCGGCCGTGGCCACGGTGATCGGCATCGCCGTCATGCCCGGCTCGCCCGATTCCCCGGCGCCGTACGTATCGGCGGCCCCCGTGCTGAACAAGGCCGCCGACGTGACCATCGGCTCCGCGCCGGACCCGGTCGTCGGCGCCGGCCAGTACCTGCTCGTGCAGAGGGACCAGTGGACCGGCGGCCCGTACGAGTCGACCTGGCCGGCCGACTACGCGTACCTGGCTGAGGTGCGGACCGACATCTGGATCCCGGCCGACCGCAGCAAGTCGTGGAAGCGGGTGGTGACCGTCAGCCCCGATCCGAAGATGCTCTACGGGGACGAGGCGAAGGCCCGCGCCAACCTGGCCGAGTGGCGAAAGGCCTGGGACGGCACCACGGTGGCCGACGGCGGCGACTTCTACCACTACCCCGGTGGTCCGGAAGCCGCGGCGAACCTGGGCAGCCCGACGCCCAAGTACCTGGCCGGCCTGCCGGCCGATCCCAAGCAGCTCTACGACGCCCTCGAGCGTGAGCAGCGCCCCGACTTCGCCGGCACCGACGAGCGCCTGCTCGAAGCGGCCGGGGCCGGGCTGGCCAGCGGCCTGATGCCGACCGAGTTCCGGGCGCGGCTGTACCGGGCGCTGACGTACATCAAGGGGCTCGAGGTCGTCGACCAGGTGGCGAACCTGGACGGCAAGAAGGGCGTCGCGCTGGGGCTGCGGGCCGGATATCCCGGTGGCGACACCAAGAACGTCGAGACCCAGCTGATCATCGACCCGGCGACCGGGCAGTTCATCGGCGAGCGCGAAGTGGCGATGCAGGACTTCGACGGCGTGCACACCGGGACGGTGTTGTCGTACAGCTCCGTCACGTCGAAGGTGGTCGACCACAACTGACCCGAAGGCGGCCCGCACGGGCCGCCTTCGGGCCGGTGGTCAGTCCTCGCCCTTGCCCGAGTTCAGGCCCGACGAGATCAGGTCCATCACCGTCGAGTCGGCCAGCGTCGTCACGTCGCCGATCTGGCGGTTCTCCGCCACGTCGCGCAGCAGCCGGCGCATGATCTTGCCCGAGCGGGTCTTGGGCAGCTCGGCCACCACCATCACCTGGCGCGGCTTGGCGATCGGGCCGATCTCCTTGGCCACGTGCTCGCGCAGCTCCTTGACCAGCGCGGTGCCGTCCTCGTCCTCCTTGATGCCACGGAGGATCACGAACGCCACGATGCCCTGGCCGGTGGTCGGATCGGTCGCGCCGACCACCGCCGCCTCGGCCACCCGGTTGTGCGAGACGAGCGCCGACTCCACCTCGGTGGTGGAGATGTTGTGGCCCGACACCAGCATCACGTCGTCGACCCGGCCCAGCAGCCAGATCGCGCCGTCCTCGTCGTACTTCGCGCCGTCGCCGGCGAAGTAGTAGCCCTGGTCGGCGAAGCGGGCCCAGTAGGTCTCGCGGTAGCGCTGCTCGTCGCCCCAGACCCCGCGCAGCATCGACGGCCACGGCTTGTCCAGCACGAGGTAGCCGCCGCCACCCTTGCCGACCTCCTTGCCGGTGTCGTCGACGACCTTCGCGCCGATGCCCGGCAGCGGGCCCATCGCCGAGCCCGGCTTGGCCACCGTGACGCCGGGCAGCGGGGCGACCATGATCGCGCCGGTCTCGGTCTGCCACCACGTGTCCACCACCGGCGTCTTGCCGGCGCCGATGTGCTCCCGGTACCAGATCCAGGCCTCGGGGTTGATCGGCTCGCCGACGCTGCCGAGCACCCGCAGCGAGGACAGGTCGTAGCGGGCCGGGATGTCCTCGCCCCACTTCATGAAGGTGCGGATCAGCGTGGGCGCGGTGTAGTAGATCGACACCTTGTACTGCTGGATGACTTCCCAGTGCCGGCCCTCGTGCGGAGTGTTCGGCGTGCCCTCGTAGACGATCTGCGTGGCCCGGTTGGACAGTGGGCCGTACACGATGTAGCTGTGGCCGGTGACCCAGCCGATGTCGGCCGTGCACCAGTAGACGTCGGTGTCCGGCTTGAGGTCGAAGACGTTGTAGTGCGTGTAGGACGCCTGGGTGAGGTAGCCGCCCGAGGTGTGCAGGATGCCCTTCGGCCGGCCCGTCGTGCCCGAGGTGTACAGGATGAACAGCGGGTGCTCGGCGTCGAACGCCTCCGGCGTGTGGTTCTCGGACTGGGCGTCCACCACGTCGTGCCACCACAGGTCGCGGCCGTCGACCCAGTCGACCTGGCCGCCGGTGCGACGGACCACCAGCACGTTGCCGATGGTCGGCGTCTTCTCGACGGCCTCGTCCACCGCCGCCTTGAGCGACACCGGGTTGCCGCGGCGGTACTGGCCGTCGGTGGTGATCACCAGCTTGGCCGCGGCGTCCTCGATACGGGAGCGCAGCGCCTCGGCCGAGAAGCCGCCGAACACCACGCTGTGCACCAGGCCGAGGCGGGCGCAGGCCAGCATCGAGAAGATCGCCTCGGGCACCATCGGCATGTAGATGGCCACCCGGTCACCGGCCTCAAGGCCCAGCGACAGCAAGGCGTTGGCCGTCTTGGAGACCTCGCGCTTGAGGTCCGCGTAGGTGATCGTGCGGGTGTCGCCCGGCTCGCCGACCCAGTGGATCGCCACCTGGTCGCCGTGACCCGACTCGACGTGGCGGTCGACGCAGTTGTAGGCCACGTTCAGCTTGCCGCCGACGAACCACTTCGCGAACGGCGCGCCGGACCAGTCCAGGACCTGGTCCCACTTGGTCGCCCAGCTCAGGCGCTCGGCCTGCTTGGCCCAGAAGGCCTCGCGGTCGGCGTCCGCCTCCTGCTGCAGCGCGGCGGTCGCGTTGGCCTGGGCTGCGAACTCCTCGCTGGGCGGGAACGACCTGCTCTCGGTGAGCAGGTTGTCCAACGCGGACGGCTCTGTCATGGTGCGTGGCCTCCTGGAAATCGCCTGCGGTAGTGGTGCTGAACCTAGTGCTACGGGGACTCCCGTACCAGTGCCGTAAGGTCTAGACCATATCGGCCGGGTAGGGTCGCCGGCTGTGAACGACCCGCTGGCGCCACTGTTGGATCTGCCCGGTGTCGCCGCGGCCGTCGAGGCCGCTCGCGACGCCGTTGCCGAGGTCCACCGCCATCCCGCCAACCGTCGGGGCTGGCCCACCACCGCCGCCGAGGCTTCCGTCCGGGCGGCCCGGGCCTCCGCCGTTCTCGACGGCGGCGCCGCCGAGATTCCGTCGGACGGGTCCGTGTCCGACCCGTTGTTGGCCGGATCCCTCCGGGTCGCCGAGGCCATCGGCCCTCTGCTGTCGACGTGGCAGAAGGCCCCTCTCCAGGCGTTGGCCCGTCTGCACGTCCTGGCCGCCGCCGACCTCGTCGACTCTTCCGCTTTGGGACGGCCTTCTGCCGCCGGTCCCCGGCTGGAGATGCTCGCCTCGTTGATCGCCGGCGGCAGTTCCGTTCCCGCCCCCGTGCTGGTCGCCGTCGTCCACGGCGAGCTCTTGTCCCTTGCCCCCTTCGGCCCCGTCAGCGGCCTCATCGCCCGCGCCGCCGCGCGTCTGACGATGATCGGTACCGGCCTCGACACCAAGGGCCTCGCCGTGCCCGAGGTCGCCTACCTCCGCCGCTCGGCTGAGTACCGGTCGACGTTGGAGGGCTTTTCCGCCGGCACCCCCGACGGCGTCACCGCGTGGCTCCTGTTCAGCTGCTCCGCCTTGGAGGCCGGCGCCAGCGAAGCCCGCAGCATCGCCGACTCTGTGGGGCAGTGAATTCGTTACACCCTAATGTGTAGCTCGTTCGGGTGATTGTGCGTATTTTCTTGTCCATTTCGTTTTCCGGTGCGGTGTTCGGTCGGATGGGCGGCTGGCTAGACTTGTGACTTCCTCGGTCGTGCGAATTGATCACGGGAGTCGTGGCATGCCCACCGGAAGTGTCGCCATCACCGGCGATGAACAGGAATTGCGAAGCCTGGCCAGGTGGCTGCGTGACGAGGACGACCTGCGCGGCCGGGTGTCGCTGGCCGACCGCCCGATCGCCGCGGGGGAGATGGGCGGTGTGCTCGACTCCGTGGTCGTGGTGCTGACCAGCGCCACCGCCGGGCAGCTGGTCAAGTCGGTGTTCGGCTGGCTCGGCCAGCGCCGCCACGCGTCCGCCGTGGTCCTCAAGGCCCGTAACGCCCGCGGCGCCGAAATCGAATTGAAGTGTGGTTCTGCGGCGGACGCCTCCGTCGTACTCGGTGACCTGCGGGCCTTTCTCTCGGATGGTGAGTGATCGACCTTGCTTCCGCGGCGTGAACTGTCGCGTGCGGTGCTGATCGGCACGAGCGACTTCCAACAATTGCCACTGTTGCCGGCGGTCGGCAACAATCTTGTCGACCTTCGCTCCGCGCTGACCGATGACGAGGTCGGCATTCTGGGCTGGGGGCAGTGCGTCATGGTGGACAGCCCTGACTCGCCATCCAGCCTGATCAGTCGTCTGCGTACCGCCGCCGCGCAGGCGCAGGACCTGTTGCTCGTCTACTACGCCGGTCACGGCATCCGCGTCGGTGACGAGGAAGAGCTGTACCTGACCGTGCGGCAGAGCAACAACGACTCGCCGCTCGACACCTGCGTGCCGTTCGAGTGGGTGCGTCGGGCTGTTGTCGACAGTCCCGCACGGACCAAGCTGCTGATCCTCGACTGCTGCTTCTCCGGGATGGCGTTGGGCACCATGTCCGCTCCGGTCGTGGACACCAGGCAGATCGAGGTCACGGGCACGACGGTGATCACTTCGTCGCCGCGGAACTCCGTGTCGCACTCCCTGCCCGGCGAGCGGCACACCGCCTTCACCGGCGAGCTGATCACCTTGCTGCGCACCGGTTCCCCGCTGCCCGAGGAACCGCTCACGGTCGCCGAGCTGTTCCGATCGCTGCTCGCCGCAATGGCCCGCCGGAAGCTGCCGCACCCGAAGATGCGGTCCGGCGACACCAGTGGATCCCTGCAGCTGCGCCGGTTCTTGCCGCCGCCGCCACCTCCGGAGCCAGAGCCCGAGGCCGTCGTGTCTGAGCCGGTCGTGCCGGTCGCGCAACCAGGGCCGGAGCCGGTTGTCGTGTGGCCACAGCCGGAGCCGGTCCGGCGTTTCGAGGATCCCGACACGATCCGCTTCGCGCCGGTGAAACCACCCCTCAACCTCGCGCCGATCGGCGCGGTCGCCCAGGTCTATCTTCCGCTCGCCGCCGCGATCGTGTTGGTCTTCTGCTTCGACACCGCGGTGGGCTGTTTTGTCGGCTATGCCTGGGGCGTTCCGAGACCCGGCGCGACTGGCGCAACGGATCTCGGCATGGCGATCGGTGCCACCGTGATGTTCCTGCTCATCGGTGGGTTCGGTGTGCTCTGGCGGGTAAAGGGCGGGCGCTGGGTTGTGCTGGAGGATGTGTTGCCGCGGCCAGCGAAGTGGACGGCTCCGCTTCGGATCGCCGTGATTGTCGTACTGCTCCTGGTGTTCGCCATTACCAGCTGCGTAGGTCTGTTCCAGGGAGCGTCGCCGTCGAGCCAACCCTCGAGCTTCAGCGACCTGTCGCTGAGCGTGATGACGCCCCTGTGCATGATCACGGCCGCCGTGGCCTGCGCATACTCGCTGGCGCGGCGGATCCGTCGCGCCAGCCGAACTGCGCCGGTCATCAGCTCGCCGCAGCTCCCAATGCCACCAGCGCATTCCTGACGTGACCGCCGGTGGCAGTCAAAGCCTCGGCCGCCTGTACGGAGTCGATGCCGGCCAACAGGCGCACCAGCGCCACCTTCAAATCCCCGTCGGCCTCAAGCAGCGCAGCGGTGCACTCCGCCTCGTCCAGACCGGTGGCCTCGCGCAGGATCCGCAGGGTCCGGCCGCGCAGCTTGGCGTTGGTCGCCCGCATGCTGACCATGAGGTTGGAGTAGGTACGCCCAAGCTTGATCATCACGGCCGTGGAGAAGGCGTTGAGCACGAGCTTCTGGGCGGTGCCGGCCTTCATCCGCGTGGACCCGGCGATGACCTCGGGACCGGTGCTGACGGCGATGAGGACGTCGAGGGGCACGGACGGGACAGCGCCGGGGTTGGCGGACAGGAGCACGGTCCGCGCGCCGACCTCGTTGCCGGCGGCCAGCGCGCCGAGCACGAACGGGGTGCGGCCGGAAGCGGTGATCCCGAAGACGACGTCGGTGGGCCGAGCGGCGTCACGGATCTCGGCGGCGCCGGCGTCGAAGTCGTCCTCGGCGTTCTCGACGGCCACCCGCAGCGCGGTGGCGCCGCCGGCGTGGTGGGCGACGAACCAGTCGGCGGGGGTGTTGAACGTGGGCATGAGCTCGGCGGCGTCGAGCGTGGCCAACCGCCCGGACGTGCCGGCGCCGACGTAGTGCACGCGACCGCCGGACCGCAGGGTGGCGACGGCGTGGTCGACGGCCCGCGCGACCTGCGGCAGCACGTCGGCGACGGCGCCGGGCACCAGGCGGTCCTCGCTGTTGATCATCCGCAGCACGTCCACCGTGGGCAGTCTGTCAATCCCCTCGGTCGCGGGGTTGCGCTGCTCGGTGGGGGAATCGACTCGCACGATCGACTCACGTGGCTGCGGCAACGTCATTTACCTGTCTCCCGTGCCTTCCGGCGGCCGTCGGGACGCGGACCGAGTCGATGTCCGCCCACAGCCTCGTAGGTGGACTCCAACGCGTTACGCGCGCTGTCGAGGTGTTTCTGCGCGACGCCGATGAACAGGCAGTCGATGACGGTGAGCTGGGCGATCCGGCTGGCCATCGCACCGGAGCGGAAGGTGGTCTCCCGCGCGGCGGTGGTCAGCACGTGGTCAGCGACCTCTGAGATGGGCGACCGAGGGAAGTTTGTGAGAGCCACGGTGGTGGCGCCGCGCTCCCGCGCCACCCGAAGCGCTTCGACGGTGTCGGCGGTCGCGCCGGTGTGCGAGATGCCGAAGGCGACGTCGCCCTCGGACAGCACGGCGGCGGAGGTCAGCATGATGTGGGTGTCGCTCCACGCGAAGCTGACACGCCCTATGCGGTGCAGCTTCTGCTGGAGGTCGGCGGCGACGAAAGCGCTTGCGCCGACCCCGTACACGTCGACCCGTCCGGCACTGGCGACGGCGTCCACGACGGCGCTCAAGGTCGGGATCTCCAGCTGGTCGGCCGTCTCTTCGACGGCACGCGCATCGGCAAACGCGACCTTGCCGACCACCTGCGACAGGTCGTCGGTGGGCGCGATGTCGCTGCCCAGGTCGCGGTCGATGCGGGCGGCGGTCCGCGCGGTGTCGGCGGCAAGGGCGATGCGCAACTCGGGGTAGCCCCCGACGCCGATCGCCTTGCAGAACCGGGTCACCGTGGTCTCGCTCGTGCCGGCCGCCTCGGCGACCTCTGTGATGCTGCGGTGCGCGACGACCTGGGGGTTGTCGAGCACGACCTTGGCCACGCGCTGCTCGGCGCGGGCCAGACCGGGCAGCAGCGAACGGATCCGGACCAGCGGGCTCGCCTCGCTGATCTCACTGGCTGACTTGGCGGGTGCCACGTGGGAAACTTACTAACAGTAACTGTTTCGGTCAACATAATGGCCCCTGACCTGCGGTTACGTCAGCTGCCAACCGACCGGTGTGAACGTGGTGCGGCCGCAGCTCAGCTCGATGTCGGCCACGTTCACGCCCCTTCCTTCGTATGAGGGGTCGGTTGTGTAACGCCACCGCAGCATCAGATCGTTCGACGGATTCGACACCTGTGCCCGAACCTGCTGCCAGGACCGGCTGGACTGTCCCGACAGTGACATCTGGGGGGACATCTGGGGGCCGCTGCGACCACGCACCGTGAGCGGCACGGCGG
Organism: Kutzneria chonburiensis; assembly: GCF_028622115.1. NCBI lineage: Bacteria > Bacillati > Actinomycetota > Actinomycetes > Pseudonocardiales > Pseudonocardiaceae > Kutzneria > Kutzneria chonburiensis. The sequence continues at coordinate 7,701,151 of NZ_CP097263.1, forward strand.
TCCAGGTGGTGCCGCCGTCCGTGCTGGCCTCCAACGTCAGCAGATCCGTCGTCTCGGTGTTGACGAAAGCCTCGAACGACACCCGCACCGACCCGTGCAGCGTCCCGGTGGTCAACGTGCTGGTCGACCCGCCGCCCTGCCCGGAGAACCACGACCGGCCGCCGTCCGGCGCCTGTACGGACATGGCCTGCGCCAATGCCTGCGCCGCCGCACGACGGGCGCCGTTGGTGCTGGGCGTGTTGCGGGTCGGGTGCACACGGTTGGTCAGCAGGATGGCGAACGAGCGCGACCGCGGGTCGATCACCAGCGACGTGCCGGTGAACCCGGTGTGCCCCATGGTGTCCGGGCCGGACAGGCCGCCCATGTACCAGATCTGGTCCAGCTCGAAGCCCAGCCCGTGCGAGTCGTCGGGGAACTTCTGGTTGAAGTTGACCTGCATCAGGTGCACGCCGTGCTCGCTGAGGATCCGGTGCCCGCGGTACACGCCGCCGTTGAGGATGGCCTGGGCCAATACGGCCAGGTCATCGGCCGTGGAGAAGACGCCGGCGTGCCCGGCGACACCGCCCATCGCCCACGCGTTCTCGTCGTGCACGGACCCGCGCACCATGCCTCGCGGCGGGGAGACCTCGTACTCCGTCGCGGCGATCCGGCTCAGCTTGGACGCCGGCGGGTTGTAGCCGGTGTCGACCATGTGCAGCGGCTCGGTGATGCCCGTACGCACGAGCTCGTCCAGCTTCTTGCCGGTGACCTGCTGCAACACCAGCTGCATGGTCAGCATGTTCAGGTCGGAGTACACGTACTGGGTGCCCGGCGCGGCCGATGGCGTCGTGTCCAGGATCGCCTTCTCCCGCGACGGGATGTCCGGATAGCCGGCCCACAGCGACGGAATCGGGTCGGGGATCAGTCCGGAGGTGTGGGTCAGCAGCTGCTCGATGGTGATGTCGGCCTTGCCGTTGGTGGCGAACTCGGGCAGGTAGTGCGCGACTGGCGTGTCCAGCGCGATCCGGCCGGCCTCCAGCTGCTGCACGGCCACGATCGACGTGAACAGCTTGGACAGTGACGCGAGGTCGTAGATGGTGTCGGTTCGGGCCGGCACCTGCTGATCCGGCGGCAGCTGAGTGGTCGCGTCCTGGAACTTCACGGCCTCGCCGGTCGCCGTGCGGTCGACGACAACACCGTTGTGCGCCAACAACGCCGTGGCGCCGGGATAGATCGACGGGACCCACGCGGCGAGCTGCCTGTTGAACGCGTCGATCGGGGCCGCGTTGAGCCCGGCCTGGGCCGGCGAACCGGCGCGCAGGACCGTGCCGGCCGGCGCGAAGCCCGGGTAGGGCCGGTCGAAGCGGGCCGAGTTCGGCCCGGCATCCGCGCTCGCGGTCACGGCGAACGCCAGCACGAGCACGGCCGGCAGGGCGAGGGCACGAATCCGCATGGCCACCTCATCTGTACAGCAGATACCGGATGCGATCTCGGCGGAAGGCGGCGAGCTCGGCCGCCCATGCGCCCACGACGTCGTCGACACCGGCGCCCGCGTCCACCATGCTGCGCAGACGCGCCGAGCCGCTGAGGTTGTCGACCCAGTTGTCCGGCCGCCAACCGAACACTTTCGGGTACAACTCGCGGGCCGTCACGATCATCGAGACGGCGGTGCGGATGGCGTCGACGCGCGGCCGGTCGGTCAGGTGCGCCTGCACGCCGCCACACGTCTGGTTGACGAACTTGCTGAACGTCGGCACGAAGTAGGCCTCGCGGAACTCGATCCCGGGCAGCCCCAGCGAGTTCAGTCGCTCAGCCCAATGCCAGTCGATGCCGGGGGCGCCGATCGTCTCGAACGGCCGGCACGTGCCGCGGCCCTCGGACAGCAGCGTGCCCTCGAACAGACAGGTGCCGGGATAGAGCAGTGCCGTGTCGGCGGTCGGCATGTTCGGGCTCGGCGGCACCCACTGCCCGCTGAACAGGTCGTTTCGCCGCCATCCCGTGCATTTGACGATCTCCAGGCGGCTCAGCCGGGTCGTCAGGAACTCGGCGTCGAACAGCCGGGCCAGCTCGCCGACGGTCATGCCGGGCTGCTGCACGATCGGCTTCAACCCGACGAGGGTGGCGAACTTCGGGTCCAGCTGCGGCCCGTACGCCTGGCCGCCGATGGGATTCGGCCGGTCCAGCACCATGAACGACGCCCCGGTCGCGGCGGCCGCCTCCATGGCGATGAACATCGTCCAGGTATAGGTGTAGAACCGCGCGCCGACGTTGGCGATGTCGAACACCACGGTGTCCACGCCGGCCTTGCGGTACATGGCCGCCAGCTTGTCGACGGTGACGTTGTACGCGTCGTAGACCGGAATCCCGGTCCGCGGATCCGTGTAGTCACCCTCGGATCCGCCGGCCTGGGCGGTGCCGCGGAAGCCGTGCTCCGGCCCGAAAACGGCGACCGGGCGGACCTGGTTGGCCACCATGTCGTCGACCAGATGCGTGAGATCGGCCAGCACGCCGGTCGGGTTCGTGAGCACGCCGACCTTGCGGCCGCGCAATCGCTTGTAGCCCTCGGCGGCGAGAATGTCCGCGCCGTTGAGGCGTTTTTGTTCCGGCAGTGCCGGCACGGCCGGTACGGCCGCGGTCAGCGCCGACGCGGCGAGGAAACCCCGGCGGGACAGGCTCACCAGGTCAGTCCCGTGCCGAAGGAGTACGAGTTCGGGATGTCCACGGGCAGCTTGCCCTGCGGCGCGACCGCGCCGGCGATCACCCGGGCCAGCGATCGCATCGACACCGCGGTGTACGAGTAGGTGTCGATCCATGTGTGGGCCTCGGGAATCGCGCCCGGGTCGTACGGATTGCCGACGCCGACGGCGATCACCGGCTTGCCGGTCGCGACCAGATCGCGAACCCGTTGCTGCTGCGCCGGATCCGCCGCGGCGCCGTTGGTCGTCACCACGATCGCGTCATAGTCGGTGGCGGTCTTGCTGGCCGGAATCCCTTGGGCGGTCAGGGCATCGGCCAGCGTCTGGGTCGTCGTCACGCCCCACCCCGTGACCAGCACGGACTTCGCCTTCAGCGGCAGCGTGCCGCCATTGCTCAGCACGGTGACCGTCGAGTCGGTGATGCGCTGCGCGGTGGCCAGACTCGTTGTCGTGCCGACCTTCTTGGCCACGGCGTTGACGTCGGTGAACGGGTTGAACAGCACGCCCCGTCGCAACTTCACGGCCAGGATGCGGGCCACGCTCTGGTCGATCCGCCGCTCCGACAGCTGCCCCGTCCGCACGGCGTTGATCACCGCATTGACGGCGGTGCCGACGTTCTGCGGCATCAGCAGCATGTCCGCGCCGGCCTGCAACGCCTTCACCGGGATCTCGGCGTCGGTGTACTTCTGCCGGACGCCGGCCATCTGCAGCGAGTCGGTGATCACCATGCCGCGGTATCCGAGCTCGTCGCGCAGCATGCCGGTGAGCACGGTCGGCGACAGCGTCGACGGATCGCCGGACGGGTCGATCTTCGGAAACACGATGTGCGCACTCATGATCACGTCCGTGCCGGCCTTGATGGCGGCCCGGAACGGCGGCGCGTCGATCTGCTCCCAGGTGGCCTTGTCGTGGTCGATGACCGGCAGCCCGGTGTGGCTGTCGGTGGCCGCGTCGCCGTGCCCGGGGAAGTGCTTTGCCGTCGTGGCCACACTCTGCTGATAGCCCTTGACCTGCGCGGACACCATGTTCGAGACCAGGGTCGGGTCCGAGCCGAAGGACCGCACGCCGATCACCGGGTTGGCCGGGTTCACGTTCACGTCGGAATCCGGCGCGTTGTTCATGTTGATGCCCATGGCCCGCAGCTCACGGCCCGTGATGGTGGCTGCCTGCTCGGCGTTGGCGGTGCTTCGGCTGGCGCCCAAGGCCATGCTGCCGGGGAAGGTGGTCGCCGGCGCACCGATCCTCGTGACCAGGCCTTCTTCCTGGTCGGTGGAGATCAGCAGCGGGATGTGCGCGCCGGAGGAGATGGCCGCCTTCTGTAGGCCGTTGGACAGCCCGGCGATCTGGGTCGGGTTCTGCACGTTGTCCGACCACGCGAAGTAGATGACGCCGCCCAGGTGGTACTTCTGCACCAGCTGGGCCGGCGTGTCGACGCCGAACTCCGTCTGGTTGCGGGCATCCACCGTGTCCGCGGTCGGGCCGTAGCCGTAGGTCATGAACAGCTGGCCGACCTTCTCGGCCAGGGTCATGCCGTGCAGCGCGGCGCTGACCTGGTCGGGTTGGGCGTCGGCGGCGCCCGGGGCTGCGGTGGCCATCGCGGCCAAGCCTGCCAGTAAGGCGACGAGTGTCCTGCGCACGGCGTCCTCCCGTGACCTTCTCACCGACTATGCAGATCAATCGGCAAGTTACTGACGTCACGGTCGGCCGGTCAACGATCCTCGCTGGATCGGCCCAGTCTTTCCCCGGACACAGCGACTCCCCAGCCTCGATGAGGCTGGGGAGTCGCTCGTCTTCAGCGCGAACTGATCGGGTTACCAAGCGTGCAACTAGTGTCGTATAGGTGGGGTGCTCGGCGTCCGGCGTCCCGGTACGCAGCCCCCAGACGACATGCCTCCCGCGGCGTGCTGTGCGTGGGTGCCCGAGGTTCGCGCACGGAGATCTTTCGGGGTGGACGGGGCTTCTCCTCCGCTCCGTCCCTGGCCGACTCGATGTCCGCATCTCCTTTGTAGTGGGTGACGGCGGCCACAGCAAGGGCACGGTCGGGTGCACCGGTCAAGTGGCTTTGCGTGACCGATCAGGACGACCGCACAGATCATGACCTGCGCCGATGCCCTCTTCGGGTGGAGTTCAGGCCCGACGGCGGCGGCGAATGCCGTACCAGGCCACGCCGGCGGCCGCGACCGCGCCCAAGCTCACCGCGGTGACCGCCACGGCGGTGCCGGACGGCGTCGGGATGCGGGCCCGCAGCGACACCGGATCGGAGAAGGTCAGCACCGGCCAGCCCTGCTGGGCGGCGACCTTGCGCAGCCCCCGGTCCGGATTCACCGCCGTCGGGTGGCCGACCACGGCCAGCATCGGCTCGTCGGTCGCGGAGTCGGAGTAGGCGTGGCACCGGGCCAGGTCGTAGCCGTTGGTCGCGGCCAACTGCTTGATCGCGACGGCCTTGTTGTCGGCGTAGCAGTAGAAGTCGACCTCGCCGGTGTAGCGGCCGTCGGCGACCACCATGCGGGTGGCCAGGCTCTGCGTGGCGCCGAGCATGTCCGCGATCGGCGCGACGATCTCCTGGCCGGAGGCTGAGACCACCACCACGTCGTGACCTGCGGCACGGTGGTCGGCGATCAGCTGGGTGGCTTCCTTGTAGACCAGCGGGTCCACGATGTCGTGCAATGTCTCCTCGACGATGGCCCGCACCTGGCCGACATCCCAGCCCGCGCACAGCGCCGTGATGTGCTGGCGCATCCGCTCGATCTGGTCCGCGTCCGCACCCGACTGCATGAACACGAACTGCGCATACGCGCTCTTGAGCACGGCTCGGCGGTTGATCAGACCCTCCTGGAAGAAGGGCCGGCTGAAGGCCAGCAGGCTCGACTTCGCGATGACGGTCTTGTCCAGGTCGAAAAAGGCCGCCACACGAGCGCCGGTGCTGGGATCCACGGCGCCAGCATAGGTGTCGTCACGAAAATATGGCGTGTCTGTTGCGGGGATGGGAGGCGCGAGAGGCCTTCGGGGGGATACAGTAGAGAGGTCCGGCCACAGATCCGGACGTGTTCAGTCCAACCCCCGGGACTGAACCTAGGCGGCCCCCGTCCCTCCCCCTGACGGGGGTCGTCCCATATCTACGGTCAGGTGCCCGGGTATCGCCCGGCTCCAGTATGGCCACCGGGTCTGACAACCTTCGGCGTCAGAGATCAACATCGGCCGAGTTGTCCACAACCCCCGAGTTGTCCACATGTGGATCTCCGACCGCCCCGCGGCCACCGCCGCCCGGGCGAGTCTGGTCCCGCGGCGCACGTCCGTTCGCCGCCGGACGAGGACGGGGAGAACGTGGACCGAGCACGGCCGCTGGCCCTGGTCGACAACGACGACCTGCTCGACGACCTGCTCAAAGTCGCCGCGGCCGCCGGCTGCGACGTGGAACGCGTGGCCGACGTGGCCGCCATGCGGGCCGGCTGGGCGCACGCGCCGATGGTGTTGCTGGACGAACAGGCCGCGCAGAGCTGCGGCGAGGCCGGCCTGCCCCGCAGACCAGGCGTGGTGGTGTTGGCCGCCGGTCCACCTCCGCCACGGCTGTTCGAGCACGCCGTCGCCGTCGGTGCGGAACGCGTGGTCGGCCTGCCGGACGGGGAAGACTGGCTGGCCGGGGCAATCGCCGATGCCGTCGAAGGTCCGGCCAAGGACACCGGGCGCATCATGGCCGTGATCGGCGGTCGCGGCGGTGCCGGTGCTTCCGTGTTCGCCGCCGCGGTCGGTTATGCGGCGTTGCGGCGAGGTCGCCGCGTTCTGCTCGTCGACTGCGATCCGATGGCCGGCGGGCTCGATCTCGTGCTCGGAGCCGAGCGGATGGACGGATTGCGCTGGCCCGAACTCAAGCTCAGCGCCGGACGTGTCGCCGCATCCTCGCTGCACACCGCGTTGCCCGGCAGCCAGCGAGGCCAGTCCCGCCTGACCATCCTGTCCTGCGACCGCGGCAACGTCGATCTCGATCCGCAGGCCGTGGCCACCGTGGTCAGCTCGGCCAAGCGCAGCGGCGAACTGGTCGTTTGCGACCTGCCGCGACATCGGACCGAACCGTCCGGCGTCGTCCTGGACCGGGCCGACCTGATCGTCGTGGTCATGCCGGCCGAGTTGCGGGCCTGTGCGGCGGCGCGTCGCCTGGTCGAGCGGTTCATCGAGGAAGGGCGGGAGGCCCAGCTCGTGGTGCGCGGGCCGGCGCCCGGCGGACTGCGGGCCGACGAGGTCGCCAGCACCGTCGGCCTGAACCTGCTGACCGGCATGCCGGCCGAACCGGGTCTGGCCATGTCGCTCGAGGCGGGCCGGCCGCCGGCTCGACCGCGTGGACCGCTGGCCGACGCCGCCGATCTGGCCGTCGAGGTCCTGTGCGGGGTGCCCGATGCGGCGTGACCTTGTCGACCGCGTGCGAGAACGCCTCGCCACCATCGGCCGCGGCGTCACCGACGCCGAGATGGCCGACGCCTTCCGGGCCGAAACCGGCGGTGTGGCCAGCGATCTGGACACCCTCGGCGCCGTTCGCGAGCTACGACAGGAGTTCTCCGGCACCGGGCCGCTCGCGCCGCTGTTGAGCGATCCCGGCGTGAGCGACGTGCTCGTCACCGGGCCGGACCGGGTGTGGATCGACGGGCCCGACGGCGTTCGCCTCACCCCGATCACCTTTCGCGACGACGACGCCGTGCGACAGCTGGCTCAGCGCTTGGCCCTCGTCGCCGGCCGACGGCTCGACGACGCCCAGCCCTTCGTCGATGCCTGGCTACCCGAGGGCATTCGCTTGCACGCCATGCTGCCGCCCATCGCCGCCGACGGCACCAGCCTGTCGCTGCGTGTCCTACGCCCCGCCGGCCACGACCTCGCCGCCCTACGCGAGCTGGGCACGTTCGACGAGGCCACCGAGGAGCTTCTGGTCCGCATCGTCCGAGCCCGCCTCGCCTTCTTGATCACCGGCGCCACCGGCTCCGGCAAGACAACCCTGCTCGCCGCTCTACTCGGCCGGGTGCCCGCGTGCGAGCGTGTCATCTGCATCGAGGACGCCGGCGAGCTCCACCCCGACCATCCCCAGGTCATTCGTCTGGTCTCCCGGCCACCCAACGTCGAGGGCGCCGGCGAGGTCACCTCCCGTGAACTGGTACGCCAGGCCCTCCGCATGCGCCCCGATCGCATCATCGTCGGCGAGGTACGCGGCGCCGAAGTCTGCGAGCTTCTCGCCGCCCTCAATACCGGCCACGACGGCGGCGCTTGCACCCTCCACGCCAATTCCCCTTCCGAGGTCCCCGCCCGCATGGAGGCCCTCGCCTCCCTCGGCGGTATCTCCCGCCCCGCCCTCCACAGCCAGCTGGCCGCCGCCATCCACGTCGTCCTCCACCTCAAGCGTTCCCCTGGCGGCGTCCGCCGCCTCGTCGAGATCGGCGTCCTCACCCGTGAGGCCGCCGAGGTCGTAGTCCTCCCAGCTTGGCGGTCCGGCCACCCCACCGAGGCTTGGCCCCTACTCGCCACCCTCCTCACCGACCGGGGTTTCCCATGCTGAGCATCGCTTTCCCGCCTACGCCACCCCTTCCGCCCACTCCGCCAGCACCCCCTCACGCACTCCCGCGCTCGGTCGGCCGGCCGCGTCCATTCGTGGCAGGGAGGGGCTCGTGCTGAGCCTCTCCGTCGCACTGCTTGCTGCCGCCGTTCTGGTCTGGCCGGTAAGGCATGCGCCACGTCGGTTGCGGGCGCTCCTGCCGGCCGCACGACCGGCCCGGCGTCGATGGCGCATGCCGCGGCCGACCACTGGAGTGCTGGCTGTGGTCGGCGCGGCGTTGGGGTGGTGCCTACTCGGCCCGGGCGGTGCGGTGGCCAACGCGGTGCTGTGCACGACGTGTTGGCGTCGGTGGCATTCGCGTCGCGGTCTTCGACAGCGGACCCAAGCCGCGGAGGGCATGGTCGGCGCGCTCGGGGCCATGGTTGCCGAGCTGCGCGTTGGTGCTCATCCCGCGACAGCGGCCGAGCGCGCTGCCATCGATGCCGACCCCTTGGCGGCCAAGGCAATGAGCACAGTTGCCAACACAGCACGGCTGGGCGGTGACGTCGATCGGGCGTTGGTTCGCAGCGCTACGGCCGAGCCGTCGCTGGCCGTCGTGCTCAGCCAGGTTGGCCGTGCGTGGCGGCTCGCCACCAGACATGGGCTGCCGCTGGCCGAGGTGCTCGATTCCGTGCGCCGGGATCTCGATCAACGATTGCAGTTCGGCCGGCAGGTCCACGCCCGGATGGCCGGCCCGAGAGTCAGCGCGGCGGTGCTGGCGGCGTTGCCCGAGCTCGGCGTACTGCTCGGCGAGGCCGTCGATGCCCGGCCGTTGCACGTGCTCGCCGATACGGTCGTCGGACAGGTGCTGCTCGTCGTCGGTGCCCTGCTCATCTGCGCCGGCGTGGTGTGGAGTGCCAAGCTGACCGACCACGTGGTGATGCCATGACCACGCCCATGCTCGGGTACGCGGCGTCGGCTCTCCTTCTTTCTCTTGCGCTGCTGGTGCTGCCCGGACCGATCACGGCTCGCGTTCGGCTGGCCATGGTGTTCGGCCCGCCGACGACGGTCAGGCGGCACGGCCCTCGAATACCGCCGGCGTGGCTGCCGGCCTTGACCGGGCTTGCCGGCGGGGTGCTGGCAGCGATGGTGTTCGGCTGGATGCCCGCGCTGGTGGTGTCGGCGGCGATCTTCCTCTGGTGCCGCAGGACGATGCGGCGCGGACCGCCGCCGCCGGATCCATTACGTCTGGCGGCCACGTGGGATCTGCTCGCCGCGTGCCTGCGTGCCGGGCTGCCCGTGCCGACGGCAATCCGGGCGGTGGCCGCTGACGCGCCACCGGAGTGCGCCGAGGTGTTGTGCCGGACGGCCGAACTGCTGGCGTTGGGTTCAGACCCGGTGCAGGCCTGGGCCCCGGCGCTGGCTGAGCCGACCACGGCGGCGTTGGCGAGGAGTGCTCGCCGGAGTGCGCACTCCGGTACCGCGCTCGCCGAGGTCGCGGACGGGCTGGCCCGGCGCATCCGGGCGGCGTCGGCCGACACGGCCGAGGCCCGGGCCCAGCGTGCAGGGGTGTTGATCGCCGGACCGCTCGCACTGTGTTTCCTGCCGGCCTTCCTCTGCCTGGGCGTCGTGCCCGTGGTGGTGGGACTGGCCGATCGAGTGCTCATCAGCTGGTGACCATGGACAAGGAGTAGGAATGAGAGGCCTGGTGTGCCGGATCCGTGCACTGCTCGCTTCCGACGACGGCGCGGTGAGCGTCGAGTTGGTGCTGCTCATGCTCACCCTCGCGGCCCTTGCGGGCACGCTGTATCTGATCGTGACCAGCGACGCCGTGCGTGTCGCCATCGAGGGGCTGATCGACCGTGCCCTCTCGGTTCCGCTCTGAGCGCGGTTCGGTCACCGTCGAGGCCGCCATCGCCCTCTGCGCCTTTGTCGTGATGCTCACGGTGGGGATCTCGGCGATCGGCGCCGTGGTCGCCGGCCTCCGGGCCATCGACGCTGCCGCCGAGATCGCCCGGCTGGTCGCCCGAGGCGATCGGGCCCGTGGCGAACAGGCCCTACGGCAACTCGGCCCGAACGGCGCCGAATTGTCGATCAAGGTCGACGGCGACGAGGTCAGCGTGACGGTCACGGCCGAGCCTGTGCCGTTGCTGTTGGGCATACGGCCGTCGGGAACGGCCTGCGCAGTGCTCGAACCGGAGGTGAGTGGATGAGGAACACCCAGGCCCGCGCTCGGGATGCGCCGGCCGGGTGCGGCCGCGGTCCGTGGAGTGATCGGATACGAGGCGAGCGGGGCTCGGCGACGGTGTTGGTGGCCGGGATGGTCGTGGTGCTGATGATGCTCGTGGTGCTCGGTCTCCAGATCGGTGGCGCGGTGCTGACCCGGCACCGGGTCGCCGCTGCGGCCGACCTCGCGGCGCTCGCCGCGGCCGGCCAACTGGCCGCCGGCAGCGACCACGCCTGCGAGCGGGCCCGGCAGGTCGCCGAGCGGATGTCAGTCACGACGACCGCTTGTCGCGTCGTCGAACGGGAGGCGTACGTGTCGGTGACCGCTCGGCCGCCGGGATGGGCGGCGTTGTCCGGCACGGCCAACGCCCATGCCCGTGCAGGTCCGGCTGAAGTGCCCGACGGTCGTTGACCGGCAATGACACGACGAGCGGTCGCTCAGCGGCGGTGAGTGGTGTCACACCCGGTCGGCCGCGTGTCGTCACTCTTCGCCGCCGCTCCTCGTCGCGGGATGGGCTGCCGTCCACCGTTCAGCCCATCGCTGTTCGACACCTCACTCGCAGTCCGTCAGCTACCAGTCGTCGACACGGGGTTACGGAGTCCGCGCCCGGTGCCGTTGAGTGTGTTGTGGGCGCCGACACGGTGCCTGACAGTCAAGGAGGCGACAGAAGATGGATTGGTCGGATAGCTGGCGCGGCGCGTTCCGCATCGAGCTGCGTGCTGAGGCGATGGGCCTCGCGTGGCGCGGATGGCCGGTGTTGCCGGGTACCTATCCGACGGGCTCGCAGTGGGCGGGCAGGGACGGCGTCGAGCAGACCGGCCCGGTGCCGGTGCACCGTGACTGGGTCGACCGCATCGGCACCAAGCCGGAGCAGGTCGCCGCATGGTGGACCGGTCGTCGGTACAGCCTGCTGGTCGCCACCGGTCATGTGGTGGACGCCATCGAGGTGGACGCCGAGCTGGGCCGTCGCGTGGCCGGTGTGCTGCGCACGACCGGCGTGCCGGTGCCGATCGCCGCTACCCCTGCCGGCAAGTGGATGTTCCTGGTGAACTCGGGCCAGGAGCTGTCGGCCGAACTCGCCGGACGCGGCGATGTCGTGCTGCACGGCCTCGACAGCTGGATTCCCTTGCCGCCCACGCCCTTCCAGCACGGTGTCGTGCACTGGAGGGTGAAGCCCGAGGTCTGTGGTTGGTCGCTGCCGGATTCCCAGGTCGTGCAGGAGGCCCTCGTCGAGGCCACCCGACCGGATCACCACGTCGAGCTGCTGGGCACCTCCGCCCCGCGCCTCGTGGCGGCCGACTCCTTCTGATCGCCCTGCCGGCTGCGTCGGGACCCGTGACGTCCTCCCGCGACTACCCCGAGCGCGGGGCCCGACGCAGCCATCGCACCAACCCTGCCCGACCGTCCGCTCGCCGTTCCCGTTCCAGGGCGAGGCGGACACGGGACAGGTGCACAGCCGAACACCAGCACCGAAAGATCGCCTCCCGGTAGCGACCGGGACCGGGGCCACACCCGCCGGCCCCCGAGGGCGACCGCCGCGCCGGACACCTCCGCCTCCCTGGTGTCCGCGAGCGCGACACGGTCGGCACACCACCCTCGACGGTCGCTCACACAACGCGGTCGCAGGCGATGTGCGGTGTTCGGTAGTAACGAATGCGCCGGGCGCGCGCCAGCTCCAGACTGGCGCCCCCGGCGCGTTCGCTCGCTCCGCGGACGTGTGTCCGCGGAAAGCGCGGACCGGGTCGCTCGCGGTGCTGTGTGGGGGCCCGGCCCCCACGCCCCCACGCCGGGGCTTCGCCCCGGACGCCTCACCAATGGGAGAGCGATGCTCGCGCGAGCGCTCGCCTCGTTGGTTCGGAGTGCTGTGTGGGGGCCCGGCCCCCACGCCCCCACGCCGGGGCTTCGCCCCGGACCCCAAGGCGTGTCGACAGTCAGGCGGTGAGAGCGCTCTCACTCGGGGCTACTTGGGGGTGATGGCGTTCAGGACGGCGGTGAGGACGGCGACCGCGCCTTCCTTGTCCAAGGGCTCGTTTCCGTTGCCGCACTTGGGGGACTGGACGCAGGAGGGGCAGCCCATCAGGCACTCGCAAGAGGCGATGGCCTCACGGGTGGCGGTGAGCCACGGGATAAGTGACGCGTGGCCGCGGTCGGCGAAGCCGGCGCCGCCGGGGTGGCCGTCGTGCACGAAGACGGTGGCCTCGCCGGTGTCGGCGTGCATGGCGGTGGAGACACCGCCGATGTCCCAACGGTCGCAAGTGGCGAACAGGGGGAGCAGGCCGATGGCGGCGTGCTCGGCGGCGTGGAGGGCGCCGGGGACGCGGGGAGGGAAATGCCGGCGGCCTCCAACAAATCCTGGCTGACGGTGTACCAGACGGCGCGGGTGCGCAGGGTCTGCTCGGGGAGGTCGAGGGGGATCTGGTCGATGACCCGACCGGAAGGGAGTTTGCGCAGGTAGCCGACCACCTGCGAAGTGACGTCAACCTCGCCGAGGCACAGGTCTACGCCGTCGAAGCGGTCCCGCTGCGCGGTGCGGACGACGGAGATGTCGACGACGTTGCGGGGCTGGGTGGTCCACTCGGGGTCCTCGGCATGGACGAGGGCGAGGCCGTCCTCCAAGGACAGGGCGTCGACGACGTACGAGATGCCCTGGTGCAGGTAGAGGGCGCCGGGATGGACCTGCCAGGTGGCGGAGCCGGGGTCGACGGTGCCGAGCATCCGACCGGAATCGCCCTCGACGACGGCGATCTGCTCGCCGCCGGAGCCGCGGATGTCGACGCCGGCGTGGGGACGGTCGCGAGAGGTCCAGTACCAACCGGTGGGGCGCCGCCGGAGGAGACCGTCCTGCACGAGGTCGTCGACGATCTGCCGGGCGACGGGGCCGCCGAGCGTGATGAGGCAGTCGGGGGTGAGGGGGAGCTCGGAAGCGGCGCAGGCGAGCTGCGGGGCGAGGACGTAAGGGTTGACGGGGTCGAGCACGGTGGCCTCGACGGGTTTGTCGAGCACGGCGGCGGGATGGTGCACGAGATAGGTGTCGAGCGGATCGTCGCGGGCGACGAAGACCACGAGGGAGCCGTCGCCGGTGCGGCCGGCGCGGCCGGCCTGCTGCCAGAACGAGGCGAGGGTGCCGGGATAGCCGGCGACGACGACGGCGTCGAGACCGGCGATGTCGACGCCGAGTTCGAGGGCGTTGGTGGTGGCGACGCCGAGAAGGCGGCCGTCGGCCAAGGAGCGTTCCAAAGCCCGACGCTCCTCGGGCAGGAAGCCGGCGCGGTAGGCGGCGACGCGGCCGGGAAGGTCGTCGTCGGCGTCGGCGAGGATCCGGCGAGCGGCCAGGGCGGTGAGCTCGGCGCCGCGGCGGGAGCGGACGAAGGCGAGCGTGCGGGCCTGCTCGATGACGAGGTCGGCGAGGATCCGCGCGGCCTCGGTGCCGGCGGCCCGCCGGATGGGGGCGCCGTTCTCGCCGGCGAGCTCCTCGAGCAGCGGCGGCTCCCACAGTGCGACGGTTCGCTCACCACGTGGTGAGGAGTCCTCGTCGATGGCCTCGAACGACAGCCCGCAGAGCCGCTCGGCCGAGCCGGCGGGGTCGGCGACGGTGGCCGACGCCAGCACGAAGACGGGGGAGGCGCCGTACTTGGCGGCGACGCGACGGAGTCGGCGCATCAGCAGCGCGACATGGGAGCCGAAGACGCCCCGGTAGGAGTGGCACTCGTCGACGACGACGTAGGTCAGCCGGCGGAAGAACGTGGACCAGCGGGCGTGGTTGGGCAGCACGCCCCGGTGCAGCATGTCGGGGTTGGTGAAGATCCAGCGGGAGTGCGCCCGGACCCAGTCCCGCTCGACCATGGGGGTGTCGCCGTCGAACGACGCCGGGCGCACGTCGTCGGCCCCCAACGACCGCACCGACCGGAGCTGATCGGCGCCCAGCGCCTTGGTCGGAGCCAGGTACAACGCGGTCGCCCGAGGATCTTCAGCCAGACGGCTCAACACCGGCAGCTGGTACCCGAGCGACTTCCCGGACGCCGTTCCTGTGGCGAGCACCACATGTTTTCCCGACCAGGCCAGTTCGGCGGCGCGCGCCTGATGGGTCCACGGCCGCTCGACGCCGCCCGCGCGCAGCGCGCTGACCAGCCCATGATCGGCCCATTCCGGCCAGTCGGCGTGCCGGCCGACCCGCTCGGGCTGGTCGGTGACGTGCGTCAGCGGCGACTCGCCCGCCGGCACTCCGGCCAGCACGCGCCGCAGCAGCTCGCGACCACGCTCGGTTCCGCCCACAGCCCCGAGCTTCGCACACAGGTGCGACACCACTCGACCGGCGGATCGGTTGTTCACGGTCGGTGTCGACCGCTCCATCGCCACAGGCGGCGCAGACGGTCGCTGTATCGATTCACGACGCCCTCCGAAGATAACGGACTGTGAACGGAACGGGACTGGCCGTCTGACCGAGTTGACGGACCAATAGACTCCGCCGGCATCGCACCCAAGTGTGAGGGTGCACACGCTGCGTCGGAGCCGACGCACGACACCGGCTCCTGGCGCTGACGGCTGTAACACGCATGACGTCACCAGGAGGACGGATGTCCCAGAAACTCGCGGACGGCCTCACGCTGTCCGGGGGGACTACACCATCGTCGGTGTGGTCGCTGTGGTCGCCATCATCGCCCTGGCCATCGCGTTCGTGCTGCGCAAGGAGGTGCTGGCCGCGGGCCAGGGCACCCCGAAGATGCAGGACATCGCGAAGGCCGTTCAGGAGGGCGCCGCGGCCTATCTCAACCGGCAGTTCCGCACCTTGGCCATATTCGTGGTCATCGTGTTCGTGCTGCTGTTCTTCCTTCCCGCGGACAGCATCGGCGAACGAATCGGCCGCTCTGTCTTCTTCATCATCGGCGCCGTCTTCTCGGCCGCGATCGGCTACCTCGGCATGTGGCTGTCGACCCGCGCGAACCTGCGCGTGGCGGCGGCCGCAAACGAGCCGGACGGCGGCCGCGAGAAGGCGATGCGGGTAGCTTTCCGCACCGGCGGTGTGGTCGGCATGAGCACGGTCGGCCTCGGCCTGCTCGGCGCCTCGATCGTGGTGCTGGCCTACGCCGGCGAAGCGCCCAAGGTGCTCGAGGGCTTCGGCTTCGGCGCCGCCCTGCTCGCCATGTTCATGCGTGTCGGCGGCGGCATCTTCACCAAGGCCGCGGACGTGGGCGCCGACCTGGTCGGCAAGGTCGAGCAGAACATCCCCGAGGACGACCCGCGCAACGCCGCCACCATCGCCGACAACGTCGGCGACAACGTGGGTGACTGCGCCGGCATGGCGGCCGACCTGTTCGAGTCCTACTCGGTCATGCTGGTCGCCGCGCTCATCCTCGGCTCGCTCGCCTTCGGCACGCAGGGCCTGCTGTTCCCGCTGATCGTGCCGGCCATCGGCGTGCTCACCGCGGTGATCGGCGTCTACATCACCCGGGCCCGTCCGGGCGAGAACGGCCTGTCGGCGATCAACCGCTCGTTCTACATCTCCGCGGTGATCTCCGCGGTGCTGTGCACGATCGCCGCCTTCGCCTACCTGCCGAGCACCTTCGCCAAGCTCACCGGCGGCATCACCGACGGCGGCAACCCGGCCCTGATCGCGGCGGTCGCCGTGATCATCGGCATCGTGCTCGCGGCCATCATCCTGTGGCTGACCGGCTACTTCACCGGCACCGAGCACAAGCCGGTCAAGACGGTCGGCGAGACCTCGCTGACCGGCGCGGCCACGGTGATCCTGTCCGGCATCTCGGTCGGCTTCGAGTCCGCCGTCTACACCGCGATCGTCATCGGCGCGGCGGTCTACGGCGCGTTCCTGCTGTCCGGCTCGGTCGCGGTGGCGCTGTTCGCGGTGGCGCTGGCCGGCACCGGCCTGCTCACCACGGTCGGCGTCATCGTCGCCATGGACACATTCGGTCCGGTCTCCGACAACGCGCAGGGCATCGCCGAGATGTCCGGCGAGGTCAGCGAGGACGGCGCGAAGATCCTGACCGAGCTCGACGCGGTCGGCAACACCACCAAGGCGATCACCAAGGGCATCGCGATCGCGACCGCCGTGCTCGCGGCGACGGCCCTGTTCGGCTCGTACGTCAACGGCGCCGGTCTCGACGTGCTGGCCTCGAACGTCAACGCGGCGTTCGCGGTGTTCACGCCGAGCACGCTGGTCGGCCTGATGATCGGCGCGGCCGTCGTGTTCATGTTCTCCGGACTCGCCGTCAACGCGGTGACCCGGGCGGCCGGCGCGATCGTGTTCGAGGTGCGCCGCCAGTTCAAGGACAACCCGGGCATCATGGACGGCACCGTCCGCCCGGAGTACGGCAAGGTCGTGGACATCTGCACCCGCGACTCGCTGCGTGAGCTGGCCACCCCGGGCCTGCTGGCCATCCTGGCCCCGATCGCGGTCGGCTTCGGCCTCGGCGTGGGCCCGCTGGCCGGCTACCTGGCCGGCGCGATCGCCACCGGCACGCTGATGGCGGTGTTCCTGGCCAACTCCGGTGGGGCCTGGGACAACGCCAAGAAGCTGGTCGAGGACGGCAACCACGGCGGCAAGGGCTCCGACGCGCACGCCGCGACGGTCATCGGCGACACCGTCGGCGACCCGTTCAAGGACACCGCGGGCCCGGCCATCAACCCCCTGATGAAGGTCATGAACCTGGTGTCGGTGCTGATCGCGCCGGCCATCGTGGGGCTGAGCGCCGCGGGCCAGCCGCCGGCGATCCGCATCTCCATCGCGGTCGTCGCGGTCGTCGTCATCGTCGCCGCGGTCGTGGTGTCGAAGCGTCGCAGCACGACCATCGCCGACGCGCCGGCGGAGACCGTCGCCAACGGCGTGGGCTGATTTACGAAACCGGCACGGCCCGTTTCGGAGGGTATCCTCCGGAACGGGCCGTTTCGGCAGGGTTTGTCCTCCAACAAGGTGTCGGGGTACTACTCCTGATGGGTGCCGGCGCTGTGTTATGTCACTCTGTCCGTCACGGCGCACGATGACATCGGGGTTCGACGGTGCATAGTGGCGGGCTGGGGACACAGGTAGACAAGAGAGCGGGACGGCGTGGCTGGATCGACAAAGGCGAACAAGAACGGTGCCGGGGGCAACGGGTCCGGGCACCGTCGGTTGGTGATCGTCGAGTCGCCCGCCAAGGCCCGGAAAATCGCCTCCTACCTGGGCAACAACTTCGTGGTGGAGTCCTCGAAGGGGCACATCCGCGACCTGCCGCGCAAGGCGGCGGAGATCCCGGCCAAGTACAAGGGCGAGCCCTGGGCCAACCTGGCCGTCGACATCGAGCACGGCTTCGAGCCGGTCTACATCGTCACGCCGGACAAGAAGGCGACGGTCACCGAGCTCAAGGAGCTGCTCAAGGACGTCGACGAGCTCTATCTCGCGACAGACGGTGACCGCGAGGGCGAGGCCATCGCGTGGCACCTGCTGGAGACGCTCAAGCCCAAGGTGCCGGTCCGCCGGATGGTCTTCCACGAGATCACCGAGCCGGCCATCCTCGCCGCCGCGGCCAACCCCCGTGACCTGGACACCGACCTGGTCGAGGCCTACGAGACCCGGCGCATCCTGGACCGCCTCTACGGCTACGAGGTCTCCCCCGTGCTGTGGAAGAAGGTCATGCCGAAGCTCTCGGCCGGCCGCGTGCAGTCGGTGGCGACCCGCATCGTGGTGCAGCGGGAGCGCGAGCGGATCAGCTTCGTCAACGCCTCGTACTGGGACATCGGCGCGCAGCTGGACGCCGGCCCGGACGCCGACCCCCGCCAGTTCGCCGCCCGCATGGTGCAGGTGGACGGCGTGCGGCTGGCCACCGGCCGCGACTTCGGACCGGACGGCCGCCTCAAGGGCTCCGGCGAGGTCCGGGTGCTGGCCGAGGCCGAGGCCAGGGCGCTGGCCGCCGGCCTGGACAAGGCCACGCTCAAGGTCACCTCGGTCGAGGAGAAGCCGTACACGCGGCGACCCTATGCGCCGTTCATGACGTCCACGTTGCAGCAGGAAGCCAGCCGCAAGCTGCGCTTCTCCGCGGACCGCACGATGAGCACCGCGCAGCGGCTGTACGAGAACGGCTACATCACCTACATGCGTACCGACTCGACCACGCTGTCGGAGTCGGCGGTGGCGGCCGCGCGGGCCCAGGCCACCCAGCTCTACGGGGCCCAGTACGTCTCGGACAAGCCGCGCCAGTACACCCGCAAGGTCAAGAACGCGCAGGAGGCCCACGAGGCCATCCGCCCCGCCGGCGAGGTGTTCCGCACCCCCGGCGAGGTGGCCAAGGAGCTGGCCGCCGACGAGTTCCGGCTCTACGAGCTGATCTGGCAGCGCACGATCGCGTCGCAGATGAACGACGCCCGGGGCACCACGATGAGCGTGCGGATCGCCGGCACCGCCGCCTCCGGCGAGGAGTGCACGTTCGCCGCCTCCGGCCGCACGATCACCTTCGCCGGCTTCCTCAAGGCCTACGTGGAGTCGATCGACTCCGAGGCCGGCGGCGAGGCCGACGACGCCGAGCGCCGGCTGCCGCAGCTGGTCAAGGACCAGGCGATCACCGCGGTCGAGCTGAGCCCGGACGGGCACACCACCAGCCCGCCGCCGCGCTACACCGACGCCAGCCTGATCAAGACGATGGAAGAGCTGGGGATCGGCCGGCCGTCCACGTACGCGACGATCATCAAGACCATCCAGGACCGCGGCTACGTGTGGAAGCGCGGCTCGGCGCTGATCCCGTCCTGGGTCGCGTTCGCCGTGATCGGCCTGCTCGAGCAGCACTTCGAGCGACTGGTGGACTACGACTTCACCGCCGCCATGGAGGACGAGCTGGAGCGGATCGCCGCCGGCGACCAGCACCGCACCAACTGGCTCAACGGCTTCTACTTCGGCGGCGAGATCGGCCCGGACGGCTCGGTCGGCCGCGGTGGCGGCCTGAAGAAGCTGATCGACGCCAGCGTCGAGGGCATCGACCCGCGCCAGGTCAACTCCATCCCGATGTTCACCGACGAGAACGGCCACACCGTGGTCGTCCGCGTCGGCCGGTTCGGGCCGTACCTGGAGCGCGAGGTCGACGGTGAGTCGCAGCGGGCGAATCTGCCCGACGGCATGCCGCCGGACGAGCTGACCCAGGAGGTGGCGGAGAAGCTGTTCGCCACCCCGATGGAGGGCCGCTCGCTGGGCAACGACCCGGTGACCGGGCACGAGATCGTGGCCAAGGACGGCCGCTTCGGCCCGTACGTGACCGAGATCCTGCCGGAGCAGCCCGAGCCCGCGAACGGCAAGAAGGCCACCGCGCCCAAGCCGCGGACCGGCTCGCTGTTCAAGGACATGGCGCTGGACACGGTGACCCTCGAGGACGCGCTCAAGCTGCTGTCGCTGCCGCGCATGGTCGGCAAGGACCCGGAGACCGGCGCGGAGATCACCGCGCAGAACGGCCGCTACGGCCCGTACCTGAAGAAGGGCACGGACTCGCGGTCGCTGGCCACCGAGGACCAGCTGTTCACGGTCACGCTGGACGAGGCCCTGAAGATCTACGCCGAGCCCAAGAAGCGCGGCCGCCAGTCGGCCGCGTCGGCGCCGCCGCTCAAGGAGATGGGCAACGACCCGGTCTCCGGCAAGCCGATGGTGGTCAAGGACGGCCGGTTCGGCCCGTACGTGACCGACGGCGAGTTCAACGCGTCGCTGCGCAAGAGCGACAGCGTCGAGGAGCTGACCGACGAGCGGGCGGCCGAGCTGCTGGCGGAGAAGCGGGCCAAGGGCCCGGCGCCGAAGCGGACGACCACCCGCAAGCCGGCGGCGGAGAAGAAGCCGGCGGCCGAGAAGAAGACCGTGGCCAAGAAGCCCGCCGCCAAGAAGGCCCCGGCCAAAACCAAGAGCTGACCCCACCCAGCACCGGCTGAACTGTCACATGCGGTCCGGATGTGCCTCTTGGAGGCAAGTATGACGCGCATGTGACAGTGGCGGCCGGTGCTGGGGTGGGCGGTTTACGCTGGGGGTATGGCAGGCGAGTTCGGGCCCGACGGCACGCAGGCGTTGCCGCCGCTGCCGGTGTATCCGGATGCGCTGACCGGGCTGTCAGCCCAGTCGTTTGCCGATGTTCCCGACACCGTGGTGCCGCCGCCGGTGCCGCCGGTGGTCGTGGACCAGGACAAGGTGCGCGAGGCGGCCCGCCGTGAGCTGGCTCGCGATCGGACCCGCCGGGCCGCGCCGCCGAGGCAGCCGGCGCCGCTGCCGCCGGCCCCCGGTCTTCAGCACACGCGGACAGCCCCGACCATCGGGCTCCAGGCCGCCGGTGGCCTGCCGCCCGCGCCGGCAGCGCAGCAGGCGCAACGCCGGAACAGCGCGGCCGGCTGCGTGGGCTGCTTGGTGGTGCTGTTCTTCATCGCGCTCATTGCCGTCGTGGTGGTCGCGGGCATGCAGCGATGAGACATATCGCCGAGGTGATGGGCATCCCGGCGTTCCGCCGGCTCTGGACGTCCGCGTACCTGTGCTGCGTGGGCGACTGGCTGTCGCTGCTCGGCCTGTCCTCGCTGCTGGCGACCCTCACTGGATCGAGTGAATTCGCGCTGAGCGGCGTGGTCGCCACCCAGCTGCTGCCGGGGCTGCTGCTGGCCCCGCTGGCCGGGCACCTGGCCGACCGGTTCGACCGGCGCAAGGTCATGATCGCCACGGACCTGGCCCGCTGCGGGCTGTTCCTGTCCATCGCCGTCGTGGGTACGACGTGGTGGCTGCTGGCGGCGAACTTCCTGGTCGGCGTCTGCTCGATGCTGTGGATCCCGGCCAAGGACTCGGCCCTGCCGACCCTGCTGCACCGACCGGACCAGGTGCAGACGGCCAGCCAGCTGACCCTCGTCACGACCTACGGCCTGGCCTTGCTGACCGGCGCCGGCCTGTACTCGGTGATCACCGCCATCGCCCCGCATTCCGACGTGCACGTCATCGTGGTGATCAACGGCCTGCTGTACCTGAGCTCCGCGCTGGTGATCGCGACCCGGCTGCCCGAGGCGTCCGGCCGCTGGACCGCGCCGCCGACCGGCGAGCCGGGGATGGCCCGCGACGGCCTGCGCTACGTGCGAGGCAGCCGGCTGGTGCGGGGCCTGGTGATCGGCATCGTCGGTGCGCTGACCGCGGGCGGCACGGTGATCGCCATCGCCCGTCCGTATGCCACCGAGCTGCGCGGCGGCGAGGCCGCTTTTGGCACGCTGGTGATCGCCATGTTCATCGGTCTGGTGATCGGCGTGGTGGCTACGCCCAAGCTGCGACTGCCGTTCGGCGTGGCCATCGTGGCCGCCGGTGCGCTGCTGCTGGCCGTGGCGGTCGCCCCGCACCTGTGGTTCGCGCTGGCCGCCGTCGGCGCGGTGGGGGCCTGCGCGGGCGTGGCCTTCGTGACCGGGCTGACGATGATCGGTGCGCAGGTGCCGGACGAGGTGCGCGGCCGGGTCAACGCGTTCGTGCAGGCGCTGGTCAAGGTGGTTCTGTTCGCCGCGACGACGATGGCCCCGGTGCTGGTGGACCTGGTCGGCGTGCGCACATCGCTGGTGGTGGCGGCCGTGATCGCGGCGTTGGCTGGGGCCTTCGCGCAGCGGCAGCTGGCCGCGCGGCATCATGTCAGGGTGACCGAGCAGGTGCAGGCATGACGGTGTGGGCCGACGTCGTCGGCCAGGAGCACGCGGTCGAGGTGCTCAGCACCGCCGCCGAGGCCGCGGCCGACCTGGTCGCCGGCCGCCCGACCACGCCCGGCGCGATGACCCACGCCTGGCTGTTCACCGGCCCGCCGGGTTCCGGCCGGTCCACGGCGGCCCGTGCCTTCGCCGCCGCGTTGCAGTGCGAGGCCCCGGGTGGCCCGCGCGGCTGCGGCGAGTGTCAGGCCTGTCGCACGACCATGCACGGCACGCACGCCGACGTGCGGCTGGTGGTGCCGGAGGGGCTGTCCATCTCGGTGGCCGAGATGCGGGCCCTGGTCCAGGTCTCGGCCAAGCGGCCGACCACCGGGCGCTGGCAGGTCGTGATCATCGAGGACGCCGACCGGTTGACCGAGGGCGCGGCCAACGCGCTGCTCAAGGCGGTGGAGGAGCCGCCGGACCGGACCGTGTTCCTGCTCTGCGCCCCGTCCGACCACCCGGACGACATCTCCGTGACGATCCGGTCGCGCTGCCGGGCCATCGGGCTGCGCACGCCGGCCACCGCGGCCATCGCCGAGGTGCTGGAGCACCGTGACGGCATCGAGCCGGCGACCGCGCAGTGGGCGGCCTCGGTCTGCGGCGGCCACATCGGCCGGGCGCGCCGGCTGGCCACGGATCCGGAGGCCCGGCAGCGGCGCGAGTCGGTGCTGGCGATTCCGTTGGGGCTGCGGCGTTTCGGCGACATCTTCAGCAGCGCCGACGCGCTCGTGAAGGCGGCCGAGGCCGATGCCGTCGCCGCGAACGAGGACCGCAACGCCGCCGAGACCGAGGCGTTGAAGACCGCGATGGGCGCCGGCGGCACCGGCAAGGGCACCGCGTCGGCCACCCGCGGCGCCGCGGGTGCGTTGAAGGAGCTGGAGAAGCGGCAGAAGTCGCGGGCCACGCGGACCCAGCGCGACTCGCTGGACCTGGCCCTGGTCGACCTGATGGGCTTCTACCGGGACGTGCTGGTCACGCGGTCGCGGGCGGACGTGCCGCTGATGCATCCCGACCGGGCCAACGACATCACCAACGCCGCCTCGATGTGGACGTCGGAGTCCACGCTGCGGCGGCTGGAGGCGGTGCTGGCCTGTCGGGATGCGTTGCAGCAGAACGTGAAGCCGCGCTTCGCCATCGAAGCCATGATCACGTCGATGCACCGCGGATAGCGGTCACGAAGCCGCTGCTGGTCTCCTTGCGGATCGGTCGGCCGTAGGCCGCGGCGACCGGACCGAGGTCATGTTCCGTTGCGCGCCAACCGTGTTCGGCCAGCCATTGGCTCGCCGGCCGGTCGAGGCCGCCCTTCCACAGTGCCGAATACCGTTGCATGGACGGGGAATTCACTGCCTGATCCTGGTGGGCCCGGTCACCGCGCTCGAAGGCGATCCGGCTTCCCGGCGCGGACAGTTCCGTGACGGTCGACAGCAGTTGGTCGGCGTCCGTCGGCGTCAGGTAGATCAGCAGGCCCTCGGCCAACCAGGCTGTCGGCAGTGTCGGATCGAAACCGCTGTCCGGCAAGGCTGTCGCCCAGTCGTCACGGAGGTCGGCCGGCACAACCGTTCGGGCGCAACGAGGTTCGGCGTCGCCCAGCACGGCGTCCTTGAACGCCAACACCTTCGGCAGATCGACCTCGTACAGGCCGGTGTCGGCCGGCCAGTCCAGCCGGTAGGCGCGGCTGTCCAGACCGGCGGCCAGCAGCACGACCTGGCGACAGCCCGATTCGCGCAGGTAGTCGTCGTAGAAGCGGGTGCGGATGATCGCGTGGAACGCGAAGGCCAGCGAAAGCGGTGTTCGTTCGCCGCCCGGCACCTGGTCCGGCGCCGCCGCGCAGAACTTCGCCGCCCACGGGTCGTCGAACAGCCGATCTGCGCGTTCGCTCTCAGCCGCCCGCACCCGGGCCACGCCCAGCGCCGTCTTGCTCACCTCGTCCATGCCGGCAGATTACATCGGTACCGATGAATCGCCAACGATGTAATCTGTCGAGCCATGGACGGCGTTCGGCTGCACCGCCTGGGCAAGCACCTCATCGACCTGGCCCGCCAGGTCACCACCGACGCCGGCGACACCGCGCTCACGCCCGGCGAGGTCGCCGTGATCGAGGACGTGTTCAAGCACCCGGGCAGCGTCGTCACCGAGATCCAGGCCCGTACCGGTTTCGCCCAGAGCCACGTGTCGGCATCGGTGTCACGGCTACGGGAACAGGGCCTGATCGTCGCCGCGCCCGACCCTGCCGACCGCCGCCGCACCCGGCTCAGCGTCACCGACATCGCCCACCGGGCGATCATGCGGCGGGCCGGGCGGCCGGCCGACGAGACGATCGCCCAGGTGGTGGGTGAGGAGAAAGCGGAGAGGGTGCTGAAGTTGCTGGGGGAGCTGGCGGACCTACTGAAGATGTGAACGGACCATTCCCAAACTCCGAGTTGAGGAATGGTCCGTTCCGAACGCCTGGGGCTACGGCAGCTCCAACTCCAGCCACTTGGCCAGATCCCTGATCTCCTTGCGCACCGCCGCCGTCATCGCCTTGGTGAACGGCTCGTCCTCGTGCACGGCGTTGATCCGCAGCACCCCGGCCTTCCGGTCGGCGGCGGCGTCGACCTTGCCGATGAGCTCGTCCCCGTACAGGATCGGCAGCGCCCAATAGCCCCAGCGCCGCTTGGCCGCCGGCTTGTACATCTCGAGCTGGTAGTCGAACTGGAACAGCTCGTCCATCCGCTTGCGGTCGTAGACCAGCCGATCCAGCGGCGACAACAGCGCCGTCCGCCCGGCGAAGCGCTGCCCCAGCTGCTCGGGATCGACCCGCCACTGCCCCTTCACGCCCTCGACGACCGCCGGCTCGCCGACCTCGCCCACGTCGATCGGCTCGACCGGGCAGCCCGGCCCCTTGGCCCGGGCAATCCCCAACGACCTCAGCCGCCGCTCGTTGCGGATCCGCACGGCCTCGTCCAACGGCACGGCCGGCACATCGGGATAGATCCGCTCGGCCAGGTCCCACAGCCGGCCCTTGTCGGTGCCCGACACGGCGACGTCGCCGTTGAGCACCATGAACTCCAGCATCTGCGTGACGTTGCGGTTGTTGGTCCAGCCGCTGGACTTCCACGGCTGCACACAGGTGTCCTCGAACGCCCGTGCCGGCAGCGGACCCTCGACATCGAGCCGGCTGAGGATGTTCTGCCGGCAGATCTCGTTGGTGTGCAACCACTTGTGCTGCTGCTGACGGTAGCTGGGGCCCTCGCCCGGCCACGCGTCCATCTCGGCCCGGTACAGGGCGATGTCCTCGGCCGGGCGGATCATCAGCCGCAGGTCCACCAGCGACCGCTTGGCCAGCGCCTCGGCCAGCTCCGACGGCCGGTATGCGGAGCCGAGCCGGCTCCACGCCACCAGGTCGGCGCTGGGCGCGACCGCGTTGGTCGGGTCGTTCTGCAGCAGCGTCAGCCCGCGCACGACCTCGTGCAGGTCGGTCGGCCGGTCCCGGCCGAGCAGCTGGGCCCGCACGGCGATGCGCCGGGCGTCGGTCCGGGACAGCTGGTGCACGGCCATCCGTTGAGGCTAATGCGTGTAGCCCAAGGCCCGCGAGACTTCGCGCGCGGCGTCGACCACGCGCGGTCCCAGTGCGATCAGCTCCGGCAGCGTGTGTTCCAACGCCAGCGTCGACACGCTCAGCCCGCCGACCACGGTCCCGTTGTGATTGCGCACGGCCGCGCCGACGCAGCGCACCCCAGGCTCGTTCTCCTGCTCGTCCAAGGCGAATCCACAGCTCCGGACCCGGTCCAGCTGGGCCCGCAACCGCTGCGGATCGGTGATCGTGCCGGGCGTGCGAGCCACCAGCTCCAGGCCGTTCATGTCCCTTGTGGACAAAACCGCTTTGCCGATGGCCGTGCAGTGCAACAGCAACCGGCCGCCGATGCGGGAGGCCATCCGATACGGCTTGCCGCCCTCCACCTTGTCCACGTACACCAGCTCGTCGCCGAGCAGCATGGCGAAGTGCACGGCGCACCCGGTGCTGGCCTGCAACCGCTCCAGCACCGGGCGCGCCCGCTCGACGGAATCCACCGGCTGCAACACGTTCCCGGCCAGCACCAACACCTTGGGGCCGATGCGGTAGTCGCCGTCGGCGGTGGCCACCGCGAAACCGGTGTCCACCAGCGTGCGCAGCACCCGGTGCACGGTCGACTTCGGGAAGCCGGTGACCCGGGTCAGCTCGCTGATCCGGCCGTGCTGGGCCAATGCCGCCAGCACCGCGAGGGCCTTCTCGACCGCGCCCTCGGTCAACGCGACATCCACCCGCCGTCGACGACCAGCACGTGACCGGTGACGTAGTCCGAGGCCGGGGCGGCCAGGAACACCGCCGCGCCGACCAGGTCCTCCGGCGTGCCCCACCGGCCGGCCGGGATGCGGCCGCGGATCGCCGGCTCACGGTCCGGGTCGGCCCGCAGCGCCTCGGTGTTGTTGGTCGCGATGTAGCCGGGCGCGATGGCGTTGACCTGCACGCCGTACGGGGCCCACTCGTTGGCCAGCGCCTTGGTCAGGCCGGTCACCGCGTGCTTGCTGGTGGTGTAGCCGCTGACGTTGATGCCGCCCTGGAAGCTCAGCAGCGACGCGACCGTGATGATCTTGCCGGAGCCGCGGGCGGTCATCTGCCGGCCGACGGCCTGGCTCAGCGCGAACACCGAGTCCAGGTTCACCGCCTGCATCCGCCGCCAGTCCGCCAGCGACACGTCGGTCGCCGGCTGCCGGTGGATGATGCCGGCGTTGTTGACCAGCACGTCCACCTCGCGCCGGGCCAGCAGCCCGGCCAGCGCCGGCTCGACCGCGTCGGGATCGGCGAGGTCGACGATCAACGTCTCGACACTGGCGCCTGCCGCCTGCGCCTCGGCCGTGACCTCGGCGAAGTCCGGGCTGTGCCCGAGCACCACGAGATCGGCCCCGGCCTGGGCGAGGCCGACCGCGATCGCCTTGCCGATGCCGGTGCGGGCCCCGGTGACCAGGGCGGTCTTGCCCTTGAGCGAGAACATCAGCGCAGCTCCGTCACGGCGACCTGGTCCATGTCGGTGAACGCCTGGTTCTCGCCGGCCATGGCCCACACGAAGGCGTACGAGTGCGTGCCGGCGCCGCTGTGGATGGACCAGCTCGGCGACACCACGGCCTGCTCGTTGGCCACGATGAGGTTGCGGGTCTCCTGCGGCTCACCGCACAGGTGCACGATGCGGTCGTTCTCCGGCAGGTCGAAGTACAGGTAGCACTCGGTGCGGCGGTCGTGGGTGTGCGGCGGCATGGTGTTCCAGACGCTGCCGTCGGCCAGTTTGGTCACGCCGACCACGATCTGGCTGGAGCGGATGCCGTCCGCGTGGATGTACTTGCGCAGCTCGCGCACGTTGGCCGTGGACTGCTCGCCGAGGTTGGCGACATCCACCTCGTCGAAGCGGGCCACCGCGGTCGGGTAGCTGGCGTGCGAGGTGGCCGAGAACAGGTAGAAGTGCGTCTCCGAGTCGCCGGCGTGGAACTGCACGTCCACCGCGCCACGGCCGATGTACAGGCAGTCGCGGTGGCCGAGTTCGTGCTTGTCGCCGTCGACCACGACGTGGCCGGACCCGCTGACCACGACCACGGCCATCTCGCGGCGCTCCAGGAACGACGTCGAGCGCAGCTGGTCAGGATTGGGCAGCGACAGCGGCTGGCCGGGCACCGGCGCCGCGCCGCCGAGCACGACCCGGTCCGCGTGGGTGAGGACCGTGCGCACCTCTCCGGTCCGGAACAGGTCCTCCACCAGGTAGTTCTCCCGCAGCTGGGCGGTGTCGAAACCGCGCAGCTGGGCGGGGTTGGTGTGGTGCCTGACCTCCATGTGGTGCTCCTGCTGGGCTAGCGGGGGCAGCGGCGGTTGACCCCTGGCGGATGTTGCAAGCAGATGACACGATGTCGCCACTTATGGAACTACGTTCCGTCCTACGGAACAAGTGCCCCCGTGGCCACCGCCGCCGGTTACGGGGTCCGGTTTCCAGTCGGGCTCCAACCTGGAAAAAGGCGGTGAGAAGTGTTCAGACAGACCCTCGACCCGGCCGGCTCGCTCACGCTGTCCGCGTTGTTGGCGCTGATCCCCTTGCTAGCGGTGCTGGTGCTGCTCGGCGGCCTGCGCTGGAAGGCGCACTGGGCCGGCATCGCGGCGCTGGCGATCTCCATCGTGATCGCCGTCGCCGGCTTCGGCATGCCGATCGGCCAGACGCTGGACGCCGGGCTCTTCGGCATGGCCAACAGCGTGCTGCTGGTCCTGTGGATCACGTTCAACGCGATCTGGGTCTACAACCTGACCGTGCACAGCGGGCACTTCGAGGTGCTGCGCCGCGCGTTCAGCTCGGTCAGCGACGACTCGCGGGTGCAGGCCATCGTGATCGCCTTCTCGTTCGGCGCACTGCTCGAGGCGCTGGCCGGCGGCGGCAGCCCGGTGGCCATCTGCTCGGTGATGCTGATCGCGCTCGGCGTGAACCCGCTCAAGGCGGCCGCGCTGACCCTGGTCGCCGACACCGCGCCGGTCGCGTTCGGCGGACTCGGCAACCCGATCACGGCCCTCGGGCCGATCAGCGGGCTGCCGGTCGACCAGTTCGGCGCGATGGCCGGGCGGCAGGTGTGCTTCCTGGCCGCGATCGTGCCGTTCGTGCTGCTGTACATCGCCGACGGCCGCAAGGGCGTCCGTGAGTGCTGGCCGGCCGCGCTGGTCGCCGGCGTGAGCTTCGGCCTCACCCAGTTCCTGGTGTCCAGCTACCTCTCGTACCAGCTGTGCGACATCCTGGCCGCGGTCGTCTCGGCCGGCGCCCTGTTGCTGCTGGTCCGGGTGTGGCAGCCGGCCACCGCGACCGTGTCCACCGGCCGGGGAGGCGGCGGTGGCGGCGGTGTCGCGACGGTGACCGGTGGTGGGGACGTCCGGGACAGCCGGGCCGACGTGATCAAGGCCTTCGCCCCGTACGCGATCATCGTGGTGGTCTTCTCACTGGCCCAGATAGCGCCGATCAAGAAGGCGCTCAACGCCATCGTGTGGAAGTTCAGTTGGCCAGGACTGTCCATCCAGAACGCCGCCGGCAAGAAGGTGGACACCAGCTACACGTTGAACTTCTTCGGCGCCACCGGCACTCTGCTGCTCGTCTCCGGCCTGCTGTCGCTGATCGTGCTCAAGGTCGGCATCGGCACCGCCGTGAAGATCTACGGGAGGACCGTGAAGCAGTTCGGCTGGGCCATTCTGGCCATTCTGGCCGTGTTCGCCCTGTCCTACGTGATGAACCTGTCCGGCCAGATCGGCACGCTCGGCTCGTGGCTGGCCGGCACCGGCGCGTTCTTCGCGTTCCTCTCGCCCGTCGTCGGCTGGTTCGGCGTCACCATCACCGGCACCGACGTCGGCTCCAACACCCTGCTCGGCGGCTCCCAGTTCGCCGCCGCGCACCAGTTGGGCGCATCGCCGATCCTGTTCGGCGCGGCCAACAGCTCCGGCGGCGTGATGGCCAAGATGATCTCGCCGCAGAACCTCGCCATCGGCACCGCGGCCGTCGGTCTGGTCGGCAAGGAAGGTGAGCTGTTCCGCCGCGTGTTCGGCTGGAGCATCGGCCTGCTGCTCGTCCTGTGCGTGCTCGTGTACCTGCAATCCACCCCTGTGCTCGGATGGATGGTGCCCTGATGACCATGTCACGTCGGACCCTGATCGCCGGCGCCGCTGTCGCCGCTGGAGGAGCTTTGGTCGCCAACCCCACCGCGTCCGCCGCCGACGCCTCGTACGGCGGCAACCTGCGTTCCACAATGGACTACGCGATCGCCAAGCTGCGTGCGGTCGCGCCAACCGTGACGGCCTTCCCGACCGGCACCAAGTTCGAGAAGTACACCACCGCCGCGGACGGCAGCTGGGTCGGCGGCTTCTGGCCGGGGCAGCTGTGGATGGCCTACCTGTACTCGGGCGACGAGTTCTTCCGGCAGCAGGCCGAGTCCTGGGCGCTGAAGCTGGCCCCGAGAGAGACCAAGAACACCGACCACGACCTGGGCTTCCTTTTTGCCGTCGTGGGTAACCGCTTTCCGGCTGACCGGCGACACCTCGTGGCGTGACGGCGCACTGGTCGCGGCCGGCGAACTGATCAAGCGGTTCAACGAGAAGGGCCAGTTCATCCGGGCCTGGGGCGCGCTGGGCACGCCCGACAACGCCGGCCGCATCATCATCGACACGATGATGAACCTGGACCTGCTGTGCTGGGCCACCAAGGTCACCGGCGACAGCAAGTACCAGGACATCGCCGTCGCGCACGCGTTGACCGCGCAGAAGTACCAGGTGCGGCCGGACAACACCACCTGCCACGTGTTCGACTTCAACCCCGACACCGGCGCGGCCATCGGGCAGAACACCGTGCAGGGCTACAGCGCCACGTCCTGCTGGTCCCGCGGGCAGTCGTGGGCCGTGCACGGCTTCGCGCGGATGTACCTGCGCACCGGGAACAAGTCGTTCCTCGACACGTCGCGTCGGCTCGCCGACTGGACCATCCAGCACATCACCGACGACTACGTGCCGGTGTGGGACTACCGGTCTCCGTTGGCGCCCAACGACATCAAGGACTCGTCGGCCGCCGCCGTCAACGCGGCCGGCATGCTCGACCTGGCCAGGCTGACCGGCAACCCGCGCTACGAGGCCGCCGCGCTGCGGTTCCTCGACGCGCTCGGCCGGTCGTGCCTGACCACCAAGTCGGCGCGGGCCGACGCCGTGCTGGCGCGCGGCACCCGTAACCGGCCGGCCGAGGACGGCATCGAGATCGGGCTGCCCTACGCCGACTACTACCTGATGGAGGCCATCCTGCGGGTGCTGCGGCCCGACCGGGCCAAGCTCGCGCTCGACCTCTGAGTCAGCTGTTGTTGCGGCGCTGCCGGCGATACGGCAGCGCCGCAACGACAACCACCCCGGTCAGCAGCAGCGCTGTACCCGTCCAGAACAGCGGGATCGTCGCGTAGGCCGCGTTCGTGTAGGCCAGCGGCGGCGAACCCTGCGGGTTCGGGTTCGACGTCGGCGAGCCCGGCGTCGTCGAGCCGCACACCACGCCGCCGGTCGGCGCCACCGCGCGGGCCACCTGCTCGCCCAGCGTCACCTGGGCCAGCGCCGACGGCAGGTTCGGCAGGCCCAGGGCGTCCGTCGGCAGCACCTGGAGATCCAGCAGCCGGGCCGTCGCGCCCAGCTGGAAGCCGTCGAACGGCTGGCCCTTGATCGCCTGCGTCTTCTGGTCCAGCTCCGCGATCTGCAACCGCAGCACGCCGATGTCGATCTTCTTCAGGTCGTTGGGCAGCGCCCCACCGGTCGGCAGCATGCCGCCGATGATCGGCAGCTTGCCCAGCTGGTCCGCGCCCGGAAGCGGCACCCCGATCGGCACGTCCAGCTTCGGATTCGCGGCGTCCAGCGTGCCCAGCGTCTTGCCGCCCTGCACCACCTGGAGCACCGGGGCCGTGTAGTTCACCGACGACGTCTTCGGGTCGCCCGTCGAGGTCACCTGCAACGTCGGCTGGCTGACCACGTTGATGTCCAGCTCCATCGGCGTGCCGGCGAGGATCTTCACCCCGGCGACCTGCATCGTCGACGTCGACTGCACGGCCTTGTTCGGCGAGCCCGGGATGTCCACCAGCTTCACCACCGAGCGGGAGCTCAGCGTGTTCGGCAGGCTCACCAGCGAGCCTTTGCCGTCGGTGGTCTGCTTTCCCGACAGCAGGCCGCCCAGTTGGCTCAGCGGGGCCGTCATCGTCTTCAGGGAGTTCACGACCTGGTTCGCCGTGCCCTGGTCCAGCTTGCCGCTCGGGTTGATCAGGCCCGTCAGGTCCGTCACGTTCGGCAGGTTCGGGATCGCGTTCAGCAGCGACAGATCCGCCAGCGACGTCTGCGCGTCCGCGATCGTGTCCACACAGGGGCCCGTCGTCTCACTCCAGCGTGCGTGCACGCTGCCGTTCAGCAGGCCCACCTTCAGCAGCGAGTCCAGCGGCGTCGACGGCGGGTTCAGGCCACCCGTCGTCGCCTGCGGGTTGTCCGGCAGCGCCGTCTGCGACAAGGCTCCCGGCGTCTGCGGCGCGTTGCCGCCCACCGCAAACCCCAGCGGCGACGCCTGCGCGATCGCCCGCTCGTACGACAGGTACGCCTCCGAGTTCGCCTGCGCACTCGACAGGCCGAAGCCCGCCTCCGCCGCCGGCTGCTTCGGCAGCTCGTCTTGCAGGCCTTGCAGGATCGACGTTGTCGGCGTCGAGTTCGGCAGCAGCCTCACCACCGCCAGGCCGCCCCCCGCGTCCCCCACCGCGTGCCCCAGCGGCTGCGGCCCATTGGCCGCCGACGCCGGCGGTTGCCCCGGACTCACCGGCCCCGGCACCGGCGTCGTCGTCGGCACCCCGAACGCCGGTCCCGCCCCCAGCGCCACCATCACCACAGCAGCCGGCAACGCCAGGACCAGCGGCGGTCGACCTCGCATCAGCCACGTCCTCCTCAGCGGCCGGCCGCCTGAGACCGGCATCACGTAGGGGCTAACGACATACGTAACCGCAGGTAACGCCCCCGTCGTTAGCACTTCCGGGCGACCCGCGCCCGATGAGACCCCCGTCACCCCCGCCCCGGCGGTATCCCCTGCACAAGCACCCTCCCCCGCCCGCTATAGTGGTCACGCACCACGCCGCCTTAGCTCAGTCGGCCAGAGCAGCTCACTCGTAATGAGCAGGTCGTCGGTTCGATTCCGACAGGCGGCTCGTCCTCGGGGCCTCCATGTTCGCGGAACGCGCGAACATGGAGGCCTCGCGTGTTTTCTGGGGCTCTCGCCCCAGACCCCAAGCCAGGGCGGGCTTCGCCCCCTGGACCCCCTTCGGGCTCGGCTTCGCCATCGCCTCCCCTCGGGCTCGGCTTCGCCATCGCCCTTGGGCGTGGGGTGAGTTGGGTGGGTCTGTTGGCTGTGGCGTGAGCTCGTGGGTGCTCAGTCTTTGCTGGAAGCAATTCGGCGGGCGGTTGCCGAATTGGGTTGCCGTGGCGTCAAGCTCGGGGGATCGCTCATTGTGAGCCCGGTTATCACCGAGGGTGTGTGATTGGCGTGAGAAGTTGATGATTCGCAAAGGGAAAACGTGACTGTGTAGGTAACGAAATCTGCCTATATAGCGACTTTTGTCGCAGCGGAGGCGGCTTGGGCTGGCCGGTGCCTGATAACGTGCCGCAAAAACCGCAGTCGAGGGTGAGGCGAGGCCGTGAGCAGGCGATGTTGTAACCGTCCGTGGCAGTGGCCTGCCTTGTCGAGCGCGGTCGGCGAAGTCGACACCTGGTCGCGGACGGTGTCCAAACGTGTGTGTAGAGTAAGCATGCGGCCTGGCCGAGATGGCATGCAGCGGATGGCAAATTGCATCTAGTTGCGGCGTCAGCCGTCCCCTTGATGGGTGACGGTAAATCAGGCTTGTCGAATCTCAACCAAAGATGAAACACTTTTCGACTACGGCGAGGTAGCACTGTGACTGAGTGTCTGGCGACGGTCTGGTCTGGCGATGAGGGTGGCCCGGGTTCTGGCAAGACCGGGGTAGCTCGCGCTGAGCTTCACCTGTAATCCTGTCCGGACCGTCTGGCCGCAGTCGGAACCGGTGCTGCGGCCAGGCGCGACGGCTCAGATTAGATCGAGTCGCATCCCGATGCGATGATCGGCTGGAACGTCACTCGCGGTGAGAGTAAATTGAGTCTGCCCGTTCTCGTTGACGCTTGTCTGTAAGTCGCAGTCTAGATCGTCGTCGAGGCCGATGCTGTCGAAGCGGGCTTGGTGGCCTTGTGGAAGAACAACTGTGTAGCGCAAGAACTTGAGTGGCGCGGAGAATATGCGGACAAAGTCTTCGGCGGCGTGACGGCGAATCAGGGGAACGCACTTCAACGGCCAATACAGCCTGAAGTTGAAGCTGGCCTCATTTCCTTGCTCCAATGGACTGGCCAGATGGACGGTTATCGCAATCTTGGCGGACTGATACCATGTGTGCGTGACCGCACGCGGACGTACTCCGCCTTTGCGACCATTTGTGGATGTTGTGACGCTGAATCGGACTTTACCCTGGAAGCGTTCTGGCCAGGTGTGCGCGGCGCCGGCCCACAGGCTGAAAAACTCGACGAAGTCGCTCTCCGCGACAATGGTGCATTCGATCTCCTCGACCGTGTTGCCTCGTGCGTCAATCTGGATGACGTGATCCCAAGTCCGCGGTTGGCAAGAATGGTGATACCGCTCTTCGAGTGCGAAGCAGTAGTCTCGAATCAGTCGCTCGGCAGTCGTGGCACGGCTCAGTAAGTGAAGCTTGCTCGCGGTCAAGAAGGCGAATAATGCCACGGTGCATGCCGTGGTTGCGACGATAGCGCCTGTTCGAATTGCGGGCTCCCCTAGTGTTGCGCTTAATAATCCGGCGAAGGCGAGAACTGCTAGTACGGCTTCGGTTGTGGCTGCCATGCTGGCGTTTGAGATGTAGTCTCGCAGATTGTCGAGGGTGATCGACAGTAATGTCGTTTTCGGCGAATGCCCAGGACTGGCAACCTTCCTTGGGTGGGTGCCGATGTTCGTCGACTTCACGTCGCCACCCCTCTCGGAGCCTGCCCGCATGCAATCCTTTGGGCTGCCAGTAGCGCGTCCCGGCCGTTGCGGCCGGGTAGAGTAACTGAAGCAGTCGGTGAGGACTTGCGTCAATGCGCATCCTGCATAGGGTGGTTGACGGGCCCGGCTTGAGACGCGGTGTGTCGAACGGCAAATCGAGTACCTCGAAGGCGGGCTCCGGGCGTGCTAGCGTGCTGGGTGACGGGTTTTGTCTCGGACTGGTGACGTGCCGAGTGTGGATCAATAACGTGCATGGGCCAATAGGGTTAGGGTTGACGGCCATTGGGTGCTCTGCGTTGCGTGGATGAAATTGAACCACGCAATTGCAACGTAGGCGGCCGGCTGTGCACGTGCGGGGATGTTAAGGCGTGCTAACTCTCCGGTGTTGAGGGTTTAGCAGGTGGATATTTCGCGGACGAGCTTGTTCTGCGAAACGGTGTCGGACGCGCGGCGAGATAGCGGGGCGGGCAGACGTTGCCCGTGGCGGAAATAGTGACCAGGATGGCCGAATGACGGAGCGGTGGGCGGACGGGGCGGATGTTCGGCGGGCGAATGTGGCGCGGGTGTACGACTTCCTGCTGGGTGGGTCGCACAACTTCGAGGCGGACCGGGAGATGGCTCGCCACATGATCGCTACGGCGGGAGACGCGGCGAAGGTGGCGAGGGCGAACCGGGCGTTTCTGCGGAGGGCGATGGGGGAGCTGGGGAAGGCCGGTGTGCGGCAGTACCTGGACATCGGGGCGGGCATACCGACGGTGGGGAACACGCACGAAGCGGCGATGCCGGGTGCGAAGGTGGTGTACGTGGACCACGACCCGGTGGCGGTGGCCCACGCGCAGGTGCTGCTGGCCGACGACCCGAACACGATGGCGGTGGAAGGGGATCTGAGGGAGCCGGACCTGCTGCTGCGAATGGCGGAGGCGACGGGACTGCTGGACCTCGGCGAGCCGGTGGGGATTCTGATGCTGGCGGTGCTGCCGTTCGTGAAGGACGAAGAGCGGCCGGAGGAAGCGGTGGCGC
Organism: Kutzneria chonburiensis; assembly: GCF_028622115.1. Lineage (NCBI taxonomy): Bacteria > Bacillati > Actinomycetota > Actinomycetes > Pseudonocardiales > Pseudonocardiaceae > Kutzneria > Kutzneria chonburiensis. The sequence goes on from NZ_CP097263.1 coordinate 7,736,818, forward strand.
ACCTGAGGGACGCGGTGGTGCCGGGGAGCTACCTGGTGCTGTCGCACGGGGCGAGCGACGCGGTGCCGCCGGAAGAAGTGCAAGCGCTGTACGAGAAGCGGGCCACGTCGACGATCACGCTGCGGAGCAAGGGGCAGGTGGAAGGGTTCCTGGACGGCTGGGAGGTGCAGGAGCCGGGAGTGGTGTGGCTGCCGGCCTGGCGTCCGGACGACGAGCCGACGGACCCGGCGGCGTCGATGATGTACGGCGCGATGGGGCGTAAGGCCTAGCGGCAATCGATTGCACAGGCCGCGCAACAGCGTAACCGCTGCCGTCATTTGAGGGTCACTCGTTAGTGTCGTGACGTTCAGTATTTGTGGAATATCGCGCGCACGTGCATCTGCGCGTCGAACTTGAGTCACTCGATAGTGTGAACCGAAGCGTTTCGACGATCATGGAAGGTGAAATCGGCGTGCCGCTCGTCGCCCCTGGGCGACCGGTCGTCGATGATCGGGCTCCGGTGCTTCGGGTGATCGTGTCAGCCGGCGGTGACGGGAGCATGATTCCGGCACCGAAAAAAGCCGCGGTCCTGTGGCAGCAGGAACCGCGGCGCAGCCCTTCCCATGTCGTCGCCCGAGAGAGGACCGACTTTGAGTGTAGAACCGCCACCGCAGCGTGACGGGTCACACGACCGAGTGCAGATCATCGTGCACGCGTTCCCGGATCGCACCCGGTCGGCGAACCGGCCGCCGAGCTGCCCACAGCAGCCGGCGACCGCGGGTCGCGGCCGCGGCGGGGCACACCGTCGCGCCAGCTCGGGCCTGCTGCCCACGCTGGTCCGCCGGGTTTTCGCGGGCTGGCTGCCGTCGGCGTGACGGCGCGCAATTGACGATGTGAAAAAAGGGGCGTCCACCGGAGATCACATTCCGCTGGACGCCCCTTGGTGTGTTCGGGTGATTCCGCCCGGGGGTCACGCCAATGGCGGAGTTCCGTATCAGACGGCCAAACCGATGCTCCTGTCAGCGGTACCCGCCGGCTTTCGGCGGGCCTAGGAGGGGACATCGCCATGACCAGTCCGACACCGAGGAGCGTGGCCCGCTACGGATGGGTTCCTGACCTTCCCGACGCCAGGGACCACATGTATGCCGCGCCCCGCGCCGCCGTCGCCAATCTGCCGGCCAGCGTCGACCTCAAGACCGGCCTGCCCGAGTGCTACGACCAGGGCCAGATCGGCAGCTGCACGGCCAACGCGATCGCCGGCGCCTTCGAGTTCTCGCTGCGCAAGCAGGGCCTCGCCGATTTCATGCCGTCACGCCTGTTCATCTACTACAACGAGCGGGCGATGGAGGGCCACGTCGGCACGGACTCCGGCGCCCAGATCCGTGACGGCGTGAAGAGCGTGGCCAAGCTGGGTGTCTGCCCGGAGACGGAATGGCCCTACGAGGCCATCCCGGCCGACGCGAACGGCAACTTCCCGGCCGGCTCGCGGGAGGCGACCCGGCCGTCCAACGCCTGCTACCAGGATGCGCTGAAGAGCCGGGCGACGACCTACCAGCGGGTGACGACGACGCTGGACCAGCTGCGCGGCTGCCTGGCCGCGGGCTACCCGTTCGTCTTCGGCTTCAGCGTGTACGAGAGCTTCGAGAGCCAGCAGGTCGCGAACACCGGCGTGGTGCCGATGCCCGGCCCGTCGGAGGAGCTGCTCGGCGGCCACGCGGTGCTCGCCGTCGGCTACGACGACGCCAGCAAGCGCTTCCTGGTGCGCAACTCGTGGGGCACGGGCTGGGGCCAGCAGGGCCACTTCACCATGCCGTACGCGTACCTGACCGAGCGCAGCCTGTCCTCGGACTTCTGGACGATCCGCGTCGTGACGTGATCGACAGCGCGGCGAACGGCCCGACCGTGGACACGGTCGGGCCGTTTTCCTTGCTGGCACTCACTTCTCGCCGGCGGCGGTGTTGACCATGGCAGCCACCGGGACCAGCCAGCGGCGCTGCACGATCGAGCAGCCGACGATGGTGACGTACAGCGGGATGTTGGTGGCCCACACCGCGGTGTCGAACGGCTGCGTGAACACGATCAGCAGCCGCGCCGCCACCTCGACGACAAAACCGATGGCCCACACCATGTTCGCCCGCACCAGCAGCGCACGGAAGGCGGGCGAGCTGACCATGAACTCGTCCCAGGCGGCCGACTTCCGCACGCTGTTCGCGATGAACGGCTTGAACGCGGCGGTCATCACCGGCTGCTGGCGCAGCGCCATCACGGCGATGTAGATGCCGAGTGTCGCGGTGCCGAGGCCTTCCTTGGCCAGCATGAAGGTCGGCGAACCGGTCAGCAGCGTGATCGGGATGCTGATGACGGTCACGATCAGCACCGCCAGCGCGAACTGGTCGGGCTTGCCGGACCGCACCGTGGTCCAGATCGTGCGCGCCGCCGGCACCAGGCCGCTGACGATCAGCGCGGTGATCACGTCAACGCCGAAGGCGTTCTTCAGCAGGTAGTACGTGCCCAGCGGCAGGCCGATGTCCATGACCAGCGACAGCAGACTGCCCAGCGGGCCCTGCACCTTGGTCGGCTCGGTGGTCTGACCGGCTGCGATCTGCTGTGTCGTCGTCATGGCAGTAACGCTAGGAAAGCCGGCCTTTCCGCACGGGTGCCGAACAATCGAGCTGTGCCATGACAGTTGTCACGACCGGTTGGGCCGCAGGGTCCACAGCACGGTGAGCTCGGTGGTGATCACGCCGTCGGCGTTGGTGATGGTGACCCGCACCGGGAACTCCGGGCGCTGCCCGGCGTCCAGCTCGGCGATGACCTCGGCGGCGTCACGGCCGAGCACGGCCTCGGCTCGCAGCGGGCCGAGCGCGACCTTGCGATAGCCGATCTCGGCGCTGACCACGAGCGGGGTGGCCCGGCCGAGCTGCTCGGCGAACGCGGTCAACAGCAGCGCCCCGGACGCGGTCTCGCCGACGCCGAAAATCATGGCCGCGTGCAGGCCGCCGACGTGGTTGTGTTGGCGGGAGTCGTCGGCGATGGTCGCGACGACCTTGTCCGGCCCGATGTGCTCGAACTCGACGCCGTTGCTGCCGACCCACGGCACGGCCTGCTTCATGCCCTCGCCGATGAGTGCGTAGTCAGTGCTCATGAGCCGATGCTACTCGACGGTAACTTAACGGGCGCCCCATGACCGAGCTCACAGAGTATTTCAGTTGCTAAGACACTGGCGCGAAATGCATGCTTGTACTCGGCAACTACTTGGATGACACAAGCAACAGGGGGAGCCCCGTGGTTCCGCTGGGTGAGGTCGAGGTGCGGGACGACCTGGAGGTGGCCGACGGCATCGGGATGTCGATCGCACGGCTGCACCGGTTGCTGGCCTGCGTGTCGTCCTCCGGCAGCAAGGCCGGTATGGACCGGCCGACGTTCATGCTGCTCGCAACCCTGGCGGAGCACGGTCCGCGCAGGTCGGGGGCGCTGGCCGAGCTGGTGCACAGCGATCCGTCGACGGTCAGCCGCCAAGTGGCGCAGCTGGTCAAGACGGGCCTGGTCGAGCGCCAGGTGGACAAGCAGGACGGACGGGCGACCGTCCTGGCCGCGACCGAGCAGGGCCTGGCCCTGCTCGCGGACATGCGCGGTCGGCGCAATGCGCAGATCGCACAAATGATCATGCACTGGCCCGATGACGACCGGGCTCGCTTCAACGAGCTGTTCGAGCGGTTCATCACCGACTACGAGCGTCATCTGCCGGTGTTCATCGCCGCGTTCGCCGACAAGGCGGGCGTGGGAGGAGAAGTAATGGCACAGACCGCTTCGCCGGCCACCGCCGGTGTCGGCGGTGGGGGGTTCACCCAGCGTCAGATCATGACCGTGATCTCGGGCCTGATGCTGGGCATGCTGTTGGCCGCGCTCGACCAGACGATCGTCTCGTCGGCCATGCGCACCATCGCCGACCAGCTGCACGGCCAGACGCTGCAGGCGTGGGCCACCACCGCGTATCTGATCACTTCAACCATCGCGACGCCGCTGTACGGCAAGCTGTCCGACATCTACGGGCGCAAGCCGATGTACCTGGCCGCGATCACCATCTTCCTGGTCGGCTCCGTGCTGTCCGGCATCTCCACGTCGATGTACGAGCTGGCCGCGTTCCGCGCGCTGCAGGGCGTCGGCGCCGGCGGCCTGATGTCGCTGGCCTTCGCCATCGTCGGCGACATGATCCCGGCCCGTGAGCGGGGCAAGTACCAGGGCTACTTCCTGGCCGTGTTCGGCCTGTCCAGCGTGGCCGGCCCGGTGGTCGGCGGCTTCTTCGCCGGCCTGCCGACGCTGCTGGGCGTGGACGGCTGGCGCTGGGTGTTCCTGGTCAACATCCCGATCGGCGTGATCGCGCTGATCGTGGTCAGCCGGGTGCTCAACCTGCCGCACAACCGGGTCGAGCAGAAGGTCGACTACTGGGGCGCGCTCACGCTGTGCCTCGGCGTGGTGCCGCTGCTGATCGTGGCCGAGCAGGGCCAGGAGTGGGGTTGGGGCTCGGCCGGTTCGCTGGCCATGTTCGCCATCGGCGCCATCGGCATCGTCTCGTTCATCTTCGTCGAGCTGCGGATGGGCGACGCGGCGCTGCTGCCGATGCGGCTGTTCCGCAACAGCGTGTTCAGCCTGGCCAACGTGCTCAACTTCATCGTCGGCATGGGCATGTTCGGCGGCCTGGCCGCGCTGCCGCTGTACCTCCAGATCGTCAAGGGTGAGACGCCGACCAACGCCGGCCTGCTCACGCTGCCGCTGATGGTCGGCATCACGGCGTCCTCGCTGAGCTCCGGCCAGGTGATCGCCCGTACCGGTCGCTACAAGGTGCTGCCGATCATCGGCACCGCCGCCATGGCGACCGCGCTGTTCCTGTTCAGCGGCCTGTCCGCGGACAGCAACCTCGGGTACGCCGGCCTGGTGATGGCGCTGATGGGCGTCGGCCTCGGTCTGTGCATGCAGACCCTGGTGCTGGCCATCCAGAACGTGGCCAAGCCGCAGGACATGGGTGTGGCCACCGCGTCCGCGACGTTCTTCCGCGGCATCGGCGGCACCGCCGGCACGGCGATCTCGCTGTCCATCCTGTTCGGCGTGGTCGGCGAGCGGATCACCAACGCGTTCTCGGCGGCCCGGACCGACCCGGCGTTCATCGCGGCGACGCAGGACCCGAAGGTGCTGGCCAACCCGGCCAACGCCGGCTTCTTGAAGGGCCTCGCCTCCGGCGGCGGCAACATCGACCTGGAGAACACCTCGTTCATCCAGCAGTTGGACGGCCGGCTGGCCCGGCCGCTGCTGGAGGGCTTCGCGTCCGCCATGGACACGGTGTTCCTGGTCGGCGGCATCACCACCGTGGTCGCCTTCGCGCTGGTCTGGTTCCTGCGGGAGGTGCCGCTGTCGACCAAGTCCGGTCTGCAGCGCGCCGCCGAGGGCGAGCAGGCCGAAGAGCGTGCGCTGATGCCCGTGCTGGACTGACGAGCTGATCGAAAAGGGCCCTTCCTGCCGGAAGGGGCCCTTTCCTCATGTGCTCAGTGCTTCGCGAACGGCTCCATGGTGCCGTTGGCGATCGCGTCCTGGTAGCGCTGGTAGGAGCGCTTGACCTCGGCCTCGGCCTCGGTGCGACCGACCCAGGTCGCGCCCTCGACGCTCTTGCCCGGCTCGAGGTCCTTGTAGACCTCGAAGAAGTGCTGGATCTCCAGCTTGTGGAACTCGTTGAGGTGGTGGATGTCACGCAGGTGCTCGGACCGCACGTCGTCGGCCGGCACGCAGAGCAGCTTGTCGTCGCCGCCCTTCTCGTCGGTCATCCGGAACATCCCGATGGTGCGGGCCCGGATCAGACAGCCGGGGAACGTCGGCTCCTGGACCAGCACGAGGGCGTCCAGCGGATCCCCGTCCTCGCCGAGCGTGTCGTCCACGAACCCGTAGTCGGCCGGGTACTGGGTCGCCGTGAACAGCGTCCGGTCCAGGCGGATCCGGCCGGTCTTGTGGTCGACCTCGTACTTGTTCCGCACACCCTTGGGGATCTCGATGGTGACGTCGAACTCCACTGTCCTCGCTCGTTTCGCCTCTTTGTACGCGAGCGCGCTCCACGGTCGGCGCGCTGCGGCGGGGTTGGCACTCCGGTTACGCCACTAGTGTGGACCACAAGTCGTGTGTCGCCGGTATCCATGGGGCCGGTGAGCTGTGTGAGCTTGGTCCGTGTCGGCCACGGGCCCCGTCGAGGAGGACTCCGTGCCCGAATCCGGCCAACCGGCGCCGGCCTGGCCGACCCAGCCGGTGGAGGACGCTTCGGAGCCGGCCGTCGCCGCAGGTGAGGGCGCCCAGGTCGGGTGGCCGTCGGCCGACGGTGACGGCTCGTCGCCGGCCTGGCCGAGCGATGAGTCACGGTCGCCTGATGGGGTGAAAGTGGCGGCCGAGGAGTCGGCGACGGCCGAGGTTGAGCCCGACATTGAGGATGAAACAGACAGCGAGACGGAGTCCGTCGAGCCCGTCGAGTCTGAGGCTGAGGTCGCGGTCGAGGAGCAGGACACCGAGCCGGCGACGCAGCAGGTGCAGGAGCCGGTCAAGCAGTCGGAGCCCGCCGGGGAAGCGGAATCGCCCGAGGAGTCGGAGCCGGCGAAGCAGTCGGAGCGCACCGAGAAGTCGGAATCGGTCGAGGACCCGGTGACCAAGCAGGTCCCGGTCGCGGAACAGGTGCCTGCGAAGGAGCAGGTGGCCCAGCAACTGCCCGTGCCGGTGAAGCAGCCGGCCGAGGAACCGGCGGCCCGGCAGGACTCGGTGCCGGAGCCGGTCGCGGAACAGGTTCCTGCTGAGCAGCAGGCCCAGCAGCCGCCGGTACCGGTGAAGCAGCCGGCCAAGGACCCGGTCACTCAGCAGGTGCCGGTGCCGCAGCCCGTGCGGGAAGCGGACAAGGAGCCGGTGGCTCAGGCCGCGCCGGAATCCGTCGAGGAGCCGCCGACCCAGCCGGTCCCGGAGCCGGTCACTCAGCAGATGCTGGAGCGGCCGACGAAGTCGGGGTCGGTGCAGCCGGTGCCTGGGTCGCCGACCCAGCAGGTGTCGGAGCGGTCGATCGAGCCGGTCGCGGAGCCCCTGACTCAGCAGGTTTCGGAGCGGCCGATCAAGCCGGTCGCGGAGCCGCTGACTCAGCAGGTGTCGGAGCCGCCGACCCGGCAGGTTTCCGAGCGGCCGCCCAAGCCGGGGCCGGAGCGGGCGGCGCGGCCGGTGCCCGAGCCGCCGACTCAACCGGTTCCGGAACCTCCCACCTCGCACGTTTCGGAGTCGCCGGCCCAGCAGATGTCGGAGCGGCCGACCCGCCATGCTCTCGAGCGGCCGACCCCGCCGGACCCGGAGCCGCCCACCCAGCAAGTGGAGCGCCTGACTCGGCAAGCGCCGGAGCCGCCGACTCAGCAAGGCCCGGAGCGGTCGCCCAAGCCGGGGCCGGATCGACCGGTGCCCGAGCCGGCGACCCAGCGGGTGCAGGTCCCGCCGCCGCCCGTCCCACCGCGGACGCAGCCGCCGGCGCCGTTCACGCCACCGGCCCCGCCGCGGACGCAGCCATCGGTGCCGCTCACGTCACCGACCCCACCGCCGAAGCCGCCCGTGCGGCCGGCTCCGCCTCGGGAGCCCGTCACGCAGCGGGTGCCGGTGCCGCCTCCGCCGCCGAAGATCCAACCGCCGCAACCGGTTCCGCCGCCCAAGCCGGTGTCCAAGGAGCCGGAGACGCTGAGGATCAGGCTGGCCGACGTGCCGACCAAGGCCCAGCCCATGCGGATCGAGCCCGCGCGGTCGGAGCCGCCGGTGTCGCCGCTCGAAGACACGATCGCCATGCCGGTGGACAACGACCGGGCCCGCCTCGATCCGCCGACGGTGCAACTGCCGGGTCCCGGTGGGCCGTCCGTCGATGACACACCGACGATTCGCGTGCAGGTGCCACGCCCGCCGGCGGCCGGCCGGCCTGAGCTGGGCGACGACGTGCCGCAGCCGGCGCCGCAGCTGCCCCCGCCGCCGCGGACGTCACCCGAGAACGACGTCGACGAGCCGGCGCCGCGCCGGTCCCGCAAGCCGTTGTTGGTCGGGCTGGCCATTTTCCTGGTGCTGGCCGTCGGTGCGACCGTCTACTTCGGATCGTCCGGCTTCGGTGGCTCCACGGTCGTCGCGACCGCCCCGCCGCCGTCGCCGGCCGCGCCGAACCTGCTGATCAAGCCCCTGGGCGACGCCCAGGGCCCGACCGCGGCCGGTGTCGCGGCCAAGATCGCCGGCCCGGTGTCGTCGCCCGCGCTGGGCACGCTCACCGGCAGTGTCATCGACCCGGCGACCGGCACGACCTTGTGGGAACGCAACTCCAGCACGCCGCTGACGCCCGCGTCGGCCGGCAAGGTGCTGACCATGACGGCCGCGCTGCTGTCGCTTGACCCGCAGTTCCGCTTCACCACCACCGTTGTCGCCGGTCCCGACCCCGACACCGTGGTCCTCGTCGGCGGCGGTGATCCGACCCTGTCGTCGCTCCCGGCCGGCAAGGAGACCGTCTACCCGGGCGCCGCGCGCCTGGACGACCTTGTCGCACAGGTGAAGCAGGCGACCGGCGGCACCGTCCACAAGGTCTTGCTGGACACCAACCGCTACAGCGGCGACGCGATGGCCCCGGGTTGGGAGAACAGCGACATCGCCGGCGGGTCCGTCGCCCCGATCACGCCGATCATGCTGGACGGCGGCCGCAGCCGGCCGACCGTGTCGGAACCGGCGCGCACCGCGACGCCGGACACCGACGCCGCCAAGGAGTTCGCCCGGCGACTCGGCGCCGACCCCAACTCGGTGGCCAAGGGGACCGCGGGGCCTGACGCCAAGGTGCTCGGCACCGTGCAGTCGCCGCCGCTGACCGACATGGTCAGCAACCTGTTGCAGATCTCCGACAACGTGCTGGCCGAAGCGATCGGCCGCGAGGTCGCCAAGCAGGCCGGAGCGCCCGTCACCTTTGCCGGCGGCTCCAGCACCGTGCTGAACATCTTGCGTAACAACAACTTCGACCTCACCGGCGTCACCATGGTCGACGGCAGCGGACTGTCCACCCAGGACCGGGTGACGGCCAAGCTGCTCGGCTCGATCATGACCGTGGCCGCCGGGCCGGACGGCGGCAGCGATCCGCGGGTGGCCAAGCTGCGGCCGCTGCTGAACGGGCTGCCGGTGGCCGGCGGCAGTGGCACGCTGGCCGATCGGTACGGCGACGCCTCGTCCGCGCCGGGCAAGGGCTGGGTGCGGGCCAAGACCGGCACGCTCGACGGGGTGAACACGTTGACCGGCATCGTGCAGACAGCCGACGGCAAGGTGCTGGCCTTCGCGCTGATGTCCAACGGATCGCAGATCGACCAGGGGCGGGCGGCCCTGGACAACGTGGCCGCGGCGCTGCGCGGATGCGGATGCCGCTGATTCGGCTGCTGCGGTCGGCGCGTCACCCAAGGTAGCGTCGAGGGTGTGAACGCGGGAAACGCAGCCAGGTCCCTGCCCGACGGTGGCCCTCCGTCACCGGTGGACTGGTCGGTCGCCGCGTCGACCGCCCAGCGGTTGATCCGGTCCGGGCCGACCGTGCCCAGAGCGGAGGCCGACGCCGTCGTGCGCGAATTGCGCGGCATGACCGGCGACGCCGAGTTGCACGTGCGTGAGCTGACCGGGCTCGGGCACGGCTTGCCGCTGCGAGAGGGCACCGTGGTCGACCGGCACGGCTGGGTTCGTGCCGCCAGCGAAGGCCTCGCGCTGCTCACCGAGGGTGCGATGCCGGCCAACCTGCCCGGTCCGCTCGGCGGCGTGCTTGCCGGCACCGCCGGCGTGCAGGCCGGCATGGTGCTGGCCTTCCTCAGCTCACGGGTGCTCGGCCAGTACGACCCGTTCGGCGGTGGCGGCCGGCTGCTGCTCGTCGCACCCAACATCGTCGCCGCGCGGCAGGCCATGGACGTGCCGGCCAGTGACTTCAGCATGTGGGTGTGCCTGCACGAGGTCACGCACCGGCTCCAGTTCACCGCCGTGCCGTGGCTGCGGGACTACTTCTCTTCGCAGGTCGGGCAGCTGCTGTCGGTCATGGACGACAACGCCGTCGGGGCCTTCAACCGGATTCCCGAGATGGTCCGTTCGGCGCGGGACCGGCTCAAGACCGTGCGCCCCACCGAGGGGCCGACCGCGTTGATGGAGCTCATCCAGTCGCCCGAGCAGCGAGCCGTCCTCGACCGCCTGGTTGCGCTGTCCACCCTGCTCGAGGGCCATGCCGATCACGTCATGGACGCCGTCGGACCGGTTGTCGTGCCGTCCGTGACGACCTTGCGCAGCCGCTTCACCGCCCGTCGCAAGGGCGGCGGCGTGCTGGACCGGGTGTTGCGGGCCGTGCTCGGCGTCGAGGCCAAGATCCGGCAGTACGCCGAGGGCGCCGCCTTCACCCGGCACGTCGTCGACGCCGTCGGCATGGACGGCTTCAACACCGTGTGGACCTCGCCCGAGACCTTGCCCTCCCGCGCCGAGATCGCCGACCCCGACGCCTGGCTCCGGAGGGTCCATCCCTGAGTTGTCCACAGGGCCCGAGTTGTCCACAGGCTCACCCATTTCAAGATCAACGAGTGATCATGCCGGATAGAATGGCTTCGGGGCGGCCCCCCGGGAGTGGTGGGGGCTGAGTTAGTTGGCTTCTGGTGCGCGCCCGGATGAGGCGGTGTCGGCGGTGCGGACGGCGGTGCGCCGTCTGGTCACCGTGGCGAAGAAGGCCGGCTATCTGAGCAGTGGGCAGCTGGCGGTGGCGGTGTCGGGTGGGGCGGACTCGCTGGCGCTGGCGGCGGCGGCGCAGCATCAGGCTCGAAGGCTGAACGTCACCGTGCACGGTCTGATCGTCGATCACGGACTCCAGCCGGGCTCGGACAAGGTCGCGGCGAAGGCGGCGGAGCAGCTGTCGGCGCTGGGCATCCCGCACGTACGGGTGCTGACGACCAAGGTCGAAGGCCCGGGCGGGATGGAGGCGGCGGCACGGAGGGCGCGGTACGAGGCGCTGAGGCGAGCGCTGCCGGCGGAAGACGCGATCGTGCTGCTGGGACACACAAAAGACGACCAGGCGGAGACGGTGCTGCTGGGCCTGGGCCGAGGCTCGGGACCACGCTCGATCGCCGGCATGCGGCCGCTGGACCCGCCATGGGGTCGCCCGCTGCTGACGGTGACAAGAGCCCAGACGGAGCGCGCCTGCACGGCGCAAGGGCTGACCTACTGGAGTGATCCGCACAACGTGGATCCGGCGTTCACCCGGGTCCGCCTGCGCAACGAAGTGCTGCCACTGCTGGAGGACGTGCTGCAAGGGGGAGTGGCCGACGCGCTGGCCCGGACGGCGGCGCAGCTGCGGGAGGACAACGACGCCCTGGACGCGCTGGCGGCGGAAATGCTGGTGGACGACCCGGAAGGACTGGACACACAACGGCTCGTGAACACCCCGCCGGCGATCCGGCGGCGGGTGCTGCGGAGCTGGCTGCTGCGAAGCGGTGTGACCGAACTCACCGACGCCCAGCTGCGTGACATCGACGCACTGATCGGTGAATGGCGTGGTCAGGGAGGCGTGTTGCTCCGCGGCGGCTTGGTGGCACAGCGCGCACATGGCAGGCTGCAACTAGACCGAGCGTCGTCCTGACCAGGGGCCACGCACCAGGCCGAAAGAGGGGAAGCGGCCCGTGTACGAGGGCGACGTCGCCTCCGTGCTCATCACCGAGCAGCAGATCAGCGACAAGATCCAGGAACTGGCCAAGCAGGTGGCCGCGGACCATCCCGCGCGCGACGGCGGCTCGGACCTGCTGCTGGTCGGCGTGCTCAAGGGCGCGGTGATGTTCATGACCGACATGGCCAGGGCCCTGCCGGTGCCCGTCCAGCTGGAGTTCATGGCGGTCAGTTCCTACGGCTCGTCCACGTCCTCATCGGGCGTGGTGCGCATCCTCAAGGACCTCGACCGGGACATCGCCGGCAAGAACGTGGTCATCATCGAGGACATCGTCGACTCCGGCCTGACGCTGTCCTGGCTGCTGAAGAACCTGGCCTCGCGCCGTCCGGCCTCGCTCGAGGTGTGCGCCCTGCTGCGCAAGCCGGACGCGGTCAAGGTGGACGTGCCGGTCAAGTACATCGGCTTCGACATCCCGAACGAGTTCGTCGTCGGCTACGGCCTCGACTACGCCGAGCGCTACCGGGACCTGCCCTACATCGGCACCCTCGACCCCAAGGTCTACTCGAGCTGACCCGCCAAGGGACGTTTCCTGACGTTGAACGTGAGGAAGGGCCCCTTACTGGCGTTGAACGTCAGTAAGGGGCCCTTCCTGACACATCAGCAGGGGCCGGTGTTGCAGGGGCGGCGGCTGAGGGCGTCGAACAGGACGCCGCGGAACGAGGCGGCGTCGGCGGCCGGGTAGGCCTTGCCGCCGGTCGCGGCGGCGATCGCGTTCAGGGCGTTCATGTCGGCGTCCGGCCCGAGCCCGATGCCGATGATCTGCACCGGCTTGGTCGGATCGGTCTGCGCCCGCAACATCTGCAGCAGGCCGTTGAGGTCCAGCCCGCCGTTCTTCTCGTTCTTCCCGTCGGTGATCAGCACGACCGCGTTGACCTTGGTCGGGTCGAAGTCGTCCTTCAGCGTCTCGTACGCGGCGAAGGCCGTGTCGTACAGCGCCGTGCCGCCGCGCACCCGGGCCGGCAGCCCCGTCGCCGCCTGCTGCAACGCGAAACGCTGGTTGACGCCGTTGACCTTGCCGCCGAGCGGCCCGAGCGGCACCAGTTCCTTCCAGTCGTTGGGCGGCCCCTGCTGCTGCGAAAACGCCCACAGCCCCACATAAGTGCTGTCCGGCATCAACGCCATCGCGGCCAGCGCCCCGTCCCGGGCCACCTCGATCCGGTTCTGTCCACCGGGCATAGGCGAGGTCATGGACCCGGACACGTCGATCACGGCCAGCGTCCGCCCGTCCAGATGCACCACGTTCCACGCCCGCAGCACGGTCCCGACCTGCGCGGCCGACGGCGCCGGCAGCAGCGGCGGGGTCGCGGCCTGCACGCCGTCCTTGCCGCCCCACGAGGTCGACGCGGTGCCCTTGGAGTCACGGAAGCCGGCGGCGCTGAAGATGCCGGCCGACCGCGCCGACCGCAGCTCCTGCTCGAACGCGGCCGCGGCCTGGTCGGTGCCGTTGACCTCGCCCCGCGTGTTCACCCGGACGACCGGGTAGTCGAACAGCACGGTGCCCTCGGCGGGATAGATCGCCACGGCCTTGGCCGGCGCGGCCGTCGTCACGTTGTACGACACGACCGACTGCTCGGTGGTGGTGAACAGCAGCGCGTTGGCCGGGTCCTTGCGGATGTTGTCGAAACCGTTGGACACCGAGTTCAGCGTGGTGCCGCGCAACCGCAGCAGCACCGCGATCAGCTCCTGCGGCGGCAGCCCGTTGGACTGCACCGGCAGCAGGCCCTGCGCCAGGCCCAACGTGGCCACGCCCTCGGTGTTGGTCAGCGGGTCGGTGATCGCGATCGGAGTCTGCCCGGTGACCAGCCGCTGCCAGCTCACCGGCGACTTGGGCCAGCCCAGCTTGTCGGCCTGCGCCGTGCTGGCCGCCACCACCAGCGGCGACGAGGCCAGCGACGGGTGCTCGGTCAGCTTGGGGCTGTTGACCGGGTCCTTGTTGTCCAGGCCCTGCGCGGTCGACACCCACAGCGACGAGTCCGGGATCCACAGCGCCGGCGGGTCGATGGGTCTTGTCGGCAGCGACTGCACGACGTCGGCCGAGCCCTCGCTGACCACGGACACCTTCACGCACTGCCCGTTGACCGACGTCTGGTCGTGTTCGAAGGCGTCGGCCACCGACTGCACCGCGGTGGCCGCGCTCGGCGTCACCGCCACCCGCAGCGGCACCTGGCCGGCGCACCGCACCGAGTTGGCGGTGTTGGCCACCACAACCCCGCCCACCGCCAGCACGGCGACCACAATGGGCAGGAAGAAGTGCCACTTTCGACCCCGATCCGGCCGGGAGGGCGGCCGGTGGGCTCCGGTAGGAGTAGACATTGTGGTGCGCGAACCTCCTGGTCGGCGTCCCAGCGGGCGCGGGCTTTCTGCTCGGATCGTCGACATGGCGGCCCCGACTCGTAACAGTCGAGGGCCCGGTCCGGACGGATTGAGCCGGATGGCGCAACTTTCGGGCCCGAACGGCTCAGCCTGGTGATGGCATTGGCACCCGGGCGCCCTCCTTCTTCCGGTGCAGAGCAGTGCACGGAGGTACGTGGCCGCCCTCGCCCCGGTTCAACCCGAACGGCCCCGGCGTGTCGCCGGTCATGTCGGGGAACCGTGCCCCAGCTCCGAGCGTTGGGACCGTCGTGAGGTCGCCGCCGGCCGAGCGCCGAACTTCCGGCCGTGGTCCGACGGCGGCGGGCGGTAAGCTAGCTGGACGGGGCTGTCCCGCCGAGCGCGGTGACATCGCCGCTCGACGTGTTGAGCAGTGTCGTGAGGCAGGGCTTGACGTAAACGCAGGGAGGGTCGAGGCCGCGTGACGGCCGTAGGTGCATGGACCGCAAGCGCGTTCTCCGCAACCCGCTGATCTGGATCGTGGCGGCGGTTGCTGTCTATCTGGCCATCAACTTGCTGGCCGATGACACCCGTGGCTACACCCAGGTTCAGACCTCGGATGCAATTAGCCAGGTGCAGAAGGGCAATGTCAAGGCGGCCCGCCTCGACGACAAGGAGCAGCAGCTCCGACTCGACCTGAACACGCCGTTCAACGGGCACACCCAGATCATCACGTCGATTCCGGCCAACGGGTCGGAGGACGCGATCTTCCGGATGCTCCAGGACCCGGCCAACAAGGTCGGCTCCTACGACGTGCACGTGACCAGCGAGTCGCCCTTCCTCCAGATGCTGATCATCCTGGTGCCCATCGGCCTGCTGCTGCTGGCACTGATGTGGATGATGAACAACGTCCAGGGCGGCGGCAACCGGGTGCTGAACTTCGGCAAGTCCCGGGCCAAACAGCTGTCCAAGGACATGCCCAAGACGACCTTCGGCGACGTCGCCGGGGCGGACGAGGCGGTCGAGGAGCTCCACGAGATCAAGGACTTCCTCCAGAACCCCGGCCGCTACCAGGCCCTCGGCGCCAAGATCCCCAAGGGCGTGCTGCTCTACGGTCCGCCGGGAACCGGCAAGACCCTGCTGGCCAGGGCCGTCGCCGGCGAGGCCGGCGTGCCGTTCTACTCGATCTCCGGCTCGGACTTCGTCGAGATGTTCGTCGGTGTCGGCGCCTCCCGGGTGCGTGACCTGTTCGAGCAGGCCAAGCAGAACGCGCCGTGCATCATCTTCGTCGACGAGATCGACGCGGTCGGCCGGCACCGTGGCGCCGGCCTCGGCGGCGGCCACGACGAGCGCGAGCAGACCCTCAACCAGCTGCTGGTCGAGATGGACGGCTTCGACTCGCGTGGCGGCATCATCCTGATCGCGGCGACCAACCGGCCCGACATCCTGGACCCGGCGCTGCTGCGGCCCGGCCGCTTCGACCGGCAGATCCCCGTGGGCGCGCCCGACCTGCGCGGCCGCAAGGCCATCCTGCGGGTGCACGCCAAGGGCAAGCCGTTGGCCCAGGACGCCGACCTGGACGGCCTGGCCAAGCGGACCGTCGGCTTCTCCGGCGCCGACCTGGCCAACGTGATCAACGAGGCCGCGCTGCTCACCGCCCGGCACAACGGCACCATCATCACCGGCGCCGCGCTGGAGGAGTCGGTCGACCGCGTGATCGGTGGCCCCGCTCGCAAGAGCAAGATCATCTCCGAGAAGGAGAAGAAGATCACCGCGTACCACGAGGCCGGGCACGCCCTGGCCGCGTGGGCCATGCCGGACATCGACCCGGTCTACAAGGTCACCATCCTGGCGCGGGGCCGCACCGGCGGCCACACGCTGTCGGTGCCCGAGGAGGACAAGGACCTGATGACCAGGTCCGAGATGATCGCCCGGCTGGTGTTCGCGCTCGGCGGCCGCGCCGCCGAGGAGCTGGTCTTCCACGAGCCCACCACCGGCGCCTCCAACGACATCGAGCAGGCGACCAAGATCGCCCGCGCGATGGTCGCCGACTACGGCATGAGCGCCCGGCTCGGCGCGGTCAAGTACGGCCAGCACGACGGCGAGCCGTTCCTCGGCCGGCAGATGTCGCACGCGCCGGACTACTCCCTCGAGGTCGCGCACGAGATCGACGAGGAAGTGCGCAAGCTCATCGAGGCCGCGCACGACGAGGCGTGGCAGGTGCTCAACACCTACCGCGACGTACTCGACGACCTCGTGCTCGAGCTGGTGGACAAGGAGACGCTGCACCAGAAGGACCTGGAGCGGGTCTTCGCCCGGGTGCAGAAGCGGCCGCGGATCACCGAGTTCAACAACTTCGGCAACCGCACCCCGTCCGACAAGCCGCCGGTGAAGACGCCGGGCGAGCTGGCCAAGGAGCGCGGCGAGCCGTGGCCCCCGGCCGGCGAGGAGGAGGTCGAGCCGGAGCCGGCGCCGACCCCCGTCGCCACCGTGCCCGGCGGCGGTGAGCTGCCCGGCACCAACGGCTCCTCCGCCTACCCGCCCGGGCGTCCGACAGGCAGCGCCGGCGGCCCGCCCAACTACGGCGCGCCTCCCGGCTGGACGCCGGCGACGCAGCCCAACCCGAACGGCTCGTGGACCCCGAACTGGGACCAGAACCGACCGGGCAACGCCCCGTCCGGCGATCCGGGTGACACTGAGCGGGACAGCGGCCGTTGAGACGGTCCGCGACCCCGCGGAGGTGTGCATGACCAGCACTGTTGGCCGAAGCGGCCCCCTGAGTGGGGCCGCTTCGGCGGCTCACGGCCGGTTCGACCGGGCCAGGGCCGAGGCCGCGGTTCGCGAGCTGCTGATCGCCTGCGGCGAGGACCCGGACCGCGACGGCCTGCGCGACACGCCGGCCCGGGTGGCCCGCTCCTACCGCGAGCTGTTCGCCGGCCTGTACACGGATCCCGAATCCGTGCTGGAGAAGACATTCGACGAAAGCCACGAGGAATTGGTTCTCGTCACCGATATTCCGATGTATTCCACCTGTGAGCACCATTTGGTTCCATTTCATGGTGTTGCGCATATTGGCTACATTCCGAATGGCGACGGTCGGGTGACGGGGTTGTCGAAGCTGGCCAGGCTGGTCGATCTGTACGCGCGGCGGCCGCAGGTGCAGGAGCGGCTGACGTCGCAGATCGCCGATTCGCTTATGACCAAGCTGAATCCGCGCGGGGCGATCGTGGTGATCGAGGCGGAGCATTTGTGCATGGCGATGCGCGGGGTGCGTAAGCCGGGAGCCCGTACGACGACGTCGGCGGTGCGGGGCATTTTCAAGACTTCGGCGACCTCGCGGGCCGAGGCGATCGAACTGATCAAGGGACGTTAGGTGCACAGCCGGTTGCCGAATCCCGACCGCTGCGTCGTGATGGGTGTGGTGAACGTCACGGCCGACTCGTTCTCGGACGGCGGGCGGTATCTACGGACCGACGACGCCATCAGGCACGGCCTTGAGCTGTGGGCGGAAGGCGCGGACCTGGTGGACGTGGGCGGCGAGTCGACGCGGCCGGGCGCGGACCGGGTGGACGCGGACGTGGAGATCGCCCGGGTGGTGCCGGTGATCGAGCAGCTGACGGCCGAAGGTGTGCTGGTCAGCGTGGACACGACCAGGGCGGTGGTGGCCGACGCGGCGCTGGACGCGGGCGCGGCGGTGGTCAACGACGTGTCGGGCGGCCTGGCCGACCCGCAGATGGCCAAGGTGGTCGCGAGCTCGGGAGCGCCATGGATCCTGATGCACTGGCGCGGCCACAGCAAGAACATGAACGACCTGGCGACCTATCGGGACGTGGTGGCCGAGGTGCGCGACGAGCTGTCGGCCCGGGTGGATGCAGCGCTGGCGGCCGGGGTGTCGGCCGAGGCGCTGGTGTTGGACCCGGGACTGGGCTTTGCCAAGCAGCGCGAGCACGACTGGGCCCTGCTGCACGGCCTGGACCAGCTGCTCGGTCTGGGTTTCCCACTGCTGGTCGGCGCTTCCCGCAAACGCTTTCTGGGTGCGCTGTTGGCCGACGCCGACGGCAACCCGAGACCGCCGGATGGGCGTGAGGTGGCGACGACGACGGTCACGGCGCTGGCGGCGGCGGCCGGGGTGTGGGGTGTGCGAGTGCACGACGTCCGCCGGTCGATGGACGCGGCGCTGGTGGTGCGGGCCTGGCAGAGGGGAAGCGGCGAATGAGTGACCGGATCACGCTGACCGGGTTGCGCGTGTTCGGCTATCACGGCGTGTTCGAGCACGAGAAGCGCGACGGACAGGACTTCCTGATCGACGTGACGGTCTGGCTGGACCTGACGGCCGCGGCGGCGAGCGACGACCTGACCCAGACCGTGCACTACGGCGAGCTGGCCGAGCGGGTGGCGGCGATCGTGGCCGGCGACCCGCGCGATCTCATCGAGACGGTCGCCGGCGACATCGCCGACGAGGTGCTGACCGACGAACGGGTCGGCGAGGTGGAAGTGACCGTGCACAAGCCGTCGGCACCGATCCCACTGTCCTTCCAGGACGTCGCGGTCACGGTGCGCAGGACGCGCTCGTGACGCGGGCGGTGTTGTCGCTGGGGTCCAACCTGGGCGACCGGTTCGCGTTCCTCCAGGGCGCGGTGACGGGCCTGCGTGACCACGTTCGTGCGGTGTCCCCGGTGTACGAGACGGCGGCGTGGGGCGTGGAGGAGCAGCCGGACTTCCTGAACGCCATCGTCATCGTGCAGGCCGACGACGTCGACGAGTGGGGCTGGCTGGCCAAGGGACAGGCCTTGGAGAACGAGGCCGGTCGCGTGCGGACGCTGCACTGGGGTCCGCGCACGCTTGATGTCGATGTGGTCACTGTGGACGGTGTGACTTCTGAGCATCCCGATTTGCTGTTGCCGCATCCGGGCACCCCGGAGCGGGCCACGGTGCTCATCCCGTGGCTGGATGTCGAGCCTGACGCGGTTTTGCCGGGGCACGGCCCGATCGCCGAGGTCATGGCCGGTGTGAGCGTGGCAGGCGTGCGCCGCCGGGACGATCTCCGGCTGGAGTGGTGATGAAGTTCACGAGATTTCGGGACCTGTTGGCAGTCGCGCTGGTAGCGGGCCTGCTGACCGTCCTCGTGCTCCGACTGGTCTACGCGGCGCTGCCGACCCTGCCGCGGTTGGCCGGCGTGACCTTCGGCGTGCTGGCCGTGGTCGAGGCGATCCTGGCCTGGCAGCTGCGCAACCGCATCGCCGGCAAGCCGGGGGTGCGGCCGGTGGAGCCGTTGACCGCGGCGCGGGCGGTCGCGCTGGCCAAGGCGTCGTCGCTGGTGGGCGCGCTCATGTCCGGGGTGTGGATCGCGGTGGTGCTGACCGTGCTGCCGCTGGCCGCGGTGTCCTCGGCGGCGGCCGATGACCGGACCACGGGCCTGGTCGGACTGGTCGGTTCGGCGGCACTGGTTGCCGCCGCTTTGTGGTTGGAACACTGCTGCAAGACGCCGGATCCCCCGCAGCAGGATGACAACGTCGGTCTCCGTTGAGGGGCCAATCGGGTCCGGGTAGGTCTCGTTCGGGTAACTGACCGGTACCGTAGAGCCCATGACCGGCCGCAGCGGCTTGACCGAAGGCGAGCGCGGTGACAGTCGTGGATACGGTCGGCTACTCCTGGTAGCGGTTCTCGTCCTGGCCATCGCCGCGACCGCCGTGCTCGTCCTGAGCAACGACGCGAGGTTCTTGCGCCTCGGCGTCCTCGCCGCGCTGTGGGCCGCCCTCGTCGGCGCCTTCCTCGCCGTGAAGTACCGCAGAGAAGCCGCGGCCAGCGAGGACGAGGTCGCCGACCTGCAGGCCGTCTATGAGCTGGAGCTGGAGCGCGAGGTCGCGGCCCGCCGCGAGTACGAGCTGGAGATCGAGGCCGAGACCCGTCGCCGGGTCGAGGAGGAGTCGCGGGAGGACCTGGAGGCGCTGCGCGGTGAGCTGCGCGCCCTGCGGGAGAACCTCGAGGCGCTGCTGGGCGGCGAGGTGCTGGTCGAGCGGGTGGCGCTGCGCGCGGAGTCGACGCGGATGCGGTCGCTGTCCGACCAGTCGCGGCTGCTGGCCGTTGGCGAGGACCGGATCATCGCCAAGGAGGACCGCAAGCCGATCACCGTCGGTTCGGTCCGCAAGGAGACGCCGGCCGACAAGTCGCCGGCCACCGAGCTGATCGAACGCATTCCGCACGAGCCGCTGCGGGCCAAGGAGCAGGCGCCGCGCCGTCCGGAGCCGAGCCGTCCGGAGGCGACCCGCCAGCCCAGCCGCAGCAACGCCCAGACCGAGGCGCTGAGCCGGTCGGCAGCGGCCGGACAGGCCCGGCGAGAGCCGCAGCGTCCGGCCCAGCCGGCCGCCACCCAGTTCGTGAACCGCCCGGCCGCCGCGAAGGCAGCCGAGCCGCGGCCGGCCGAGCGTCGGCCCGAGGCCCGCCCGCCGGAGACCCGTCAGCCTGAGCCGCGCAAGCCGGCCGCCGGTGTGCCCAACGTCGTCGGCATGCGGGTGCAGCCCTCACAGGCCCTGTCGCAGCCGATGCGGGCGCCGGACGCGCGTGAGCCGCGTCGTGCCGAGCCGCCGCGTGCGCCGCAGCAGCAGCCTCAACAGCAGCCCCAGCGCCCCGAGCCGGCCGCCGCAACGATGGCCATGCGCCTCAATCCGGAGATGAAGCAGCAGGCGCCAAGCCGTCAGCCGGCTACTGCCCCCGTGGATGCTGCCGGTCGCCGTCGTCGGCCCGAGGCCGCGAACGAGGCCACTCAGATGAGCCCGCGGCCCACGCCGGCCGAGACGTCCGGCCGTCGTCGCCGTCCCGAGCCCGCGCAGCAGGCGGCCGCCGCGCCGCCGCCCGAGGTGGACGGCCCGGTGTGGGACCCCGAGCTGGGCGACTGGGTGCCGAACTCGCTGGAGCTGCCGATCCCGGTGCGCACCGCGCCGCCGGTCGCGCCGCCGCCCGGCCCGGTGCCGTCGGCCCCGCCGCCGCCCGTGACGCCGCCGCCGGTCGTCGACACCGGCGCGCACGCCGCCGGCAAGTCCGTCAGCGAGCTGCTGGCCTCGTTGGGCCAGGAAGAGTCGCGCGGCCGCCGTCGCCGCCGTAGCGAGGACTAGCTCACTTGTCGATGTCGCCGACCACGACCGCGAAGGAACCGAGCACCGCGGGCAGGTCGGCCACCGCAGTTCCAGGCAGTAGAGCCGACAGCGCCTGCACATTGTTGAACGACGGTGTGCGGAGCTTGAGTCGCCACGGAGTCTTCTCGCCGCGTGAGGCCAGGTGCACGCCGGAAATGCCCAGCGGGGCCTCGGTCCACACGTAGACGGAGCCCTCGGGTGCCTTGACCGCCTTGGGCAGCCGCAGGTTCACCGGTCCGGACGGCAGCTCGTCGAGGATCCCGGCGATCAGCCGCAGCGACAGCTCGATCTCGCCGACGACACACCCGACGCGGGTCAAGGCGTCGCCATCAGTGCCCACTACGGGCTGGAAGTCTTGGTACGCAAGGTGTTCGCCGTCGCGGCGCAGGTCGACGTCGACGCCGCTGGCCCGCCCGGTCGGCCCCGTGACACCCAGCGCCAGCGCGGCTTCGTGACTGAGGACGCCGAGTCCGGCATGGCGCTCACGAAACGCGGTGCTGTCCACAGTGGACACGCGAATCGCCGGCAGCAGCTCGGACAACGTCGTCAACAATGCCCGCACATTGGGGATCCAGGTCGCGGGCACGTCTTCGCGCAGGCCGCCGATCCGGTTGGCCATGAAGTGGATCCGCCCGCCGGACGCCTGCTCCATCACCGCCTGCACGGCCTCGCGACCCTGCACCGCAGCAGTCGTGCCGGCCGTCGGCTCGCCGGTGAGCTGACGGGTCAGCGGGGCCAGGAACACCAGGTGCGCCAGCATCCGGTTCAACTCGCACAGCACCATGCGCAGCCGAACTGCCCGCGGCGGCACGTCCATGCCGGTCATGCGCTCCACGGCCAGTGCGACGGTGAGCTCGTTGCAGAAGGCGGCCAGCCAGTCGTGCCGGTTGGCCAGGGTGAGCACCTGCCGGTAGTCGCGGACCTCGAACAGCTTCTCCGCGCCGCGGTGCAGGTGCCCGACCAGCGGCTCGGCCTCGGTGACCACGTTGTCCTCGACGCCCAGCCGCAACCGGTACGCGCCGTGGGCCGACGGGTGCAGCGGGCCGAGGTCGATGACGTGGTCGACGCCGAGGTACTTGGCGCCCGCGCCGACGCCGACGGTGATCTGCACGGGTGTCATGCTCGCACGAGGCTGATCGGCGCGTTTCGGGGACAGAGCAGCCAGTGGAAGCCGCCGAGCCCGGCCGAATCACGCAGCTCCGCCACCCGGCCGGCCCGGGCCGTCGCCGCCATCCAGGCCGCCGGATCGGTCAGCGCGAGCCCCGCCGCTGGCTGATCACCGGCAATCCCCAAGGCCGCCAACGCTTCCCGCTGTGTCAGGAGCTCGCCGGGTGCGACGGCCCGCACCGAGTCGAAGGCGACGTGGGCGGTGATGTCACAGCTGCCGTCCGGCACCGGCGGCACCTGCCGTCCATGCCGGTAGCCGGTCAGCGAGCCGGCGAACGGCCGCGAGGCCAGGAAATGCCCGTAGTCCACGGCCAGCGCGGCGCCGGCGACCACCCGGGACACCAGGTCCGCCCACGCCGCGTCCCGCCCCGACCCGATCTCGGCCCGCTGCCCCTCGGCCGCCAACGGCCACCAGGCGTCCAGCCAAGGCGAGGACACCGGATCGCCCAAGGATTCCGTGCCATCGGTGGCCACCTCGACCTCGACGGTCCTTTGCCCGTGCATCTGCACAACGCGGCACGGCAGCGAGTCCAGCCACTCGTGGGCGATGACCAAACCCGTCACCTGATCGGGCAATTCCGACGACCACTCGACGCCGGCCGGCAACTCCGGCCGGGTCAGCTCCACGGCGCGCACCCGTAGCCGTCCGCCGAAGCGCTCGGACCGTGCGAACACCTGCGCCGCCAGCTCGCCGCCGCCGGCCCCCACATCCACGAAATCCAGCGGATTCGGCCGGTCCAGGGCCATGTCCACCCGGTCCAGCAGGACCACCACCGCCTCGGCCAGCTCCGGCCCGACCAAGGGGGAGGTGCGGAAGTGGTCAGCCGGGCGCGCGCCGCCGGCGAAGAAGCCTTTCGGGCCGTAGAGCGCTGCCCGCCAAGCCGAATGCCAGTCGTGCAGTGCCATCACGTCAACCTCATGGCCCTATGGTTCATCCCCGTGACGACAGCAGCGCCACGGACCCGGACCGTGCTGGCCCCGGCGGTCGGACTGATCGCCCTCGGGCTGGCCGCACTTGTCCTGCTGGGACTCGGAGTGGGCAAGGTAGGACCGCTCGGCGTCGCGGTCGGCGCGGCCGCCGCGCTGTTGCCGGTCGGCCCGGTGATCGCGGCGTTCCTGTGGATAGACCGCTGGGAGCCCGAGCCGGCGAGGCTGCTGTGGGTGGCTTTCCTGTGGGGCGCCTGCGGGGCGACGATCTGCTCGCTGCTGCTCAACAGCACCGCCGAGACGCTGGGCGACATCGTGCTGGGACACGGCAACGGGCACACCCTCGCGGCCGTGGCCACCGCGCCGGTCGCCGAGGAGGCGGCCAAGGGCATCTTCCTGGTCGGGCTGCTGGTGTGGCGGCGGCAGGAGTTCGACGGTCTGGTCGACGGCATCGTCTACGCCGGTTTCGTCGCCACCGGCTTCGCCTTCACCGAGAACATCGAGTACTTCGGGCTGGCCTTCGTGAAGTACGGCTTCGGCGGCGCGACCGGCGGCGTGATCGGGGCTTTCGTGCTGCGCGGGGTGCTCGCGCCGTTCACGCATCCGCTGTTCACCGGCATGACCGGGATCGGCATCGGGATCGCGGCCCGCAGCGTGAGCAAGCGGGTCCGGATCATCGCGCCGATCATCGGCTACGTGTGCGCGGTGCTGCTGCACTCGCTGTGGAACTCCTCGGCCACCCTCGGCGGTGCGGACACGTTTCTGATCGTCTACTTCCTGGTGATCCTGCCGATCCTGGGCGCGATGGCCTGGCTGGTGGTGTGGCAGCGGCGGCGTGAGCAGCGGGTGGTGACGGCGCAGCTGCCGGGCATGGCGGCCAACGGCTGGATCGCCGACAGCGAGGTGTCGCTGCTGTCCAGCCTGACCGGTCGTCGAGGCTGGCGGGCAGCGGTGCGCAAGCGGGCCGGCAGCAACGCGGCCAAGGCCGTGTACGCCTACCAGACCGCCGCGACGGAATTGGCGTTTCTGCGGGACGCCGTCGAGCACGGCACCGCCGGACCCGATGCCGACGAGCGACAGCGGCATCTGTTGAAGACCATGTTGGCCGCTCGGCAGGCGGCGGTGAACGCCCCCGACGCGCTGCGGGCCACCCGTCACCACCTCGATGGGCGTGAGAACGGCACGGATGGCCTGCGCGCATGACCGACCCGGCCTCAGCCGGGTCCGCGGCACCCGTGAAACTAGTCACGGCCAGGCGGCTGGATCGCGAACTGCGGTTAGCCTCGTCCGGTCCGGTACCCGGCGTCTGATCGGGCCTGGAACAGCAATAAGGGAGCTCCTGCCATGACCCGCCCCGCCCGGCTCGCCGTGGGCGTGGTGTCCGCCGGCAGGGTCGGTTCGGTGCTCGGCGCCGCGCTGGCCCGGGCGGGCCACGTCGTCGTGGCGGCGTCCGCCGTCTCCAAGGCGTCGGTGCGCCGGGCCGAGGAGCTGCTGCCGGACGTGCCGCTGCTGCCGCCGGACGAAGTCGCCGCCCGTGCCGACCTCGTGCTGCTGGCCGTGCCGGACGACGCCCTCGGTGGCCTCGTCCGCGGCCTGGTGGCGACGGATTCGTTGCGTGCCGGCCAGATCGTGGTGCATACCTCGGGGGCGCACGGCGTCGACGTGCTGCGACCGGCCGCCGAGGTCGGGGTGCTGCCGCTGGCCCTGCACCCGGCGATGACCTTCACCGGCCGCGCCGAGGACCTGCACCGCGTGGTGGCGTGCTGCGTCGGCGTGACGGCTGGCGAGGACGACATGGCCGGCTGGAACGTCGGCGAGGCGCTGGTCGTGGAGATGGGCGCGGAGCCGGTGCGCGTGCCCGAGGCCGTGCGCCCGCTCTACCACGCGGCGTTGACCCACGGCGCGAATCACCTGGCCACGCTCGTCACCGAATGCGTGGACTTGCTACGCAATGCGGGCATCGAACCGGCCGAGCGGGTGATCAGCCCGCTGCTGTCGGCGGCCCTGGACAACGCGCTGCGCCACGGTGACCGCGCTTTGACCGGCCCGGTCGCCCGCGGCGACGCCGGCACCGTCCGCAAGCACATCACCGTGCTGCGCGACGCCGCGCCGGCGACCGTGCCGGCGTACCTGGCGCTGGCCCGCCGCACCGCGAGCCGCGCCGCCGACGCCGGCGTGCTGCGTGCGGACGCCGTGCCCGAGATCCTTTCCGTGCTCGACGAGGAGACCGAGAGATGAACCTGACCCGGACCGACTACGCGCCCGGGCAGCTCACCGTGCACGCCAGCCCGGAGAAGCTGGGCCGGGTCACCAGGGCGCTGCGGGTAGCCGGCCGCAAGGTCGTGCTGGTGCCGACCATGGGTGCGCTGCACGAGGGCCACCTGGAGCTGATCCGCCGGGCCAAGCGCTTCGCCGGCACGGTCGTCGTGGTGTCGATCTTCGTGAATCCCTTGCAGTTCGGGGCCAACGAGGACATCGACCGCTACCCGCGGCCGCTGGAGGCCGACCTGGACAAGCTCCGGGCCGAGGGCGTGGATCTGGCCTTCACGCCTGGCGTTGAGGACATGTACCCGGAGACGCCGCAGATCTCCGTGCAGGCCGGGCCGCTCGGCGACGAGCTGGAGGGCGCGGTCCGCAAGGGCCACTTCGCCGGCGTGCTGACCGTGGTGGCCAAGCTGTTCAACATCGTCCGGCCGGACATGGCCTTCTTCGGGGAGAAGGACTACCAGCAGCTGACGCTGATCCGCCGGATGGTCCGCGAGCTCCAGTTCGACGTGAAGGTGGTCGGCGTGCCGATCATCAGGGAGGCCGACGGCCTGGCCCTGTCCTCCCGCAACGTCTACCTGAACGCCGAGCAGCGGGAGGCCGCCGTGGCGCTGTCCGCCGCGCTGGCCGCGGGCCGCCATGCCGGCTTCGACGGCGCCGAGGCCGCGCTGAAGGCCGCGGGTGACGTGCTGGCGGCGCAGGACGGCGTCGAGGTGTTCTACCTCGAGCTGCGCTCGCCCGACCTCGGCCCCGCGCCGGCCACCGGCGACGCGCGGCTGCTGGTCGCCGCCAGGGTCGGGGACACCCGGCTGATCGACAATGCCGCGGTGCAGCTCGGCGCCGTGGTCGCGAACCAGTAGAGGGGGACGGACATGTTCCGGACAATGCTGAAGTCCAAGATCCACAGAGCCACGGTGACCCAGGCCGACCTGCACTACGTCGGCTCGGTGACCATCGACGAGGACCTGATGCAGGCGGCCGACCTGCTGCCCGGCGAGCAGGTGTGCATCGTCGACGTGACCAACGGGGCCCGGCTCGAGACCTACGTCATCCCCGGCGAGCGGGGCAGCGGCGTGATCGGCATCAACGGCGCCGCCGCGCACCTGGTGCACCCCGGCGACCTGGTCATCCTCATCTCGTACGGCGTGATGGACGAGATCGAGTCCATCGCCTACCGGCCGAAGGTGATCTTCGTCGACGCCGACAACAAGATCCTCGACCGCGGCGACGACCCGGCCCACGCGCCGTTCGGCTCCGGCCTGACCTCCGGGGCCGCGGTGCACGCCGAGACCTCCGACGCGGCCCGGCTCGACGCCATGCTCCGGGCGGAGGCGTAAGCGCCCGTGCTGCTGTGCGTCGACATCGGCAACACCAACATCTCCCTCGGGCTGTACCGGGGAGATGAGCTGGTGCACGACTGGCGGATGCGCACCGACCCCCGGATGACCGCCGACGAGCTGGCGCTGGGCATGCGAGGCATGCTCGGCCCGCTGGCCGACCAGGTCGCCGGCGTGTCGGCGCTGTCGACCGTGCCGGCGGTGCTGCGGGAGCTGCGAGTCATGCTCGGCCGCTACTACGGCAATGTGCCGCGGATCGTGGTGCAGCCGGGCGTGCGGACCGGGGTGCCGCTGCTCGTCGACAACCCCAAGGAGGTGGGCGGCGACCGGCTGGTGAACACGATGGCCGCTCACCATCTGTACGGAACCGCCTGTGTGGTGGCCGATTTCGGCACCGTGACCAATATCGACGTGTCCACGGCCAAGGGCGAGTTCCTCGGTGGCGCGTTCCTGGCCGGCGTGGAGATCTCCGCCGAGGCGCTGGCCGTCAGCGGCGCGCAGCTGCGCAAGGTCGAGGTGGCGCGACCGCGGTCGGTGATCGGCCGCACCACCGTGGAATGCCTGCAGTCGGGGTTGCTGTACGGCTACGCCGGCCAGGTCGACGGCCTGGTCCGGCGGATGACCCGTGAGCTCGATGCAGCCGGCGCCGGGCCGGTCAACGTGATCGGCACCGGCGGCTTGGCCCCGGTGATCGTGCCGGAGACCGAGACGATCCAGCACCACGTGCCCGAGTTGACCTTGCTCGGGCTGCGCCTAGTCTACGAGCGCAACGCCACCTAACCCCCATTTTTGCCACATGCGCTTCCTATGTGGCGTCAGGTGCCACATAGGAAGCGCATGTGCCGTCAAGGGGTGGCGCGGACGGTGCGGAGGACCTCGGTGCGCAGGGGGTAGTCGAACTCGCCGTCGGCGGTCTGCGGCTGGGACTTCAGGTAGGCGAGCATCGCGTCCAACGTCTCGGTGCGTGCCGGCTCGGCCATGGTCAGGAACAGCGAGTGCGTGCTGGCCGTGGCGACCAGCGACTCCGCGGTCCGCCGCTGGGTGTGCCGGAACTCCTGCTGCGCCAGCTCGCCGAACGGTCCGAGATCCACCGGCAGGTCGATGCCCCGCTTGTTCTGGCGGTTGTCGGTCGAGGAGTGGATGCGGTCCAGGTTCCGCACCCATTCGATGCTCAGGTCGTCGTCGTTCCACAGCCCGGCCAGCGCGCCGCCGGGCCGCAGCACCCGGCCGATCTCCGGCAGCGCCTTCTCGTGGTCGAACCAGTGCAGGGCCTGCCCGACCAGCACCGCGTCCACCGACGCGTCGGCCAGCGGGATCTGCTCCGCGGTCCCGGACAGCGCCGTGACCGCCGGCATCAGCGCCGCCAGCTCGGCCCGCATCGCGTCGTCCGGCTCGACCGCGACGACGTCCAGCCCGAGCGAGGCGATCACCGCGGTCAGCTTCCCGGTGCCGGCGGCCAGATCCAGCACGGTCGGCGTCGCCGTGCTGACCGGCGCCAGTGCCCACCGGACCGCGTCGACCGGATAGTCGGGACGGTGCTCGGCGTAGTCGGCCGCCCGGCTGCCGAACGAGGACGCCCGCCTGGAGATCAACTCATCGCGTGCCATGGCCTCGAAGTTATCCGGTTCGTGGTAACGGCGGGTGAGTCCGTAACCTTGTGAGCCGTGACCGAACACAACCCTTCCCATTCCGCCGCGGACGACGACCTTCCCGAGCAGCTCCGCATCCGCCGGGAGAAGCGTGAGCGGATGCTGGAACGGGGTGTGCAGCCCTATCCGGTCGAGCTGCCGCGGACCCACACGCTGAGCGAGGTCCGCGAATCGCACACGGATCTGGCGCCGGACACCGCGACCGGCGACATCGTCGGCGTGACCGGCCGCGTGATGTTCATCCGCAACACCGGCAAGCTCTGCTTCGCCACGTTGCGTGAGGGCGACGGAACCGAACTCCAGGCGATGCTCAGCCTCGCGCAGGTCGGGGAAGAGGCCCTTTCCGACTGGAAGTCCACGGTGGACCTCGGCGATCACGTATTCGTTCACGGCGAGGTCATCACCTCGCGTCGTGGTGAACTCTCGGTGATGGCCGACGAGTGGCGGATGGCGGCCAAGTCGGTTCGCCCGCTGCCGGTGGCGCACAAGGAGCTCGCCGAGGAAACGCGCATTCGGCAGCGTTACGTCGACCTGATCGTTCGGCCGCAGGCCATGCAGACCGTCAAGACGCGGGCCGGTGTTGTGCGATCGCTGCGTGAATCGTTCCACGGCCGGGGTTTCCTCGAAGTCGAGACGCCGATGCTGCAAACGTTGCAGGGTGGTGCCAGCGCTCGTCCGTTCGTCACACACTCGAACGCGCTCGGCATTGACCTGTTCCTGCGGATCGCGCCGGAGCTTTACCTCAAGCGCTGTGTGGTCGGCGGTATCGAGAAGGTCTTCGAGATCAACAGGAACTTCCGGAACGAGGGATCCGACTCCTCGCACTCGCCGGAGTTCGCGATGCTCGAGTTCTACCAGGCTTATGGCACGTACGACTCGATGGCCGTGCTGACCAGGCAGCTCATCCAGGAGGCGGCCCAGTCCGTGCTGGGCACCCAGGTCGCCACGCTGGCCGACGGCAGCGAGTACGACCTGTCCGGCGACTGGACGACGCTGACCATGTACGGGTCGCTGTCCGAGGCGCTGGACTCGGAGATCACCCCGCAGACCCCGGCCGAGCTGCTGCGCAAGCACGCCGACTCCCGTGGGCTCGAGGTCGATCCGAAGCTCGGGCACGGAAAGCTCGTCGAAGAACTGTGGGAGCACCTGGTCGGCGACCACCTGCACGCGCCGACATTCGTACGCGATTTCCCGGTGGAGACCTCGCCGCTGACCCGTGAGCACCGGGATACGCCGGGACTTGCCGAGAAGTGGGACCTCTACGTCCGCGGATTCGAGCTGGCCACCGGTTACTCCGAGTTGGTCGATCCGGTGGTGGAGCGGCAGCGTCTGGTCGACCAGGCCCGGCTGGCCGCGGCCGGCGACGACGAGGCGATGCCGGTGGATGAGGACTTTCTGCGTTCGTTGGAGTACGGAATGCCACCGAGCGGTGGTGTCGGAATGGGCATCGATCGGCTCCTGATGGCGCTCACCGGTCTCGGTATCCGGGAGACGATCCTGTTCCCACTCGTGCGACCCGAATGAGGTGTTTCGGCGGCTGCCATTGACGGGGCGCGATAGATATGCGCTAATCTGTCCCCGAGGCAGATTTCAGGGCAGCCGCCGATACTCATTCCGCGGCGTACTTGGTGTAGGAGGCCGCTCATGGCGCAGAAGGTGACTGTTGCCCTGATCGACGACCTGGACGGGTCCGAGGCCAGTGAGACTCTCGAGTTCGCTCTCGATGGCGTGTCGTACCAGATCGATCTTTCGTCGGGCAATGCGAACAAGCTGCGTGACGGATTGGCGTCATTCGTCGCATCGGCGCGCCGTTCCGGTGGCCGCAAGCGCGCCGCCGGCCGGCCCCTCGGCGGTGGCGGCAAGGCGCCCCGTCCGGCCGCGGCCGACCGTGAGCAGAACCAGGCCATTCGGGAATGGGCTCGTAAGCAGGGCATGAAGGTGTCCGACCGGGGCCGCATCCCGGCCGAGGTCCTGGACGCCTACCACCAGCAGGCCTGAGCCGTAGCTTCCCGCCGAAGGGCCGTCCGCACGGACGGCCCTTCCGCGTGTCCGGGCTTTTCCGGCCCTGACATGCGGATCCCCGCGGTTGTCCACAGCCCTCAGCGCTTCCGTCCGTCTATCCACAGGCTCCGCCGCTCCAAGATCAACGCGGCGTTTCCGCTGGTAGAATGGACCGGGGATGGCCCCCTTGGGTTGGGTGGGCCGTGTTTTGGGCGGCCGGGGCGTGGGGACGGTCCTGCGTTCGGGTGCTGGCCCGCTTCGGATTCCGGCCCCGCCGAGATGTCTGCCGCTTTGGATTCCGGCCCGTCGAGGTGTCCGCCCGCGGCGTGTCCGCCTGCGGAGTGTCTGCTCGCTGCGGATTCCGGCCCGTCGATGTGTCTGCCTGCGGCGTGTCCGCCTGCCCTGGTGTCTGCCTGCCGAGGTGTTCGCCTGCGGAGGTGTCTGCCCGGCGAGGTGTCTGCCTGCCGGGGCCCGGGCCCGTCCTCTGGTTGTTGCCTGCTCAACCAGGCCCCGCTCTTCCCCTCCCCGTACTGCGGTTAGGCTAACCAAAGTCTGAGGAGGAGGGCTGGTGGGCGCACTCGCGCGGCGTCGTCGGCGCATGGTGGGGCTGCTCGTCCTGCTCGGACTGGCCGTCATCGCGGTGCTGGCCAGCATCGCCATCGGGTCCAAGCCGATCGGGCTGGACGGGGTGTGGCACGGGCTCCTGACCCCCACCGGCAGCGAGAACGACATCATCATCCGGTCGCTGCGCGTCCCGAGGACGGAACTGGCGGTGCTGGCGGGTGTCGCGCTGGGGGTGGCGGGGGCGCTGATCCAAGGCCACACGCGCAACCCGCTGGCCGACCCGGGACTGCTCGGCGTCACGAGCGGGGCGGCGTTCGCGGTGGTGGTGGGGATCTTCGCGTTCGGCATGACGAGCCTGTACAGCTACGTCTGGCTGGCCTTCCTCGGCGCGGTCGCGACGACGGCGCTGGTGTTCCTGCTGGGGGCGGCGGGTCGTGGGGGACCGACGCCGCTGACCCTGGCGCTGGCGGGGGCGGCGGTCAGTGGGCTGATGGTCGGACTGATCTCGGCGATGGCGGTGATCGACCAACAGAGCCTGGAAGCGTTCCGGTTCTGGCGGGTGGGCGCGGTGGCCGGCCGCGATCCGGTGATCATCGGGCAGGTGCTGCCGTTCCTGGCGGTGGGCCTGGTGCTGGCGCTGGCCAACGCGCCGGGCCTGAATGCCCTGTCGCTGGGTGAAGACGTGGCCCGCTCGATCGGCCAACACGTGCTGAGGACCCGAATCCTGGGCATCGTGGCGATCACGCTGCTGACCGGCGGTGCGGTGGCGGCGTGCGGGCCGATCGGCTTCGTGGGCCTGGTGGTGCCGCACGTGGCCCGCTTCATCACCGGCCCGGACCACCGCTGGCTGCTGCCGTACTCGGGACTGATCGGCGCGGTCCTGCTGCTGGTGGCCGACATCATCGGCCGGGTGATCGCCTGGCCGAGCGAACTCCAGGTGGGCATCGTGCTGGCGCTGATCGGCGCGCCGGTGTTCGTGGGCATCGTGCGGCGCAAGCGGATGGTGCGACTGTGACGGCATTGCCAGGCCTGAAGCTCGGCCCGGTCGGACTGCGGTTCCGCCTGCGGCCGCTGGTGGTGCCGCTCATCGCCCTGGCCGTGACGGTCTTCGTGGTGGCGCTGAACATCCGCCTCGGCGACTTCCCGATGTCGGTCGGCGACGTGCTGCGCGTGCTGGTCGGCGGCGCCGACGCGGCCGAGCAGTACATCGTCTTCGACCTGCGGCTGCCGCGAACGCTGACCGGCCTGCTGATCGGGGCGGCGTTCGGCGTTTCCGGCGCGATCACGCAAGCCATCTCCCGCAACCCGTTGGCCAGCCCCGATGTCCTCGGTGTCACGCCGGGTGCCTCGGCCGGCGCGGTCGGCGTGATCGTGCTGGCCAGCACGTACGGCGGCGCGGCCAGCATCGCGGCGGCCATCGGCCTGCCGGTGGCGGCGCTGATCGGCGGCCTGCTGTCGGCCGCGCTGGTCTACCTGCTGGCCTGGCGG
The DNA here is from genome assembly GCF_028622115.1 of Kutzneria chonburiensis. Lineage (NCBI taxonomy): Bacteria > Bacillati > Actinomycetota > Actinomycetes > Pseudonocardiales > Pseudonocardiaceae > Kutzneria > Kutzneria chonburiensis. The sequence goes on from NZ_CP097263.1 coordinate 7,769,381, forward strand.
CGCGGCGTGGACGGTTACCGGCTCGTGCTGGTCGGCATCGGCGTGCAGGCGTTCATGCTCAACCTCACGTACTGGCTGCTCACGATCGGCGACATCAGCCAGGCCGGCCAAGCGCTGGTGTGGATCACCGGCAGCCTCAACGGCCGCAGCTGGGGCGACCTGATCCCGGTAGCCGTGGCGCTGGCCCTGTTCCTGCCGTTGTCGCTGGTCGGCGCGCACGCGCTGGGGGCGCTCCAGTTCGACGACGACACCGTGCGCAACCTGGGCACACGGGTGGAGCTGAGCCGGTTCGCATTGATCCTGATCGCGGTCATCCTGGCCGCCATCGCGACCGCAGCTGCCGGCCCGGTGTTCTTCGTCGCGCTGGCCACGCCGCAGATCGCCCAACGCCTCGCCGGCACCGCCCGGCCGCCGCTGGTGGCCTCCGCGATCATCGGTGCGCTCCTGGTCAGCGTCTCGGATCTGGTGGCGCGCACGGCTTTTGGCATCGAGCTGCCGGTCGGCGTGGTCACGGCCGTGCTCGGTGCGCCCTACCTGATGTTCCTGATCATTCGTAAGCGCCGGGAGGTGCGGGCGTGACGCCACGACTGCGGGCCGAGTCGCTTCAACTCGGCTACGGCGACTCGCTCGTCGTCGACGGGCTCGACCTGGACGTCGTCGCCGGCACCGTGACCGCGGTGATCGGCCCCAACGGCTGCGGCAAGTCCACTCTGCTCCGGGCCATGGGCCGGCTGCTCGCGCCGCGCGGCGGGCAGGTGCTGTTGGACGGCAAGCGCATCGACAAGATGCCCACCAAGGAGGTCGCCAAGATCCTCGGCGTGCTGCCGCAGTCGCCGCAGGCCCCCGAGGGACTCACCGTCGCCGACCTTGTCGCGCGCGGCCGGCACCCGCATCAGGCCTGGTATCGGCAGTGGTCGTCCGACGATCATGTGGCCATCGACGAGGCGCTGGAGATGACCGGTATGACCGAGTTCGCCGAGCGGACGCTCGACCAGCTCTCCGGCGGCCAGCGGCAGCGGGCGTGGATCTCCATGGCGTTGGCCCAGGGCACCGAGCTGCTTCTGCTCGACGAGCCCACGACGTACCTCGACCTCGCCCACCAGGTCGACGTGCTGGACCTGGTGCAACGACTGCACAGCGAGCTGGGGCGGACAGTCGTGATGGTGCTGCACGACCTCAATCTCGCCGCCCGCTACGCCGACCGGCTTGTCGCCCTGCGCGCCGGCAAGGTCGTCGCCCAGGGCAAGCCGCACGACGTGTTGACGGAGGACCTGCTCCGGGACGTCTTCGACCTGGAGGCCAAGGTCATCGACGACCCCGTCGCCGGCACACCCTTGGTCGTCCCGATCGGCACCCGGCACCGTACCTGAAACGCCACATGCGCTTCCTATGTGGCGTCAGACGCCACATAGGAAGCGCATGTGGTTTTACCGATGGCTCGCCGACTCCCCCACAGAATCCGGCGAACCGGGGATCAGACCTGGGCGAACTCCGGCTCCGGGGCGGCCTCCGCAGCCTTCTGCTCACGCGGCTTGCGCAGCCCGCTGATCGTCACGGTGGCGATCAGGCCGAGCAGCGCCACGCCGGTCACCACCGCCAGCGCCGGGTGGTAGCTGGCGACGACCTCGGCGGTGGTCCGCGGCGTGACGGCGTTGAGCACCGCGGTCACCACGGCCAGCGCGATGGCCCCGCCGACCTGGAAGGACGTCTGGACCAGGCCGGCGGCCAGACCCTGCTCATCGTCCGCGACACCGGTGGTGGCCTGCATGTTCAGCGCCGGGAAGGACAGCGCGAAGCCGATGCCGACCAGGATCATGCTGGGCAGGATGGCGATCGCGTAGTTCGGGTTGGCGTCGATCTGCAGGAACAGGCCGTAGGCCACGACGAACGCGGCCAGGCCGACGGCGATCACCCGGCCGGAGCCGAAGCGGTTGACCAGCGCGCCGGTGCGCGGCCCGCCGAAGGCGACGATCAGGCCGGCCGGCAGGAAGGCCAGCGCCATGCTCAGCGGCGACCAGTGCAGCAGCGACTGCATGTAGATGGTGCCGATGAACTGGAAGCCGGCGTACGAGCCGAACACGGCCATCGCGGTCAGGTCGGCCGACAGCACGTTCTTGTTGCGCAGGATGCCCAGCCGCAGCAGCGGGTGCGCCACCCGGCGTTCGATGATCACGAAGGCGACGACCAGCGCGATCACCACGGCGAACGAGCCGAGCGTGAGCGGCGAGGCCCAGCCCACCGCGGACGCCGAGACGACGGTGTAGACGAGCAGCAGCAGCGCGAGCGTGCTGGTGACGGCGCCAAGCACGTCGTAGCCCTGTCGAGGGCCGTCGGGTCGACCGTGGTTGGGGATGAGCTTGATGCCGAGCAGCAGCACCAGGACGGCGAACGGGGCCGGCATCAGGAAGGTCCAGCGCCAGCCGACCTCGGTCATCAGGCCGCCGAGGATCAGGCCGGAGGAGAAGCCGCTGGCGCCGAAGGCCGTGTAGATGGACAGCGCCCGGTTGCGGGCCGGGCCCTCCGGGAACGTGGTGGTGATGATCGACAGGCCGGCCGGTGCGGTGAACGCGGCGGCGGCGCCCTTGATGAAGCGGGCGGCGATCAGCAGGGTCGGGTCGTCGACCAGGCCGCCGAGCAGCGACGCGGCGGCGAACACGCCCAGCGCGATCAGCAGCACGCGGCGGCGGCCGAGTAGGTCGGCGGTACGGCCGCCGAGCAGCAGGAAGCCGCCGTAGCCGAGCACGTAGCCGGAGATCACCCACTGCAGTGAGGAGGTGGTCATGTGCAGCTCGGAGCCGATCGAGGGCAGCGCGACGCCGACCATGGAGACGTCGAGGCCGTCCAGGAACAGCACGCCGCACAGCAGCATCAGTGCCGCCCACAGGCTGGCGGGCCAACGCGCGCCGGGTTGGGCGGACAGGGCGGGTGTTGCGGGTGTGGTCACGTCGGTAGACACTACATGCATGTGCATCTAATGCAAGCGGATTTAATGCGTTGGAATTTTATGACGGCGAGGACTAAGATGCGGGGCGTGACCGAGAACGAGCTCGTCAGCACCTGGCGCGACCTGCTGGGGCGCTACCACGCCACGTGGTGCGCGCTGGATCGTGAGCTGCGTGAGGGGCACGGCCTCGGGGCCAGCGAGTTCGAGGTGCTCGACCAGCTCGCGGAGAGCTGCTGCGACAAGCCGGCGATACGGATGCAGGAGCTCGGCAAGAGCGTCCAGCTCAGTCAGAGTGCCCTGTCGAGGGTCGTTGCGCGGCTCGAAGCTGACGGACTGGTGACTCGAGCTCTGTGCGCCGACGATCGTCGGGGGATCTACGTCGAGTTGACGGAGGACGGCCGGTCCCGGCACGCCGCCGCGGCCCCGGTCCATCGGTCGGTGCTGGCCGCCAATCTGAGCTGAGGCTGTCCGATTTTCACCCTTTTGGTGACCCCGCTCACAGTGAATGTCAGCTGATGGTGGCTTGTTCGCGGTAAGCGGACAGTGGGAATCTGCCTGTCAGAACCCACGTTGTGCCACGTGTCAGGGCGCTCGCGGGGTCTGCGGCTGCGAGCGGCACTGAGAGCAACGGGTCCGCCTACTACAGTGGACCCCAGGTGCTGACCCCACCGGCGAGGTCATGGGTGGGTGGAGGACCGCCGACGCAGCTGTCAGGGAGTGCATATGTTCGAGAGGTTCACCGACCGCGCGAGGCGGGTGGTCGTCCTGGCTCAAGAAGAGGCCAGGATGCTCAACCACAACTACATCGGCACCGAGCACATCCTCCTGGGTCTGATCCACGAGGGTGAGGGTGTCGCCGCCAAGGCGCTGGAGTCGCTGGGCATCGCCCTCGAGGGCGTTCGCCAGCAGGTGGAAGAGATCATCGGTCAGGGTCAGCAGGCGCCGAGCGGGCACATCCCGTTCACGCCCCGGGCCAAGAAGGTGCTCGAGCTGTCGCTGCGCGAGGCGCTGCAGCTCGGCCACAACTACATCGGCACCGAGCACATCCTGCTCGGACTGATCCGCGAGGGCGAGGGCGTGGCCGCCCAGGTCCTGGTCAAGCTGGGCGCGGACCTCAACCGCGTCCGCCAGCAGGTGCTTCAGCTGCTGTCCGGCTACCAGGGCAAGGAGCCGGCCGAGGCCGGCGGCCGCGGCGAGGGCACTCCGTCCTCCTCGCTCGTGCTGGACCAGTTCGGCCGCAATCTCACCGCGCTTGCCCGCGAGGGCAAGGTGGACCCGGTCATCGGCCGGGCCAAGGAGATCGAGCGGGTCATGCAGGTGCTCTCGCGCCGCACCAAGAACAACCCGGTGCTCATCGGCGAGCCGGGCGTCGGCAAGACCGCCGTCGTCGAGGGCCTTGCCCAGATGATCGTCAAGGGCGAGGTGCCCGAGACGCTCAAGGACAAGCAGCTCTACACCCTCGACCTGGGCTCGCTGGTCGCCGGCTCTCGCTACCGCGGTGACTTCGAGGAGCGCCTGAAGAAGGTGCTCAAGGAGATCCGCACCCGCGGCGACATCATCCTGTTCATCGACGAGATCCACACCCTGGTCGGCGCGGGCGCCGCCGAGGGTGCGATCGACGCCGCCAGCATCCTCAAGCCGATGCTGGCCCGCGGCGAGCTCCAGACCATCGGCGCGACCACGCTCGACGAGTACCGCAAGTACGTCGAGAAGGACCCGGCCCTCGAGCGCCGGTTCCAGCCGATCCAGGTCGGCGAGCCGACGCTGGAGCAGACCATCGAGATCCTCAAGGGTCTGCGCGACCGGTACGAGGCGCACCACCGCGTCTCGATCACCGACTCGGCGCTGGTGGCCGCGGCCACGCTGGCCGACCGGTACATCAACGACCGGTTCCTGCCGGACAAGGCGATCGACCTGATCGACGAGGCCGGCGCCCGGATGCGCATCCGCCGCATGACCGCGCCGCCGGACCTGCGCGAGTTCGACGAGAAGATCGCCGACGTTCGCCGGGACAAGGAGTCCGCGATCGACGCGCAGGACTTCGAGCGCGCGGCCAAGCTCCGTGACCAGGAGAAGCAGCTGCTCGCGCAGAAGGCCGAGCGTGAGAAGCAGTGGAAGGACGGCGACCTCGACGTCGTCGCCGAGGTCGACGACGAGCAGATCGCGGAGGTGCTGGCCAACTGGACCGGTATCCCCGTCTTCAAGCTCACCGAGGAGGAGACCACCCGTCTGCTCCGCATGGAGGACGAGGTCCACAAGCGGATCATCGGCCAGGAAGAGGCGGTCAAGGCCGTCTCCAAGGCGATCCGCCGTACCCGTGCCGGCCTGAAGGACCCGAAGCGCCCGTCCGGCTCGTTCATCTTCGCCGGCCCGTCCGGTGTCGGTAAGACCGAGCTGTCCAAGGCGCTGGCCAACTTCCTGTTCGGCGACGACGACGCCCTGATCCAGATCGACATGGGCGAGTTCCACGACCGGTACACCGCGTCCCGCCTGTTCGGTGCGCCTCCCGGCTACGTTGGCTACGAGGAGGGCGGCCAGCTCACCGAGAAGGTGCGCCGCAAGCCGTTCTCGGTCGTGCTGTTCGACGAGATCGAGAAGGCCCACCAGGAGGTCTACAACACCCTCCTGCAGGTGCTGGAGGACGGCCGCCTGACCGACGGCCAGGGGCGCACGGTGGACTTCAAGAACACCGTGATCATCTTCACCTCCAACCTGGGCACGCAGGACATCTCCAAGGCCGTCGGCCTCGGCTTCTCCGGTGGTGGTGTCGAAGGCACCAACTACGAGCGGATGAAGATCAAGGTCAACGACGAGCTGAAGAAGCATTTCCGCCCGGAGTTCCTCAACCGCATCGACGACATCATCGTGTTCCACCAGCTGACCCAGGACGAGATCATCAAGATGGTCGACCTGATGATCACGCGCGTCGAGGCGCAGCTGAAGAACAAGGACATGTCGCTCGAGCTCACGCCGTTGGCCAAGCAGCTGCTGGCCAAGCGGGGCTTCGACCCGGTGCTGGGCGCGCGGCCGCTGCGTCGCACGATCCAGCGCGAGATCGAGGACCAGCTGTCGGAGAAGATCCTGTTCGGGGAGCTCCAGCCCGGCCAGATCGTGCTCTGCGACGTGGAGGGCTGGAGCGGCGAAGGCTCCGACGACAAGGCGCACTTCGTGTTCCGCGGCGAGACCCGTCCGCTGCGGATCCCGGACGCCCCGCCGGTCGGCCTGGCCGCGCACGGCGGCGACGTCGCGCAGGAGTTCGACGCCGAGTGAGCTGACGCATTGACGAGGGGCGGTTTCCCGGTTCGCCGGGGAACCGCCCTTTGTCGTGTTCAATGGATGGTGTGGCCAGCAGCGTGCGGAGCCGTCCCACCCGTCGGGCCCCCGTCTACCTGGACGAAGGTCGGCGGCGGATCGGCGGCGCCGGGCTGACCTTCCTGCTGTCCCTGTTCACCGCCGCCGTGATCGCCATGGTCGCGTTGCGGCTGCTCGGCATCGACGGTGATCACGTCATGGTCGTGCTCTTGGCCGGCACCCCGTTCGCCGCCGGCGGTGGGGGCCTGCTCGTGCTCGTCGCCATGATGTGCCGGCGTTGGGCGGTCGCCGTCGTCGCGCTGGCCTTCACCGCCTGTCTCGTCGCCGCCGTCCTGCCGCGGACCTTCACCGCGCCTCGGCCGTACGGTTCCGGGCCGGCCGTCCGCGTGCTCAGCCTTGACCTGGCCCAGGGCCGGGCCAACGCCGCCGACGTCGTCTCCTTGATCCGTGATCAGCACGTCGACGTCGTCGCCTTCCAGGAGCTGACCCCTTCGTCGGTCACCGCCCTGAACGCCGCCGGCCTCTCGGCCGACATGCCTTCGCAGCTGTTCGCCCCCGGCGACGGGCCGACCGGCTCCGGCATCGCCTCCCGGTACCCGCTGCAAGAGGTCGTCATCGACCCGCCTACCACGTTCCCGCAGGTCACCGCCCGTGTTTCGCTGCCCCAGCAGCGGGCCGTCGAGGTCGAGTCCGTGCACGTCCGGCCGCCGACCGACGACAACACCACCGACACGTGGAAGCGGGAGCTCGACGCCCTCCCCGATCCCGTCGACGGCGCCCCGCCCATGATCTTGGCCGGCGACTTCAACGCCACCGTCGACCATGCCGGCCTGCGTTCCACCCTCGTCAGCGGCTACGTCGACGCTGCCTCCGAGGCCGGCCAGGGCCTCACCCCCACCTGGCCCACCGGCGGCACCCTGCCCCCTCTGCTGCCCATCGACCACCTCCTCGTCGACAACCGCTGCCCCGTCGACTCCTTCGCCGCCTTCGACATCCCCGGCAGCGACCACAAGGCCGTCCTCACGCAGTTCGTCGCCACGATTCGCGGTTGATCTCCAGCGCGGCCGTGCCATGCTGTCGCGCATGAGGGGGAGGAACTCTGTTGTAGTGCTGCTCGCGCTGGCTCTGGCCGGCTGCGGCGGCCCCGATCAGTCCACCGCGCCGGCCATGCCGCCGGGCAGCTTCGTCCAGCACTCGAACGCGGTTCAGGCGGCTCGGGTGGACAACACCATCAGCGCGGCGCCGGGCATCCGGACCCTGGTACCCGTCGGCAAGTGCGCCATCGGCATCGGCACGTATGCCAGTGGCAACGGCACCGTCGGCACGCATTGGAACGGCAGCCCCGACTGCACGTCGTTCACGCTGCCGTCGAACGCCCAGCACGCGGGCATGAAGGCGTCATCCGCTGTCGCACTGGCCGACGGTTCGGTGGTCGGTGCCTACTCGGTGTTGCAGCGGCTTGGCCCGGACGGTGTCGTGACGTCACTGGCCGACCTGGGTGATGTCTCGGCCACGGCCATCGTGCGCGCCGGCAATCGGCTCGTGATCGGTGGTGCGCGGCTGGTCGACGGCAAGACCAGCCCGCTGCTGTGGACCTCGTCCGACGATGGCAAGACCGCGTCGCCGGTGTCGTTCCCGCCGGTCAGCGGCTATGTCGGCGCGATGGCCGCCGGCGGTGACACCGTGGTGGCCGTCGAGCAGCAGGCCGACGACGCCGGGCTCGGCATCTGGCGGTCGGTGGACGACGGCCAGCATTGGCAACTCACCGAGTTCACCGCCGGTCCGAAGACCGCGATGACCACCAAGCTGGTGCGGACCGGGCACGGCTGGCTCCTGGTCGGCTCCAGCCAGGACGACCCGGCCCATTCATTCCTCGCCACCAGCTCCGACGGTGTCGCGTGGAAGATGATCGACACCGCCAAGTTGGGCGAGGGTCACGTCTGGGACGCCACCACCGTCAAGGACGACGACGTCGTGTTGGTCGGCGAGACACTGAGCCCCGACGGTCGTTCCTACTGCGGTGTGGCCTGGACCGGCACCGTGGACGCACTCCGTCGCGTCGATCTCGGCTGCGATGACGTGCCGCACGCTGTCGCCACACTGGCCGACGGTCGCGTGATCGTGGTGGGGCCCAAGGACGTGTGGGTCAGGGCTTGAGGGTGCCGGGCCAGAGGTACTGGTCGGCGGGCTGGGTGGTGCCGCGGAACCAGGCGTCGAAGAAGCCCTTCAGGTCCTTGCCGCTGATCTGCTGCACGTACGCCTCGAACGCGGGCCAGGTGGCGTTGCCCTCGCGGTGCAACGCCGGCCAGGTCTTGAGAACCGTGAAGAAGGCATCGTCGCCGATGGTGCGGCGCAGGGCGTGCATGGCCATGGGGCCCTTGGTGTAGACGGCGCCGAACTCGTTGCCGGCGCCCATGTCGTAGAGCTTGCCGGCGAAGAGCTGCTGGCCCTTCTGCACGGCCTTGCGGTACGTGTCGTCGAGGTTCGCGCCCTCCTTGGCCTCCGACCACAGCCATTGGGCGTAGCTGGCCAGGCACTCGTTGAGGCAGACGTCCTTCCACTGCTGGACCGACACCGAGTCGCCCCACCACTGGTGGGCGTTCTCGTGCACGATCGTGCTCAGGTCGGTCCACTTCGCGTAGATCGGCCGGGTCTGCGTCTCCAGCGAGAAGCTGATCTTGTCGGCCAGGAAGATGCCACCGGCGGCGTCCTGCGGGTACTTGCCGAACTTGCCCGACAGGAAGTCGAGGATCTCCGGCAACCGGGCCTCCAGCGCCTTCTTGTCGTCGGCGCCGGGGGCGAAGGCCGACACCACCGGCGTGCCGTCGGCCAGCTTGCCGCTGGTCATCGTCCAGTGGTCGATGCCGACCGTGGTCAGGTACGAGGCGATCGGATCGGGCTCGTCCCAGCGGTAGGTCGTCCAGCCGCCGGCCGACTCGTTCTGGCCGGCCAGGCCGTTGGAGATCACACTCCAGCCGTCCGGCACCTTGGCCGCCAGGTGGAAGGACGCCTTGTCCGTCGGCGTGTCGTTGACCGGATACCAGGTGGCCGCCGAATGTGGTTCGCCCGCCGCGAAAGCGCCGCCGCTGCTGGAGATCTGCCAGCCTTCCGAGCCCAGCTTCTTCGACTTCACCGCGTTCGGCACGCCGCCGTACTGCACTTCAACGCTGAAGGTGCTGCCGTTGGCGATGGCCTCCGCCGGCTTGATCACCAGCTTGTCGTCGGCCCGTTCGGTCTGCGCCTCCTGGCCGTCCACCGTCACCGTGCGGACCTCCATGCCGACCAGGTCGAGGCTGAACTCGCTCAGGTTCTGCCCGGCCTTGGCCGTGATCGTGGTGTCGCCGTCCAGGTGGTGCGACTGCGGGTCGTAGGTGATCGCCACGACGTAGTTCGAGGCGTGGTAGCCGCCGTTCCCGCTGGTCGGGTAGTACGGGTCGTTCGCCGTCCGCGCGCCGGCCGTGCCCTCCACGCCGTTCTCCGTCGTTTTCGCCGCCGGCGTGCAGGCCACGCACAGCGCCGCGACCGCCAGCAGCGCCGCCACTTTCCCAACCCGCATGCCGACGTGTGTACCAGGTGGTATGAGTGCTCCGTGTTCGATGTCGTCGAGTTCGGCGGCTCCGGCCCCGGGATCGTGTTGTTGCACGGCCTGATGGGCCGAGCCACCACGTGGTGGCCGGTGGCCCGGTGGCTGGTCCGCTACGGGCGGGTGGTCGGTCTCGATGCGCGGGGACACGGTCGTAATACGCACCGCGGTGGCGTTTGGCGCACCGAGGACTTCGCTTCCGATGCCGCCGCCGTGATCCGCCGCCTTGACCTTGGCCCTTCCGTCGTCATCGGCCATTCCATGGGCGGTCTGCACGCCCTCGTCCTCGCCGCCCTCGAGCCTTCCCTCGTGCGCGGCGTCGTCGTCGAGGACTTCGCCCCCGATCAGCGTGGCCGCACCGTCGACCCTTGGCGGGCCGAGTTCTCCCGTTGGCCCGCTTTCCAGTCCCTGGCCCACGTCCGGTCGTTCTTCGGCCCCGTCGGCGACTACTTCGTCGAGTGCTTCGAGGAGCGTTCCGACGGCTACCACCTCATCGCCGACCTCGACGACCTCTACCGCATCGCCGCCGAATGGGGCCGCCGCGACTACTGGCCCTTCGTCGACCGCGTTCAGGCCCCTCTGCTCGTCATCGAGGCCGAGCACACCTTCATGCCCGCCGGCCAGCAGGCCGCCATGGCCTCCCGTGCTGTGGACGGCCGCCACATCCTGGTCGAAGGCGCCGGCCACCTCGTCCAGCTCAGCACCCCCGCCGTCTACCGCGGCGCCGTCGAGGCCTTCCTCTCTGAGCTGCTGGACAGCTGACTCAGCTCGCCGAGTTCAACTCCGCCGCCCACTCGGCGAAGAAGGCGCGCAGGGCAGGCACATCGGCAGGAGCGACGGGAATGTTCCTGTCGCCGATCCGGCTTAGCTTGGCGAACATCTGAGCCAGCACTCCCGGGTCAAACCCGGCATCGACCTCAGCTGCTCGATCCATGAGTAGCCGTTTGCCATAGCGGGCCGCCAGCGCGTGAACATCGCTGAAATCTCGTGCTGCCGCTCGGTCGAACAGAGCGATCAGCTTTCGACCAGCGAGTTCCTCCGGATCGAAGCTTGGCCCCAGACACGTCACGACCGGCGGCCGACGGGAGCAGAATCGACCGCAAGATCCACAGTCAGCTCGTCCGGGCCGGAGATCTTCAGCCGTCCGAACGTCGCGAGGTCGTCAAGGCGGCTGACCTGCCACCCCCGCTCGACTCCGGCCGCCTCCAAGGCGGCAAGTGCAGTTGGCACGTCGCCGCCGCCCTGACGGGTGAAGAAGTCGAGATCGTAGGTGGGGCGTTCGGTCAGATGCTGTGCGAGGAGCGCCGCGCCGCCGGCGAGGAGAAAGCCGTTGCTCGCGTCGAGTCCGAAGAACAGCGTCGTGACCTCGACCTGGAAAGCAGTAAGTGGATCATGCACGTTCTTGGACAACCTCGACGACTTGGTCCCACGCATCGCGGATGTCACGGGGCAGCACCATTTCTGGCCAGAGATCGACGAGCAACGCCCCGTCGACGTACGTGAGGATGTCCGCGGGCTTGCCTTCACGAAGCACTATCTCGTAGCAGAGAAGACGTTCCGGTCGATCACGCAAATCAAACCGAGCTCCTGGGGTCGACCAGTTCAGGTGAAGCGGCAGCGTCACTGTCGCCAGCGCCTGGCGCAGCGGAAGCCGAGGCAAGTGGCTGGGAACCCAGAATGGTCGACCTCGTTTGGTGAGCAGCTGGGCGAACGTGACGTCGGCGTCGATCGTGAGATGGTGGCCGGTCTCTGCGAGCAGGCGTGCAGCGGTGTCCAGCGTTGGGGACGTCCGACCGTTTTCGTACGCGGACAGTGTGGGCTGCGACGTGTGAGCGCGTCGGGCAAGTTCGCTCTGGCTCATGCCGGCCGCCATCCGGGCGTCCGCGAGCAAGCTCATCACGCACCTCCGCTCATATCTAATTAGATATGCTACCTCGTGAACAGGACGTCCACCTCGCCGGTGGCGGTGTCGGTGATGCCGACCTCGTCCACCTTGGCCCGGATCGGCTGGACCGGGTGCAGGGCGGCGATGCCGGCGGCCAGGGTGGGGGTGTCGATCTCCTGGGCCAGGGCGCAGTGCGGGACCCAGGAGCCGGGCAGGTAGTAGGCGACCGGGTTCTTGACCTTCTTGGCCAACACGTCGTGCACGGCCGAGTGGACGGCCAGCAGCTCGTTGTCGACGACGGCGGTGAGCACGAGGTTGTTCTCGGCGGTGGGGAAGGTGCCGAGGGTGTAGAGCCAGATGCTGGGCAGGGCCAGCAGGTTCAGCTCGGCGGCCAGGTCGGCACGGGTCTGGCGGGTGAAGGCGCCGCCGAGGGCGAAGGTGACGTGGGGCCGGTGGCGGCGGTGGCTGCGGGTCGCCAGGCTCGGCACGCCGGCCCGTTCCAGCCGCTGCCACAGCCCCCGCACGGTGGTGTCGGCCTCGCCGTCGAAGAAGAACTCCAGGGCCTGTGCCATGACCCCGTATCCAACACGGTCAGACCGGGCGCACCCCCACCGCGTCACGGATCTGGTTGCCCAGCTCGGCCACGGCCCGGGCGCAGTGGGCGCAGCAGTAGAACCGGCCCTCGACCTCGACGCCGTGCCCGACGATGCGGCAGTTGCACCGCTCGCACCGCGGCGCCAGCTTCTCCATCGCGCACTCGAAGGAGTCGAACCAGTGGCTCTCGCCGCTCACGGTCCGGATCTCGAACGCCATCCAGTAGTCGTTGCCGCAGACATCGCAGGTCGCCATGGCGACAGGGTGAGGGGTCCCACCGAACCCGGCAACCGGAGCCCTTACCGGTACCGGCGCAGCCCCCAACCCAACCCAGGGGGCGTCCCCAGGCCCATTCTACCAGCGATAACACGGTGATGATCTTGGAAACGCCCTCTCTGTGGATAACTGGGGGTTGTCCACAGGAAGGGTCAGTGTTCGCCCGGGAGGGCGAAGAGGCCGGTGTCGGTCTGCTCGATGAGGCCGTCGACGAGCAGGGAGTCGAGGCAGCGGTCGCGTTGACCAGGCTCGGACCAAGCGGCGTCGAGGGCGGAGCGGGTGACGGGGCCGGGGGCGCCGCGGAGGACGTCGAGGAGGCGGCCACGGACCTGGCGGTCGGTGCCGGCGAACTTCTGCACGGCCTTGACGGGGCCGGCGTAGGCGGGACGACCGGCGAGCTGCCAAGCGCAGGTGGCGAAGACGGGACAGTCGGCGCAACGGGGCGTCCGGGCGGTGCAGACGAGGGCGCCGAGCTCCATGAGGGCGGCGGAGTAGCGGGCGGCGACGGAGTCGACGACCGGCAACAAAGCCTCGACGTCGGCCATGTCGCGGGTGGTGGACGGCGGCCCGGCGTCGCCGGCGCCATGGACGGCCCGGGCGACGACGCGGCGGACGTTGGTGTCGACGACGGGACACCGCTGCCCATAAGCGAAAGCGGCGACGGCGCGAGCGGTGTACGCGCCGATGCCGGGCAAGGCGAGCAGGGTGTCGACGTCGGAAGGGACGACGTCACCATGCAAGGTGGCGATGGCGGAAGCGGCCTCGTGCAGGCGGAGGGCCCGCCGGGGGTAACCGAGCTTGCCCCATGCCCGTACTACATCGCCCTGGCTGGCGGCGGCCAATGCCGAAGGCACCGGCCACCGCGCCATCCACTCGTGCCAGATCGGCTCGACCCGGGACACCGGGGTCTGCTGGAGCATGATCTCGCTGACCAGCACGCCCCAGGCGGTGCACTCGGGCCGTCGCCACGGCAGATCCCGCGCCGTGTCGTCGAACCAGCTCAGCAGTGTGTCGGCGGCAACCATCGCCTCCGATTATCCCTGGCCGGGTGACAACACCTCGTGCAGGGCACCGTTGTGCACGTCGTAGACGAAGCCGCGGATGTTGTCCTTGTACGGCAGGAAAACGCTGTGCCGAAGCCGGGCAAGCGAGGTGCGGACACTGTCCTTGACCTCGCGGAAAGCCTCGACGGCCCAGGTCGGGCGCAGGCCGGTGTCGGCCTCCAGCTCGTCCTTGAACTCGTCGTCGGTGGTCATCGACAACCCGCACGACGTGTGCTGGACCAGCATGATCTCCCGGGTGCCCAGCTTGCGCTGGCTCAGCGCGAGCGACCGGATGACGTCGTCGGTCACCACGCCGCCGCCGTTGCGCAGCACGTGCGCCTCACCCTGTTGCAGCCCGAACAGCTCGAACACCCGGATCCGGGCGTCCATGCATGTCAGCACGGCGATGTGCAGCGAAGGGCTGGCCGAGGACCGGTCCCCGCGGGTCCGGTCGACCAGTGCGGCATTGCGTTCGAGCAGCTCGTCGATGGCGGTCAGGTCGCACCTCCCGTTGTCCTGTACCTATGGCACCTGGTCGAGTGACCCCTGACAAGGGCTCTTGAGCAAAGACACAACCGGATCGGGTGACCGCGACAATCCCTGGCCGTCGGTGTCGGCGGCGTTACGGTCGGTGCATGATCGAGCCAACCGGTCCGCTCGACCCGTCGGTGTACTGGCGCCGCCGGGTGGTCGCACTGGTCTGCTCGGTGCTGCTGGTCGTGCTGCTCGCAGTGATCATCTCAAGCTGGCTCGGCCACGGCTCCGCGGCCGACCCGCAGGGCGTGGCCAACAAACAGAGCGTGGTCCCCACGTCGAGCAAGCGCCTCACGTCCTCCCCGCCGACCAGCGGCACGATCGCCGCGGCCGGGGCGTCCTCGTCCTCGTCGGCCTCGCCAACGCCGACGATCAGCACGACGACGGGCCCGCCGCCACCGCCGCCCCCACCCGGCCCGTGCCCGGACACGTCGATCACGATCGAGGGCCGCATCGCGCAGGCCGCCTACCGAGTCGGCCAGGCCCCGCTGCTCACGCTGGTGGTCACCAACTCGGGCCCGGTGGCCTGCAAGCGTGAGGTCACCCGCCAGCTGCGCGAGCTGGTCGTGCTCACCGCGGACGGCAACACCCGGCTGTGGTCCAGCTCCGACTGCTACTACCAGCAGCCCGCGGACGTCCGGCTGCTCCAGCCGGGCGAGCAGGCCACCTTCAGCATCGCCTGGGCCGGCCGCACCTCGTCGCCGAACTGCGCGCCCAGCGGGGCCTGCTGCCGGCCGGGGATTACGTGGTGCTCGGAAAGCTCGGAAACCTCACGAGCAAGCCGACCCCGTTCAAGCTCACCTGATTAACCCGAAGGTGTAACGGTCGGAAGTGTAATTCCCCATCACGAATCCAGTACGGTGTGGATCCACGGGAAGTCGTTCGAGAGGATCCGTTTCCGGTCATGGACGCAACATCAGTGGTGGGAGACCGTTTCCGGTCGCTGCTGCTGCGCGTCCTGGTGCTGATCGGCGGCGTGCTCGCCGGCACCGCGCTGGCCTGGCTGCTCTCCTCGGCGACGGCTTCGGCCGCCGAGCCGACGACCCCGGTCTCCACCCTGTTGTCCACGGCCGGTGACGTCGTCGACAACTCCGTCGAGCACACCGTGCACATCGGGCAGGACGCGAAAGCGGCCGCGCAGGCGGCCGCGCCGTCGGTGCCGGCCATCGAGGTCCCGGTGCCGCACCTGGTCGCCCCGGTGATCCTGGTCGAGCAGCGGCTCGACGACTTCGCCTTGCCCAGGGCCGATGAGCAGGTCGCCAACGCGGTCGTGACCAGGACTTTCGTCCCGGCTGTGGCCGGGACGACCAGCCAGTCGGCCGCGCCGGCCGCGGCGGTGAGCCGGGTCGAGCGCCCGGCCGCGCCGATGGTGGCCGGCCCGCAGTCCGGTATGGGCGCCCCGATCGACCCGCTGCGTCCGGACGGCTCGTCCAAGTCCGAGGCGCTGCCCTTCAGCGCGCTGCCCGGCGGCGCCTGTGGCCACGACGGCCCGTCCGGCACCAGCGGCGGCATGGCCCTGCACGACGGCGTCGCCGTCGTGCCCGCGGCCGCGCCGGCCCTGGTCACGCCCGCGTCCTCGCGCTGCGTGCCGATGACCGCGCGTCGCCAGCCCGGCATCACCCCTGACTGATTCCCTCTCGACCGGATCGCCGCGCTAGGCGTCCGGTCCGCTCGTCCATTTATCTCTTCATCCCCATTTTGTGGGTGATCCCTGCCCCGAATCGCTTTTTCGAGGGATCACCCGTGTACTCCCGTGACCCGGGAAATCGACAAGGAGAACATTCCCCATGCTTACCTGGATGAGGCGCGGAATTCCGGTGGCTCTGCTCGCCGGTGGCGTGCTGGCCATGACCGCCGGCAACGCCGCCGCCGCGCCCGCCCCGATCGGCGACCCGACCGGCGTCGCGGACACCGCGCTGCGGCTGACCGACCTGGTGGGTCACAAGGGCCTGCCGCCGCTGCCGTTCGCCTCCCAGCTCGAACTGCCGGCCATGCCGATCGGCCAGTCCCAGCGCGACCTCCCGGCCGGCCTCGACAACGGCAGCCTCTCGCTCAGCAACGTCGAGCTCAACGGCCAGGACCTGGCCCACCCGGGCCTGCCCGGCCTGTCCGCGATCCCCGGCCTCGGCGCCGACCAGCGCTCGCTGGACCCCAGCCAGCTGGCCATCTCCGGCGTGCCGCAGCTCCAGCAGCTGCCCAAGCTGCCGGGCCTGCCCACCGCCGGCCTGCCGGTGTCGGTGCTGCCCGAGGTGAGCACCTCGCGGTCGCTGCCCAACTTCAGCTACAGCGGCTTCGTGCCCACCGGTGGCCTGCACAGCCTGACCAAGGTGCCAGACCTGGCCAACCCCACCGCCCTGACCCAGGCTGACGGCCCGGTCGAGCTGCCGGCCGTGCCGGCGCTGCCGCTGGGTGGCGAGCAGCGGTCGCTGCCGGGCTTGAACCTGCTGTCGGCGCTGCCGATTCAGGGTCTGCTGGCCGGCGGTCTGCCGGTTGGTCGTTCGCTGCCGGGTACCGACATCCTGGGCACGCTGCCCGTGGGTGGCCTGCTGGGCGGCGTCGCCGCTGAGCGTGACCTGCCGGGTCTGCCGAAGCTGCCGCTGAACCTGCCGGGTGTGCCGGTCGGTCGTGAGCTGCCGGGTCTGAACCTGTTGTCGGCGCTGCCGATCCAGGGCTTGCTGGCCGGTGGCCTGCCGGTTGGTCGTTCGCTGCCGGGTACCGACATCCTGGGCACGCTGCCGGTCGGTGGCCTGCTGGCTGGTGGCCTGCCGGTCGGCCGGGAGCTCCCGGGCTTGAACCTGCTGTCGGCGCTGCCGATCCAGGGTCTGCTCGCCGGTGGGCTGCCCGTCGGTCGTGAGCTGCCGGGTCTGAACCTGTTGTCGGCGCTGCCGATCCAGGGTCTGCTGGCCGGCGGTCTGCCGGTTGGTCGTTCGCTGCCGGGTACCGACATCCTGGGCACGCTGCCGGTCGGTGGCCTGCTGGGCGGCGTCGCCGCCGAGCGTGACCTGCCGGGCCTCCCGGCGCTGCCGAAGCTGCCGCTGCCGGGCCTCGGTGCCGAGCGTGATCTGCCGGCGCTGCCGGGCCTCGAGTCCCTGAGCATGGTGTTCGGCCTGGTCAAGGCCACCCCGGTGGCCGCGCTGCTGGCCAACACCCCGCTGAGCTCGGTCGCCGGTCGTGACCTGCCGGGCCTGGGCTCGCTGCCGCTGGCCGGCCTGCTGGGCTCCGCCGCCCCCGCGATGACCGACAGCGACGCCGACACCGACGCCGACTTCACCGCCGACAGCGACGCCCGCGACCTGCCGGGCCTCCCGGCTCTGCCGAAGCTGCCGCTGCCGGGCCTGGGCGCCCAGCAGCGTGAGCTGCCGATCGTCGACTCGGTGCTGCCGAAGCTGCCGCTGGCCGTCCCGGCCGTCCCGGGCGCCACGATCTCCAACTTCCACGGCATCCCGGCCCTCGGCCCGTCGTTCGCCACGACCATGCCGGCCAACGACTCCGCCCGCACCATCGTGCCGGGCGTGCCCTCCACCGCCGACGTTCTGGGTGGCGTGCTCGGTCACGCGCCGCGTCTGCCGATCAGCGGCATCTGAGCCGTAACCACGAAAAACGGGCCCTGCCTTCCGCGCGAAGGCAGGGCCCGTTTTTCATGCCTGAGATCAGGGGCCGAACCAGCGTTCCTCGGTGATGCGGGGCGGCGCGGAGGTGGTGCCGATGACCAGCTCGGTGGACAGCGTCACGGTCCGCGGCTGGTGGTGGTCGGCCGCGTTGACCAGCAGCTTGCCGGCGGCGCGGCCCTTCTCCAGTACCGGCTGGCGCACGGTGGTGAGCCCGGCCCGCTCGCTCTCGGTGATGCCGTCGAAGCCGGTGATGGTCAGGTCCTGCGGCACCCGCAGACCCCGCCGCCTTGCCTCGCCCAGCGCGCCGAGCGCCAGGATGTCCGAGGTGCAGATCAGGGCCGTGACCTGGGGATCCCGGTCCAGCAGCTGCGCGGCGGCCGATGCGCCGGAGGCGATGCTGTGGTCGAAGCGCTCGACAACGGGGATGGACGTCCAGTCCACGTTGGCCGAGGTGAACGCCGTGGCCAGCGCCTCGAGCCGGGCCCGCTGCACGTGGAAGTGGGCGTTGTGCTGGCGTTCGGCGTTGACGAAGCCGTCGTTGCGGTCCCGGGCCAGCCGCATGCAGATCACGCCGACCCGGCGGTGGCCGAGCTCGATGAGGTGGCTGGCGATCTGCGTGATGGCCGCCCGGTCGTCGATGCCGACCCGGTCCACGGTGTCCAGCTCGGGCTGGTCGCAGACGACGGTCGGCACCGGCCGCTCCAGGACGGCCGCCAGGTGCGGATCGTCGTCGGGCACCGAATACACCACGAAGCCGTCGACACCGGCCCGGTGCACCGCGGCCACGTCCTCACGCTCCGGATTGGCCGGCACCAGCAGCAGCCCCTGGCCGGCGTCCTCGCACGCCAGCGCGAGGCCCTCCAGGAAGCCGACCGCGGCCGGGTCGCGGAACGCGTACGACAGGTTCTCGGTCAGCAGCAGTCCGACCGCGCCCGCCTTACGGGTGCGCAGCGACCGCGCCACCGGGTCCGGGCCGGGGTAACCCAGCCTTCGTGCCGTCTCCAACACCCGCCGGCGCAGCTCGGGCGAGAGCTGGTCGGGACGGTTGTATGCGTTGGACACCGTTGTCCGTGAAACGCCCAGCTCAGCGGCGAGGGACGCCAGCGTCGCCGGCCGTCGCACATGCATTGACCGCGCCATGGAGTGACCGTAACGGTCAAGAACCAATTCGTGAAGCCGACGACAGGCGTGTCCCCCTGAAGCACTATCCCGGCACGTCAACAGGTCTTTCGCGTCAAGCCGGCTTGGTGTAGACCAAGTCACAGCCTCGGAATCGGTCCTGTCGACTCCCTGACCACCAGTCTTGGCCGGAACAGGCGGGTGTGCGAGGCCGCCGACTCGCGGCGGGAATCGGGGTCCAAACGCTGCACCAGCTCGTCCACGGCTGCGGCGGACATCTCACGAATGGGCTGCGCCACAGTGGTCAGCGCGGGGGTGCAATGTCCGGCGAACGGGATGTCGTCGAAGCCGACCACGGAGAGTTGCGCCGGCACCCGCACGCCCCGGCGGGCTGCCTCCCGCAGCGCCCCGATAGCCATCTGGTCGGAGGAGCAGATCACCGCGGTCGGCGCGACGGTGTCGAGCAGCTGGGCCAGCGCGGAAGCGCCGCCGGCCGGCTCGAACGGGCCGTGGGCGACGAGGTCGGCCGGCGCGGGATGGCCGCTTTCCTCCAGCGCCGCGGCCCAGCCGGCGCGCTTGAGCCGTGACGGCAGGGCCCGGGCCGGACCACTGACGAACCCGATGCGGGTGTGCCCGAGACCGATCAGGTGTGAGGTGGCGAGGTAGCCGGCGAGTTGCTCGTCGACCGCGATGTCGGCCACGTCCAGCGCCGGGGTCGCGCCGTTGATGAACACCATGCGCACGCCGTCGGCCACCAGCCGCGTGTAGTACGCGGCCTCCGGGGCCTCGCCCGGCGGCGAGTTGGTGATCGCCGGCGACACGAAGATCATCCCCTCTACCCCGCGGGCCAGCACCATGCGCACGTACTCCTCTTCGCGCATGCCGGCCGAGCGCGTGTTGCACAGCAGCGAGGAGTAGCCGGCGGCCGCCGCCCTGGTCTCCAGCGCCTCGGCGAACGCCGGGAACACCGGGTTGGACAGTTCCGGCAGCAGCAGGCCGATCACCCCGGTCCGTTGCAGTGCGCCAAGGCCGCGCGGCGAGTACGGCAGGTCGGAGAGCGCGTCCAGCACCCGCTGCCTGGTCTCCTCGTTCACGCCGGCCCGGCGGTTGAGCACCCGGCTCACGGTGGAGACGCTGACGCCGGCGATCTTCGCGATCTCGGCCAGACCGGGCACCCGCGTCCTCCTCGGTAATGGCGTGACGGGGGAAGCCTGCCCGTGCCGGAAAGCTTTTGCAACGACCGCGCCGAGTCACTGGGCCATTACGGTGCGGTTACCGCCTTGGCCTTGCCGGGCCTCCGGTCACAGCTGTGAAATCCCGGCAAAACTTTGCAGGGTAAGCAACGGGGAACGGACGGTTACCAATGCGACGCACTGCCCTCGTGATCGCCGGCGCGCTGTTACTCACAGCCTGCGGAGGCGGCGGAGGATCGGCCGCCGACTCCGGCAAGGTCGTCTTCTGGGACACCAGCGGCCCGAACGAGCACCCGGTGTTCGACCAGCTGGCCAAGGACTGCGCGGGCAAGGGCGGCTACACCGTCGACGTGCAGCAGGTGTCCTTCGACCAGGCGCTGGCCAACTACAAGACGGCCGCGCAGGGCGGGCAGGGCCCGGACGTGCTGCGTTCGGAGGTGGCCTGGGTGGCCCAGCTGGCGCAGAACGGGTTGATCACCGACCTGACCGACACCGACCTGGCCAAGGACACGTCCGACTTCCTCGACGGCCCGCTGGGATCGACCAAGTACAACGGGAAGACCTACGCCGTGCCGCAGGTCACCGACACGCTTGCCTTGCTGTACAACAAGAAGCTGCTGGCTGACGCCGGTGTGCAGCCGCCGACGAGCTGGGACGAGCTCAAGGCCGACGCGCCGAAACTGGGCGGTCCCAAGGCGATCTTCCTCAACAACGACGCCTACTACGCGCTGCCCTTCATCTACGGCGCCGGCGGCGACCTGCTCGACGTGGCCAACAAGAAGATCGTCGTCAACTCGGCCCAGAACGTGCAGGCGCTGGAGACGGCCAAGGGCCTGCTGGACGCCAAGGCTGCGACGACCGCGCTGGACCAGGCCAACTCGTACAACAACATGAAGGCGGCGTTCTCGGCCGGCCAGGTTGCGATGGAGATCGACGGTCCGTGGACGGTGGTCGACCTGCTCAAGGGCGACGCGTTCAAGGACCCGGCCAATCTCGGCGTCGCGCTGTTGCCGGGTAAGGACAGCGGACCGGTCGGCGGGCATGACTACGTTGTGCGGCAAGGAACCAAGGCCAAGACCTCGGCGCAGAAGTTCATCCAGTGCATGAGCTCCACCGAGTCGCAGGTGACGGTGTCGAAGAAGCTCGGCCTGCTGCCGACCCGCAAATCCGCTTACGACAGCCCGGATGTGAAGTCGCAGCCGACGGTCGCGGCGTTCGAGCCGGCGATCAAGCAGACGCATCCGCGGCCGTGGGTGCCGGCCGGCGCGCAGCTGTTCGACCAACTGAAGATCGACTACGCCTACGTGCTCTCCGGCCAGAAGGACGCCAAGACGGCGCTGGACGAGGTGGCCAAGGCGTACAAGGACCAGGTCGTCCCCGACTACACGGTGGGCTGACGTGCGCCGGTCGCTGGAACGGCACTGGTACGCGTACGCCATGGTCGCGCCGGTCGTGGTGGTGCTGGCCGTGCTCGTGCTGTACCCGCTGGTGCAGGGCATCTGGTTCACCCTCACCGACATCAACGAGTCCACCATCGCCAACCCGGTGCTGGACCGTCCGGCGAGCTACTCCTTCGTCGGGCTGCGCAACTACCTCAACGTGCTGTCCGGCGACTCGAGCTTCGGGTCGTTCTGGTCGACGCTGCTGCGCACGATCATCTGGACGGCGTCCTGCGTGGTGCTGACCTACGGCGTCGGCCTCGGCCTGGCGTTGCTGCTCAACCGGCCGATGCGGGCCAGGGCGCTGTATCGGGTGCTGCTCATCCTTCCGTGGGCGGTGCCGGTGTTCATCAGCGCGTTCGCCTGGAAGTTCATGTTCAACAGCCAGTTCGGCGTGATCAACCAGCTGCTCGGGGCGGTCGGCCTCGGGCAGCCGGTGTGGCTGGGGCAGACCGATCTGGCCCTGGTCGCGGTGGTGATCGTCAACGTCTGGGTCGGCGTGCCGTTCATGATGCTGGCGCTGCTCGGCGGCCTCCAGTCCATCCCGGCCGACCTGTACGAGGCGGCCGAGGTGGACGGCGCGACGCCGTGGCAGCGGTTCCGGGACATCACGCTGCCGGGGCTGCGGTCGGTGTCCAGCACGGTGGTGCTGCTGGGCATCATCTGGACGTTCAACATGTTCCCGGTGATCTACCTGGTGACCGGGCCGGCCGCGAACCCGAACACCCGGATCCTGGTCACGTACGCCTTCGAGCGCTTCTTCTCCGGCGCATCAAGGGATTACGCCGTGGCCTCCACGTACGGCGTGCTGATCCTGTCCGTGCTGTTGGTGTTCGCCACCTTCTACCGGCGGGCGCTGCGACGTCAGGAGGCGTTCGCGTGAGCATCGTGCAAGTCCCTGTCACACGGATTCCGTTGCGGGGCAAGCGATCCCGGGGCCGCAGTGTTGCACTGCACGCCACGCTGGTCGTGGCCTCGCTGATCGCGGTGTTCCCGGTGTTCTGGGTACTGGTCACGTCGTTCAAGCCGGACGCCCGGGCCGTCGCGCCGACGATCCGGCTGTTCGACGAGTCGTCGCTGGCCAACTACGGGGACGTGCTTTCCGGGCAGCAGGGCGACTTCCTGGCGTGGGTGGCCAACTCCGTGGAGATCGCGCTGCTGACCACGGTGATCGCGGTGTTCCTGTCGGCCACCACCGGCTACGCCGTCAGCCGCTTCCGCTTCCCGGGCAGCCGCAAGCTGTTGCTGTCGTTCCTGGTCGTGCAGATGTTCCCGTTCGCGGTGTTGATCGTGCCGCTGTTCAACGTGCTGCTGACGCTGGGCCTTCAGGGCACGAGCATCGGGCTGGTGCTGGTCTACTGCACGACCTCGGTGCCGTTCTGCACGTACATGCTCAAGGGGTACTTCGACACCATCCCCGGCGACATCGACGAGTCGGGCCGGGTCGACGGGCTGTCCCCGTTCGGCGTGTTCTGGCGGCTGGTGCTGCCGCTGGCCCGGCCGGGGCTGGCCGTCACGGCCTTCTACGCCTTCCTCACCGCGTGGGGTGAGGTGGCCTTCGCGTCGGCCTTCCTGAGCGCTTCGGACGAGTCCAAGACGCTGGCGGTCGGGCTCCAGGTGTTCGTGCAACAGAACCGCGTCGAGTGGGGCCATCTGGCGGCTGCGTCGATACTCGTAGCGATCCCCGCGGTCGCGGTGTTCTACCTGGTCCAGCGTTTTCTGGTCACGGGACTGGCCGCCGGGGCGGTCAAGGGGTGACGATTCAGAAACGGTGAGTAGTCGGTGTACGCCGAGGGGCTGACGTAAACGCTTTCTCGGGTTACTTTGTCGTCACACGTTTCGCAGTGAAAGGGACCACACATGGCCGAGGTCGCCTACGTCAGTGCCTCCCGGGTGTTCGCCGGGAACCCGCCGGTGCGCGCGGTCGACCAGCTGGAACTCGATGTCGCTGACGGTGAGTTCCTGGTGCTGGTCGGGCCGTCCGGCTCGGGCAAGTCCACCGCCCTGCGCATGCTCGCCGGTCTGGAGGACGTTGACGAGGGCGCCATCAAGATCGGCGGCAAGGACGTCACCAACGTGCCGCCGAAGGGCCGCGACATCGCCATGGTGTTCCAGTCCTACGCGCTGTACCCGCACATGACGGTCGCCGAGAACATGGGCTTCGCGCTCAAGCTGCGCGGCACGCCCAAGCAGGAGATCAAGGACAAGGTCGCCGAGGCGGCCAAGATGCTGGACCTGACCAAGTACCTGGACCGCAAGCCCAAGGCCCTGTCCGGTGGTCAGCGTCAGCGTGTCGCCATGGGTCGCGCCATCGTGCGCGAGCCCTCCGTCTTCCTGATGGACGAGCCGCTGTCCAACCTGGACGCCAAGCTCCGCGTGGAGACGCGCGCCAACATCGCCGCCCTCCAGCAGCGACTCGGCACCACCACCATCTACGTCACGCACGACCAGGTCGAGGCCATGACCATGGGCGACCGCGTCGCCGTGCTCAAGGACGGCCTGCTCCAGCAGTGCGCCTCGCCGCGTGAGCTGTACGACCGCCCGGCCAACGCCTTCGTGGCCGGCTTCATCGGCTCGCCCGCGATGAACCTGAAGACCGTGCCGCTGACCGCCGAGGGCGCCCAGCTGGACGGCCTCACCGTGCCGCTGACCCGCTCCGCCCTGGACAAGGCGTCGACCGAGGGCCTCAAGGAGGTCACCTTCGGCGTCCGGCCCGAGACGCTGCGGCTGGCCGGCAGCGACGAGGACGGCATGGAGCTGACCGTCGAGCTGGTCGAGGAGCTCGGCGCCGACGCGTACGTCTACGGCTCGGTGCGCATCGGCGGCTCGCCGGAGCGCTTCATCGTCCGCGTCGACGGCCGCACGCCGCCGGCCTTCGGCCAGACCGTCAAGGTCGCCGTGCGCGACACCAGCGAGGTGCACCTCTTCCACCCGGAGAGCGGCGCCCGCCTGGAGGTCTGAAACTTTCACGCACGTGTGGGGCCCGCCCGGGTTGCTGGGGCGGGCCCCACACGTATGCCGAACAACCGGTGCGCGGGGCTCGTCGTCTGACCTGACATGCGCACCCTCTACCGGGACGGCTTCGACTACTTCCTGTCGAAGCCCGACGTCACCGCGGCCCTGCTGGTCGGCGGCCTCGTGCTGGGGGCGTTGGCGCTGGTCGCGGCCCACCTGTTCCGCTGGAACAAGCCGGCATCGGCGCTGGCCGGCGTGAGCCTGGCGCTGGCGTTGTCGGTGACGCTGGTCCGGCCGTACTGGGGCGATGTCCGGCTCGGCGACCCGCTGCGGATGTGCGTGCCCGGCCACTTCTCGGTGACCGCCGGCGAGGCGCTGCTGAACTTCGTGATGCTCATGCCGCTCGGCTTCTTCGGCGTGCTGGCGACCAAGCGGCCGCTGCTGGTGGCGATGGGCTGTGTGTCGGTGAGCGCCGGCATCGAGATCACCCAGGCCATGTTCGAGCTGGGCGTGTGCGACGGCCAGGACTTCATGAACAACAGCGTCGGCGGCGTGTTGGCCACGCTGGCCGGCTGGCTGCTCCTGCTGGCCGTCGGCCGCAACCGGCGTCGCCAGCAGCCCCCGCCGCCGCCCAGCCGTCCGGGCTACGGCCCGACCCGTTCGGGGTGGCTGGTGCAGGCCGACCGCGAAACCGTGCCGCTGGCCCGCCACGAGCAGGACACCGTGGCCATCGGGGCGTGGCGCAGGCCGTAACCGCCCGACTGCGGCGAAGAACACACCGCACAGCACCGGCAGGTCTCCGACCTGCCGGTTCTTCGGTCTTGGCGGGGCGGACCACCCGTCCAGGTGATAACGATTTTCACTCCAACGAGGAAGTTGATCACTCTTCTCGCTTACGCTGCACACGACAACGGTTTCCATTACACGATCTTTCACGCGGTCGAGGGGTGCGCTGATGACGGTCCGTTTCCGGTGGGCAGGTGTGGCCGCGCTGGCCATGGCGGCGGTGACCGCCACGGCATGCGGCAGCGGCTCGGCCGCCCCGGCCGACGGCAAGATCAAGGTCGTCGCGTCGACCGACGTGTGGGGCAGCGTGGTCAAGGCCGTCGGCGGCGAGGACGTGGCCGTCACCTCGATCATCGACGACCCGACCAAGGACCCGCACGACTACGAGGTCAAGCCGGCCGACACCGCCGCGGTGGCCGGCGCGCAGCTGCTGGTGTCCAACGGCATCGGCTACGACGAGTTCTTCACCAAGGCGGTCTCCACCGTCGGCAAGGGCAAGCCGAGCGTGGTGGCGTTCGAGGTCTCGGGCAAGCAGCAGACCGCCGACACCAACGAGCACCTGTTCTACGACCTGCCGACCGTGAAGAAGGTCGCGGACAAGATCGCCGCCGACCTCGGTGGCATCGACAGCACCAAGAAGGCGGCCTTCGACGCCAACGCCAAGGCGTTCGACACCAAGATCGACGGGCTGATCGCCCGGATCGGGCAGATCCCGCCCGGCAGGAAGGTCGTCGTCACCGAGCCGGTGGCCAACTACCTGCTGACCGCCGGCACCATCACCGACGCCACCCCGAAGGCGTTCGAGGAGGCCGTCGAGGCCGGCACCGACATCCCGGTGGCTGCGGTCGCCGAGGCCACCGCGCTGATCACCGACCGCAAGGTGGACGCGCTGGTCAACAACGCCCAGACCGAGACCGACCTGACCAATCAGCTCAAGGCCAAGGCCGCGGCGGCCAGCATCCCCGTCGTGGACGTGACCGAGACGCTGCCCGCCGGGACGACCGACTACGTTGGTTGGATCGGCAAGGAGGTCGACGCCCTATCGAAAGCGCTCGCGAAGCAGTGACGACTGACGCGCTCGTCGACGCCGCCCCGGTCAGTGCGCCGGCGGCGGCGCTGCGCATGCGCGGGGCCCGGCTCGCCTACGGCAGCCGTGTCCTGTGGGACGGGCTCGACCTGGACATCAGGCCGGGCGAGTTCCTGGCCGTGCTCGGCCCCAACGGCTCCGGCAAGACCAGCATGCTGCGGGTGCTGCTCGGCCAGCAGCCGCTGTCGGCCGGCGAGGTGTCCATCGCCGGCAGCCCGCCCGGCAAGGCCAATGCCAAGATCGGCTATATCCCGCAGCAGCGGTCCATCGACCCCAACCTGACCTTGCGCGGCCGCGACCTCGTCGGGCTCGGCCTTGACGGCCACCGTTGGGGTCTCGGCCTTCGTGGCCGAGCCGAGCGCCGGCTGCGCGTCGCCGCCGCGTTGGCCGAGGTCGGCGCCAGCGACTACGCGGACCATCCGGTCGGGCTGCTCTCCGGCGGCGAGCAGCAGCGGCTCCGGGTGGCGCAGGCCCTGGTCGGCGATCCCCAGCTCCTGTTGTGCGACGAGCCCCTGTTGTCGTTGGACCTCGCCCACCAGCGAGTCGTCAGCGACCTCATCGACGCCCGCCGCCGCGCCGCGGGGACGGCGGTCCTGTTCGTGACCCACGAGATCAACCCCGTGCTGCCCCTGGTGGACCGGGTGTTGTACCTGGTCAACGGCCGCTTCCGGATCGGCACCCCGGACGAGGTCATGACCTCCGAGAACCTGTCCGAGCTGTACCGGACGCCGGTGGACGTGTTGCGGGTGCGGGGGCAGATCGTGGTGGTCGGCGCGCACCAGGAGTCCCACCACTGCGCGGAGACCACGCCATCGCCGGAGGTTCGGCCGTGACGGCTGACCGCACCGCCTCGGCCCGCCCGGTCGCCCCGGCCCTGTCGCTTGCCCTGCGTCGGGAGGCGCGGCCCTAAATGTCCGACTACATCTCCACCACCCTCATCCTCCTTCCCTTCGTCGGCACCGCCCTGGTCGCCGCCGCCGTGCTGGGGGTGCTGGCCGGGGTGCTGGGGCCGCTGATCGTCACCCGCAACATGGCGTTCTCCGTGCACGGCACCAGCGAGCTGGCGCTGACCGGTGGCGCGGCGGCGCTGCTGGCCGGCATCAACGTCGGCTACGGCTCGCTGATCGGCGCGGTGGTCGCGGCGGTGATCCTGGGGCTGCTCACCCGCAAGGTGTCCGAGCACGACTCCGTCATCGGCGCGGTGCTGGCCTTCGGGCTGGGCGTCGGCGTGCTGCTGCTGTCCTTCTACGAAGGCAACTCGGCCAACAAGTTCGGCCTGCTCATCGGCCAGATCGCCAGCGTCGACTCGGGCAGCCTGGTGCTGCTGATCAGCGCGGCGGTCGGGGTGCTGGTGGTGCTGGCGCTGATCTACCGGCCGCTGCTGTTCGCCAGCGTGGACGCCGAGGTGGCAGCCGCGCGCGGTGTCCCGCTGCGGATCCTGTCGCCGGTGTTCGCCGTGCTGGTCGGCGTGGCCACGGCCCTTGGCGTGCAGACGGTCGGCTCGCTGCTGGTCCTGTCGTTGATGATCACGCCGGCGGCCGCGGCGTCCCGCGTGACGGCGTCGCCGGTGGTGGCGACGGTGCTGTCGATCGTGTTCGCGGAGCTGGCGGTGCTCGGCGGCATCGTGCTGTCGCTGGTGCCGGGCAAGCCGGTGAGCGCGTTCGTCACGGCCATCTCGTTCCTCATCTACCTGATCTGCCGGCTGGTCGGCGTGCTGCGGGCGCGGCGGATCGGCAGCGGACGGGGGATGGCCTCGGCCCACCTGGCGGTTGGCAGCTCCTGATTCCCGGGAGAAGACCGGCGGATTCGTACTAGCGTTGAGCCATGACTGACCCGGGCAGCCTGAGAGTGTCCAACGTCGAGCGGGAGCGGGCCGGCGTGCTGCTGCAGGACGCGCTGGACCAGGGGATGATCACGATCGACGAGTACGGCGAGCGCAGCGCGATCGCCGCGTCGGCCAAGATCCGCGACGACCTGACCGCGGTGCTGGCCGACCTGCCGACCGCCGTGCAGAACGGCGTCGTGGCCCTGACCTCGCCGGCCCCGGTCGACGCCGAGCGGCCGCTCGAGCTCAACGCCGGCATGGGCAACGTGAACCAGGTCGGCGAGTGGGTCGTGCCGAGCCGGATCAACGCCCGCTGCTCGATGGGCAACGTGAAGATCGACTTCAGCGCCGCCGTCTGCCGGCACCGGGATGTGTGGCTGCACGCCGAGTGCGGCTGGGGCCATATCAAGGTGCTGGTGCCGCGCGGCTGGACCGTGGTGGTCGAGTCGGTGTCGGTCGGCAGCGGCCGGCTCGTCAACAAGGTCAACGAGCCGGGTCTGCCCCATCTGCCCGTGCTGCACGTCGAGGGCAGTGTGAGCGCCGGCGACATCAAAATCCGTTACGCCCACTGATACTTGTCGAGTCCACTGTGGTCAGTGGTCGCCATCGCCCTTGGGGTGCAAGGGTCAGGCGTTCTGGCAGGCCCGGGCGTAGGCGCTGGTCAGCTTGAGCGTTGCCGGCATCGACGGGCGAGCCGGCCATACCTGCACCAGGTATTCGTCGACGATCTCGTCCTCGTGCTCGTCGGCCGTGTCCAGGTCGTGGCCCGCGTCCATTCCCCTTGCGTGGTAACGCAATCGGTGATTGCCCGGGCCCTTGGGCAGCGCGCCCAGCGGGTGGCTGTCCTCGCCCGCCCACTCGACGAGGTGCAGTTCGTCCTCGGTCGGCACGAAGTCGATCTCCACCACGTCCTCGTAGCGCTCCAGCTGCGCGCCCGGGTCGGCCGCCGCCACGTCGACCCGGATGCCGACGTGGCCGGTGTGCAGGCCGGTGAGCAGGATCGCCTCGCCGCCGTAGACCCCGACGATGCCGACCGGGTTCGCGGTGAAGCAGCGGTCCCAGTCCGGGCTGCCGTGGGGGTTTCCGCTGAGGTAGAGCTGGCCGTCGTGGATCCAGACGTGACCGTCGAACGCCATCACCGCATGATCCTAATGGGTGACGCCGTATGGTGGGCCTATGACCGAGCATGAAGATCGACAGGCCCGGTACGACCGGGGGATGGCAGTGTTCAACGAGGTCAGCGGGGGACAGGGCCAGGCCGTCATCGACTCGCTCGCCGACGTGTCGCCCGAGCTGGCGCACCAGACCATCGCCTGGGGCTTCGGCGAGATCTACCGCCGGCCGCAGCTCGTGCCGCGGGATCGGCAGCTTGTCACCATCGGCATGCTCACCGCGCTTGGTGGCTGCGAGGCCCAGCTGCGGGTGCACGTCAACACCTCGCTCAACGTCGGGCTCACCCCGGCCGAGATCGTCGAGGCCATGCTCCAGGCCGCCGGCTACTGCGGTTTTCCCCGTGCCCTCAACGCCACCGCCGTCGCCAAGGAGGTCTTCGCCGCCCGCGGACTGCTTCCCGTCGACACCGGCGAGTGACTACCGTTGGCCGGTGCTGGAATTCCTGCAACCGCTGGTCGACCTGATCGCCAAGGCGTTGCCGGCCCTGGCCAAGCGCCGGGAGCGTGACGAGGCCGCCAAGCTCGGCGCCGAGCTCTTCCTGCTCTACGTGCAGTGCAACGAGGCCCTCATCCAGGGCGAACGCATCGTGCTCGCCCTGGAGAGCTATCTCGTGCGGCGGGACGGCCGCCGCAACTTCCAGACCGGCCTGCTGTCCATGGTCCAGGAGCAGTCGCGCAACCTCGGCGGCGTCGCCGGACGGCTGCGTGACTTCCAGTTCGAGTTCCACGTGCTCGGCGGCGACTCGTACCGCGAGCTGCTGCTCCTGACCGACCAGAAGGCCAACGTCCTCCAGGCTTTGACCGGCGTGATCGAGCAGCAACAGTTACCGCTGCGGTCCACCGGCCTGTTCATCGACGGCGGCGTCCTGACACCGGGCGTCGAGCGGTCAATCGCGCAGCGCGTGAACCTGCGACACCAGCTCGCGGCCGAACTGGCGGCGAGCGCCTTGCCCCTGGACCGGCCGTGGGACCAGGACACGCCGGCCGTGATCGAGCACTACCTCGCCATCCGCAAGCCTCGCGAGGAGCTCGAACGGATCCGGGTCTCGCTGGAGAAGATCCGAACGGCGTTGCTGGCCAACTTCACCCTCGGCGACATCCTGCTCCGCGCCGGTGACCCTCGCGCCCACCGCAGCCGCCGATGATGTTCACCGAGAGCCATGTGCCGGTCGGCCCCGACGTCACCCTTTTCGTCGCGCGGACCGCGTCCGCCGCCGGCACGCCCCTGCTCGTCGTGCACGGTGGTCCCGACTGGGACCACACCTATCTACGCGATCCCTTGTACCGCTTGGCCAACGTCGTGCTGCCCGACCTTCGCGGCTGCGGCCGCTCCACCCGTGACCTGCCGCCTCACCGCTACACCTGGGACGCCGTCGTCGCCGACCTGCTCGCTCTGCTCGACGCCCTCGGCATCGTGCGGACCGATGTCCTCGGCTTCTCCACCGGCGGCTTGATCGCCCAGCGCCTCGTCCTCACCGCCCCACACCGCTTCCGCCGCTTGGTCGTCGCCTCTTCCAGCGTGCTCCCCGTGCCGCCGGGGCCGCCTCGGGACGTCGTCCCGCACGGACTCGAAGGCGCCGAGGCCAACCGTGCCGACGCCGTCGCCGCGGCACCCGTCGAGGTCTGGCGGGACGAAGCCCGTGCCGACTACCTAGCCCGCGTCGCCGCCGTCCGCTTCTCCGGCGACTGGTGGTATCCGTGGACCGCCGGCACCCTCCCACCCGTCCGCGTTCCCGACGCCGCCGCGCGCCTCGCCGACCTCGGGCTCCCCATCCTCTTGCTGCACGGCCGCCAGGACATGACCTTCCCCGCCTTCCTCGCCACCGAAGCCGCCGCCCTCAACCCCGCCGCTCGCGCCGTGATCCTCGACGACGCCGCCCACGCCGCCCACATCGACCAGCCCGACGCCTGGATCGCCGCCCTCACCGAGTTCCTGGACTGACCGAACAGCGTCCCGCCGGCCGACGGACTGGCCACACTGGGGCGATGTACCAGGATCTGATCACTCGGCTGGAGCGGATCGAGGCCGAGCTGGCGCTGCATCGGCTGGCCCAGCAGTACTGCGTCGCGGCCGATCACCGTGACCTCGCGCTCTGGCGTGAGGTGTGGACGCCGGAGGCGGTGTGGGAGACCAGCGCCGAGCCCGACTACATCTTCACCAGCATCGACGCCATCTGTTCCGCGGTGCAGCGGCAGT
This sequence comes from Kutzneria chonburiensis, assembly GCF_028622115.1. NCBI lineage: Bacteria > Bacillati > Actinomycetota > Actinomycetes > Pseudonocardiales > Pseudonocardiaceae > Kutzneria > Kutzneria chonburiensis. The sequence goes on from NZ_CP097263.1 coordinate 7,800,936, forward strand.
GGGAGACCTTCCCGGTGATGCAGCACGGCACCGTGAACCACATCGTCGACATCGGCTCGGGTGTGGCGACCGGCCGCTGCGATGTGATCGTCCACGTACAGCTGCCGGACTGCAGCTGGATCACGGGCGGCGGCTCCTACACGGACGAGTATCGGTGGCACGACGGCCGGTGGCGGATCGCCCGGCGCGCGGTGACAGGGGCCTTCGACATCGGGCCTCTGCCGCCGATGCCCGCCCCGCCTGATGCCTGACGCCAGAAGTGGCGACGACCTACAGAACCACGCTCGCGCGGGCCAGGTCGGTCAGATCAGGGTTCTGCTGCACGAACAGGTCTTCCAACGCCGGCCAGCCGTGCTCGGTGGCGAACCGGGCCTCCGCGTCGGTGAGGGGGATCAGCCACGTCAGCACGACCGGGGCCGCGGGCGTGTCGCACACGGCGAAGTCATCCGGCAGATAGACCGGCGCGGCGGCGACCAACGCGGTCATCCCGGTGTCCGGGAACAGGACTCCGCGCGGGCCAAGCACTTCGCCGCGTCCCAGCCCTCGCCCTCGTCCCAGCAGCTCCGCCGCGACCTGGAACAACACGCCGGCGAGATTGCCCGGCTGGCGCGTCGTCGGAACGTGCATCAGCAGCTCCTGATGGAGGCCGCCCTGCCCCAGGTGGTGGTTCGACAGGCCAAGCGTTGCCGACGTCGTCACCCCGGCAAAGGGCGCGCCGTCGCCGAAGTGGACGACTTGCACCCCGTTCGGAGTCGAGTCGTCGCCCCGAACCCCGGCCTCGATCGGCCCGAGAAAACGCTCCAGATGATCTGGCAGGTCGGTCACGGCCCCATCCTCGCAAGTCAGAACTGGTAGTAGAGGAAAGGGCTGAAGGTGCCGGAGGCCAGGAGGATGGCGGCGTAGGGGAGACCGAGGATCATCACGGCGGCGCGCAGGGCTACGGCGGGGCGGGTGCGGGCGGACTCGAGGAAGCGGCCGGTGGCGGGGCGGGCGGGCATGAGGATGATGAGCAGCGCGAGGAGCAGGACCAAGGTGCGCTGGTGGTTGAGGGTGGGGCCGACGACGTCGCCGAGGCCGGCGAAGTCGGGGATGAGCATGTGGCCCATCATGACCATGGCCTGACCGAGGTCGGGGGCCCGGAAGAGGACCCAACCGAAGACGACCAGGATGAGGGTGCTGGCGCGGCGAAGTAGGCGCTGCCAACGGATGTCGGGAGCCTTGCCGGTTTCGAGGCCACGCTCGATGACGAGCAGAGCACCGTGATAGAGGCCCCAGATCAGGAAAGTCCAGTTGGCGCCGTGCCAGAAACCGGTGAGCACGAAGACGATCCCGAGATTCCGGTACGTCTTGGCCACGCCATGGCGGTTGCCGCCCAACGGAATGTAGACGTAGTCACGGAACCAACGGGACAAGGACATGTGCCACCGTCGCCAGAACTCGGTGACGGTGACCGAAGAATAGGGGCGGGCGAAGTTCTCGGGCAGGCGGAAACCGAGCATTCGTCCGAGACCGATGGCCATGTCGGAATAGCCGGAGAAGTCGAAGTACAGCTGGAGGGTGTACGCGATCGCACCGAGCCAGGCGATGGCGAAGGTCATGTCGTGCGGCGAGGTGTCGAAACACGTGGCGACGACCGGACCGAGCTGGTCGGCGACGATGACCTTCTTGGTCAGGCCCAGGGCGAACCGCGGGAAGCCGGCGGCGAAGTCGTCGAGCCGGTGAAAACGTTGCTGCGGCAACTGATCGGCGATCTCCCGGTACCGCACGATCGGCCCGGCGACCAACTGCGGGAACATCGCGATGTAGGCGATGAACGCCACCGGATTGCGCGACGCGGCCCGCTCGCCGCGGTGGATGTCGACCAGGTACGAGATGTGGTGGAACGTGTAGAAGGAGATGCCGATGGGCAGCGCGACCTGCGCCACCTGCACGCCGCCGCCGAACAGCCGAGCCAGGTTGTCGGCCTGCTCGGTGAGGAACCCGGCGTACTTCCACACGACCAGCGCGGCCAGGTTGATCGCGATCACACCGGCCAGCACGACCTTGCGGTCGTTCTCACCCAGCTTGCTCCGCGCCGGCTCCAACACCATGCCGGCCAGGTAGTTCACGGTCATGCTGCACAGCAACAGCAACGTGGTCGGCCCGGCGCCGGCGGCGTAGAAGAAAAGGCTGGCCACGGCGACCACACCGTTGCGCCAACCGCGTGGCGTCACGAGCACGGCCAGCAGCACGACCGGCACGAAGTACCACAGGAAAAGCGGGCTGACGAAGTTCATCCTCGGCCTCGGGTGAGGGACGCTGGCGGTCGACCCTAACCCAAGACCGAGCGGCCGATCGGCCGAACGTCAGATCCGGCCGGCCGCCCGCCGACGCCGGGCCACCTCGGCCAGCACGACGCCGGCCGCCACGGACGCGTTGAGCGACTCGACACCAGCGGCCATCGGGATGGACACCGTCTGGTCGCACGTCTCCTTCACCAGCCGGGAGAGCCCGCGCCCCTCCGAGCCGACGACGACAACGAGCGGACCGGTGGCCAGCTCGAGTTCGTCGGAGGAGATCGTCGCGTCGGCGTCGAGGCCGATGATCATGAGCCCCTCGGACGCCCAGTCCTTCAGCGTCCGCGTGAGGTTGGTGGCCACGGCGATCGGCATCCGGGCGGCGGTGCCGGCGCTGGTCCGCCAAGCCACGGCGGTCATGCCGGCGCTGCGCCGCTGCGGCAGCAGCACGCCCTGCGCGCCGAACGCGGCGGCGGAGCGCACGACGGCACCGAGGTTGCGCGGGTCGGTGACGCCGTCCAACGCGACCAGCAGCGGCGGCTCGCCGCTGTCCTGGGCCTGCTTGAGCAGCTCGTCGGGGTGCCGGTACTCGTACGGCGGCACCTGGAGGCCGAGGCCCTGGTGCATGGCGCCGGCGGTGATCCGGTCCAGCTCGCCGCGGGCCACCTCCAGCACGGAGATGCCCCGGTTGCCGGCCAGCTTGATCGACTCGGACACGCGCTCGTCGGCGTCGATGCCGATGGCCACGTACAGCGCGGTGGCCGGCACGCCGGCCCGCAGACACTCGACGACCGGGTTGCGGCCGGCGACCGTCTCGGCCGAGCTGCCAGCGCGCTTGGCCCGCTTCTGCTGGTCTTCCTTGCGCGCGGCAGCGGCGTTGGCCTTGCGCTGCGCCGGATGCCCGGTGCGCTCGGACGCCTTGGGCGTCGGGCCCTTGCCCTCGAGGCCCTTGGAACGCTGGCCACCCGAGCCGACGACGGCGCCCTTCTTCGTGCCAGTCTTGCGCATGGCGCCGCGCCGCTGGGAGTTACCGGCCATCAGTCAAATCCTCACAAGCTCCACTTAGGACCGCCGGGGGTGTCCTCGACGGTGACGCCGGCCTTGGACAGCCGGTCGCGCAACAGGTCCGCGGTCGCGAAGTCGCGCTCCGCCCGGGCCCGCTGCCGTTCTTCCAGCAGGTGGCCGACGAGCACGTCGAGCGCCTGCTGCATCGAATTGTCCGCTGTGGACGATCGGGACCACTGCTCGGACAACGGATCCATGCCCAGCACGCCCATCATCGCGCGCACGGAGCCGGCCGCGCCGCGGGCCGCCTCCTGGTCACCGGCGTCCAGCGCCACGTTGCCCTCGCGCACGGTGCTGTGCACCGCCGCCAGCGCGGCCGGGGTGGCCAGGTCGTCGTCCATCGCGGTGGTGAAATCGGCGCACAGCACGCCCGGCTCAACGTTGCCGGTCTGCTGCACCACGCGCTGCACGAAGTTCTCGATCCGCCCGTACGCCGACACGGCCTCGTCCAGCGCCGGGTCCGAGTACTCGATGGTCGACCGGTAGTGCGGGCCGACCAGGTAGTACCGCAGCTCGACCGCCCTGGCCTTGGTCAGCATGGCCGGGATGGACATGACGTTGCCGAGCGACTTGGACATCTTCTCGCCGCTCATGGTCACCCACGACCAGTGCATCCAGTACCGGGAGAACGGGTCGCCGGCCGCACGGGACTGGGCCTGCTCGTTCTCGTGGTGCGGGAACACCAGGTCGAGCCCGCCGCCGTGGATGTCGAACTCCGGGCCCAGGTAGTACGTGGACATGGCCGAGCACTCCAGGTGCCAGCCGGGCCGTCCCGGGCCCCACGGCGTCGGCCAGGACGGCTCGCCCGGCTTGGCGCTCTTCCACAACGTGAAGTCGCGGTGGTCGCGCTTGCCGGTGGCGGCCGACTCGCCTTGGGCGACCTCGTCCATCTTCTGCCCCGACAACGCGCCGTACTCCGGGAACGAGGCGACCGAGAAGTACACGTCACCGTCGGCGGCGTAGGCGTGCCCGCGGTCGATCAGCCGCTGCATCAGCTCGATCATCTGCGTGATGTGCCCGGTGGCCCGCGGCGAGATGGACGCCGGCAGGCAGCCCAGCACGTCGTAGGCATCCAGGAACTCGCGCTCGTGCGTGGCCGCCCACTCCCACCAGGGGCGACCGGCCTCGGCGCTCTTGGTCAGCACCTTGTCGTCGATGTCGGTGACGTTGCGCACGTGCAGCACATCAGTGCCGTCGTGTTCGAGCCAGCGCCGCAGCACGTCGAAGTTGACCGCGCCCCGGATGTGTCCCAGATGCGGCGCGCCCTGCACGGTGGCCCCACACTCGTAGATCGACACGGTTCCACTGCGCGCAGGCTGGAACGCCCGCAGACTGCGGGTCGCGGTGTCGTAGAGGTGAAGGCTCACACGCAAATGGTACGCACGACCGCGCGCCCATTACATTCGCCCAGGTCAAAGCCGAGAAGGAACGAAGAGCCCCGGTCAGATGCCGTAAGCGGACAGCGCCGCGAGCAGCGCGTCCGGCCGCTCGGCCGTGGGCAGCGGGTCGACGATGGCCACCGAGCAGCCCAGCGCCGCCGCGCCGCCGTCGGCCTCCTCGCTGTCGCCGACCATCAGCGTCCGGGCCGGCTCGAGGCCCAGCCGCGCGCAGGCGCCGGCGAAGATCTCCGGCTCCGGCTTGACGTGACCCTCCACATAGGACATCACGATCTCGTCGACCAGCTCGGCGATGCCGTGCTTGGACAGCACCGGACGGATGTCCCAGCCGATGTTGCTGACCACGGCGCTGCGCAGTCCGGCGTTGCGCACGGCCCGCAGCGCCGGCAGCACGTCCGGGTACGGCACCCAGTTCTCGGCGTCCAGCATCCGCCGGTAGACGATCTCCGCGGCGCCGGAGGGCAGGCCGGCGGCCCGCAGCGCGGCGGTGTAGACGGTGTGGTGCACATCGGTGTCGAGGTCGCGGCGGTGCCACGCCTCGTGCAGCTCCGGCGGCAGGCCCTCGGAGACGCCGACCGGCGCGGTGAGCCGGCGCATCAGCTCGACCTGGTCGGTGATCTCCAGCGGCGCGCCCGCGTCGTCCATCAGGCCGTCCAGCACACCGGAGCCGAACTCGAGGCGGCACAGCGTGCCGGAGAAGTCGAACAGGACACCTTGGATGTCAGCCACGACACCAACGTAGTTGTCCGGACCACCTTGACCCAAGCGAAAGTGACGCGGCCATCGTCGTCCACAGTGGACAGTGACGGTGTGTTTCGCGGCGGTGTCAGCCCGCGGTCGCAACGACCAACGCGGTAGCCACCGCGGCGATGCCCTCGCCGCGTCCGGTGAGCCCGAGGCCGTCGGTCGTCGTGCCGGACACCGAGACCGGACCGCCGACCACGTCCGAGAGCACCTGCTGCGCCTCGTCCCGACGCTTGCCGATCTTGGGACGGTTGCCGATCACCTGCACCGCGGCGTTGCCCACGGTGAAGCCGGCCTCGTCCAGGCGTCGGCGGACCTCGGTGAGCAGTGTCACGCCGCTGGCCCCGGCCCACTTCGGATCACCGGTGCCGAACACCGCGCCGAGGTCGCCCAAGCCGGCTGCGGACAGCAGCGCGTCACACAGCGCGTGCGCGGCGACGTCGCCGTCGGAGTGGCCCTCACAGCCGTCGACGTCCGGCCAGTGCAGCCCGGCCAGCCAGCAGTCGCGGCCGGCCTCGATGGGGTGCACGTCGGTGCCGATGCCGACGCGGGGGAGGAAACTCACAGCTGGGCTCCTGAGAACAGCGCCTCGGCAACCACCAGGTCGAACGGTGTGGTGATCTTCAGCGCGTGCGGGTGGCCGGCGACCGTGGCGACGGGCTCGCCCAGCCGCTCGACCAGACCGGCGTCGTCGGTCACCGGGGCATCCTGCTGATCATGGGCTCTTCGGAGCAAATCGACGTCGAAGCCCTGCGGGGTCTGCACAATTCGCAGTCGCGACCGATCCGGGGTGGCGACCACATGTCCGTCGACGTCGACCTGTTTGACCGTGTCCGTGACCGGCAGCACGGGAATCACCGCCGGCGCACCGGCCTTCACGGCGTCGACGACCGCTCGGACGACCTCCGGGGGCGTGAAACAGCGGGCCGCGTCGTGCACGAGGACGACGCGAGTGTCGGGATGAATGGCAACGGCCTCGTCGAGGGCGAGCCGGACCGAATCGGAGCGCTCTTCACCGCCGGGCACGACACGGACGGTGGGACCGAACTCACTGAGCGCGTCCAGGACCACGTCCACCATGTCCGGTGGCGCAGCGACGATCACCTGGTCGACACAGCCGGCGGCCAGCAGGCCGCGCACGGCGTGTACCAGAAGGGGAGCCCCGCACACGGGGACCAGCGCCTTCGGGATGGGGGCGCCGAGACGTACTCCCCGGCCGGCCGCGGGCACGAGCGCCACCACGCGCGCGTCCGCGGCCACCGGAGTGTTCAACGAATTCAGGATGCGGTAGCGAGGACCTCGTCCAGCAGGACCTCGGCCTTGTCTTCGTCAGTTCCTTCAGCCAGTGCGAGCTCACTGACCAGTATCTGCCGTGCCTTGGCCAACATGCGCTTCTCGCCGGCGGACAGCCCGCGGTCCTTCTCGCGTCGCCACAGATCACGCACCACTTCGGCCACCTTGTTCACGTCGCCGGACGCGAGCTTCTCCAGGTTGGCCTTGTACCGCCGGGACCAGTTGGTCGGCTCCTCGGTGTGGGGAGCACGCAGGACCTCGAAGACCCGGTTGAGCCCGTCCTGGCCCACGACGTCCCGCACACCCACGATCTCGGCGTTGTCTGCGGGCACGCGGACCGTCAGGTCGCCCTGGGCGACCTTGAGGACGAGGTACTTCTTCTCCTCGCCCTTGATAAGACGGGTCTCGATCGCTTCGATGAGAGCGGCACCGTGGTGCGGGTAGACGACGGTCTCTCCGACCTTGAAAACCATGTGTCCTCTGCCCCTTTCGCTGACCCCAGCTTAACACGTCCGGCAACTCGCGCGCCTCGGGCCGAAGATCCGTTACCGCAGGTCAGCGGCCGCACGGGGGTTGACAAACCCCGATTAGGCGTGCTGCCACCCCGTGGTCGATCCACTGTGGACAACACGAACGGGCACCGTGTGCGCGGGCCGTTCCGGGCTGTGGTTAGGCTTCGGGCCACGTGTCGGAGTTTCAGGTGCGCCAAGGAAGGATCCCGCCACAGTGAGCAGCGCTGAGCAGAACCTGATCACGCGACTGCGCCTGCTTCCCGTAGTGCTGGGGATCGGCGCCGCCATCGTGGTGTCGGGATGCAGTGCGGGCCAGATCACCCAGACCGACACCCAGGTGCCGGCCGTCAACGGGTCGATGGGCACGGTCAAGCAGATCGCGGTGCGTGACGTCCGGCTGGCGTTCCCCGCCGGCAAGACCTACTTCAGCAAGGGCGAGAACGCGTCCCTGCTGGTCACCATCGCCAACTCCGGCCAGGCCGACGACAAGCTGGTCAGCGTCAGCAGCCCCGATTTCGGCTCCGGCGCCCAGATCGTCGGCGACGCCACTATCCCGGGCTTCCACGCCATCTCGGCCACCGAGACCGCCGTCGCGCCGGTGACCACCACCACCACCACGACCGCCACGTCGACGACCGGCACGTCCACCACGGGCACCTCGACCACCGGCACCTCCACGACCGGCACGTCGACCACGGGCACGTCCACCACCGGCACGTCGACCTCGACGTCGGCCACCGCGACCACCACCAGCGCGCCCGCGCTGCCCATCGGCAGCATCCGGATCCAGCTCGTCGGCCTCACCGCCGACAAGCTCGTGCCCGGTCAGACCGTGCGGGTCACCTTCACCTTCGCCAACTCCGGCGACCTCACCCTGAACGTCCCGATCGCGGCCAGCCCGCACCCGCGCGACGACAAGTGAGCTGTGACATGGCGCCGCCTCCGGCGGCGCGGCGAGGCCGCTCGTGACCGGTGCCTTCGCTTGCCGGATTTAGCCCGCCGCATCCACTCGGATGGGTGGGCGCGTCGAGTGGCGGCGGGCGAAATCCGCCAACCGCTCCAGGCACCGGCGCGGCCTCGCGTCCACATGACGACAAGGCCCCGGCAGCCCCGCTGCCGGGGCCTTGCTCATGGAACTGTCAGACCTCGCCGCTAGCGTTGGCGCGTGGTCAAGAACGCGAAGCCGGCGAAGGCCAGTTATCGGTGCGCGGAGTGCGGCTTCGAGGTCGCCAAGTGGGTGGGACGCTGCCCGGAGTGCCAGGCCTGGGGCACGGTGGAGGAGCGCGCGCCGGCGAGGGCGGGACTGGCGCGGATCGCGGCGGGGGCGCCGACTTCGCCGGCCAGACGCATCTCCGAGGTCGACGTCGAGGAGAGCAAGGCGCGGCCGACCGGCGTGGATGAGCTGGACCGCGTGCTGGGTGGCGGCATCGTGCCGGGGGCGGTGGTGCTGCTGGCGGGCGAACCCGGCGTGGGCAAGTCGACCCTGCTGCTGGAGGTGGCCCACCGCTGGGCGGAGAAGGGCGACAGCGGCCCGGTCCTCTACGTCACGGGCGAGGAGTCGGCCGGCCAGGTTCGGCTGCGCGCGGAACGCACGGGCAACCTGCACCCGGAGATCTTCCTGGCGGCGGAGAGCGACCTGTCGGCGGTGCTGGGCCACGTCGACGAGGTGAAGCCGGGCCTGATGATCGTGGACTCGGTACAGACGGTCCAGTCGACCGAGGACACTGGTGTGGTCGGCGGCGTGACCCAGGTCCGGGCGGTGGCCTCGGCGGTGATCGCGCTGGCCAAGGAGAACGCGCTGCCGGTCGTCCTGGTGGGCCACGTGACCAAGGACGGCTCGATCGCGGGCCCGCGCGTCCTTGAGCACCTGGTGGACGTGGTGCTTCAGTTCGAGGGCGACCGGCACAGCACATTGCGGCTGGTCCGAGGGGTGAAGAACCGGTACGGCCCGGCCGACGAGGTGGGCTGCTTCGAGCTGCGTGACGACGGCATCGTGGGGGTGCCGGACCCGTCGGGCCTGTTCATGAACCGCAAGGACGTGGGCGTGGCCGGCACGGCGGTGACGGTGGTGATGGAGGGCAAGCGCCCGCTGCTGGCGGAGGTGCAGGCCCTGGTGTCGAAGACGGGCCTGCCGGCCCCGCGCCGCGCGGTGAGCGACCTGGACTCGGCCCGGCTGGCGATGATCCTCGCGGTGCTGGAACGACGCGGCCGGGTGCGGCTGACCGACCAGGACGTGTTCTCCGCCGCGGTCGGCGGCATGCGCATCACCGAGCCCGCGGCCGACCTCGCCATCGCGTTGGCGGTCGCCTCGGCCACGGTCGACGCGGCGCTGCCGGCGGACGTGGTCGCGGTGGGCGAGGTCGGCCTGGCCGGAGAGATCCGGCGGGTCACCGGCGTCGGGCGGCGCCTGGCCGAGGCGGCTCGGCTGGGCTTCACCCGGGCGCTGGTCCCGCCGGACTCCGGCCCCCTGCCCCCGGAGATCCGGGCCCTGGTCGTCACCGACCTGGCGGCGGCCCTGCAGGTGCTCTACGACGTGGCGAAGAAGTGAGCGGCGGGGTCGTCTTTCCCGGCTGAGTGTCGCCATCGGCGGCTGCCAGCGGAAACGGCTGGGAGACTGAGCCCATGTCGCATTCCCCGTTGGTGCACGCACTCGGCTCGGCCACGCACGCCTACGAGCAGCCGACCGGTGGCTGGTTCCTGAACAACGCCGGCTGGGTGACCGGCAGCGAGTCCACGCTCGTGGTCGACACGCTGGCCACCGAGGCCCGCACGGCCGCGTTGCTGGCGGCTGTCCGTGCGGAGAGCGGGCACGACGGCGCTCAGCTGATGGCCGCGATCACTCACTGGCACGGCGACCATGCCCATGGGGCCAACCAGATCCACGACGCCGGCGGCACGACCGTCACCACGGGGCACTCGGCCGCGATGATCGCGGCCGGACCGCACCTGTTCGAGCAGGTCTTCGCGTTCGACGGCTGGGGCGACGTGACGCCGCCGAAGATCGACTTCGTGGTGTCCGAGCCGACGACCTACGACCTCGGCGGGGTCACCGTCGACCTGCTGCCGGTGCCGTGGGTCGCGCACACCGAGGGCGATCTCGTGGTGCACGTGCCCTCTGACGGCGTGCTGTTCACGGGCGACCTCGTGTTCGTCGGCGTCGTGCCGCTCGTGATGGCCGGCACCGCCGCGGGCTGGATCCAGGCCCTCGATTGGCTGCCCACACTGGAGCACCGGCACCTCGTGCCCGGCCACGGCCCGATGCAGGGCGCCGACTCCACGGCCATCGCCGACCTGCGCGAGTACCTGAGCTGGCTGCTCGACGTGACGGCGGTGGACTCGCCGGACTTCGCCGCCCTCGACGCGCAGGCCCGTGAGCGCTGGGCGGCCTGGTCGGAGCACGAGCGGCACGCCGTCAACCTGATCAAGACGCACGCCGACCAGCACGGCCGGGTGGCCGACGTCCCGACCATGGCGATGGCCATGCTCAAGCCCTTCGGCGGCCCGATCAAGCTCGACATCTGAGTTGTGCACAGTGATCCACAGTTGTGCACAACCTCTGTGCACAACCCTGTGGACAACTCCAGAAACCGGCCGCGGCGGCCACCGCGGAGTCGATCACGGAACGTAGTTTCGGCCGCGAAAGACCCGCTCCGAAATGCGGTGAAGGGGTCCTTCCTGACGTTCAACGTCAGGAAGGACCCCTTCCAAGCATCACTGCGTGTTACGAGTGCTTGGCCAGTAGCTGGGCACAGCGGATCAGGCCGAGGTGTGAATAAGCCTGGGGATGGTTGCCCAGCGAGCGCTCCGCGATGGGGTCGTACTCCTCGGGCAGCAGCCCGGTCGGACCGGCGCAGTCGACGAGCTGCGCGAACAGCTCCTCGGCCTCGGTGCGCCGGCCGGACATGAGGTACGCCTCGATCATCCACGCCGCGCAGAGATGGAAACCGCCCTCGTCGCCCGGCAGGCCGTCGTCGCGGTGGTAGCGGTAGACGGTCGACCCGGAGCGCAGCTCGGCCTCGATCGCGGTGACCGTGGACTGGAAGCGCTCGTCGGTCGGGTCGATCAGGCCGGTCAGGCCGACGTGCAGCGAAGCGGCGTCGAGGTCGGTGCCGTCGTAGGCGGTGGTGAAGGAGCCGACCTCCTCGTTCCAGCCGTTCTTCAGCACGTCGGTGGCGATGGCCTCACGCAGCGCCGGCCAGGACGGGTCGAGCTCACGCCCGTAGCCCTCGGCCAGCCGGATCGCCCGGTCGATGGTCATCCAGCACATGACCTTCGAGTAGACGTTGTGCCGCGGTGCGTGCCGCTCTTCCCAGATGCCGTGGTCGGGCTCGTGCCACCGGCGCGACACGGCCTCGGCCATGGCCTGCACCATGCGCCAGTCGTCGTCGGTGAGCTTGCCCCGCGCCTCGGTCAGCTGGGCGACGAGGTCGACCACCGGGCCGAACACGTCCAGCTGCACCTGCTGGTTGGCCAGGTTGCCGACGCGCACCGGCCGCGAGCCGGCATAGCCGGGCAGCGTGTCGATGACGGCCTCGGGACCGAGCGTGGTGCCGTGCAGCGTGTACAGCGGGTGCAGCCGCTCCGGACCGGGCAGCGTGTCCAGCACGCGGTGCACCCAGCCGAGGTAGGCCTCGGCCTCGCTGGTGGAACCCAGCGACACCAGGGCCTGCGCGGTCAGCGCCGCGTCACGCAGCCAGCAGTAGCGGTAGTCCCAGTTGCGGACGCCGCCGATCTCCTCGGGCAGCGACGTGGTGGCCGCGGCCATGATCGAGCCGGTCTCGGAGTGCACGAGCCCGCGCAGCGTGAGCGCCGAGCGGACCACGAGCTCCTTCTCCACCGGCGGCACGGTGAGCGTCTCCACCCACTCCGACCAGTACCGGCCGCTGCGGGCCCGCCGCTCCGACTCGCTGACCGGGTTGGGCGACAGGTCGTCGGTGCCGCAGCGCAGCTCCAGCACGACCGGGGCGTCGGGGCCGGGCGAGACGATGGCGGTCGCCGTCTCGTGCTGGCCGTCCGAGCTGATCTCCCAGGTCACGCCGGGGGAGCGCAGCACGATCGGGTCGCTGGTGCCGACCACGCGCAGGCCGTCCTCCTCGGCGACCAGGGCCACCGGCACCTGCCCGAACTCGGGTCGCGGCGCGAACTCGATCTTCGCGGTGGTCGCGCCGGAGATGACCCGGGTCAGGTCGGTGCGGTGCGGCGCGCTGTAGTGGTCCAGGTAGTCCGTGACCAGCAGCCGCGACCAGCGCGTCTCCACGGTCATCGTGTTCGGCAGGTAGCGCTGACCCAGCGGCAGGCCGTTGCGCTCCGGCTTGATCGAGAACACGCCCGCGCCGGGACCGCCGAGCAGGTCGGCGAACACCGCGGCCGAGTCCGGCTCCGGGTGGCACAGCCAGGTGATCTTGGCGTCCGGCGTCACCAGGGCCACCGAACGCTCGTTGGCCAGCATCGACAGCCGCTCGATCGGCGGCGCCTGCTCGCCGTAGAGCCAGGTCCGGCGCTCTTCCAGCAGGAAGGCCAGCACGGTGGCCACGGCGACCGTGTCGGTGATCTTGTAGCCGGCCAGGGTCTCGCCGTCGCCGACGTGGATGCCCAGGTCGGGGCCGGTGAGCCGGGCGAACGCCTTCTCGTCGGTGACGTCGTCGCCGATGAACACGGCGGCGGTCGCGCCGACCTGGTGGCGCAGCACGTCCAGGGCGTGGCCCTTGTCGGTCTGCACCACGGCCAGCTCGATCACCGCTTTGCCTTCGGTGACCTGCACGCCGTCCCAGGTCGCCGGGCCGGAGCGGACCTCGGCCAGCACCCGCTCGCCGATGTCGGCGGCGGCGCGGCGCACGTGCACCGCGATGCTGGCCGGCTTGGACTCGAGGTGCACGCCCTCGGCGTCCGCGACCAGTTCCTCCAGGGTCTGCTCGATGCGGCGGTGCAGCGCCTTGGCCTCGGCGTCCAGCGCGTGCACGAAGCCCACGTCGAACTCGGAGCCGTGGCTGCCGACCAGGTGCACTTCACCGGGCAGGCGCGACAGTGTCGCAAGGTCGCGCAACGCGCGACCACTGATCACCGCCGCGGTGGTCTCGTGGAGTCCGGCCAGCGAACGCAGCGCACCGACCGACTCGGTGGACGGTCGGGCTTGCTCGGGGTCGGAAACGATCGGGGCGAGCGTTCCGTCGTAGTCACACGCGACGAGCAGCCGCGGCGTTCGTGCGAGCTGCACGATGGCGCGACGGAGCTCCGCGGGGAGGGCCTCGGCGGTCAACGCGCCTCCTCCTCAGGCTTTCGGGGGATTCGGGGTATTCAAGTGTGGGCCACACCGGTCGTGAATTGGGTCAGTTCGGCGACGCGGATCCGAGAGCCTCGAGGAACGACCGCGCCCAGCGGTCGACGTCATGGGTCAGGACCTGACGGCGCAGAGCGCGCATCCTACGGCGACCCTCGGCCGGATCCACGGTGAGGGCGGCGTACAACGAGTTCTTCACACCGTCCAGGTCGTGCGGGTTGACGAGGAACGCGCTGGTGAGCTCCGACGCCGCGCCGGCGAACTCGCTGAGGACCAGTGCCCCGCCGAGGTCGTATCGGCAGGCCACGTACTCCTTGCAGACCAAATTCATACCATCTCGGACAGGCGTCACGACCATCACGTCCGCCGCGCTCATGAACGCGCACAGTTCCCGCCGGTCCACCGATTGGTGCAAATAGTGCACGGCAGGGTGACCGACCCGGGCGAACTCGCCATTGATTCGGCCAACCACCTGTTCGATCTCGCCGCGCATCTGTTTGTAGTGCTCGACGCGTTCCCGGCTCGGCGTGGCCAGCTGCACCATCACCGTGTCCTCCGCAGTGATGCGCTCCTCGGCCAGCAGCTCGTGCAGGGCGTGCAGCCGCACGTCGATGCCCTTGGTGTAGTCGAGCCGGTCGACCCCGAGCATGATCCGTTTGGGGTTGCCCAGCTCCTCGCGGATCTGCTTGGCCCGGGCCTGGGTCTCCCGGCTGCGGGCGATCGCGTCCAGGCCGGCGGCGTCGATGGAGATCGGGAAGGCGCCGACCCGGACCGTGCGGTCACCCACCTGAACGACACCCGGACGGGTACGCACGCCGACCGCGCCGCGGCTGGGCTCCAGCCCGACCAGCCGGCGGGCCAGCCACAGGAAGTTCTGCGCGCCGCCCGGCCGATGGAAGCCGACCAGGTCGGCGCCGAGCAGGCCGCGGATGATCTCGGTCCGCCACGGCAGCTGCATGAACAGCTCGACCGGCGGGAACGGGATGTGCAGGAAGAAGCCGATCCGCAGGTCGGGACGCTGTTCACGGAGCAGCTGCGGCACCAGTTGGAGCTGGTAGTCCTGCACCCACACGGTCGCGCCCTTGGCCGCGATGGACGCGCAGGCGTCGGCGAACCGCCGGTTGACCTTGACGTAGCTCTCCCACCAGGACCGGTCGAACACCGGCGGGGCCACCACGTCGTGGTAGAGCGGCCACAACGTGCCGTTGGAGAAGCCTTCGTAGTAGTCGCGGACCTCGGCGGCCGACAGGCCGACCGGGTGCAGCCGCAGGCCCTCCTCCTCGAACGCCTCCACCTCGGCGTCGGCGATGCCGGGCCAGCCGACCCAGGCGCCGCTGCGCGACCGCAGGAACGGTTCGAGCGCGGTGACCAGGCCGCCGGGGCTGTGTTTCCAGCGCTGGGTGCCGTCCTCCATGCGTTCCAGGTCGACCGGAAGCCGGTTGGCGACGACGATGAAATCCGAGCCACTGGTGCTCAACGGGGTGACGCCTCCTCGACAGGTGCTCGCGGTGCGGCCTTCCGAGGCTAACCAGCTTCGGCCGAAGGCGCGTCCTGCCGACGGGGCTACCCGCAGTGGCGACCGTCACCCGGGCCTGGAGGTGTACGGGCCAAGGGACCTGGGAAACCGGCTCAGGAATCGGCGGAACGCAGGCGTCGTTCCAGCCGGCCGAGGCGGGTTCGGACCGGGTGGGCCAGGAATTCGCCGAGCACCATGCCGGCGGCCAGCGCCAGCCCGATGCCCATGGCCAGCACGAGCGTGGACAGGCCGGCCACGTCGCCTTGCACCGTCAACTGGTACAGCCCGCGATACGTGGTGAGACCGGGCAGCAGCGGCGTGAGACCGGAGATCCCCACCACCAGCGGCGGCACCCTCAGCCGTCGCGCCAGCAGCTGGCCGCAGAAGCCGATCAGCACGGCGGCCAGCGCGGAACCGGTCAGCACGTCGGCGCCGGCGGCCTGGAGCGTGCTGTACGCGCCGACGCCCATCGCGCTGGCGATGCCGGCGACGAGCAGCGCCCGGGGCTGGCCGTAGCTGGCCAACGCGAAGAACACCGCGGCGGCCGCACCGGTGACGATCTGGATCGGCACCGTGCCGAAGCTCAGCGGGGACACCGGGGCCAGCGTGGAGCCGATGCCGAAGTGCACGCCGATGCGTAGCGCGAAGGCGACGCCGGTGATCAGGCCGACCGACATCAGCAGCGTCTCCATGGTGCGGCCCGACGCCGTGACGTTGTAGCCGTTGATCGCGTCCTGCACCGAGCTGACCACCGACAGCCCGGACAGCAGCACCACGATCCCGGCCGCGACCACCAGGGACAGCTGGTTGGGCGGCACCAGGCCGGTGGCCGTGGCGATCAGCGCCCCGGCCGCGCCGAGCGCGCCGCCGACCACCTGCTGGAAGAAGAACGGCAGGTTGAACCGGTTGAGGATGCGGCCGACGCGGTCCACCGCCGCCGTCACCACCGCCGCGACCAGCGCCATCATCGGGCCGCCGCCGAGCAGCAGGGCCACCGAAGCCGCCATCGCCGCCCACGCCATCGTGGCCAGCCAGCGCGGGTACGGGTGCTGGGCGGCACTGATCGCGTCCAGTTCGGTCGACGCCTCCTCGGCCGTCACGCGGCCGGCGATCACCCGGCGGACCAGGGCTTCCAGGCCGGCCAGGCGGGTGTAGTCGAGGCCGCGGGAACGGACCACGCGCATGGACATCACCGGCGACGCGGCGGTGCCGCGATGGCAGCAGACGGAGATCGAGATGAACGTCACATCGACCTCGCAGCGGGGCAAACCGTAGGCCGAAGTCACCTGCACGAGCGTCGACGCCACGTCCGCGGCGGCCGCGCCGCTGGCCAACTGGACCTCGCCGATGCGCAGCGCGAGATCCAGCACGAGGTTCACCGTCGCGTCCGACGGCAGCTCGGGGCCTACTTCCACGCCCGTCGCCGCCGTCGCCGGCACCGCCAGCCGCCGCCGTCGCCAGAAGTTCGCCCGCGTCCCCCGGGTCTGCCGCACTGCTCGTTCCTCCTCGATCGTCCGTACGCAGGATCGGTCCCGTTCACCCAACCGTTGCAAGGGCGTGGACGTGGTCTCCGACACGCTCCGCCGGGTTACCCCGATCGGCGGACCGCGACCACCCATGGTGCCCGTCGCTTCCGCCCTGGTCAGCGGCGGTACGCGCCACCCGAGCGGCTGAGGCGACGTCCAGAAGGAGGAACGCGGTTCTACCCTGAGCAGACCAGAACACACAGGTGATGCCAGCGTGAGGTGTTTACGATGAGCGCGGCCGTGCCGGCGTAGCTCAATTGGCAGAGCACTCGCCTTGTAAGCGAGGGGTTGCGGGTTCAAGTCCCGCCGCCGGCTCCACCCCACTCCATCTGATCTCCTTCCCCGCGCGCGGTCGTCCGACCTCGGCCGCGGGTTGCGCCGAAAATTCCGTTCTGCACCTAGGGGTGCTGCTGGCCGACAAGTCTGGTGTGGGCGATTTGGGCCGTGCCAAGGTCTCCGGCGAGTCGGGACAGTGCCCAGTGCAGGGGAAAGCACATGCCGCTCGCCAGGATTGGCATGCTCGTGGCCGCGGTCGCCGCGGCGTCTTCGTTAGCGGTTCCGGCGGCGCAGGCGGCGCCGCAACGGACATCGGGACTCGGGTTCACGGTGGTGAGCCCCAGTCGAGTGCAAGACACCAGGATCCCGGCGAATGGTCGCAGCACCTTCGCGGTGCCGCAGGTGCCGGACGACGCGGTGGCGGTGCTGGTCAACGTGACCGGGGCGAACCCGGACGGGCCGACGACGCTCAGCCTGCCGGCGCTCGGCGAGCCGACGGTGAACCTCCGGGCCGGCGAGACCAGGGCGAACCTGGCGGTGGTGCCGATCGGCAACCACAGCCTCACCGTGGCGGCCGGCCCGAACGCGGTGGAGGCGGTGATCGACCTCGCCGGCTACTACTCGGCCAACGGCACGGCGAAGTACACGCCGCTCAACCCGCAGCGAGTCATGGACGCCACCCCGGTCGGGCCGGACGGGACGATCACGCTCGACCTGTCGGCGCAGGTCCCGGCGGGTGCGACGGCGGTGACCTTCAACCTGACGGCCGCGAATGCGACGGCGTCGAGCGCTGTCACGGCATACGCCGCCGGCCAGCCGAAGCCGTCGACGGCCAACCTCACCGCGACGCCGGGGGAGGACACGCCGAACCTGGTGACCGTGGGCCTGAGCGCCGACCGCAAGGTGACGCTGGCCAACGCGGCCGGCACGGTGGACCTGAGCGCGGACCTGGCCGGCTACTACTCGCCGCAATCCACGCAGGCCTTCTACCCGGTGTCCCAACTGCGGGTGCTCGACACTCGCAGCTGGGACGGCAAACCGCGTGATCCGATCACCGAAGGCGCGGAACACCGCCTCGATCTGAGCGGCTGGCTACCCGCTGGCGCGACGGCGGCGGTAGTCAACCTGACCGCCACCAACGTTTCCGTCGCGACGTACGTCAGCGCGCACCCGGCCGATCAGCAGCGGCCGTCGGCCCGCACGATCAGCGCGACTCCCGGCCGGACCGTGGAGAACCTGGCCGTCATAGCGGTGAGCGCGGACCGTGCGCTCGACCTCTACAACTTCCACGGCCAGGTCGACGTGCTCGCCGAGATCGCCGGCTACTTCGCGCCCGCGCGGACGGCCTGCCAGCGCGGCTGTGTGTACGGCTTCGGCACCAACTCCGACGGCCAGGCCGGCAACGGCACCGTCGGCGGCATCACCGCGGCCGCCGCGGTGTACGGCCTCGACTCCGTCGTCGCGGTGAGCGACTACGGCCCCACCCGCTATGCCGTGCGCTCCGACGGCTCGGTGTGGGCCTGGGGCTGGAGCGCGAAGGGCGCGCTGGGCGCCGGGCCGGTGGGGTCGGGCGACGTACAGGGCTCGCCCACGTACCGCAGCTACGCGCCGTTCCCGGTGAAGATTCCCGGGCTGTCGAACATCGTCGCGGTGTCGGCGCAGGTGGCGCTGCGCGCCGACGGCACGGTGTGGGTGTGGGGCCAGAACGCCTACAAGCACCTGGGCCCGGGCTTCCCGCACGGCCAGTACGACACGCCGGTCCAGGTCACCGAGCTGAACCACGTCGTGGCGATCGCCGGCGACCTCGACCACACGTACGCGGTCAAGGCCGATGGCACGGTGTGGAGCTGGGGCTGGAACAAGGCGGGCGAGCTCGGTAACGGCACCATCGGCACGGACTGTGAGAGCAAGGCCGGCGACGGCGACCAGCAGCCGAACTGCGCGGCCGGGATTCCGGTGCGGGTCAAGGGACTCGGCAACGTCACGAAGATCGCGCCAGGTCTCGCCGTGAGGTCCGACGGCAGCTTGTGGCAGTGGGGTCCGCGCGACACCGACCGTCAGGACAACGCGCCGGTGCGGGTGCCGGGCGTGAGCAACGCCCGGGCGGTGGCGGCAGGGGGCTCCAACTACGTGCTGCGCGCCGACGGCACAGTGTGGGCCTGGGGCTTCGGCTGGAACGGCAGTCTTGGCGACGGCACCGAACATACGTCCTATGTGGACAGTCCGGTCAAGGTGAAGAACCTGGCTGGCGTGCGGGCGATCGGGGCCGGCGTCCTCAGCGGCTACGCCGTGACCTCGGACGGCAAGGAATACGCCTGGGGCGGCGGCCAGGACGGCCTGCTCGGCGACGGCAATGAGCGCGCCAAGAGCCTTGTGCCGGTACCGGTTCCCGGCGTGAGCGGCGCTACGGGCCTGGGCAGCAACGGTTACGCGATCGCCTGACCGCGCACCAGGGCGGCGAGGACCAGCCGGATCAGCGGATGGTCCTCGCTTCCCTTGCGCACAGCGGCGAACACCCGGCGCAGCGACTGATTCCCCTTGACGGGAACGGCCACCGCGCCGGGCTTTTCGGTGAAGGCGTTACGTGGCACCAAAGCCACGCCGGCACCAGCGGCGACCAGGGCCACGATGGCGCTGAAGTCGTCGGAGGTGTGTCGGATCCGCGCGTCCGGACAGGCCAGTAAAAGCACGTCACGGCAAGGGTTTCCGGGTAGCGGGGCGATCCAGTCCTCGTCGGCGAGTGTGCTGACATCCACTTCGGACCGATCGGCCAGCTCGTGGTCTTCGGGCAGCACGACGTCAAAAGGCTCCACGTACAACGGAAAACGCGTCAGCCGGCGGTCGTCGGTCCGCGGCGCGGTCCGGTACTCCTCGGTGATGGCGACGTCGATCTCGCCGTCCAGCAGCAATGGCACGCTGGCGTGGCCCTCGGCATCCTGCACGAGCAGCGTCACGTCCGGGGCGCCGGCCCGCAGTGCGGCCACGGCCGGCGCGACCACCTGCGTGATGGCCGAGGCGAAGCTGGCCAGCCGGACCGGGCCGCGCACGCCGGCGGTGAACGCCGCCAGCGTGGCCTCGGCCCGTTCCAACTCGGCCGCCACGGCGTTGGCGTGCACGACCAGCAGTTCGCCGGCCGGCGTCAGCCACACCCGCCGGCCCTTGCGGCGCAGCAGCTGCTGCCCGGTCTCCGTCTCCAACGCGGCCAACTGCTGCGACACGGCGGACGCCGTCAGATGCAGCGCCAGCCCCGCCGCGGTCACCGTGCCGTGATCGGCCAGTGCCCGCAGCACCCGCAGCCGTCGAGGATCGATCATCCGTCCATCTTGGACCGTGCCGCGACGAAGGCGTCGACCGCACGGTTCACGTCGTCAAGGGAATGCGCGGCCGACATCTGCGTGCGGATGCGGGCCTTGCCGTGCGGCACCACCGGGTACGAGAAGCCGATCACGTAAATGCCCTGCTCCAGCAGCAGATCGGCCATCCGGCCGGCCTTGGCCGCGTCACCGATCATCACCGGGATGATCGGGTGCTCGCCGGGCAGCAGGTCGAAGCCCTCCTCGGTCATCCGGCGACGGAACAGCTCGGTGTTGGCCCGCAGCCGGTCCAGCAGCTCGCCGGACGAGCTGAGCAGGTCGAGCGCGGCCAGCGCGGCGCCGGTGATGGACGGGGCCAGCGAGTTGGAGAACAGGTACGGCCGCGAGCGCTGTCGCAGCATCTCCACGATCTCCGCGCGCGCCGACACGTAGCCGCCGCTCGCGCCGCCCAGCGCCTTGCCCAGCGTGCCGGTGACGATGTCCACCTTGTTGGTCACGCCGAACAGCTCCGGCGTGCCGCGGCCGGTCGGGCCGGTGAAGCCCACCGCGTGCGAGTCGTCGACCATGACCAGGGCGTCATAGCGTTCGGCCAGCTCACAGATCTGGTCCAGCGGCGCCAGGTAGCCGTCCATGGAGAACACGCCGTCGGTGGCGATCAGCCGGTACCGGGCGTCCTTGGACTCCTGCAGGATCCGCTCGAGGTCGGCCATGTCGCGGTTGCGGTAGCGCTGGCGCTTGGCCTTGCACAGCCGGACACCGTCGATGATCGAGGCGTGGTTGAGCTCGTCGGAGATGACCACGTCCTGGTCGGTCAGCAGCGTCTCGAACAGGCCGCCGTTGGCGTCGAAGCAGGAGCTGTAGAGGATCGTGTCCTCGGTGCCGAGGAACTCCGACAGCTTGGCCTCGAGCTGCTTGTGCAGCTCCTGCGTGCCGCAGATGAAGCGCACCGAGGCCATGCCGAAGCCCCAGCGGTCCAGCGCCTCGTGCGCCGCCTTGACCAGCACCGGGTGGTCGGCCAGGCCGAGGTAGTTGTTGGCACAGAAGTTGAGCACGTGCTCGCCGGTGACGCTGACCTGCGCCGCCTGCGGCGAGCCGAGGACCCGCTCGGCCTTGTACAGCCCGGCCTCGCGGATCTCGGCCAGCCCGGCCCGCAGGTCGTCCCGCATCGCGCCGTACATCACTTCTCCGTCCAGTCGAGTAGCACCTTGCCGCAGCGGCCGGCCCGTGTCGTGTCGAAGGCCGTCTTGTGCTCGGTGTAGTGGAACTTGTGGGTGATCACCGGGGCCACGTCGAGGCCGGCCTGGAGCAGCACCGACATCGAGTACCAGGTCTCGAACATCTCCCGGCCGTAGATGCCCTTCAGGTGCAGCATCTTCAGCACGACCGAGCCCCAGTCCACCGGGAACTCCTTGGCCGGCAGGCCCAGCATGGCGATACGGCCGCCGTGCGACATGTTGGCGATCATTTCCTGCAACGCGCTGGGCTGGCCGGACATCTCCATGCCGACGTCGAAGCCCTCGGTCATGTTCAGCTGCTTGAAGGCGTCGGCCAGCGTCGACTCGGCCACGTTCAGGGCCAGGCTCACGCCGACCTTGCGGGCCAGCTCCAGCCGGTGCTCGCTGACGTCGGTGATGACCACGTGGCGGGCGCCGGCGTGCCGGGCGATGGCCGCGGCCATGATGCCGATCGGGCCGGCGCCGGTGATCAGCACGTCCTCGCCGATGACCGGGAAGGACAGCGCCGTGTGCACCGCGTTGCCCAGCGGGTCGAAGATCGCCGCCACGTCCAGGTCCACCTCGGTGCGGTGCACCCAGGCGTTCGTCTCGGGCAGCACCGCGTACTGCGCGAACGCCCCGTTGCTGTGCACGCCGAGGCCGCGGGTGTTGGCGCACAGGTGGCGGCGGCCGGCCTTGCAGTTGCGGCAGGTGCCGCAGACCAGGTGGCCCTCGCCGCTGATCAGGTCGCCGACCTTGACGCCCGTGACGTTGCGGCCGGTCTCCACCACCTCGCCGACGAACTCGTGGCCGAGAACCAGCGGCGGCTTCACGTTGCGGGCCGCCCAGTCGTCCCAGGAGTCGATGTGCAGGTCGGTGCCGCAGATGCCGGTGCGCAGCACCTTCACCGCCACGTCCGCCGGCCCCACCTGCGGGTCCGGCACGTCCGTGAGCTCGAGACCCGGCGCCGCGTCGACCTTGACCAGTGCCTTCATGGCCGAAGTCTGACCCCGTGTCGCTGTGCAGTCCATCGCGACTTTCTGAATTCGCTTGTTAGTGGTATTTAACAGCTCAGGTATCGGCGGCGAGGCCTTGATCCTCGCTGTCCGTTAAGGGGAGAAACGGTGGTTTGTCGAGATGTCATTTGATCCTGAGCAGAACCAGCCGGACATGCCGTACGGCATGCAGGGCGAGTCGTTCGGCACCGAGCCCGTCGGCATGCGGGGCGAGTCCTTCGGGCCGCCCTACCAGCCGTACGGCATGCAGGGCCAGTCGTTCGACCCGTACGGAATGCCGCCCGGCCGGCGCGGCATCAGCGGCTTCGCCGTCGCGTCGCTGATCTTCGGCCTCATCGGCGGCATCCCGCTCGGGCTGATCTTCGGCATCGTCGCGCTCGGCAAGATCAGGCGGACCGGCCAGCGCGGCAAGGGGTTGGCCATCGCCGGGCTCGTGCTGACCGGGGCGTGGGTCGCGCTGTGGATGGTGATCTTCTACGGCGGCGTGCTGCACGCGATGCGCGAGACGCCGGCCGCCGCGGTCAGCTACAACTTCAAGGCCGGCCAGTGCTTCCAACGGGCCCCGATCAACCAGGCCGGCGCCTCAACTCCGGTCGACTGCGCCCAGCCGCACTACGGCGAGGTGTTCGCGGTGGAGCCGGCGCCGTGGCCGACCTACCCCGGCAAGACCGCCGTCGAGGAGTTCGCCAAGGGCAAGTGCCCGGTCGATGTCATCAAGGCCCTTCCGCCCGGCATGAACCACCCCGACATCGGGGTCGCCTTCCTCTTTCCGGAGGACACGGCGTGGGCGCGGGGCGACCGGACCATCAAGTGCTTCTTCCACCGGCACGACGACCAGCCGATGACCGGTCTGGTCAAGGACACCGGCGTGCCTTACACCGACGAGCAGAACCGCTACCTGAGGGTGTCCCAGCCGTACGACGCGGCCGTGCGGGCGCAGGACGCGGCGGTGACCTGGCCCGATCAGCACGACGCCGCCGTGCGGGCGGTTCCGGTGCTGCAAAAGGAAATCGACGTGCTGAAGGCTGGTCCGTGGCCGGCCGACGCCAAGGCCGCCGTCGACGCGCTCATCGCCGCCAAGCAGGTGGAGCTGGCCGACCGGCAACAGGCCGCGGCCGCCCCCGACCGGGGCTCTCTGACCAATGCCCTGGACGCCGCCGGCCGCCACAGCGGCGCCGACCAAACCGATGCCGTCCGGGCGGCCCTGCACCTCCAGCCGCTGCACTAAAGCCGCTTCGTCGGGGCGGTAACCTTGGGGCTGTCCGCCAAGGGGGTAATCCGGACATGTCGACCGAGCCCGAGCAGCCCGCGTACCAGAACTATCCGGCCATGCCGCCCGCACAGGCGGCGCCGTGGATTCCGGGCGGCATGCCCTACGGCGTGCCGCCCGGCTGGCGGCCGAGCGTCAACGGCTTCGCCGTCACGTCGCTGGTGCTGGGCATCCTCGGGCCGGTCGGCGGGCTGGTGCTGGGGCTGGTGTTCGGCATCATCGCGCTGTCCGACATCAAGCGGACCGGGCAGCGCGGTCGGGGGCTGGCCATCGCCGGCATCGCCGTGTCCAGCGTCTGGATCTTCCTCGTGATCGCCTTCATCTGCCTGGCCATTGTCGGCGCGGCCCTCGGACCGACCACGCAGTCCAGCGGCGCTTCGTCCACCGGCTTCTCGCTCAAGCCCGGTCAGTGCTTCGACCGGGACCCGAACAGCAAGTCCTCCGCCGTCAGCGTGATCGACTGCGCCCAGCCGCACGACGCCGAGGCGTTCGCCAGCGAACCCCTCACATCGGTGTCCTATCCCGGGCTGACCGCCGTGCAGGCCATCGGCGAGCATCGGTGCCCCGACGACGCCGACCACTGGCTCACCGCCGGGCTGAACTACCCCGACTTCGCCGTGCACTACCTGTTCCCGCAGGAGTCGTCGTGGACACGCGGGGACCGGACCGTGATCTGCTTCTTCCGGCGGATCGACAACTTCAAGATCACCGGGCACGTCAAGGACGCCGGGCTGCCCTACACCGACGACCAGAAGCGCTACCTGGACGCCGTCGGTCCGTACGACAAGATCGTGGACGAGGAGTACGACGCCCCGACCTGGACGTCGGAGCGGGACGTCGTCGTGCGGTCCCTTCCCGTGTTGCAGAAGGAGATCGACGTCCTGAAGGCCGGTCCTTGGCCGACCAACGCCCAGGCTTCCGTCGACGCGCTCGTCGCCGCCAAGCAGCTCGAGCTGGCCGACCGTCAGCGGGCGGCCGCCGCCACCGACTCCGACAGCCTCGACGACGCCCTGGCCGATGCCGACGGCCATGACGGCTCCGACGAGGACGCCGCCATCAGGACCGCCTTGCACCTGGCCCCGCGCTGATCACTGCTCGCCGCGCCACTCCACCGTCTCGTCGTACGGGCCGATGTGGCGCTGCGGGGCTCGATCCGCACCGTGCCCGGTGCGAAGCTGGTCAGGATGCCCGTCACCGCCAGGCCGATGGCCAGGTTGATCAGGCCCGTAGTCACCCGGCTGGCCAGGTCCACCGGCAGGCTCAGCGGGAGAACCACCGCGATCAGCGTCAGCAGGACCATGATCCACGTGAAGAACACCGTCGCCCTCGGCGTGGTGACCAGCAGTAGATGCAGCAGCCCCGTCGCCGCCAGCGCGATCGCCGCCGACACCAGCGCGTACGTCACCGTGTTGGCGTTGCCCCACACCCCCTCGCCCTTCGGGGCCAGCACCTCCACCTGGACCAGCCCTCGGGCGATGAGGATGCCCACCACCGCGATCAGCCCCGCGACCAGCGCCGTTGCCGCCGCCCCCGCCCACAACCTGCCCGCGTCGACCCTGATCTGGGTGCTGTTGTCGGTCATCACGCGTCCTTCCGCACGCCGGCCCTCAGGTCGATTGTCCCGCCCATGAGCCCCGCGCGCCCGCCAGCGATCGGGCGGTTGGTCACGATCGAGTCGACTTGACGGCACAATGAGATGAAAATGCAGGTAGATGGATTGTCGGCAGTTCATGGGAGGGTGGTCGTGAGTCGAGCCGAGGAGGAGATTCCGGTGAGCGCAGCGCTCGCGCACCCGATCGGCCAGCACACGATCGAAGACTGGCTGGCGGCCGATCAACCCGAGGACGGGTCCCGCCTTGAACTGATCCTGGGGTACTTTCACGTGAGTCCGGCGCCCTCCATACAGCACCAGTTCGCCGGCGACGAGCTCCGATTGCTGTTCAGGCGCGCCCTCCGCGAGGCCGGCCGCGACGACCTGAACGTGGTGACCGCTGTTGCTGCGGAGATCAGCTCGCTGCTGCGCACGGGACTCGTTCCGGACGTTGTGGTGATCGACATCAGGCCGTTCGGAACGAGCGTCAAGGCGAAGAATCTGGTGCTGGCCGCGGAGGTCTGGTCGCCGGGCAACACGCGCGACGAGCGTGAAAGCAAGATCATCGCCTATGCGAACGCCGGAGTGCCCTACTTCTGGGCTCTCCACCAGGACCGGTTCGGCGATGTCTCGGTCACCGCCTACCGCCTCGAAAACGGCCAGTACGTGGAGGAGCTGACCGCTGTGCCTGGGGAGACCGTCACCATCAAAGCGGCTCCCGTGCCGGTCACGTTCGACCCCGCTGTGCTGAGCCCGTGACCTGAAACGCACCTAGACTCGCGTCCGTTCGGGTGGCGCGGGCGAGGAGGCGGGACGGTGCCGTACGAGGCGGCGGGTGGGCGTTACGAGGACATGAGCTACCGGCGGTGTGGGCGCAGTGGCCTGCGGCTGCCGGGGATCTCGCTGGGGCTGTGGCACAACTTCGGCGACGACCGGCCGTACGAGCTGGGCCGGGGGATCGTGCGCCGGGCGTTCGACCTGGGGATCACGCACTTCGACCTGGCCAACAACTACGGCCCGCCGTACGGGAGCGCGGAGGCCAACTTCGGCAAGATGCTGCGCGACGACCTCAAGCCGTACCGGGACGAGCTGGTGATCTCCACGAAGGCGGGCTACGACATGTGGCCGGGCCCGTACGGGGAATGGGGTAGCAGGAAGTACCTCACGGCCTCCCTGGACCAGTCGCTGAAGCGGATGGGCCTGGACTACGTGGACATCTTCTACTCGCACCGTTTCGACCCGGACACGCCGCTGGAAGAGACGATGGGCGCGCTGGTGAGCGCCTACCAGCAAGGCAAAGCGCTGTACGTGGGAGTGAGCAGCTACTCGGCGACGAAGACCCGCGAAGCGGCGGAGATCCTGCGCACGGCGGGAGTGCCGCTGCTGATCCACCAACCGTCCTACTCGATGCTGAACCGCTGGATCGAGGCGGAGCTGCTGGACGCGCTGGACGAAGTGGGCGCGGGCTGCATCGCCTTCTCGCCGCTGGGCCAAGGCATGCTGACGGACAAGTACCTGAACGGCGTCCCGGAGGGATCCCGTGCCTCGCAGGACAAGTCGCTGTCGACGAACCTGCTGTCGGACGAGAACCTGGCTCGGATCAGGGCCCTGAACGACATCGCCCAGCAGCGCGGCCAGTCGCTGGCGCAGCTGGCGCTGACGTGGTCGCTGAGGGACCCGAGGGTGACGTCGGCGCTGATCGGGGCGAGCTCGATCCGTCAGCTGGAGGACAACGTGGCGGCGCTGGATGCCCCGCCGCTGACCGACGACGAGCTGGCGGCGATCGACAAGCACGCGGTGGAGTCGGGCATCGACCTCTGGGCGACGTCACACCTGGCCGGCTGACAGCGGCAACCGCACGGTGAACACGGTGGCGCCGGGCTGGCTCTGCAAGGAGACGGCGCCACCGTGCGCGGTGACGAGCGAGTGCACGACGGACAACCCGAGCCCGGTCCCGCCGCTGCCCCGCGTGCGGGAGTCGTCGACGCGGTAGAAGCGGTCGAACACCTTGGCCTGGTTCTCGGGACTGATGCCGGGCCCGCCATCGGCGATCTCGGCGACGGCCCAGCCGGGCTCGGCCCGCAGCCGCAGTGTCACGGGAGTGCCGGGATCGGTGTGCACGGCGGCGTTGGTGAGCAGGTTGTCGAGCACCTGCCGAAGCCGCATGGGATCGCCGACCAGGGGTAGCGACGACGGCTCGACCTCCAAGGTGAACGGATGGTCGGACCGGGCGGCCTGGAAGCCGTCGGCGGCGGCCACGGCGATCTCGACCAGGTCGACGGGCTCAGGCCGCAGCGGCGCTTCGGCGCCGTCGAGGCGGGCCAGCAGCAACAGGTCGTCGAGCAGCAGGCTCATCCGCCCGGCTTCCTCCCGCATCCGCCCGAGGTGCCGCTCGCGCTCGGCGGGCTCGTTGGCCGCGGCGTACGCGAACAGGTCGGCGTAGCCCCGGATCGACGTGAGCGGGGTGCGCAGCTCGTGCGAGGCGTCGGCGACGAACTGCCGCAGCCGCTGCTCGGCGGCCGACCGGGCGACCAGCGACTGCTCGATGTGATCGATCATCACGTTGAACGCGGACCGCAGCTCCTCGACCTCGATGCCACCGCCCTCGCCCTTGGCCCGTACCGAAAGGTCGACGGCGTTGGCGGTCAGGTCGGTGGAGGCGACGGTGTGCGCGGTGGCGGCCATGCCGGCCAGCGGCCGCAGCCCGCGCCGCAGAACCTGTTGTCCGACAAGGACAAGCACGATCAGTGCGAGGCCGAAGCAGACCAGGTTGACCATGATCATCCGGCGGATCGTGGCCTCGCTGTCCTCTTCGGACAGTCCGACCACGGCGACCTGCTTGGCCACACCGGGAATCGTCACCGACATGAACCGGTACCTGCTGCCGCCGGCCACGATGTAGGTCTCGGGGTGCAGCGGGCCGGGACCGGCGACCAGCGCCCGCTCGGCCAGCGCGATCACCTGTTTGTCGTCCACCGGTGCATGAGCGGGGTTGCTGTCGCTGAGGAAGACGTTGCTGCCGGGCCCGAACGTCACGCGGATGCCGATCGGCGGGTCGTGCTCGGAGGTGTGGCCGATCTTGCCCGGCTGCGGCAGCCCGATCGAGCCTTTGGACGCCTTGAACTGGGCCAGCGTGGTGGACAACTGGTCGCTGAGCCGGTTGTCCAGGTATTGATGCAGCAGCGAGGTCGTCACGATGCCGACCAGGCCGAACACCACCAACGCCAGTGCGCCGAGGGCCAGCGCCAGCTGGGTGCCCAGCCGCAGCCGCCGCCACGCGGCCGTCAATCGCTTCATCACGTGGCCCGGCGGACCACATAGCCGACGCCGCGGATCGTGTGGATCAGCGGCTCGTTGCCGTTGTCGATCTTGCTGCGCAGGTGCGAGATGACCAGCTCGACCACGTTGGACCGGCCGCCGAAGTCGTAGTCCCAGACGTGGTCGAGGATCTGTGCCTTGGTCAGCACGGCCGGCGACCGCCGCATCAGGTAGCGCAGCAGCTCGAACTCGGTCGGCGTGAGCGACACCTGCTGCTCGCCGCGGCGTACCTCGCGGGTGTCCTCGTCCAGCTCGAGATCCTCGACGGCCAGCACCGAGCGCTTCCAGCCGGGACCGGTGGTGCGGCGCAGCACGGCCCGCAGCCGGGCCATCAGCTCCTCCACCGCGAACGGCTTGACCAGGTAGTCGTCGCCGCCGCGGGTCAGGCCGGCGACCCGGTCGGCGGTGGCGTCCTTGGCGGTCAGGAACACCACCGGCACCATCGCGCCGCTGGACCGCAGCCGGTCGAGCACGGTGAAGCCGTCCAGGTCGGGCAGCATGAGGTCGAGCACGACGATGTCCGGGTTGAACGCCGCCGCCTCGGTCAGCGCCGCCGAGCCGTTGTTGGCGACGCGGGCCTGCCAGCCCTCGTACTTCGCCACCGTGGCCACCAGGTCGGCGATGTGGGGCTCGTCGTCGACGACCAGCAGTCGGACCGGGGCTTCCGCCTTGTCAGCTCGCACGTGACCATGGTGGCTCAGCTGTGGGTTTCATGACGACTCGACGCCCCGTTCGACAGCTGGCCGACAGAACTCCCACAGCCGGGCCACAGGCTGGCCGCCCATTGTTGACGTCATGCGGCACGTCGAACAGGTGATGGGGATGCCGGTCTCGGTGGACGTCCGTGACCCGGTCGACGTCGCGCCGCTGTACGCCGACCTGCGGCGGGTGGATGCCCGGTTCAGCCCGTTCCGGCCGGACAGCGAGGTCAGCCGCTACGGCCGGGGCGAGGTTGCCGAGGTGTCGGCCGAACTGGCCGAGGTGATCGACATCTGCCGGCACTACGAGCGCATCAGCGACGGTGCGTTCACTGCCACCCCGCCCGGCCGTTCCTTCGACCCGTGCGGCGTGGTGAAGGGCTGGGCCGTGCAGCGTGCCGCCGACGCGCTCCGCCGCAACGGCGCCCAACGGTTCTGCCTCAACGCCGGCGGCGACGTCGTGGCCGCCGGGGAGCCGGAGCCGGGACGGCCCTGGCTGGTCGGCATCCGTCATCCCGAGCAGGCCGACCGCATGTGTGCCGTGCTCGGCGTTCGCGACCTGGCCGTGGCCACCTCGGCGACGTACGAACGGGGCGAGCACATTCTCGACGGCCGCACCGGCCGGCCGGCCCGCGGCCTGCTCAGCGTCACGGTCGTGGCCGGCGACCTGACCACCGCCGACTGTGTTGCCACGGCCGCGTTTGCCATGGGTCGCGCCGGCGCCGCCTGGGCCGACACCCAACCGGGCTGCCTCGTCTTCGCCGTCGACGACGATCTCGCCGTCCACCGATCCGCCGCCCTCGACCCCTACCTCGTTGCCGACGTGGTCTGACGTCGGTGAACGAGGTTACATACTTTCCGGCTGTAAGTCGGCAATCCACGTCAGTAACGCCAGACAATGCACTGCAGTGTCAACTGTGGGACAGGTCGCCCGCCGAAGGATGAAGAAGCCTACATAACCATGTGAATAAACTTCATATCACGGCCTTGACCTCGCATGATCGTGGCGACATTGGTAGGCGACTCGCTTACAGAAAACGAGCTCGACGCACCGTCGACGGAGCCCTGCTGTACGGGCTTCAGTCGGCCGACGGGCCGTGCTGTGTACACGCTGGGGTGAAGTTCTTCGAGGGAGGCCGCATGTGGTCACTGGCGGCGTTCGGCGCTGCTAGCGTTAGCTCGCTGATGATCATCTTCGACGGTGCTGTCATCAGATTTGGATGCGAGCGAAGGAAGGGTCTGTGACTCGGTATAGCAGCAAGGGGGCTCTCTTGCCCGACTTGCCGTGCGCCCCTGAGGGATTTGTGTCGGAAGTGGAAGAGTTGGACGCTGACAGTGCGGCTGCCCTTCTTCGGCAGAACGTAAATAATCGGCTCCTGGACTCTGCGACGGTGGACCGTTATGCGGCGGCGATGCGTCGTGGAGAATGGCGACTCAGCCATCAGGGTATAGCCGTTGATTCCGGCGGAAATTTGCTTGACGGGCAGCATCGATTGGCTGCCATAGTTAAGTCGAAGATGTCGGTGAAGATGCTTGTGGTTCGCGGCGTCGAGAGATCCACCTTTAGCGTCGTGGACACCGGGAAGAAGCGCTCTGCGACCGACAGCCTTCGATTGAGCGGAGTGGCAGATGCAAATCATACTGCCGCTGCATTGCGATACATAGGTCTGTACGACGAGCTTCCGGCGAATGCGGCTTGGAGTGGCGCAAGGGCGCGTATGACTAATGATCAGGTGCTGGCCCTGCATAAGTTGCACCCCGGCGTTGGCGACTGTGTCCGGCGGGCTCGATCGGTTGCGGCGGCCATTGGGATCATCTCGTCGGCCTGTGCTGCCGCGATCTATATCACTGAGCGCGGCAGTGGGGAATCGGCCGACTCCGAAGAGTGGTTTCGTGGCATTGTTACTGGCGCTCGTTTGGAGGTGGGAGATTCTCGCCTGGCGCTTCGGGCGTTCTTTATGAATTCGCGCGCGCAGGGGCACCGTCGCCCGCGTTCGGAGGCTCGTGACCATATCGCCCTGTACATCAAAGCATGGAACAATTGGCTGCGTGGAGAAAAGCGGCAGATGTTGGCATTTCGGCGAGGGGAGGTGATGCCGAAGCCGATCGTATTGTAATTGCGTTCAGTTTTGATGGTTGGTGACGTTCGAGGGATGTGACCCCGCCGAACGTCACCAACCACGAAGCATTGACCGCCGAGGGCGCAGGTGATCGCCTGCTCGGAGGGTGTTGGCTTCGCGTGGCACTATACACCTTGCGTCCTCGGCACTCAATTCATTGGTGTGCTTTTGTGGATCGTTCGCGCCTTGGCGGTGTCGTCCAAGTCGTGGCGGGAAGCATTGAGAGGAGATGTGCGTGGAACGTGGGCCGGGTTGTCGCCACAGTTTTTCCGGTGCTTGTGAAAGTGTTAACCGTGGTGTGGACTGCGATGCAACGTTCATGAACTGGGCGGCGTGGCGTAGCGAGAGTGCTGTCGTGAGGTTGTTGAGCGAAGGTGACACGACCCCTGGTGCGCACTACAGGGGCGCTCTTCACGTGCGGGCCCATTACAAGGTAAGGATCGCGGACCACGCGTTCGAGGTCAGCGTCGAGAAGAAGGTCTCTTCGCTCCCGGTCAAGTAGGATTCATGTGGTTGACAGCCGGGTCAGGGGTGACGCCTTGTTGTCTCTGACCCGGCTAACTGCCTGAAGGACTGGACGGCTCAGACCGAGAGGCGGGCCAGGCGGAGGCCGCTGAGCAGGAGTTCGAGGCCGTATTTGAAGCTCTCGGGCGTGTGGTTTCCAGTGCCGGCTGCGGTGAGCAGGGGGAACAACACCGGGTCCGGCTCCTCGTAGCGAGGCCGGGAGGACTGCTCGTCGGCCACGAAGCCGGAGACGTAGCTGATCAGGGCGACGAGGGCGCGCATGGCGTCCTGGGTGGTGAAACCGGCGGAGGTCAGCATGCGCAGGGCGAGCTCGCCGAGCCGGTTGACGGCGGGGTCGGCGGTGCACGACTCGGCCAGCACCCGGGCACCGTCCCGATGGGACAGCAGGGTCTGCCGGTAGGCCCGGGCGATGTCGCCGAGCTGGTCCATCCACGCGCCGTCGGGCGCGAGGCCGCCGATGCCGTCCCGGATCATCGCGGCGGCCATCTGATCGATCAGGTCCTGACGGTTGCGGACATGCCAGTAGAGCGCGGGCGCCTGCACGTCCAGCCGCTCGGCCACGCCGCGCAGCGTGAGATCGTCCAGCCCGACCTCGTCGAGCAGCTCCAGTGCGGCCCGCACGACGGCATCCCGGCTGAGTTTCACGATTGACACCTTAATGCCGTTCTGAGCACGCTTAACGCCATTAAGGACGCAGCCCGGTGACAAGACCTCGGGCCGGTCGAGTGGACGTGGTCACAGGCCGAACCGATCAAGTGCGGAGATCGGGTTTACTGCTGCGACCGGACGGGCATGTCGTCTGGGTTGGAGAGGAGGCCGCCGGTGCCGTTGTCGCGCTGCGCGCCTGGTTCGGCTCTTCTGCACACGGGTGATGCTCCGATAGGGTGGGGTGGCTGTGACCGGTCACACGCGCTCTGTTACGGTTGCCGCGCAAACCGGGGAGCGGCCGGGTTTGCCAATTCCGTTGGCGCAAGGCCACTTCCGCTTCGCCAGACCTTGATCACCGGCAGGTCGGGACCCCCGCTCGGGGTGGGTTCCGAGCTGTTGGCGGCCAAACTGGCGCAGCGCGGTCCCGCCGTCCGCAATCGGGAGCGGACGGCGGGACCGCTTCGCCTGGTCACCTCGGCCGTACGGCCACGAATCGGGCAAAGATGTCCGGGTTTTTCGACCTGTGGCCCGGCAACTCCAGGACCGGCCACCCTTGGTGGCGGTAGCTTGCCCGTCAGAACCACCTGATGGGGCGGGGGCAGCGAGTGCACAGCGCGCATCCGGCAGTCCGTCGCGGCGGTGTTCTGATCCGCCTGCTCGGCCGGCCTGAGATCCTCGGGGTCGACGGTCCACTACCCGTCGACTCGGCCGAGGCCTGCACTCTTCTCACGAGAATCGCCTTGCACCCCAACGAGATCGTGCTGACCGAGCACACCGAGGCGGCCGACGAGCTGCGCGTGCTGCTGGACAAGGCCGATCCGGGCGGCGACACCGAGCTGATCACCGAGCGCTTCGGCTACCGGCTGCGCATCGACCCCGAGCGCATCGACGTGCACGACCCGACGGCCATCTCGGCCGCCGATCTCGCGCTGCTGCCGGACGGGCTGCGCCGCGACCTGGTCGGCCGGCAGATGACCGAGCTGCACCGGCAGGGCCGCCGCGCCGAGGCGCTGGCGGTCTACGAGCGCATCCAGGCCGGCCGCCGCGACCAGCCGCTGGACCCGGTGCTGCGGGCCCTCTACGACCGCATCCTGTACGACGACCCGTCGCTGCTGCCGCCGGAGCCGTCCAGTGTGGAGATCGCCGGTGTGGTCGCGCCGGCGCAGTTGCCGCCGGCGCCGACCGGTTTCACCGGTCGTCACGAGGAACTGTCCAGCCTGGACCGTTTGCTCCAGGAGGACACGTCCACGCTCGGCGTTGTCGTCGGCGCGGCCGGCACGGGCAAGACGGCGCTGGCGGTGACCTGGGCCGGCCAGGTGGCCCGGGAGTTCCCGGACGGCCAGTTGTTCGTGTGCCTGCGCGGTTACGACCAGAACCGTCCGCCGGCCGAGCCGGCGGACGTGCTGCGACGGTTCCTGATCGCGCTGGGCGTCGCCCCTCAGGCGGTG
Organism: Kutzneria chonburiensis; assembly: GCF_028622115.1. Classification (NCBI taxonomy): domain Bacteria; kingdom Bacillati; phylum Actinomycetota; class Actinomycetes; order Pseudonocardiales; family Pseudonocardiaceae; genus Kutzneria; species Kutzneria chonburiensis. Next base: position 7,834,980 of record NZ_CP097263.1, read on the forward strand.
CCGGTCGATCTTGCTGAAAGGGCCGCGCTGTATCGGTCGCTGCTGGCCGGCCGGCGCGTGTTGGTGATGCTGGACGACGCCCGCGACTCGGAGCAGGTGCGTCCGTTGCTGCCCGGCGGGCGGGGTCCGCTGACGATCGTGACGAGCCGTCGCCGGCTGGACGGTCTGGTCGCGCGGGACGGCGCCGCCTACGTGCCGGTGGGCACTTTGCCGGGCCCGCAGGCGGTGCGGCTGCTCGACGAGGTGTCGGACATCAGCTGGTCGCAGCGCGATCCCGTGAATGCGTCACGAATTGCAAACCTTTGTGGTCACCTTCCGCTGGCGCTGCGCATCGTGGGCGCACGGCTGGCCATGGCCCCCAACGGGACGCTGGCCCGGCTGGCCGACGAGCTGGCCGACGAACGGCACCGGCTCCAGGTGCTGGACATCGAGGATGACGACGACGACATGCAGGTGAGCGTGCGGCGGGCGTTCGACGTCTCCTACCGCACGCTGCCGCCGGAGTACGCGTCCGTGTTCCGGCTGCTGGGTTTCTTCCCCGGCCCCAACTTCGGCCCGCACCTGGTCGCCGCCATGAGCAACGGCTCGGTCAGCGCCGCCCGCACGGCACTGCGCGCGCTCAGCGCCGCGCACCTCATCACCGAGACCAGCCAAGACTGGTTCACCATGCACGACCTCGTGCGATTGCACGCCCGTGAAGTCGCGTTCTCCGAGCTCACGCAGGCCGAGGCGTTCGCCGTGGGCACGCGCGTGCTCGAGTTCTACTGCGTGGTCTCGGACCGGGCCCGGCGGCTGATCCGCCCGCCGGCCGACTCGCTGGCCCCGTCGCTGTGCTCGCTCGTGGCCACGCCGCGGCTGGAGACCCGGGCCCACGCGCTGGCGTGGTTTGAGCGGGAGCGCGGCAACCTGCTGTCCGTGCTGCGTGGCGCGCACCAGGGCTCCTTCCACACGCGCGTGTGGCAGCTGGCCCGCCTACAGCTGGACTTCCTGGCCACGCACTGCCCGTGGGAGGACTGGCGCACCAGCCACGAGCTGGGGTTGGCCGCCGCCAAGGCGGCCGGCGACCGCAACGGCGAGGCGCTCATGCACCACGGCCTTGGCCTGCTCTACGGGCGGTTGGGCGAGCACGAGCGCGCACTGGCCGAGCACGAGGCGTGCCGACGACTGGCCGAGGGCGACGGCGACCTGCCGGTGGTGGCGCTCGGGTCGGCCCACGCGGCGTCGTCGCTGTTCCACTTGAGCCGGCACGACGAGGCGATGGCGCTGTCGCGGCAGTCGCTCGCGCTGTACCGACTGCTCGGCGACCGCTACCGGCAGGCGCAGCCGCTCAGCACGCTCGGCGAGCTGGCCCGGTTGAGCGGGGACTACGAGGCATCACTGGCCTACAACCAGCAGGCGCTGCGCATCTACCAGCAGTACGACGACTCCGAGCGGCAGGCGTGGGTGCGCGTGCACCTGGGCGAGACCAACCGGGCGGCGGGCTGGCTGGACCACGCGGAGGCGAGCTTCACCGAGGCTGTGCGCCTGTCACGGGTCAGCGGCACCGCGCTGCGTGAGGGTTACGCCGTGCGCGGTCTGGGCGATGTCCATCTGGACCGCGGCGACAAGCTCGCGGCCCGTGCGGTGTGGGAAGAGGCACTGCGCACGTTCGGCCACATCGGCGCGCCGTGGGTGGCCAGCGTGCGGGCGCGACTGGCGAAATTGCTCGGCTGAGGGAACGCCGGGCCCCGGTCACGCGTCCCATGCTGCATGCCATCCGGGTGACCACGTTCGGCCTAGTAGCGTGACGGTTGACTACCTAGAGTAGTCTTTTGTTAGCCTGTTCCGGGGAGACGCCTCACGAACGGTTAACGGCTTCCCGTAAGTTGGACGCATCGCTCGCCTCAGGGAGCTGCCCCGAATGATGCTGCCGTCCACGACCGTCGAGCGAGCAGGTGCCATGCTCGAGTTCGGCGTGCTCGGTCCGGTACAGCTGCTGGTCGACGGGCGCCCGGCCGCGCTCGGGGGATCCGGTGTGCGCAGCCTGCTCGCGTTGCTGGTGCTCGACGCCAACCAGGTGGTGTCCTTCGACCGTATCGTCGATGCGCTCTGGGGTGACGAGCCGCCGGAGACAGCTCGCACGATCGTGCACGGTTATGTCTCGAAGCTCCGGCGCGTCCTGGCCAAGGCCGGCGGCGCCGCGTCCATTCGCACCCAGCCGCCCGGTTACGTGCTCCAGGTGCAGCCCGAGCTGGTCGACCTGCACCGGGCCAAGCGGCTGATCGGCGACGCCGGTGGCCGGCCGGCGGCCGAGCGGTCCGAGCTGCTCGGGCAGGCGCTCGACCTGTGGCGGGGTCCGGTGCTGGCCGGCGCGCAGCTGCAGAAGATCGGCCAGCCCGACATCGACGAGCTGCGGCTGGTCGCCGTGGAAGAGCGGGTCGCGGCCGACCTCGAGCTGGGCCGGCACGCCGAGGTGATCGGCGAGCTGCGCCGGCTGGTCGACGATCATCCGTTCCGGGAACGGCTGCTCAGCCTGCTGATGCTGGCCCAGTACCGGTCGGCGCGGCGGATCGACGCGCTGGTCTCGTACCGGCGGTTCCACCGCTACGCCACCGAGGAGCTGGGCATCGATCCCGGCCCCGAGCTGCGCCAGCTGCACGAGCAGGTGCTGCGGGACGATCCGGCGCTGCGGCTGCCGACGCCGACACGGCCCGGCCGGCAGGTCTACGGCCCGGTCATCCCGGCCCAGTTGCCCGCCGCGACCAGCGCGTTCGCCGGCCGTGACGTGGAGCTGGCCTGGCTCGACGGCATCCAGCACGGTGGCGGTATCGAAGGTGCCATCACCGTGGCCGGTGTGGTCGGCCCGGCCGGTATCGGCAAGACCGCGCTGGCCCTGACCTGGGCTCACCGCAACGCCGATGCCTTCCCCGACGGCCAGTTGTTCGCCGCGCTGAGGGGTTTCGACCCCGGCCATGAACCCACCTCGCCGGCCGAGGTGCTGACCCAGTTCCTGCTGGCCCTCGGCGTGCCGTCGGAGGCGATTCCGCTCGACCTCAACGAGCGTGCCGGCCTGTACAGATCACTGTTGGCCGAGCGTCGCGTGCTGGTGCTGCTGGACGACGCCCGTGACTCTGAGCAGGTGCGGCCGCTGCTGCCGGCCGGCTCCGGTTCGCTGGTCGTGGTCACCAGCCGTCGCCGTCTGGACGGCCTTGTGGCCCGGGGCGGCGCACGTCTGTTGGCGTTGACAACGCTGTCCAGCGAGGCATCGGTGCGGCTGCTGGACTTCTCCACGGGGCATCAGCGGCGTAGCGCCGAGATCGACTCGCTGCGGCGGCTGGCCGCGCTGTGCGGGCATCTGCCGCTGGCCCTGCGCATCGCCGCCGCCCGACTGGCCGCGAGTCCACAGTGGACGGTTGACGACCTGGTCAGCGAGCTGGCCGATGAGCACCACCGGCTGCGCGCCCTCGACCTGGAGGACGCCGACACCAGCGTGCGCGGGGCGTTCGACGTGTCGTACCGGACGCTGCATCCCGACCTGGCTGAGACGTTCCGGGCGATCGGCGTGCACGAGGGCAGTTCGGTGTCGCCGCACGTGGTCGCCGCGCTGACCGGGGTGGACCTGGTGACCGCGCGGCGCCGGCTGCGTGAGCTGGCCAGCGCGCACCTGCTGGCCGAGACCCGGGCCGACCGCTACACACTGCACGACCTGATCCGGCTGCACGCCCGTGAGGTCGCGGCGGCCGAGCTCGACGACCGGCAGCGCGCGCAGGCGGCTGAGAAACTGGTGAACTTCTACCTGCTCGTGGCCGACCGGGCGCACCGTCTGGTCCGCCCGCCGCGCGACGCCCACGTGCCGACCGTGACCGGTGAGATCGTCGAGATCCCCATGCTGGCTTCGGCCGAGCAGGCGCTGCGCTGGTTCGACGCGGAGTGGCCCAACCTGGTCGCCGCCGTGCGACTGGGCGCGACCGCCGGCCTGCATTCACACACATGGCAGCTCGCGCTGTGCCTGCGCACGTACATGTACCTGCGCGGGCTGACGTCTGACTGGGCCGCGGTGTTCGAGCTGGGGCTGCGCGCCGCGCGGGCGGCCGGCGACCGTGACGGCGAGTCCCGCATGCTGCGCGGCCTGGGCAACGCCGCAGAGCTCGTCGGTGAATACGACCTCGCGCTGGAGCGCTACCAGGAGGCGCACGCCATCGCCGTGCAGCTGGACGACCCGGCGCTGATCGCGCTGGCCGGCGACAACCTGGGCGGCATCCTCACCGAGCGCGGCCGCTACGACGAGGCCGAGACGTACCTGCGCGCGGCGCTGGACCTGTACCGCCGCAACGGCGACTGCCAAGGCGAGGCGATCGCCGTGAACAACCTCGGTGTGCTGGCCCAGGACCGTGGCGAGGACGAGACGGCGTTCGACCACTACGTGCGCGCGTTCCAGCTGCACCGGGACGGCGGCAACCACGAGGACGGCGCCCGCACGCTGGCCAACCTGTGCTGGGTCAGCCGGCAGCTGGGCCGCTACGGCGAGGCCGAGGGCTACGCCCGTGACGGCCTGCGAGTGGCCCAGACCTATGGCATGGCCTACGTCGAGGCGATGCTGCACCACCAGCTCGGCGTGCTGCATCTGGAGCAGGGTCGCGGGCAGGCCGCGCGCCTCGAACTCAACCTCGCACTGGCCGTCTACCGGCGCATGCGCTCCCCGTACGCGGAGGCCGTCGAGACCGCACTGGCTGGTTTAGCCGACGTTTAGCCCGCCCGTCAGCGGATGTGAAAACGTGGAAGGCGGACACCGCCGACGCTGTCCGCGGGCTTGGCTGCCGTGCGGGTGATGCTGGGGGACCCAGAGGGGGTCTGTCACCCGGTCGGATCAGCCGGCGCTCGGGGAGAGCGCCGGCTGAGCCGCGCTGTGTGGTTCCTACTTGCACCTGGGGGTCAGGTAGGAACCATGCAGCGCCGGATTCTTGGGCCGGACCTCTAGACGAATGGCCCCAGCTCCGGCCGCTTGGCCGTCAGACCGTCGCCGGAGTGCACGCGACGCAGCCGCCGTCCGATCCACGGCATGAAGAAATCCTTGGCCCAGCGCAGATCTTCCTGCCGCCGGGCGAAACCCTTGACCGGCGTGACCGGCGGCCACGGGTCGTTCCACGACTCGGCCTCGATGCCCAGCCGGTCCGCGACCAGCAGCGCCAGCCGGCGGTGACCCTCGGGCGACGGGTGCAGCCGGTCGGCCGCCCAGGCCCGCGAATCGCGCAGCATCTCCAGCGGCCACAGGTCGACCACGGTCGCGTTGTGCTTGTCGGCGATCGCCCGCAGGTGCCCGTTGTAGGTGGCGATCTTGCCGCGTAACCGGCCCAGCACCGGGGTGCCCTTGGTGTCCATCCCCGTGAAGATCACCACGTGGCTGCCGGCCGCGGCCAGCTGGCTGGTCGCGTCGTCGAACAGCTCCGCGATCCGGTCCGGGTCGCTGCCCGGGCGGAGGATGTCGTTGGTGCCGGCGCACAGCGTCACCAGGTCGGCCTTCATCGCCGCGGCCAACGGGATCTGGTCGGTCAGGATCTCCAGCATCTTGCGGCTGCGCACGGCCAGGTTGGCATACCGGAACTCCGGCGTGCCCGCCGCGAGCAGCTCGGCCAGCCGGTCGGCCCAACCCCGGTAGACCTGACCGTCCGGGCCCAGGTCCTCCAGCCCCTCGGTGAAGCTGTCGCCCACGGCCACGAATGTGGTGAAGCGGTGCTGCACTGCCGTTCCTCCCTCGAGTCCCCCACGAATTGGTTGGACAGGCCAACCAACCAGTCAGGATGCACCGCGCGGTTCGACCTACGCCACCGTCGGTTACGCCGCCGTAGGTGATCGGCAGCCGTTAGGGTCTGCGCCATGTCCGCACGCGTGCTCCCGCTGGTCGCCGGCCTGTTCCTGCTCACGGCCTGCACGTCAGGAGGCAACGCGCCGACCGTGACCGGCAGTCCCGGCGTGTCCGGGATCTCAGCCGAGCGTCCGGCCTCGCTGGACGGCATCGACCCGTGCTCGCTGATCGACGACCGCGGGCGCGGGGCGCTCGGCATCACCACCACGCCACACAATGGGGTGAATGTGTCGGCCTCCAGCTCGTGCGGCTGGCTGCTGCCCGACGGCTACTACGCCACGATCGGCCTGTTCACCCAGGTCGGCCTGGATGACCTGGCCCTTCCCGCCGGCGCCACGGCCACCTCGATCGGCGGACGGTCCGGCAGGAAGGTCGTGAAGACCGCCGATCCGGGCTGCTCGATCTACCTGGCGGCGACCGCGCATTCCAGCGTCCAGATCGACGTCGACCAGGGCAAAGACCCGGAGACCTCCTGCTACGACGCGCTCAAGGTGGCCTTCGTGGCCGACCCTCGGCTGCCGGCCGCGCCGTGAGCGCTCAGGGGCTACTGTCTGCGCCGACCCTGTCGCTCTCAGTGCCCCCTGGAGTCGGCGATGCAGCGCTACGGGTGGCTGGCCGCCGCCGCGGCCACCGGTGTGGTCATGGTTCTCGTCTCCGTGGTCGCCGGTGGCAGCAACGCCGCGCCGCAGACCCAACCCGGTGACCTGCCGCCGCTCGGGCAGCCCGTGGTCGTGCAGGAACCCGGCGGCGGGGAGCCGCTGAGCTACGGCGACACCGCCGCGTACGACGCGTGCGCGCTGCTGTCCACGCGGACCCTGGGCGATCAGGGCGTGCGCATCGATCCCGGCTCGTCGTTCATCGACAGCCACCTCGACGGCACCGTCTCGCCCGACGCCGCCGTGCCGCAGGGCGGTCTGGACTCCATCAGCAACTGCCGGTACACGCTGCTCGGCGGCGACGAGTTGAGCGTCACCGTGCAGCAGACCCCGTTCACCACATCGGACAAAGTGGACCAAACCCGGGCGTGGCCGCAGCAGAACAACGCCGTGGTGCGGCATGACCGTGGCCTGGACGTGTCGTCCTATCGGGACGGTGCCGGCTGGACCACCGTGATCGGCCGGCCCAAGCTGGCCGTGTCGATCAACTTCGACCTGCGGCGGCCGGTGTACGGCGACCGGGACCAGCACCAGTTCGTGCTCGACGTGACCAGGACCGTGGTCGACGCCGTGGTCGCCGGGCCGGCCGGGCCCGCGGTCTACCGGCACACCGGGCCGTTCACCGGCGTGAAGAGCCCGTGTCAGCTGCTCACCGCCGACGCCTTCCAGCAGGCTTATCCGGACGGGCCGTCCTCGCTCGTGCTGGAGTACGCCGACGCCGGTTTCGCCGCCGTGCCGCAGGACGACGGGGAGACCGCGCTGCGCACCTCGGCCAGCTGCCGGCGGTCCAATGTGGTGCCCGACGGGGCGCTCGGGCCGCTGTACCGGGAGATCCGGCTGGACATGGTCGTGTGGGACAAGCCGCAGTGGACCGTGCCGCGGGATCGGACCGACTGCGGCGGGTCGGCCGTGACTCTTGGCGTGACTCTTGGTGACGGCGCGAGCTGCCTGACCGATTCAGGGCCGTCGACCTGGAATCTGTCCTTCCGAACGGGACGATCCGTGATCACGCTTTCCACCGGCGGAGTCGCCGCCGGCGACCGGGAGACGGTGAAACGCCTGCTCACGCCGGTCGCGCGGACGATCGTCGCCCGACTGCGGTGAATATCTCGTTTGAGCGGGAACCTTGGTGAAGTTTTCTCCGTCCGAGAGGGCAGTTCGCTAGCATCAGGAGCCGTCAGCACTCAGGGTGGGGAGAGGCATGTCGACACCAGGGGACCAGTCGTCGATGGACCCGGCGGCGCAGGCTACCTATGACTATGCGCAGCGGGTGAACCAGCAGACCGGCGGTGGGGGCGGTCTGTTCGGCGGTCTCTTCTCGATGGTCGAAGGCTTGTCCGGCGCGGCGCAGACCGGCCAGTTCGCGGTCGACGAGAACACCGCCAAGGTCATCAACGACAAGCTGGCGGAGATCAAGAGCATCGCGGGGCAGGCGCGCCTCAAGCTCCTGAACCTCGACCAGATGCCGATCGGCCAGGGTTATGCGCAACAGATCTCGCAGCGGAACGTGATGATCCAGGCGGGCGGCCCTGATTCGGCCAACGGCCAGTTGATGGCGTTCGCCGAGAACCTGGACAAGCTCATTTCTGTGATCAATTCCAGTGTCGCCGGCTACCAGAGCAGTGATCAGGATGCGCACGGCGGCGTGAAGCGGGCGGGTAACTACTAGTGCGTCGTTCCTTGCTACTGACCGTGGTCACGGCCGGTGTCGCGTTGGTGGCTGCCGGCTGTGGCGGAGCCGCGGGCGGCACTGCCGCGCCGGCGACCGACACCGGCTCGGCCACCACGACCACATCAGCCGCGCCGACCAAGCCGAACTTCGATCCGTGCGCGGTGCTGCCGGCCGACGGTCTGGCCAAGCTGGGCATCACTGGGCAAGCAAAGATCGACCCGGACTCCGGCGCCTGCGAGTGGATTGGGCCCTTCGACGTCAGCACGCATGTCCTGCCGTATCCGCTCGGGCAGCGACCGAAGAAGGACAATCCGGTCATCACGCAGCTCACTGTCGGCAGCCGCAAGGCGGAGCTCAGGCGGTCGAACAGCGCAGGCTGGTGCAGCGTGGACTTGGCGCTGGGAGCGGCGCAGAGCTTCGACATCGCAGTGGTTGCGCTCGACTCGAAGGGGATGGAGACCGCGTGCTCGTCCGTCCAGGACATGGCCACCGCGGCCGAACCCAAGCTGCCGACATCATGAGTTTTCTCGAAACAGGGGGTATGGAGCGATGACGGGACAGCACCCTGCGGTTCCCCATCCGAACGCCAACTACCCGGGCTTGCCGCACGATGAACTGAAGAAGCTCGTGACGGTCAATGTCGACCCGGGGACCGCGTACAAGGCCGGCGACGAGTGGAAGCAGCTCGCGGGGCAGCTTCGTGAAGCGGCCATCACGCTGGACGCGGCGATCAACGGGTCGCAGTCGCACTGGGAGGGTGCGGCGGCCGACCTGGCTCGCGCGCATCTGTCCAAGGTCCGGGACTGGAGTGCCGACACCGCGGAGTTCTTCAACGCGACCGGCACGGCCATGCACGACCAGGTCGACGCGGCGGCCAAGGCCAAGACCGACATGCCGGACCCGATCAACTTCGACCCGGTGAAGATGTTCGAGCAGGCGGCAGGCAACCCGATCTCGATGATCACGCTGCCGGCCGAGATGTACATGACCTACAACGCGTCCAACTCGGCCAAGGACAAGGCCGTCAGGGTGGTGCAGACGCGCGACGCCTCGATGCAGCAGGCCTCGGCGTCCATCCCGGCCTTCACGCCGCCGCCGGACATCAACGACGGCAGCACCACCAACACCAGCGTGGCCAGCGCCGGTCCGGTCGGCTCGGGTGGCGGAGTCGCGGCGTACCAAGGGCATTCGGGCGGCGGCAGCTACGGCGGCGGTGGCTCGTACAACGCGGGCAACAGCGGCTACCAGCCGGTGCACCAGGGTCCGGGCGGCGGTAGCTACACGCCCAATCCGGTCGGCGGCACCACCAGCGGCACGCAGATCGCCGGCTACGACCAGGGTCCCGGCGGTCAGGGCTACAACAACCAGAACCTGAGCAGCAACCCCGGCGGCAACAACCCGTACGGGCCTGGCGGCAGCGGCCCCGGCGGTGCCGGCGGCTTCGGCCCGGCCGGTTCTGGTGGCGGCGCAGGCGGCGGCTCCGGTTACCGCGGCGGCGCTTCGTCTTCGGCTTCGGCGGCTCGGCCCGGTGCCGGCCCGTCGGCCGGTGGCGCCGGCGGCGCGGCCGAGGGTGCCGGCGCGCGTGGCGGCATGGGTTCTGCGGGCGCGGCCGGTCAGTCCGGCATGGGCGGCGCGGGTGGCCGTGGCGGCAAGAAGGAAGAGGACAAGGAGCACAAGCGGCCGACCTTCCTGGTCGAGACCGACGACGTGTTCGGCGACGGCCAGATGGTCGCCCCGACCGTCATCGGTGAGAATCCGGCCGGCGGGTACTGATGCCGCCGATCGCGATCCTCCCGCTGGCCGCGTTCGACATCGTGTGGGAGGACTCGCGACTCGGGTCCGTGCCCTATCCGTTCGACGTGCCCAGCCATGGGGCGACCCTGGACGAGCGCGCGCGGTTGCGCACGGCCGTGTACGAGGATCTGGAGCGGGGTGGGCTGGCGCGCGGTCGTCAGCTCGACCCCAACCTCTACGACGCGTTGCGGTTGTTGGCCCGGCCGCACGTCCAGTTGGACACCATCGCCACGCTGGACCGGCAGCGGGGGCTGATGCTGCACGCCGCCGCCGTGGCTGCCGGGCAGCGGGCGTTATTGGCCGTGCAGCAGGGCGGAACCATGCGGCTGGAGTACATCCGCGACACCGCCCTCGCGGCGTCGCTGGTGGCTTTGCTGCCGCCGCACCAGCCCGGTCCCGGTCAGCAGGTGTCCGTGCCGGCACGGGAGTTGGCGCAGCCCAACCGGCACAGTCCCGAGGCGCAGACGTTGACCACCATGCTCGGCGAGCCCGTGCTGCGGTTGGGACAGTTCGCCGGGGCCATGTTCGACGAGCACGGCGTCGCGCGGCGGATGCCCGGACTCAGCTGGTTCGACACCGAGGCTGGACGGTACCTCGGAGTGGCCGGCCGGGGCCGCGACGGCGAGGATTGGGCGACGCTGTCGCCGGCCGATGCCAGTGGTCTCATCCACCGGCTCGGCGACATGATCAGGATGGCCAACCGGCGCTGAGGGTTACTCCTCGGTCGGCTGACATATCTGACACGAACGGGTGAGTAACTGCTCCATCCGGTAGCGCGCATGGTGTGCTGCCCGATGGTCCGGCCAAGCGGTCGATTTGAGCAGGAGTCATCCCGTGCGTTTGTCGTTGCGATCGGCGGTGTCCGCGAGTGCGGCCATCGCCGCCGTCATCGGTGTCGTTGTCGGCGTGCTGCTCGTGTCCACTTCGGACGGTCAGGCGCCGGCCCGCACCATCGACCGCGGCGGGCAGCCGCTGCCGACCAGCATGCAGGAGGGACCGGACGGCATGCCCATGGACGGCGACGGCTTCCCGGTCACCGTGATCGCCTCCACGGTGACGGTCAACGGCACCCCGACCGTGAAAACGGTGACGGTGAGCAAGTCCCCCGGGCCCAGCACCCAGGCCGACCCGGTCGGCGCCACCCTCACCACCACGGTCGCCCCCACCACGACCACCACCGCGCCGCCGCCCACCACCACGACCACGCCGCCGGTCACCACGACCACCACGACCACCACGGTCAGCCCGTCCCCCCGCTGACGACCTCCCAATGCAGGGAAGGACGCCTTACCTGCATTGAACGCAGGTAAGGCGTCCTTCCCTGCATGCTGGGTGTCCAGCATGCAACGTTGGAACCGCGGGCGGAGAGCGCCGCCACCGTCAACTCTCCACTCACGGGGTCAGCCGGCGACGAGGCGCTCCTGGGCGGTGTCGGGGGCGTAGTGGGACCGCAGCCGCTCCTCCACCTCGGCGCTGGCGCCGATGGCGTCGAGCCCGAGTAACGCGGCCCCGGCAACCGGGGGAAGGTCGACGAGGTGCACGTCGGCCAAGGGCGCTACCTCGTGGCAGCGCCGGGTGATCTCGTCGAGCATGGTGTGGCCGGAGTTGGCCAGAACGCCGCCGCCGAGGACGACGTCGACCTGTGAGCCGACGAGGTCGAGCCGGCGCAGGGACACCGTGGCCAACACGACGATCTCCTCGATCAGCCGCTCGACCACGGCCGCGGCCACCGCGTCGCCCTCCGCGGCGACGCGGAACAGCAGCGGGCAGAGCTCGTGCACGACCTCGCCGGAGATCTCCTCGAAGTGCAAGCCGGCGACGACCTCGCTGATGTTGGTCACGCCGAAGTGCGCGAGGATCGCGGGCAGCAGAGCGGTCTGCGGGCCGCGGCCGTCGTCGGCCCGCACGGCATGCCACAAGGCATCCCCGCCGATCTGGGAACCGCCGCCCCAGTCGCCGGAGATCCGGCCCAGCGCGGGAAACCGGTGCACCCGGCCGTCCCGCGCCACGCCGACGCAGTTGATGCCGGCGCCGCACACCACGGCGACGCCGACGCCGTCGGAAGTGCCGGAGCGCAGCAGCGCGAACGTGTCGTTGCCGACCACGGTGCTGTCCGACCACCCCAGCTTGCCGAACTCCCGCTGGAGGATCTCCTCCTCGCGCGGCAGGTCGGCGCCGGCCAGGTAGGCGGCGGTGTGCCGGGCGAACGGCCTGCTGGTCGCCAACCCGGCCTTGGCCGCCGCCTCGTGCACCATCCGGTTGAACGCCTCGAGGCTGGGGTGCAGACCGATGTTCTGCGGCGACGCGCCGGGACCGCGCACATGCGCGAGCACGGTCCCGGCGTCGTCGATCAAGGTCACATCGGTCTTGCTGTTCCCGCCGTCGATGGCGAGCACGGCCGCCTTCACGCCTTGGCCCATGGCAACAGGTCCTTGTTCTCCGCGACCAGCTCGTCGGCGAGCTTCTCGGCGATCGAGTACTGGCCGATCAACGGGTGGGCGAGCAGTGCGTCGGCGACCCGGTCCCGACCGCCGTGGACGGCCGCCTCCAGCGCCAGGTACTCGTACCCGGTCACGTGCGAGATCAGCCCGGCGAACCCGGGCTCGACCGGCTTGACCGGCAGCGGGGTCGCCCCCTTGCTGTCCACAATGGACGGAACCTCGATCACGGCGTCGTCCGGCAGGAACGGCAGCGTGCCGTTGTTGCGCACGTTGACGACGTGCTCCTCGCCGGGCCCGCCGCTGGTCAGCGAGTGGACCAGCTGGATCGCGGCCTCCGAGTAGTACGCCCCGCCGCGCTGGGACAGCGACTCGGGCTTGGTGACCACGGCCGGATCCTGGTAGATCTTGAGCAGCTCGTTCTCGACCTCGGTGACCACGTCGGCCCGCGGCCGCTCGTGCTTCTGCTTCTCGACGACCTCGTCGTGCTCGTAGAAGTACTTGAGGTAGTACGAGGGCACGACGCCGAGCCGCCGGATCAACGCCGCCGGGATGCCGATGTGCTCGGACAGCTCCTCGGAGTGGTCGGCGATCAGCTGCGGCAACACGTTCTCGCCGTTGACGATCAGGCCCCGCTCCCACGTGAGGTGGTTGAGGCCGACGTGCTCCAGCTTCACGTCATCCGGCTGCAACCCGAGCAGCTGGGACGTCCAGCGCTGAAACGTGATCGCCACGTTGCACAGGCCGACCGCCTTGTGACCGGCCTGAAGCAGCGCGCGGGTCACGATCCCCACCGGGTTGGTGAAGTTGACGATCCACGTGTCCTCGCCGGCGATCTCGCGCACCCGGTCGGCGATGTCCAGCACCACCGGCACCGTGCGCAGCGCCTTGGCCAGGCCACCGGCGCCGGTGGTCTCCTGGCCGACGCAGTCGCAGATGTGCGGGAAGGTCTCGTCGGAGCGGCGCGCGGCCTGCCCCCCGACCCTCAGTTGGAACAGTACGGCGGACGCACCTTCGACACCCTCCTCGAGAACGCTGGTGGTGCGAACCTTGGCCGGGTGACCGGCATGGTCGAGCAGGCGCTGGCTGAACGGGCCGACGACGGCCAGTCGCTCCGCGTCCGGATCGACGAGCACGATCTCGTCCACGTCCAGACTGGTGCGCCGGCCGGCGATGCCGTCGATCAGCTCCGGGGTGTAGGTGGAACCGCCCCCTACGACAGTGAGTTTCACCCTTTGACTCCCGTGAAAGTGATCCCCTTGACGAACGACTTCTGGGCGAACAGGAACAGGACGATCACCGGCACGAGCACCAGCACGGTCGCGGCCATCGTCAGGTTCCACTGCACCTGGTGCATGCCCCGGAAGGACGCCAGCGCCACCGAGAGCGTCCAGCTGTCCTGCTTCTCGCCCACGTACAGCAGCGGTCCGAAGTAGTCGTTCCAGGTGTAGAGAAAAGTGAAAAGGCCGGCGGCGGCCAGGCCCGGCTTGGTCATCGGCACCAGCACCCGGTACAGCATCTGGAACTCGTTGCAGCCGTCCATCCTGGCCGCGTCGAAGTAGTCCTGCGGCACCGTCACGAAGAACTGGCGCAGCAGGAAGATGCTGAAGGCGTCGCCGAGGAAGTACGGCACCACCAGCGGCCACAGCGTGCCGGTCAGGTGGAGGTTGGCCCACATGCTGTAGATCGGCACGGCCACCACCTGCGGCGGCAGCATCATCGCGGCGATCACCAGCATGAAGATGAGGTTGCTGCCCCGGAAACGCAGGCGGGCCAAGGCATACGCGGCCGGGATGCTGGAAATCAGCATGCCGGCGGTGGCCAGGATCGAGTACAGCAGGCTGTTGCCGAAGTACTCCAGCATCGGCGCCTTCTCGAACACCGTGAGGAAGTTCTCCGGGTGCCACGAGCGCGGCCACAGGTCGGACGTGAGCGCCTGCTGGTCGGACATGAACGCGGTCAGCACCACGAACACGATGGGCAGCGCGAAACCGACGCCCAGTGCCAACGCGACCGCGTGCACGGCGATCCAGTTGAGGATGTCCCTGGGATGCCGCTTCTTCGGCTTCGGCGCGGGACGGGCGGCCACGGCGGTGGCGGTCAGGGTAGCCATCAGTGAGCCTCCGCCTTCCCCGCGCGCAGCTGCCGGATGAGGATCGCGGTGAACGCGAACGAGACGATGAACAGCAGCACGGCCATGGCCGAGGCGTAACCCATGTGGTACGAGCGGAATCCCTCGTTGTACATCCACACCGGGAAGGTCAGCGTGCTGTTGTCCGGGAAGCCGATCAGCTTGGAGTTGCCGACGGCGTCAGCGGATCCGGACGCGACCGAGCCGGCCACCACCGCCTGGGTGAAGTACTGCAACGCGAAGATGATCGAGTTGACCACGCCGTAGAGCAGCACCGGCGCGATGGACGGCAGCGTGATCTTGCGGAACTTCATCCACGGGCCGGCGCCGTCGAGGTCGGCGGCCTCGTAGAGATCACCGGGCACGTCCAGCATGGCGGCCAGGATGATGATCATCAGCTCGCCGGAGCCCCACAGCGTGAGCAGGGTCAGCGACGGCTTGGACAGGTTGGGGTCGTTGAACCACAGCGGCCCGTTGATGCCGAGCCAGCCCAGGATGGTGTTCACCGGGCCGGTGCCCGGGTTGAACAGGAACACGAAGGTCAGCGTGGCCGCCACCGGCGGGGCCAGCGACGGCAGGTAGCACAGCGCCCGCAGGAAGCCGGAACCGTTGCGCACCTTGGTCAGGATCTGGGCCACGCCCATGGCGAAGGCCAGCCGGCCGACCGTCAGCACGACGACCAGCCACAGCGTGTTGTACGCGGCCGCCTTGACCAGCGGGTCGCTGGTGAACATGAACACGTAGTTGCGGAGGCCGACGAAGTCGGCGGTGTTGAGCCCGTCGTAGTTGGTGAACGAGAAGTACACCGTCGCCAGCAGCGGGTACACGAAGAACAGCACCATGCCGGCGGCCCAGGGCGCCAGGAACAGCAGCACCCATTTGCGATGGCGGCCGCGCCGCCGCGCCCGTCCCGTTGAGGGGACGGACGCGGCGGGTGCGTCGGCCGAACCGAGCAGAGTTGCGGTCATCAGTTCCCGCCGAGCGCCTTGGCGTCGTCGATCGTCTTGTCGGCCTGGGCGAACGAGGCGTGCAGGTCCTTGACCTGACCGCTCTGCCAGGACGAGCCCAGGTCCTCGGCGGTCTTCAGGTACGCGCCGCCGTTGGGGCTGGCCGGGTTGTTGGCCAGGTTGGGGTTGTCGAAGATCTTGAGGAACGTGTTGAACTGGGCCGGCATCTTCAGGTCGGCGCTGTGCAGGGCCGCCTTGGTGCTCGGCACGTTGCCGAGGCCGTTGGCCAGCTGCACCAACGCGTTCGTGTCCATGGACAGGTACTTGATCAGCTCCCAGGCGGCGCCGGCGTTCTTGACGCCCTTGGGGATGCCGATGATCGTGCCGGTGGTGTAGCCGCCGCCGTAGGTGTCGGCCTTGTCGTCGGCCACCGGGGACGGCGCGGTGTCGTAGTTCAGGTTGGGCACGTCCGACTTGAGGAACGCGGTCCGGTACTCACCGTCGAACATCATCGCGACCTGGCCCTTGTTGAAGGCGTGGTCGGGCGAGTACTCCTGGCCGAGGCCCGCGGTGAACTTCTGCAGCTTCTCCCAGCCGTAGAAGTCGACCAGCTGCTTCTGGAAGGTGAACATCTCGGTCCAGGCCGGATCGCTGGCCAGGTCCGACTTACCGTTGCCGTCCAGCCACTTGGCGCCGAACTGCGGGGCCCAGATCTGCGGGTGGTTGGCGTAGAAGCCGAACTGCGGGATGAAGCCGGCCACCTTGATCGAGCCGTCCGGGTTGAACTCGGTCAGCTTCTTGGTGTCCTCGAGCAGCTCGCTCATGGTCTTGGGCGGCGCGGAGATGCCCTTGGCCGCGAACAGGTCCTTGTTGAAGTACAGGCCGTACACGTCGGCCAGCATCGGCATGGCGCAGCGCTTGCCGTTGAACTGGGTGTAGTCCTGGACCGCCTTGGGGATCTGGGTCAGGTCGGTCTTGTCCCGGTCGATGTAGGGCTTGAGGTCCTGCCACGCCCCAGACGAGCAGAACTGCCCGATGTTGTCGGTGGAGAACGAGATCGCCACGTCCGGCGGGTTGCCGCCGCGGATCGACTGGGTGATCTTGTCGTCGTCCTGGCTGCCCTGGCTGTTGATCGTGATGTTGGGGTGGGCGGCGTGGAAGCCGTCCAGCACCTTGTTCAGGATGCCCAACTCACGGTCGGCGAAGGCGCTGTAGACGGTCAGCGTGACCTTCTGGTCAGCGCTCGGCGCGTCCTGCGCGCCGGTCGTGCCGCCGCCGGCGGTGCACGCGGACAACAGCAGGACTAATGCTCCCGCCGAGCAGGTGGCTGCTCGGGCCAGGGCGGCGCGTCTGGGGGTACGCATGGGCCCTCCAAGGACAGGGGGTTTCGGCGGATTCATCGAGCGGTATGCAGCGGCGGCAGCATGTCGTTGGCCGGCAGGCCGAAGACCTCTTCCCTGACCACGGCCAGGGCGGAGTGCATGGCCCCGGCGCGGACCGCGTGGCCGGCGACCAACGCGAGTTCGACCGGGGTTCGGGGAATGACGAGGCGACGGAGCTCGGTGGCGACCAGCTCGCACAGCACGGTGCCCCCGGCGTGCGCGACCTCGCCGGACAGCAGCACCAGCTCCGGGTCCACGACGCTGACCACGTTGGCGATGCCGACGGCGATGCGCCGGGCCAGGTCGGTCAGGAACTCGCGGCCGGCGGTGCCGTGGGACAGCGCCTTGGTGACCGCGCCCAGCGCGTGGCGGGCCGAGATCCCGTGCGAGCGGGCCAGCTTGGTCACCGAGGAGTTGGACAGCAGGTCGCCGTAGCGGGTGCCGGCGCGGTCGATCCCGGTGTCCTGCCGGGACAGATCCGGCACGCGCATCCAGTCGACCTCACCGGCGCCGCCGGTGGCGCCGCGCAGCAGCACCCGGTTGATCACGACCGCCGAGCCGACCGCGTCGACCGGCCAGACGAGCACGAAGTCGCGCACGTCGACGGCCCGACCGATGATCATCTCTTCCAGCGCGACCAGGTTGACGTCGTTCTCGACGGTGACCGACGTGCCCAGCAGCTCGTGCAGGCGGCCGACCACGTCGAAGCCTTCCCAGCCGGGCAGGTGCGGCGCGAAGCCGAGCTGACCGGTGGCCGGGTCGACCGCGCCCGGGCTGCCGACGACCACGTGGTGCAGGTCGCTGACCTGGAGGTTGGCGTCGCTGGCCGCCTTGGCCATGGCCTCGGAGAAGACGGTCAGCACGTCGCTGCCCTTGGGCATCAGGGCATGGTGCTCGGTCAGCGTGGCGCCGGAGATGTCGGCGATGGCCACGTCGACCGAGTCGGGGGTGAGGTCGACCGCGGCCACGTGGGCCAGGCCGCCGTTGACCGCCCACAGCTGGGCGCGCGGACCCCGGCCACCACCGCGCAGGCCGTCCCGGCGGACGATGTCCTGCGCTTCGAGGCGGGTCAGCAGCTGGGCCGTCGCGGGCTTGGACAGCCCGATGATGCCCTCCAGCTCGGACCGGGTCAGCGGCCCGTTGCGCAGCAGCGCGTCGATCGCGGCGCGGTCGTTGATCTCGCGCAGCAGTCTCGGGCTTCCGGCACGCACTGGGTAACTCCTGTCTGTTAACTTTCCAGACGATTTCGTGCCACCGTAGTGACCGCGCTCACCCAGGTCAATGGGTCGTTCACCCCGTATTCAGGTCGTAACAGTGAGTGCAAGTTACCCATTAGGGTCCCCTAACCTGGCAGGCTAGGAGGGTGATCGAGCGGGAAGAGACCTTCGCGCAGCTCCTCGGCGGGCGTGGCGCGGCCCTGGACGCCACCCTGCCGTCCGTCGCGTTCGTGGCCGGCTGGCTGCTCACGAATCACTCGGTCGGGTGGGCGGCGCTGATCGCCGTGGCCGCCGCGGTGGTGGTCGGCGCGATCCGGCTGATCCGTGGCGACAAGATCCGGGCCGTGCTGATCGGCGCGTTCGTGGTGTCCGTGGCCGCGCTGGTCGCCATGTACACCGGTCGAGCCATCGACTTCTTCCTCGTGCAGCTGCTCAGCAACGCGGCCAGCGGGCTGGCCTTCGTGGTCAGCTGGGCGGTTCGGTGGCCGCTGCTGGGCGTGATCATCGGGGCCCTGCTGGGCCAGCGGACCCGATGGCGGCAGGACCCGGACCTGCTGCGCGCCTACGGCCGGGCCACCCTCGTCTACTCGATCCAGTACGGCATCCGGGTGATCGTGTTCGGCTACCTGTGGTGGCAGGGCGACGTGGTCGCCTCCGGCATCGCCCGGGTCGCCCTCTCCTGGCCGCTCTACGTGGTCATGCTGGCCCCGACCTGGTGGGTGTTCCGGGCAAGCCTGCCCTCGGACCACCCGGGTCTACGGCATCCGCGCCGTAGGATCGGGTCCGATACCGACCCGGGGTAGGCAGATGGGGCGAGGCGGCAGGAGCGAGGGCGCTGCGGCGCTGTTCGGGCCGGAGCTGCGGCGGCTGCGGCAGCAGTGCGGCCTGTCCCTGCGCGACCTGTCCAAGGTCATCGGCTTCACCCCGGGCTACCTGAGCAAGGTCGAGAACGGCCGGCCGCCGTCGCCGGAACTGGCGCGGGCGTGCGACGAAACCCTGAGTGCCGGCGGCGCGTTGGCCGCGCTGGCCAATGCCGAGGCGTCCGTACGGCCGGCGCAGCTGCCGGCCGGCATTCGGCGCTTCGTCGGCCGGTGCGATCAGCTGCGGTCGCTGGACAGCGCCGGCGCGCGAACCGTGATCATCGACGGGCCGCCCGGGACCGGCAAGACGATGCTGGCCCTGCGCTGGGCCCACCACGTCGTGGACCGCTTTCCCGACGGCCAGTTGTACGTCGACCTGCGCGGATACTCGGCGCACGGTCGGCCAATGGAGCCCGGCGTCGCGCTGGAGGAGTTCCTCGGCGCGTTGGGTGTGCCGGCCAACGGGATCCCCGCCGGCTCGGAGCGTTCCTCGGCGTTGTTCCGGTCGTTGGTGGCCGACCGAAAGCTGTTGGTGGTTCTGGACAACGCGGCGTCGGCCGAGCAGGTACGCCCGCTGCTGCCGGCCGCACCGGGCTGCGTGGTGGTGATCACCAGTCGTGAGCGCCTGTCAGGCATCGCCGCGCCGCGGGTGACCCTCGGCGCGATGACTCCGATCGACTCCGTCGCCTTGATTCGCAGCGTGATCGGCGACGAGCGGGCCGACGCCGAGCCCGATGCCGTGACCGATCTGGCCGTGCGCTGCGGTTTTCTCCCGTTGGCCCTGCGGATCGCCGCCGAACGTGTCGTGGCGCAGCCGCACTACCTGGTGCGGGACCTGGTCGAGGAGCTCGACGCCGACGGCCGGCTGGACGTGCTGTCCACCTTCGATTCCATTGCCGTGCGGACCGTTTTCGACTGGTCGTACCGGCGGCTGGACGCCGACTGCGCTCGGATGTTTCGGCTGCTGGGGCTGCACCGCGGGCCGCACATCGACACCGGCGCGGCTGCGGCGTTGGCCGGGCTGCCCGTGCCCGCCGTACGGGTGTTGTTGGACCGGCTGGCCGCCGTGCATCTCGTGCAGAGCCTTGGGCGTGACCGGTACGAGCTGCACGACCTGCTGCGCGAATACGCCGCTGAGCTGGTGTCCGGCGACGTGCCCACTTTTGCCACATGCGCTTCCTATGTGGCATCTGGCGCCACATAGGAAGCGCATGTGGCGAAAAAGTGGCTAGCTCAGGAGCTGGGGTCGTAGGCTCAAGGCCGCCGGGCCGAGCAGCTCCAACGACGCCAGCCAGGCCGCGCCGGCGGCGCCGTCGCTGGCGATGGACACCTCGCCGCCGCAGGCCTCCTCCAAACCCGTGAGCAGGCGCTGCCCGAGCACCCCGCCGCCAGCGGCGACAGAGCCGATCACCACCACCGGCGTCCGCTCGCCGCCGGACCGGGCGTCGCGGGCGGTCCGCACCAGCCAGTCCACCGCCTCGGCGACGATCTCCCCGGCCAGCGGGTCCTTGGCCTCGGCCGCCGCGGCGACCAGCGGGGCCAGCCGGGCCAGGTGGATCGGCGGCTCGGCGTTGACCGCGGTGATCAGCCGGGACACCACCGATCGCCGCAGAATCGGATCACCGCTCACATCCTGGATGGCCAGCACGGTGGCCAGCACGCTGCGGGCCAGCGCCCCCAGCGCCGAGCCGGTGGCCAGGGTCCGCAGCGTGGCCCGCACGGCCTGCCGCCCGAGCCAGAAAGCCGAGCCCTCGTCGCCGAGCAGCCAGCCGAAGCCGCCGGAGATCGCGACCTGACGTCTGTTCACGATCCGGGCTGCGGCCGAGCCGGTGCCGGCGACCAGCACGGTGCCGTCGGCCGACGCGGTGCCGGCGGCGAAGGCCGCCTCGGCGTCGGTGACGACCCGCAGGCCGCACTTGAGGCCGGCCCCGTGCCACGCCGCGTCGAACAGCGCGGCCACCCGGTCGTCGGCCAGCTTGCTCGCGCCGGCCAGCCCCAGCACGCCGGCCCGCACCCGGTCGGCCGGCACGCCGGCCGAGGCCAGCGCGGCCGCGATGGACGCCGCGACCTGCTCGGCGGCCACCTCCGGCGGGTGCGAGTTCGGGTTCGCGCCGCCGGCCCGGCCGGTGCCCACGCGGGCCCCCGCCAGATCGGCCACGAGGGCCCGCGTCGTGGTCCCCCCGGCGTCCACGCCGACCAGGTAACCCTCGGTATTCGCCACAGCCACCCCATGGAGTCATCGGATCAGTTCGGTCAAAGTTCGGGCTGCTGGTCTGGACTTCGCCGGACTCAGCGGATATACATCGGAGGTCTTTCGGTTCGAGCGAGGAGGAACCCTCCGTGCAGCTGCTGCGCCTCGGCGCTCCCGGTAGCGAGCGCCCTGCCGTCCGCACCGAGGAGGGCGTCGTCCACGACCTCACCCCGGTGACGGCGGACATCGACGGAGCTTTCCTCGGAAACGACGGAGTGGCCAGAGCCCGAACGGCCCTGAACGCCGGCGAACTGCCGGTGATCGACGACAGTGGCCTGCGCGTCGGGCCGCCGCTGGCCGGCATCGGCAAGATCATCTGCATCGGGCTGAACTACTCCGACCACGCCGCCGAGACCGGCGCGACGGTGCCCGACGAGCCGGTGCTGTTCCTCAAGACGCCGGACACCGTGGTCGGCCCGTACGACGAGGTCCTGGTGCCGCGCAAGTCCGTGAAGACGGACTGGGAGGTCGAGCTCGGCGTCGTGATCGGCCGGACCGCGCGCTACCTCGACAGCCACGAGGAGGCGCTGGCCTGCGTGGCCGGCTACGTGCTCTCGCACGACGTCTCCGAGCGCGAGTTCCAGATCGAGCGCGGCGGCACCTGGGACAAGGGCAAGAACTGCGAGACCTTCAACCCGCTCGGACCGTGGCTGGTGCCCGCCGAGGACATCGGCGACCCGCAGCAGCTCGGGCTGCGGCTGTGGGTGAACGGCGAGCTGAAGCAGGACTCCTCCACCAAGAACATGATCTTCCACGTGGCCGAGGTGATCCGCTACCTCAGCCAGTTCATGGTCCTGCGCCCCGGCGACCTGATCAATACCGGCACTCCGGCCGGCGTCGCGCTGGGCCAGCCGGACCCCAAGCCGTACCTGCGCGCGGGCGATGTCGTCGAACTCGAGATCGACGGCCTCGGCAAGCAGCGGCAGACCTTCGGGGCGGCCTGAGATGGCCCGTGTCGTCGCGCTCGACGTGCTGGACATCCGGTTCCCCACGTCGCGGGAGCTGGACGGCTCCGACGCGATGAACCCCGACCCGGACTACTCGGCCGCCTATGTGACCCTGCGTACCGACGAGGGCCCCGACGGCTACGGCCTGGCCTTCACCATCGGCCGTGGCAACGACGTGCAGGCCGCAGCCATCCGCGCGCTGGCCCCGCACGTGGTCGGCCGGCCGGTGCCCGAGGACGCGGCCGCGCTGGCCGCGCTGTCGTCCGAGCTGATCGGCGACTCGCAGCTGCGCTGGCTCGGCCCCGAGAAGGGCGTCGTGCACATGGCCATCGGCGCGGTGGTCAACGCGGCCTGGGACCTCGCGTCCCGCCGCGCCGGCCTGCCGCTGTGGCGCTTCCTGGCCGGCATGACGCCGGAGGAGATCGTCGGGCTGGTCGACTTCCGCTACCTGTCCGACGCGCTCACCCCGGACGAGGCGCTGTCCATCCTGCGCAAGGCCGAGCCGACCAGGGCCGGCCGCATCGCCCAGCTGACCGCCGACGGCTTCCCGGCCTACACCACCTCGCCGGGCTGGCTCGGCTACTCCGACGAGAAGCTGACCCGGCTGGCCAAGCAGGCGCTGGCCGAGGGCTTCGACATGATCAAGCTCAAGGTCGGCGGCGACCTCGACGACGACGTGCGGCGGATGAAGCTGGCCCGCGAGGTCGTCGGCCCCGGCGTGCGGGTGGCGGTGGACGCCAACCAGCGCTGGGACACCGACGTGGCCATCCGCTGGATGCGCGAGCTGGCCCCGTACTCGCCGTACTGGATCGAGGAGCCGACCTCGCCAGACGACGTGCTGGCCCACCGGGCCATCGGCGACGCGCTGGCCCCGATCAAGGTGGCCACCGGCGAGCACGTGCAGAACCGCGTGGTGTTCAAGCAGCTGCTGCAAGCCGGCGCGGTCGACGTGGTGCAGATCGACGCCTGCCGGGTCGCCGGCGTGAACGAGAACATCGCGATCCTGTTGCTGGCGGCCAAGTTCGGCGTGCCGGTGTGCCCGCACGCCGGCGGTGTCGGGCTGTGCGAGCTGGTGCGGCACCTGTCCTTCTTCGACTACGCGGCGGTGTCGGCCTCGATGGACGGCCGGGTCATCGAGTGGGTCGACCACCTGCACGAGCACTTCACCGACCCGGCCGCGGTGGTCGGCGGCCGCTACCTCGCGCCGACCGAGCCGGGCTTTTCCGCCCGGTTGCGGGAAGAGACGCTGAGCCGGTACGTCTATCCGGACGGTCCAGTGTGGACGGAGGCTGTGGTATGACCGACTTCGACGGTCTGGCCGCGATAGTGACCGGCGGCGCGTCCGGCATCGGCCGCGCCACTGCGGAACTGCTGGCCGCCCGCGGCGCCCGCGTCGCGGCGCTTGACCTCAACCCCGACCAGGTGTCCGAGCCGCTGGTCGGAATCCGTTGCGACGTAACGGATGACGCCTCGGTGCGGGCGGCGGTGGCCGAGGCCGCCGAGCGCTTCGGCCGGCTCGACATCGTGATCAACAACGCCGGCATCGGGGCCCAGGGCGACGTCGCCGCCAACGACGACGCGCAGTGGCACCAGGTGCTGGACGTGAACGTGATCGGCATGGCCCGGGTCAGCCGGGCCGCGCTGCCGTGGCTGCGGCAGTCGCCGTCGGCCGCCATCGTCAACACCTGCTCCATCGCCGCGTGGGCCGGGCTGCCGCAGCGCGCCCTGTACTCGGCGAGCAAGGGCGCGGTGTACGGGCTGACGCTCGCGATGGCCGCCGACCACGTGCGGGAGGGCATCCGGGTCAACGCCGTCGCGCCCGGCACCGTGGACACACCCTGGGTCGGCCGGCTGCTCGACGCGGCGCCCGACCCCGCCGCCGAACGGGCCGCGCTCCAGGCGCGCCAGCCGTCCGGGCGGCTCGTTTCCGCCGACGAGGTCGCGCATGCCGTGTGCTACCTCGCCAGCCCCCTGTCGGGATCGACCGCCGGCACCGTGCTCGCGGTGGACGGCGGCATGTACGGCCTGCGCCTTCGGCCGCCGAGTTAGAACGAAACGAGGAACGATGGACAAGCGCAGCATCCTCACCGTGGCGGTGTGCGTAGCGCTCGCCGGCACGCTGGCCGCCTGCAACAGAGGCGACGCCACCAGCTCCGGCGACAGCTCCGGCGTCGGGCCGATCGGCATCGACTTCCCGCGCGCGGACTCGGACTTCTGGAACTCGTACAACAAGTACGTGCCCACGACGGCCAAGGACCTCGGCATCAACCTGATGGCCCCGACCAACTCGCAGAACGACGTCACCAAGCTGGTGGCCAACGTGCAGGCGCTGACCGCGCAGGGCGCCAAGGCGATCGTGATGGCCCCGCAGGACACCGGTGCCATCGCCAGCACCATCGCCCAGCTCAACACCCAGAAGATCCCGGTCGTCACGGTCGACACCCGCCCCGACAAGGGCGGCGCCTACATGGTTGTCCGCGCGGACAACAAGGCGTACGGCGAGAAGGCCTGCAAGTTCCTCGGTGACAAGCTCCAGGGCAAGGGCAAGATCGTCGAGTTCGAGGGCGACCTGTCCTCGATCAACGGCCGGGACCGCTCGCAGGCCTTCGGCGACTGCATGAAGCAGAACTACCCGGGCATCACGGTGTTCGCCGAGCCGACGAACTGGGAGGGCGCCAAGGCGTCCGCCGCGCTGCAGACCGACCTGACCGCCAACCCGGACATCAACGGCATCTACATGCAGGCCGGCGGCGTGTTCCTGGCCCCGACGCTGCAACTGCTCAAGTCCACCGGGCACCTGATCCCGGCCGGCCAGCCCGGGCACATCTCGATCATCTCCAACGACGGCATCCCGCAGGAGTTCGACGCGATCCGGCAGGGGCAGATCGACGCCACCGTGTCGCAGCCGGCCGACCTGTACGCCAAGTGGGCGCTGTTCTACGCCAAGGCCGCGGTCGAGGGCAAGACGTTCAAGCCCGGCGCGACCGACCACAACAGCACGATCCTCGACGTCGGCAACGGCCAGCTGGAGGACCAGCTGCCGGCCCCGCTGGTGACCAAGGACAACGTGGACGACAAGAGCCTCTGGGGCAACCAGGTAGCGAAGTGATGAACGCAGTCGAGGCCAGCAACATCACCAAACGGTTCGGGCAGACCGTCGCGCTCAACGATGTGCACATCACCGTCGCCGACGGTGAGACGCACGCGCTGGTCGGACGCAACGGCGCCGGCAAGTCCACCCTGGTCTCCATGCTGACCGGCCTGAACCGGCCGGACAGCGGGGAGATCACGTTCCGCGGCGAGCCGGCGCCGGCCCTGTCCGACCGTCAGGCGTGGCGGACCAAGGTGGCCTGCGTCTACCAGAAGTCCACCATCATCCCGACCCTGACCGTCGCCGAGAACCTGTTCATCAACCGGCAGAACCTCGACGGCGGACCGGTGATCAGCTGGTCCCGGCTGCGTCGCACCGCGGGCGATCTGTTGTCCGAGTACGGCGTGGACGTCGATCCGAACACCGATGCCGTCGACCTCACGGTCGAGCAGCGGCAGCTGGTGGAGATCGCGCGGGCGCTGTCCTTCGGGGCCAAGTTCATCATTCTCGACGAGCCGACCGCGCAGCTGGACGCGCCGGCCATCGAGCGGCTGTTCGAGCGGATGCGCTCGCTGCGGGCGGCCGGCGTGACCTTCCTGTTCATCTCCCACCACCTCCAGGAGATCTTCGAGATCTGCCAGACGGTGACGGTGTTCCGGGACGCCCGGCACATCGTCACCAGTCCGGTGGCCGACCTGTCCAAGGACCAGTTGGTGGAGGCCATGACCGGTGAGGCGGTCGGCCTCGGCGCCGGCTCCAACCGGCCGGCGATCGCCGACGATTCCGTGCTGGACGTTCAGGGTTTGGCTCTGGGCAAGCATTTCCGCGGCATCGACCTCTCGGTGCGCAAGGGCGAGGTTGTCGGCATCGCCGGCTCCGGCAGCAGCGGCAAGGTCGAGCTGGGCGAGGCTATTGTCGGGCTGCGCAAGGCCGACGCCGGAACCGTTGCCGTGCAAGGAAGGACGCTGAAGCCGGGCAGCGTGCCGGCGGCGCTGGCCGGCGGCGTCGGCTTCGTGCCGGAGGACCGGCACAAGGAGGGCTTCGTGCCCGGCATGAGCATCGGGGAGAACTCGACCTTCCCGATCACCAAGCGGCTGGGCCGGTTCGGCTTCATCTCCGGCCGGAAGCGGGCCGAGGTGGCCGAGAAGATGATCGCCGACCTTGACATCAAGACGTCCGGGCCGGACCAGGACGTGGCCGACCTGTCCGGCGGCAACCAGCAGAAGGTCGTGATGGCGCGGGCGCTGTCCAGTGATCCGGCGCTGCTGGTGCTGATGGACCCCACGGCCGGCGTGGACGTGAAGTCCAAGGAGAACCTGCTGGACGCCGTCGACCGGGCGGCCGCCGGCGGCGCCGCGGTGCTGGTGATCTCGGACGAGCTGGACGACCTGCGGCCGTGCGACCGGGTGCTGGTGATGTTCCACGGCTCGGTGGCCGGCGAGTTCCCCGCCGGCTGGACCGACAACGAGCTGGTGAGTGTGATCGAAGGGATCGGGGAGAGCAGTGGTGAGTGACGTGTCGACCCCGGTGGCGGCCGCCGCCCGGCCGCGATTGCAGGTGGCCCGGCTGCGCGATCTGGCGCTGCTGCCGGCGATCGTGGTGCTGCTGATCGTCGGCTTCATCGCCAGCCCGATCTTCCTGACCACCGGCAACCTGCTCGACGTCGTGCAGCAGCAGTCGGAACTGGGCCTGGTCGTGCTCGGCGAGGCGCTGGTGCTGATCATCGGCAAGATGGACCTGTCGCTGGAGTCGACGCTGGGCTTCGCGCCCGCGCTGGCCATGGTGCTGGTGCTGCCGACGGCCGACCACGGGCTCGGCCTCGGGCTGCCGGAGTGGACCGCGCTGCCGGTCTGCCTGCTGGCCGGCGTGCTGGTCGGCGCCATCAACGCGTTCCTGGTGCTGCGGCTCCAGCTGTCCGGCTTCATCATCACGCTGGGCATGCTGATCACCGTTCGTGGTGTCCAGCAGGGCTTGACCGTCGGCCAGTCGCTGTCCGCCTCGGTGCCGTCGCTGGCCTATCTCGGCAACGCGACCTGGTTCGGCCTGCACGCGTCGATCTGGATCTTCCTGGTGGTGTTCGCGGTGGCCATCGTTTTTGTCGGCTACTTCCGGCACGGCCGTTCGCTCTACGCCATCGGTGGCAACGAGGCCGCGGCCAAGGCGGCCGGCATCCGTACCACCCGGGTGGCGGTGGTCGTGATCATCCTGGCCAGCGTCCTTGCCGCGCTGGCCGGCGCGATGATGTACGGCCGACTCGGCTCGGTCAGCGCCAGCCAGGGCAACGGCTGGATCTTCGACGCGTTCGCCGCGGCCGTGCTCGGCGGTGTCAGCCTCAACGGCGGCAAGGGCACCCTGTTCGGTGCGCTGTGCGGTGTGCTGTGCCTTGGGCTGGTGTTGAACATCCTCACGCTGGCGCACGCCAATCCGTACTGGTTCCTCGCGATCCGGGGTGCGATCATCCTCGGTGCGCTCGTCCTCGCGCGGCTGACGACCGGAAAGGCCCAGGACTAGTGGAGACCGTCGCCCTGCACACCCGGCTCAAGCCGGGGCGGGAGGCCGATTACGAGGCCGTGCATGCCGTGATCCCGACCGAGTTGGACGCCGCGCTACGCGAGGCCGGTGTCCACTCGTGGCGGATCTGGCGGTCCGGCCGGGACCTGTTCCACCTCGTCGAGGTCGATGACTACGCGCACATGCGGTCTTTCCTCGAGGAGCACCCGGCCAACGTGCCGTGGCAGGCCCGGATGGCCGAGCTGCTCGAGGTACAGGACGACTATTCCGGTGCCGAGCCGTCGGTGAACCTGGTCTGGGCTCTGCCGTGATCTCCGGACTCGGCTTCGGCGGCGCGCCGATCGCGAACCTGTACACCGAGGTGTCCGACGAAGACGCCCGGGCCACCGTCGATGCCGCTTGGGACGCCGGTGTCCGCTACTTCGACACCGCTCCCCACTACGGCCTCGGTCTGTCGGAACGTCGTCTCGGCGCCGCGTTGGCCGATCGGCCCCGGTCCGAGTTCGTCATCTCCACCAAGGTCGGCCGCGTCCTCGAGCCCTTCGGCGGCGGAGGGCTCGATGACGCAGGCTTTCTCGTCCCCGCAACCCATCGCCGGGTGTGGGACTTCTCCGCCGACGGTGTCCGCCGGTCGCTCGACTCCTCGCTGGAGCGGCTCGGCGTCGACCATGTGGACATCGTCTACCTGCACGACCCCGACAACCATTGGGAGCAGGCTCTCACCGAGGGGCTGCCGGCGTTGCAGTCGTTGAAGGAGCAGGGTGTCATCCGCGCCATCGGCGTCGGCATGAACCAGTGGCAGATGCCCGAGCGCTTCATCCGTGAGTCCTCTTTGGACTACGTCATGCTCGCCGGCCGCTACACCTTGCTGGAGCAGGATTCCCTGGCCTCTTTCCTCCCGTTGTGCTTGGAGCGCAACGTTTCCGTAGTCGCGGTGGCCATCTTCAACTCGGGTCTGTTGGCCCGCCCCGAGGTCCCGACCGACGCCACCTACAACTACGCCGCCGCCCCGGCCGAGGTGATCGACCGCGCCCGGCGCATCGCCGACGTCTGCAAGCGGCACTCGGCCGTCCTTCCCCAGGCCGCCTTGCAGTTCCCCTTCGGCCACCCGGCGGTGAAAGCCATCGCCGTCGGTGCCCGCACCCCGTCGGAAATCACCGAGAACGCCCAGCTGCTGGCCGACACCGTGCCGGGAGAACTGTGGGCGGATCTCAAGGCCGAGGGTTTGCTGGGTGCCGACGTGCCGACGCCGGGAGTGGCTTCATGAGGGTTGATTCGCACCACCACATGTGGGACCTGGCGGTCCGGGACCAGCCGTGGACGGCTGCGCCGGAGGTCGCCGACGTGCTGCACCGGACGTTCACTTTGGACGACCTCACGCCGCTGAGCAGTGCGGCGGGGATCGACGCGAGCGTGCTGGTGCAGACGATCACGGTGCCGGAGGAGACGCCGGAATTCCTGGCGCTGGCGGAGGAGTCACCGCTGGTGCGGGCGGTGACGGGCTGGACGGACCTGACGGCCCCGGACGTGGCGGAAACGCTGACAATCCTGAAGGAAGGCCACGGCGGACGTTGGCTGAAGGGGATCCGCCACCAGGTGCAAGGGGAGCCGGACCCGAACTGGCTGACCCGAACCGACGTCCTCAACGGACTGAAAGCGGTGGGGGAGGCGGGCCTGGTCTACGAACTGCTGACCTACCCGCACCAACTGCCGGCGGCCATCGAGGCGGCCAAGCAGCTCGACGGCACGAGCTTCGTGCTTGATCACTGCTCGAAGCCTCCGATCACTACGGGTGAGCTGGAGCCCTGGGCGACGCGCGTCAAGGAGCTGGCTCAGCTGCCCAACGTGACGTGCAAGCTGTCGGGCCTGGTCACCGAGGCCAGCAAGGACTGGACGATCGCGGACCTGCGGCCGTACGTGGAGACGGTCATCGACGCGTTCGGACCTGAACGGCTGATGTTCGGCTCGGACTGGCCGGTGTGCCTGCTGCACGCCTCGTACGCGCAGGTCGTAGAGGCCACCGAGGAGCTACTCGGCGGCCTCTCGGAGACGGAGCAGGACGCGGTCTGGGGCGACACCGCGGCCCGCGTCTACGGGATCAAGCCAGGTCTTTGAGCCACTGCTCGACCCCGGCCACATGCACGGTCGACCACGACCGGGCCAGGTCGGGCTGCCGCGCGGCCAGCGCGTCGACGATCGCCCGGTGCTCGGCCACGGTCCGGTCCACGGCGCTGGCCTGCGTGATGCCCCGCCAGATTCGGACCCGAACGGTCGGCCCGGCCAGCGTGTCGAGCAGCTGGGCCAGATAGGCGTTGCCGCCGGCCTGCACGACGCGCCGGTGGAACTCCAGGTCGTGCTCGACCAGTTCCTCGACGGACTCGGCGGCGGCCGCGGCGTCGCACAGCTCACGCAGGGCGGCGACCTCGGCATCGTCGATGCGCTGCGCGGCCATGGCCGCGGCGGCGGGCTCCAGGATGCGCCGCACCTCCAGGACCTCCAGCAAGGAGTCCTCGCCGCGGTGCAGGTCCAGCACGAACGACAGCGCGCCGAGCAGGTCGTCGGCCCGCAGGCTGGACACGTACGTGCCATCGCCCTGACGCACGTCCAACACCCTGACCAGCGACAACGCCTTCACGGCCTCGCGTAGCGAGTTCCGCGACAGGCCTAGGCGCTCGGCCAGGTCCGCCTCCCGGGGCAGCCGGTCGCCCGGCTTGAGCTCCCCGGAGACGATCATCTCCTTCACGCGCAGGATCGCGTCGTCGGTGACTGCCACGACCGCCTCGAATCGATTCGCCAGACCTCGGATGTTTCCGCCTCCCAGTATGCGTCATGAGGGCCGAAACCGTGATCGTCGGGACGCCGTCGAGGTGCGCGCATCCGCCGAACGGAGTATCGTGTCAGAAACCGACCAGATTTATCTTCATATGGTGGATAATTGACTGGACGTTGGCCGCCACTGCCCGTACCGTCTAATGGTCTGGACCAATGGAGGGCAATTTGGACGCCGTAGTCGCAGCGCCACGAGCACTCGTCGGCGGGGCCGTCACCGGCCCGGTCGCGGTGCGGATCCGGGGCGGCCGTTTTGTCGACGTCACCGAGGACCACGCCGGCGCGACCGAGGTGCTGACCAGCGGCATCCTGACCCCGGGCCTGGTCGACGTCCAGATCAACGGGGCCTTCGGCGTCGACTTCGCCGACGTGGACCCGGCCGCCATGCGCACGGTCGCCCAGTCCCTGCCCTCCACCGGCGTCACCCGCTTCCTCCCCACGCTGATCACCGCCCCGGTGCCGACCGTGCTGCGCCAGGCCCACGCGGTCGTCGCCGCCTCGGCCGCGCTGCCGACGACCGGCGTGGCCCGGCCGCTCGGCCTGCACCTGGAAGGCCCGTTCCTGTCCCCGGTGCGGCACGGCGTGCACGACGCCAGCGTGATGGTCCCGCCCGCGCCGGCCAATCTCGACCTCCTGCTGGCCGACGAGATCGTCGCCGCGGCCCTGAAGATCGTCACCATGGCCCCGGAGCTGCCCGGCGGCCTGGAGGCCGTACGCCGGCTCGTGGACGCCGGCGTGGTGGTGTCGGTCGGCCACAGCAACGCGACCGCCGCCCAGACCACCGAGGCCGCCGATGCCGGCGCGAGCATGGTCACCCACCTGTTCAACGCCCAGAGCCCGCTGACCCACCGCGAGCCCGGCGTGCCCGGTATCGCGCTGACCGACCCGCGCTTCACTCTTGGCCTGATCGCCGACCTCGCCCACGTCGCCGGCCCGATCTGCCGACTGGTCTTCGCCGCCGCCGGCCCGCGCGTCGCCCTCGTGACCGACGCCGTTGCCGCCGCCGGCATGCCGCCCGGCCGCTACCGCCTCGGCGGCGCCGACGTGCTGCTCACCGAGGCCGGCGTGCCCCGCTCGCCCGACGGCACCATCGCCGGCAGCGCCCTCACGCTGGACCGCGCCGTCCGCAACATCGTCTCGCTCGGCGTGTCCGAACAGGACGCTCTCATCGCCGCCACCCGCACCCCGGCCGACGTCATCGGCGAGAAGTGGCTCGGCCGCATCGCCCCGGGCGCCGTCGCCGATCTCGTCTGGTGGGACGACGACCTGCGTCCGCGCAAGGTCTGGGTCGACGGTGAGGTCGCCTTCGACGCCGAGGTGGACGACTACGCGGAACTGGCCACTGCCGGCAACTAACCCCGCGAGTCCCGCTTAGCGTCACACCGAAAAGACGAATTGGTTTCGTCGTTTCGGTGTGACTGTGAGCGGGACTCGCGGGGGTTGTGGTTAGCGGGTCTTGGTGACCTTGTTCAAGCCGCGCGGGCTGTCGGGGTCGCCGCCGCGGGCCAACGACAGCCCGAGGGCCAGCCGCTGGATGGGCAGCACCTCGAGGATCGGCGCGACCTCCTCGGCGGTCTCGGCGACCGGGATCCGCAGCGCTGCGGACACGCGCGAGGCGGCGGAGCCGACGGCGAAGACATCGGCGCCACGGGAGTGGATGACGTCGAGCACCTCGGACATCGCCGTGCCGCCCTTGCCGGCGCTGGTGATGGCCAGCACGCCGGTCTCCGCGTCGACGGCGGCGACGGGACCGTGCAACAGGTCGGCGCCGCTGTACGAGCGGGCGGACAGGTAGCTGGTCTCGGCGAGCTTGAGGGCGGCCTCGGCGGCCGTGGCGGACGAGTAGCCACGGCCGGTGGTGAGCACCCGGTCGACGAAGCGGAAGCGCTGCACGGCCTCCTGGACGGCCGAGGCGGACTCGTCCAGGGTCTGCTGGGCCAGCTCGCCCAGGGACGCCGCATGCTCGGCGGTGCCGCCGCGCACGGCGTCGATGAGCAGGTAGAGGGCCAACAACGTGGCCGAGTACGTCTTGGTGGCGGCGACGGCCAGCTCGGGGCCGGCGCCGACGTCCACCGAGAGCTCGGCGGCGTTGTTCAACGGCGAGTCGGGCGTGTTGGTGACGGCGACCGTCAAGGCGCCGCGGGCCCGCGCCGACTCGGTGACCTCCAGCAGGTCGGGCGACCCGCCGCTCTGGCTGACCGAGATCATCAGCACGTCGGTGAGGTCGGGCTGGGCACCGTACAACGTCGTCGTGGACGGCGACACCAGCCCGGCCGGCAGCTGGAGCAGCACCTCGATGAGGTACTTGGCGTACAGGGCGGCGTGGTCGCTGGACCCACGGGCCGCCAGCAGGGCGAAGCGGGGCCGCCGGGCCGACACCTGCGCCGCGATCTCGGCGATCTCGCCGCGCCGCGCGACGAGGTCGGCGAAGATCTTCGGCTGGGACGCGACCTCGGCACTCATGTGCTGCCCGGCCGAAGGTTCGGTCTGGCGGGTCATGATCGTGCTCCTTGAGTTCTGGGAACTGTGGCGGCGGCCCAGGTCCGACGTGCCCTTGACGGTAGTCCATCGGCGCGCTCCGGGCTCAGCCCTTCACCGCGCCCGCGGTCACCCCCGAGACCAGGTTGCGCTGCACGAACAGGAAGAACACCAGCACCGGGATGGTGAACACGGTCGAGGCGGCCATCGCGCCGCCCCAGTCCGTCCCGAACACCGAGACGAAGCTGGACAGCCACACCGGCAGCGTCACGTTGCCGTTCTGGAGGAACGTCAGCGCGTACAGGAACTCGTTCCAGGCCGTGACGAAGCTGAACACCGAGGTGGCCACCAGGCCGGGGCCCAGCAGCGGCAGGGTGACCCGGCGGAACGCCGCCCACCGGCCGCAGCCGTCGACCATGGCTGCCTCTTCCAGGTCCACCGGGATGCCCTTGACGAAGCCGCGCAGCGTCCACGCGGTGAACGGCAGGGCGGCCGCGAAGTAGACCAGGATCAGCCCGGGCAGGGCGTGCAGCAGGTCGAACGAGCGGATCATCAGGAACATCGGGATGAGCAGCGCCTCGAACGGGGCCATCTGCGCCACCAGCACCAGCAGCAGGAAACCCTTGCGCCCACGGAACCGCAGCCGGGCCAGCGGCACCGCCGCCAGCAGGCCGGCGACCAGGGCGAAGATCACCGCGGACAGCGCCACGATGACGCTGTTCTCCAGCGAGCTGACGAAGCCGTCCTTGCTGATGCCGTCGATGAAGTGCTGGAACGTCAGGCCCAGCGGCACCAGGTCGTAGCTGTCGGACAGCAGCTGGTTGGCCGGCTTGAGCGCGGTGGCGATCATCCAGTAGATCGGGAACGCGAACAGCACCGCGACCAGCAGGCCGACCACCGAGACCAGCCGCTTCTTGGTCCGCCCCATGTCAGTCCACCTCCTCGGTGCGCAGCATCAGCCGCAGGTTCTGGGCGGTGAGCACGACGAGGCAGAGGATCATGATCACGCTGACCGCCGCCGCCGCGCCGAAGTGGCTGGTGGCGATGCCCTTGAGGTACTGCAACGTCGGCAGCGTCTGGCTGCCGCCGTCCGGTCCGCCCTGGCGGATGGCCCAGACCTGGGTGAACACCTTGAAGTCCCACAGCAGCGACAGGAAGATCACCACGTTGACCAGCGGCCGCAGCGCGGTCCAGGTGACCGAGCGGAAGGTCTGCCAGCTGGACGCGCCGTCGAGGCCCGCCGCCTCGTACAGGTCCGCCGGCACTCCCAGCACGCCGGCGTACAGGGTGAAGGCCACGAACGGGATGCCCTGCCAGGTGATCAGGATGACGATCACCGTCATCGTGCTCAGCCCGGTCTGGAACCACGAGTAGTGGTGGAAGCCGGAGAAACCCAGCTCGACCAGCGTCTTGTTCAGGATCCCGTAGTTCTGGTCGAACATCCACTGGAACACCGTGGTGGCGGCCAGGATGGGCATCGCCCAGGCCAGCACCAGGGCCAGCTGGAGCACCACCCGCACCCAGCCGAGCACGTGCTTCATCAGCAGCGCGACCAGCAGGCCGCCGCCGACGGTGGCGATCACGCAGGCCGCGGTGAACAGCACGGTCCGCAGCGTGTCCGCCCAGAACACGTCGTCGGTCAGGATGGTCTTGAAGTTGTCCAGACCGTTCCAGACGACCTTGCCCGAGACGAGTTCGCCCAGGTCCAGCTTCTGGAAGCTGGTCAGGAAGACGGAAAGCACCGGCCAGCCGAGCATCACCAGGATGGTCGCCGTGGCCGGTAGCAGGAGCAGGTAAGGCAGCGTGCGCTGGCTGAACAGCCGGCGCACGAACGTGCTGATCCCCGACCCACCGCCCGAGACAGTGGAACGCGGTGCCGGCGGGGTGGTCCCCGCCGGCACCGCGGCCTTCGTCGTCACCGACACCAGGTCAGCTCGCGCTCAACGACTTGTTGATCGCGGCGTCCGCATCGGCGACGGCCTGGTCCAGGCTCTTCTGACCGGTCAGGTACGCGGTCAGCGCGGCCTTGATCGGGTTGTCCGCCTCGACCGCGGCCCACTTCGGCGTGGTCGGCGTGCCCTTGCCGTTCTTGGCCCCCGCGGCCATCGCCTTGCCGGTCGCGGTGCTGTCCAGCGCGCTGCTGTCGGTCGAGGTGCCCGGCACGACGCCGTTGGCCGCCAGCTGGCCCTGGTACTTGGCGCTGGTCTCGATCTTCAGCCAGTCCTTGGCCAGGTCGGCGTTCTTGGTGTTGGCCGGGATGGCCAGGTCCGAGCCGCCGAGGAACACCGGCGCGGTCTTGCCGGCGGTCTTGGACGGGATCGGGAACGCGCCGAACTTGCCCTTCAGGGCCGGGTTGGCCTTCTCCACCGCGGCCAGCTCGTAGCCGAAGCCGATGAAGCTGGCGGTGTTGCCCTTGGCGACCACGTCGGACTGCTGCGGGGTGGCCTCGTCGGCGTCCTTGGGCGCGGGCGAGCCGGAGGTGTCGCCGAGCTTCTTGTAGAACTCGAACGCCGCCTTGCCGGCCGGCGAGTTGATCGCCGACTTGAAGGTGTCGCCGCTGCTGGTGGCCAGGTCACCGCCCTGGTCCCAGAGGAACGACAGCCAGACGTACCAGTCCTGGCCGGGCAGGTAGAGCGGGTCGACGCCCTGGATGCCCTTGAGCTTGGTCAGGTCGCTGAGCCACTCGTCGTTCGAGGTGGGCGGCGCGGTGATGCCGGCCTGCTGGAACAGGTCCGTGCGGTAGATGACCACGCGGTTGGCCGCGTAGAACGGGACGCCGTACTGCTTGCCCTGCCAGGCGCCCTCCTCCTTCAGCGCGGACAGCCACTGGCTGCCGTTCAGGTCGCCGGCCGCGTCGGTCACGTCGAGCAGCGTGCCCGTCGAGCTGTACTGCGCGACCTGGGTGTTGCCCAGCTCGATGACGTCCGGCCCGCCGCTGGTCAGGGCGGTGGTCAGCTTCTGACCGATGCCGTTCCACTGCTGGACCTCGTACTTGACCTTGACGCCCGGGTGCGCGGCCTCGAAGTCCTTGTCGATCGCCGCGACCGTGGCGTCCGGAGCGGAGCCGCTCATCAGCCAGACCGTGAGGGTCTTGTCGCCACCACTGCCGCTGCTGGCTCCGCCGCCGCAGCCGGCCGCGACCATCGACACCGCCGCGGCGCCAACCGCCGCCACGATCCACTTTCTACGCAGCACTTTCTCCGCCCTCCAACCCGGCTCACCTGCCGGACAACCTCGTCTGGTGCAGACCAATTTGGTGTAGACCAATGAGGAAAAAGAGTGTGCCGTGCCACACTCGATGTCAAGGTCGTTGCGAGACCGTTGCAAAGTCATCCGACGAATGACCGGGGGTGTGATCGCGCAGCCAGCGGTTGACAAGGCATCCTGTTCGCTGGGGAGTGGGCGGAGCTTTAGGAGGAGGCCATGCTCGAAACCTCGCCGGCCGGTGGCAACGACGCCGGACTGCGATCGCGTGCGCAGCGTGAGCCCAAGTACTGGGGGCTCAAGCGGCACCTGCTCGACCTGCTGCGGTCCATGCCGCCGGGGTCGCCGATACCGACGGAACGCTCGTTGGCCGCGGACTTCGACGTGTCACGCACCACCGTTCGGCAAGCGCTTGCCGAACTGACCGTCGAGGGTCGGTTGCTGCGCGTGCAGGGCAAGGGCACGTTCGCCGCCGAGCCCAAGGTGGCGCAGCGGCTTCAGCTGTCTTCGTACACACAGGACATGCTGGCCCAGGGCCGGCAGCCGTCCTCGCGGCTGCTGGAGGCCTCTGAGGACGCCGCCGACGCCGAGCTGGCCCGCTACCTGGGCGTGCGGGCCGGGGCCAAGGTGCTGCGCCTGCACCGGCTGCGGCTGGCCGACGGCGAGCCGATGGCCCTGGAGACCACGCACCTGGCGCTGGGCCGGTTCCGTGGGCTGCGGCGCTACGTCAGCTCCGGCGGCTCGCTCTACCAGGTGCTGCGCGAGCGGTTCGGGGTGGAGATGGGGCACGCCGAGGAGACCATCGAGACGGCGCTGGCCACGCCCGAGGAGGCGGAGCTGCTCGGCGCCGACATCGGTCTGCCCATGCTGCTGCTGTCCCGGCACTCCTTCGACACCGAGGGCAACCCGGTGGAGTGGGTGCGCTCGGTCTACCGCGGCGACCGCTACAAGTTCGTGGCCACGCTGAACCGGCCGAGCGACTGAGCCCGGCTCGTCAGTGGTTCCCCGGAGGTACCGGCGCCCCCGAGCCACCGACGAGGAAGTCCAGGTCGGCACCACGGTCGGCCTGGCTGACGTGATCGACGTAGAGCCGGACCCAGCCGCGCTCGGCGGCGCGGGGCGGCGGCGTCCAGGCCGCCTTCCGGGCGGCCAGCTCGGCGTCGTCCACGGCCAGGTGCAGCCGTCGTGCGTCGACATCGAGTTCGATGACGTCGCCGTCGCGGACCAGGGCCAACGGGCCGCCCACCGCCGACTCCGGGGCCACGTGCAACACCACCGTGCCGAAGGCGGTGCCGCTCATCCGGCCGTCGGAGATGCGGACGGCATCGTCCACACCGGACTCGAGGAGCTTGCGCGGCAGGCCGAAGTTGCCGACCTCCGGCATGCCGGGGAAGCCGCGGGGGCCGACGCCGGTCAGCACGAACACGCTGTCCCGATCGCATTCGACAGTATCGATGCGTGCGTGCAGATCCTCGACGCCGTGGAACACCACCGCACGGCCGATGTGTTGCAGCAGCGAAGGTGACGCGGCGGCAGGCTTGATGATCGCCCCGTCCGGCGCGAGATTGCCGCGCAGCACAGCCAGTCCGGCGTCCGTCCGCAGTGGATCGGCGGCGGTCCTGATCACCTCTCGGTCGAAAACCTCGGCGTCGGCGACGTTCTCCGCGACCGTGCCGCCGGTCACGGTGATCGCGTCCGGATGCGGCAGCCGGTCGCCCAGTTCGCGCAAAACGGCCGGCAGGCCGCCGGCGTAACAGAAGTCCTCCATCAGGAACCGGCCCGCCGGCATCAGATCGACCAGCAGCGGCACCGATCGGCCCAGCCGGTCCAGATCGTTCAGGTCGAAAGGAATGCCGAGACGTCCGGCCAGCGCCAGCAGATGCACGGCGAAGTTGCTGGAGCCGCCGATCGCCGCGTTCACCACGACCGCGTTCTCCAGCGCCTGCCGCGTGAGGATGGACGACATCCGCACGTCCTCGCGCACCAGCTGCACGATCCGGTTGCCGGCCACGTGAGCCATCGCCTTGCGGCGCGAGTCCACCGCCGGCAGGGCGGCCATGCCGGGCAGCGACAGGCCCATCGACTCGGCCCAGCAGCCCATCGTGGACGCGGTGCCCATGGTGTTGCAGTGGCCGGCCGAACGGGACATGCACGCCTCGGCCGCGTTCATGTCGGCCTGGGACATCGCGCCGGTGCGACGGGCGTCCGCGAACCGCCAGACATCGGTGCCGGAGCCCAGCTGCTTGCCGCGGAACCGTCCGTTGAGCATCGGGCCGCCGCCGACCACCATCGTCGGCAGGTCCACGCTGGCCCCGCCCATCAGCAGGGCCGGCGTGGTCTTGTCGCAGCCGGTCAGCAGCACCACGCCGTCCAGCGGATTGGCCCGCAGCGTCTCCTCGACGTCCATCGAGACCAGGTTCCGGAACAGCATCGTGGTCGGGCGCATCAGGATCTCGCCCAGTGAGGTGACCGGGAACTCCATCGGCAGGCCACCGGCCTCGTACACGCCCCGCTTGACGTGCTCGGCGATCTCCCGCAGGTGCGCGTTGCACGGCGTGAGATCGCTGGCCGTCTGGCAGATGCCGATCACCGGCCGGCCGTCGAAGGCATGATCGGGATGACCAAGGTTCCGCAGCCAGGACCGGTGGGTGAAGCCCAGCACGCCCTGGTCGGCGAACCAGCCGTGACTGCGCAGTGCTCGCGTTTCGGCCATGGGCCGGACGCTAGCCAGGCCGGGGCCCGGGTGGAAGGGCGAATTTGCCGACAGAAGTGACACGAAGTCGTGCACACGTCGACCTTGGCTTGCATTGCCCGGTAGGGCGGGAGCACCGTGCTGCCATGACCACCATGGGGTATCCGGCGACCGGTGTGCGCTGGGGCAGCGCGCAGGCACGGGGCGTGCTTGCCGCCACCGTCTGCGGCTCCGGCATGGCGATGCTGGACGGCACCATCGTCAACGTCGCGCTGCCCAAGATCGGCGCGGAGTTCGGCGCGTCGGTCACCGGGTTGCAGTGGGTGCTCGACGGCTACCTGCTGTCGCTGGCCTCGCTGATCCTGGTCGCCGGCTCGCTCGGCGACCGCTACGGCCGGCGGCGCATGTTCGAGGTGGGCGTGGTCTGGTTCGGCCTGGCTTCGGTGCTGTGCGGCCTCGCGCCGACCACCGGGGTGCTGGTGGCCGCGCGGGTGCTCCAGGGCATCGGCGGGGCGCTGCTGACCCCGGGTTCGCTGGCCATCCTCCAGTCGGCCTTCGCCCACGACGACCGGGCCCGGGCCATCGGCGCGTGGTCCGGCCTGGGCGGCGTGGCCACCGCGGTCGGGCCGCTGGTCGGCGGCCTGCTCATCCAGGCCTGGAGCTGGCGGCTGGCCTTCCTGGTCAACGTGCCCGTCGCCGTGCTGTGCATCTACCTGTGCCGTCGGTACGTGCCGGAGTCCAAGGACGCCGAGATGACCGGCCGTCCGGAGATCCTCGGCACGGTGCTGTGTGCGCTGGGGCTGGCCGGCGTGACCGGGGCGCTGGTCGAGGGGCCGGCCCGCGGCATGGGCGATCCGATCGTGCTGGTGGCGTTGGTCGTCGGCGTGGCGTCGCTGGCCGGGTTCTGCGTGCTCCAGCTCCGTGAGCGCAATCCGCTGGTGCCGCCCGACCTGTTCGCCAACCGCACGTTCACCGTGGCCAACCTGCTGACGTTCCTGCTGTACGCGGCGCTCGGCGGCGTGATGATGTTGATGGTCATGCAGTTGCAGGTGTCGCTGCACTACCCGCCGGTGTTCGCCGGACTGGCCGGGCTGCCGATCACCGTGATCATGCTTCTGCTGTCGGCCCAGTCCGGCAAGCTGGCCCAGCGCATCGGGCCGCGGGTGCAGCTCATCGTCGGGCCGATCCTGGTCGGCGTGGGCATGGTGATGTTGCGTTGGGCCGTGCCCGGTGCGTCGTACCTGACCGGGGTGCTGCCCGGTGTCGTGGTGTTCGGCCTGGGCCTGCTGCTGGCCGTCGCCCCCGTCACGGCCACAGTGTTGGCCGCCGCGCCGGACCGACACGCCGGCGTGGCCTCCGGCGTGAACAACGCCGTGGCCCGGACCGGCTCCCTGCTCGCGGTGGCCGTGCTGCCCGCCGCCGCCGGCATCACCGGCGAGCGGTACAGCGATCCGGCCGCGCTCACCGCCGGCTGGCAGATGGCTTTGCTGATTTGCGCAATCGCCGCCGTGCTGGGCGGTCTGACCGCGTTTTTCATCGACAACAAGGTTCTGGGCCAGCCGACTACGCCGTCCGTTGTCGAGGATTCCCCGCATCCGGGGGATTGCCTGCACTGTGGCGTGGAAGGGCCGCCGACCCACGTGGTGCCGATTCGATCGTCCATAGTGGACTGAACAGCGTGTTCGTGCTCACGATCCTCCAACCCCGGGAGTGCCCGCCGCGTCTTGTGCGTTGGTAGATGCGGTAGGGGATTGGGAGAGATGAGCAAGGAGCAGGGCACGAAGTCGCTGGACATCAAGCCGACCCAGGTCGCGGCGGGCGCGTTGGCGTCGGTCACCGCGGCCGTGTTGGGCTCTCAGCTGGGGGTCGCCGGCACGGTTGCCGGCGCCGGGCTGGCCAGCATCGTCGGCACCGTGGGCACGGCCATGTACGAGCGTTCCATCCACGCCGCTCGTACCCGGGTCACCGCCCGGATCAAGACCGAGGAGCCTCCCGTCGGCGCGTCCCACGACGCCGAGACGGTTCGGCTCACCGTCGCGCCGCCGCCCGAGGAGCCGGTCAAGCGCCGCTGGCCCATGTTGGCCGGCGCCGTCGCCGCTGCCTTCCTGCTCGGCATGGGCGTGTTGACCGGCGTCGAGCTGCTCGACGGCCACGCCACCTCCGGCAACGGCCAGCGCACCACCGTCGGCGCCTTGTTCGGGCAGCCGGGGCAGGGCAGCACTCCGCCTCCGTCCAGCACCACGCCGACCAGCACGTCACAGACGCCCACGTCGACCACCACCCCGACGACCACCTCCAGCACGCCGCCGTCGTCGACCTCGACCAGCACGTCCACCTCGACGAGCACGTCGACCACCACCACGACGACGACCGGGCAGCAGCCGACGGGCACCAGCGGCAACCCGCCGCCCGGGGCGAACTGACTAGCTCCTCGGAGCCCGGCTCGCCAGGGGCCAAGCGGGCTGCCGCCTTTTCGGGTAGTTCGACCGCCGCCGATAAGCCGAACGGTCAGGAGGGCGTCCGGACGGGCAACGGAACGCGCCCGGCGGTATGGAACAGCATTTATGCGCGACGTTACTTAAACGTCAAGTGTTAACCGCTACGCGTCGTACCCACGCGGTCGGATCATGTGACACGCTTTGCGCCCGATCGGACTCTCCGCCGAAGGACATTCGGCGGCGTGCCCAACGGATCGGATGTCTTCTGGGGGAGGCGAATTTGGCGGCTGTGGCAGCGACGACCCATGCGACTCGAAGA
This sequence comes from Kutzneria chonburiensis, assembly GCF_028622115.1. Taxonomy (NCBI): domain Bacteria; kingdom Bacillati; phylum Actinomycetota; class Actinomycetes; order Pseudonocardiales; family Pseudonocardiaceae; genus Kutzneria; species Kutzneria chonburiensis. The sequence goes on from NZ_CP097263.1 coordinate 7,876,679, forward strand.
GTCAGAGATGGGGGAAGGTGGGGCGACCCCTGCCGCCGCCCCACCGCCCGTCCCCCTGAAAGGCTCGGGAAGGGGTCCCTGCAACCGCCACTCCCGAGTCCCCGCATCCGAAGATGAGGGAGACGTCTGATGAACCGCACTGCTGCGGCTCGGCTCACCGGCGCTGCCCTGTTGTTCATTGGCCTCGCCGCTACTGTCAGCGTACCGGCAGCGGCAGCCTCTGCGCCCGTCTCTGTCGATACGTCCACGAATGGTGTGGTCATATCACCCGATGTAGCGACCGCGCTGAGCCGCGATCTGGGGTTGTCACCCGCCCGGGCGATGGCCAGGTTCGCCCGGCAGGATCGCGCCGATGCCCAGGTCGCAACCCTGCGCACAGTCCTCGGGCCGATCTTCGGCGGCTCCTGGTTCGACGCGGCGTCCGGCCAGGCCGTGGTGGCAGTGACTGACGTCACATTTGTGACGCGCGTGCGCGCGGCGGGTGTTGAGGCAAGGGTCGTCACCCGAACGGACGCACAGCTGGCGGCCGTCGCGGACGGACTTCGTCAGGTGCCGGTGCCGACGGGAGTCGTCGGCTGGTACGTCGACCTGCCGACCGACCAGGTCGTGGTCCAGGTTCTCGACCATTCGCCGGCCACCGAGGCGTTCGTCCGGACTGCGGGAACGGCCGCGCGGACGGAGATCGTGGCGGAGCGGCCGAGGCCGCTGTACGCCGTTCGCGGCGGCGACGCGTGGTACGGCTCGAACTTCCGGTGCTCGGTCGGATTCAGCGCGACCGACGCCGCCGGCGGCAAGCACTTCGTCACCGCCGGGCACTGCACGGCCGGCGGCGGTAGTGCATTCGGGTACAACCAGGTTTCACTCGGTCGGATCAACGGCTCGCACTTCGGCTCCGGCGGCGACTACGGCAAGGTCGACGTGACCAGCGGGCAGTGGACGCTGGCCGGCACGGTGGCCGGCGCCAGCGGTTCCGTCGCGGTCAAAGGCGCGGCCGAAGCGGCCGTCGGCGCGACGGTCTGCCGCTCCGGCTCCACCACCGGCTGGCACTGCGGCACCATCCAGGCCAAGAACCAGACCGTCGTCTACCAGCAGGGCACGGTCACCGGCCTGACCAAGACCAACGTCTGCGCCGAGCCCGGCGACTCCGGCGGCGCGTGGATCAGCGGCGGCCAGGCCCAGGGCGTCACCTCCGGCGGCTCCGGCGACTGCACCCACGGCGGCACCACGTACTTCAGCCCGGTGGCCCCGGCGCTGAACACCTATGGACTACGGCTCGTGACGAGCTGATTCCCCGGTGGGCTCCCCTGCAAGCCCACCTCCGCCCCGGCGGCCGGCACCCCTCCCTGCACGCCGGCCGCCGGGGCGTCTTTTGCTCTACCTGAGTGGCTCATTTGGCTCCAGAGGCCAAATGAGCCACTCAGGTGGGGGTCCTCAAATGAGCCACTCAGGTGGGGGTCTCACACCAGGCGAGCCTTCAATGCCTCGGCGGCGGCGCGGGGGTCCTCGGCGGCGGTGATGGCCCGGACGACCACGACGCGGCGGGCGCCGGCGGCCAGGACGTCGTCCAGGCGGGCCAGGTCGATGCCGCCGATGGCGAACCAGGGCCGCGAAGACGTCACGTGGCGCACGAGATCCAGACCAGGGGCCGGGCGGCCGGGCTTGGTCGGGGTGGGCCAACACGGCCCGGTGCAGAAGTAGTCCACGGCCGGCTCCGCGGCGGCGGCGTCGGCCTGGGCGAAGTCGTGGGTGGACCGGCCGATGACGATGTCGTCGCCGGCGATGCGGCGGGCCAGCGGCACGGGCAGGTCGTCCTGTCCCAGATGCAGCACATCGGCCCCGGCGGCGACGGCGATGTCGGCCCGGTCGTTGACCGACAGCAGCGCCCCGTGGCGGGCGCAGGCCTCGGCGATGACCTCGAGGGCGGCGAGCTCGTGCCGCGCCTCCATGCCCTTGTCCCGCAACTGCACGATGTCCACGCCGCCGGCAAGTGCGGCGTCGACGAACTCGGCGAGGTCGTTGGTACCGGTGCGGGCGTCGGTGCACAGGTAGAGCCGTGCGTCGGCGAGCCGCTTCCTGATCTGATCTCCATCCAGTGCTGGCACGGGTGCTACGGTAGAGCCCATTGGTCCGCACGGGAGCCTGGAAGTACCGGGCTGAGAGGGAGCTTGCCAGCTCCGACCGTCGAACCTGATCCGGGTCATGCCGGCGCAGGGAGCGTGATGTGTCATGAAGGTCGCCGTTGTCGGTGGTGGAGTCGTCGGATTGTCGGTCGCCTGGGCCGCTTCCGAGGCGGGCCACCAGGTGCAGCTCATCGATGCCGCGCCGGGGTCGGGCGCGTCCTGGGTGGCGGGCGGCATGCTCGCGCCGGTCACCGAGGCGTGGCCGGGCGAGGAACACGTGCTGGCCCTGGGCAGCGCGTCGCTGGACCGCTGGCCGGAATTCGCTGCCAGGCTGGAAAAGATGGTGGACTACGCCGAGAGGGGACCCTGGTCGTCGCGGTGGACGCGGCCGATCGGGCGGAACTTGACGGCGTGGCGGATTTTCTCGCCAGACTGGGCCGTGCGGTGGAAAGAGTGACCGCGCGGGAAGCAAGGCGACTGGAGCCGTCGCTGGGCACGTCCGTCCGAAATGGACTGTTGGTGCCCGGGGACCTGGCCGTGGACAACAGGGTGCTGCTGTCCTCGCTGCGCAAGGCGGCGGTGGACGCCGGCATGCGGCCGGTCGCCGTCGCCGCGACCAAGGTCAGCGCCGGCGAAGTGCTGCTGGCCAACGGATCCACGGTGGAATGCGACGCCGTGGTGTTGGCCGCCGGCGCCTGGAGCGGCGGCCTGTACGAAGGCCTGGCCAAGGTCATCAGGCCGGTCAAGGGCGAGGTCCTGCGGCTGAAAGCCCGTGACGGGGCCCTGGATCCGCCGAAACGAACCGTCCGCGCGCTGGTCGAGGGCCGGCAGGTCTACCTCGTGCCGAGGGACGGCCGCGGCCTGGTGTTGGGGGCCACCCAGTACGAGGCGGGCTTCGACACCGAGGTGACGGTCGGCGGCGTGCGGGACCTGCTGCGCGACGCCGAACGGGTGCTGCCGGGCATCGGCGAGTACGCGGTGCTGGAATGCGCGGCCGGGCTGCGGCCGGGCAGCCCGGACAACCTGCCGCTGCTGGGGTGGCTGGAGCCGGGCGTGCTGGCCGCGACCGGCCACCACCGCAACGGCATCCTGCTCGCCCCGATCACCGCCGAGGCGGTGGTCGACCTGCTGGCCGGCCGTGAACCACCGGAGCCGGCGCGCGCCGCCGATCCGGGCCGGCTGCTGGCCGTCACCAACGGGGAGGCTGAAGTGCTGGTCGTGGTCAACGGAACCGAGCGCGAGCTGGCCGACGGGTCGACCGTGGCCGACGCGCTCGCCGCCATCGACGCCCCGCCAAGGGGCATCGCGGTGGCGGTGGACGGCGAGGTCGTGCGACGGGCCGACTGGGCCAGCACGGCACTGGCGCAAGGCGGCTCGGTCGAAGTGCTCACCGCGGTGCAGGAGGCTGAAGTGGACGATCCGTTGGTCATCGCCGACCGCGAGTTCGGCTCGCGGCTGATCATGGGCACCGGCGGCGCGGCCAATCTGGCCGTGCTGGAGCGGTCGCTGCTGGCCGCCGGCACCGAGCTGACCACGGTGGCCATGCGCCGGATGGACGCCACCGGCGGCACCGGCGTGCTGGACCTGTTGCGCCGCTTGGGCATCGAGCCGCTGCCCAACACCGCGGGCTGCCGCACGGCGGCCGAGGCCGTGCTCACGGCCCGACTGGCCCGGGAGGCCCTGGAGACCAACTGGGTGAAATTGGAGGTCGTCGCCGACGACCGGACCCTGCTGCCGGATTCCGTCGAGCTGCTCGACGCCGCCCAGCAGTTGGTCGACGACGGCTTCGTCGTGATGCCGTACACCAACGACGACCCCGTGCTGGCACTGCGGCTGGAGGAGGTCGGCTGCGCCGCGGTGATGCCCCTGGGCTCGCCCATCGGCACGGGTCTCGGCATCCGCAACCCGCACAACATCGAGCTGATCGTGTCCCGGGCCGGCGTGCCGGTGATCCTGGACGCCGGCATCGGCACCGCCTCGGACGCCGCGCAGGCCATGGAGCTGGGCTGTTCGGCGGTCCTGCTGGCCACGGCCGTCACCCGGGCGCAGGATCCGGAGCGGATGGCGGCGGCGATGCGTGGGGCAGTGGAAGCGGGCCGTTCGGCCCTACTTGCGGGGAGAATTCCGCAACGGTTCTGGGCTCAGGCGTCCTCACCGGCGCGCTGAGTCATCATGAACGGTAGGTGACCACCTACCCGAGGAGTGAGTGTCGTGGCGATGTCGACGACGACGGCTACGGTCGACGAGACCACGCGGCTGTACCTGGCGGTCGGCCGGCTGTCCCGGATCCTGCGCCGCAGCGGGTCGCCCGGCCTCGGCCAGGGCTCGATCTCGGCCCTGGCCACGCTGGCCTACAAGGGTCCGATGCGGCTGGGCGACCTGGCCGCCCGCGAGGGGGTGGCCCCGCCGACGCTGTCGCGGATCATCGCCGCGCTGGTCGAGTCCGGCTACGTGATGCGGGAGGCCGACCCGCAGGACGGCCGGGCCTCGCTGGTGCGGGCGACGGCGGCCGGCGAGCAGATCATCGCCGGGGTCCGCTCCGAGCGGCTGCACGAGCTGCACAACCGCCTGGAGCGGCTGACCGAGGAGCAGCGGACCGCGCTGGCCGCCGCCGTGCCGGCGCTGGAGGCGCTAGTGGCCGAGGACGTCTAGCACCAGCTTGCCGGTGAGCTGGTTGGCCGCGCCGAGCTCGTGCGCCTTGCCGGCCTCGGCCAGCGGCAGCACCTGGTCGACGCGGACGGTCAGCTTGCCCGCGGTGATCAGGTCGACCAGGCCTTCGAGCCCACGCTGGTCGGGCTCGACGAGGATGCCGGTGGCGCGCACGCCGTGCTGCGCGGCCTTGGCCGCCAGCTCCTCGCTGACGCCGCCGGGCACCGCGAACACCGTGCCGCCGGGCTTGAGCACGTCCACCGAGCGCAGCGCGTTGTCGCCGCCGATCAGGTCGAAAACGACGTCGACATCCCGCGCGACCTGCGTGAAGTCGGTGGTGGTGTAGTCGATCGGCTCGTCGACGCCGATGCCGCGCAGGAACTCGTGCTTGACCGCGCGGCCGGTGCCGTAGACGTAGGCGCCGCGGGCCTTGGCGATCTGCACGGCCAGGTGTCCGACACCGCCGGCCGCGGCATGCACGAGGACCCGCTGCCCGGCCTGCACCTGGACGTCGTCGACCAGCGCCTGCCACGCGGTCAGGCCGGCCAGCGGCAGCGCCGCGGCCTCGAAGTGGCTGAGCCCGGCCGGCTTGCGTACGAACTGCCGCGACGGGGCGACCACGTACTCGCCGTAGCCGCCGGCCTCCTTCGGGAACAGCGGCATGCCCAGCACCTCGTCACCCGGCTTGAGCCAGCTGACGCCGAAGCCGACCTGCTCCACCGTGCCGGACACGTCCCAGCCCAGCACGAACGGCGGCGTGCCCAGGAACACGCCGTGCTCCCGGGTCTTCCAGTCCACCGGGTTCACGCCGGCCGCGTTGACCCGCACGAGGATCTCCGTCGGCCCCGGCTCGGGTCGCTCGACCTCGACCACCTTGAGCACGTCGGTCCCGCCGAGCTCGGTCTGGCGCACGACTCGCATCTCGATCTGTCCCTTCCCATCGGTTGACTGCTCAGTCATCCTGGGGGAGCTGGTACACAACCGCTAGTACGCACTAATTTGTAAAGTAGGTACCTGATGGATACCGCTTGGGACCCGTATCTTCTCGCCTGCCCGTGCCGAGACGTGCTGGACCTCGTGGCCAACAAATGGACCGCGCTGATGATCGGCAAGCTGGCCCAGCGGCCGCACCGGTTCGGCGAGCTGCGCCGCGAGGTGGCCGGTATCACGCCCAAGGTGCTCACCCAGAACCTGCGCAGCCTGGAGCGGGACGGCCTGATCAGCCGCAAGGTCTACCCGACGACGCCGCCGAGCGTCGAGTACGCGCTGACCCCGCTGGGCGAGAGCATCAGCGGCTACCTCATCGCCCTGAACAACTGGACCGCCGCCAACTTCAACGAGATCAAACGCTCCCGCGCCGCCTACGACGCCGCCCAGCAGACCGCGCCCCAGCCCGTCGGCTAACGGCAGCCTTTGACGCTTGGAAGGGGGCCTTCCTGCACTCGGAGTGTAGGAAGGCCCCCTTCCAACACTCAGAACTGCGCCTCGGAGAGGCGCCAGAAGTTGGAGACGGGGCCGGTGCCGTGGCCGAGGGGGTAGGCGTTGCGCACCGCCTGCACGATGAAGCGCTTGCCGAACTCGACCGCCGCCGGCATGGTCGCGCCCTTGGCCAGCGCCGAGGTGATCGACGAGGCCAGCGTGTCGCCGCTGCCGTGCGTGTGCTGGACGTCGAAACGCGGCCCCGGCAGCTCGATCACCGCCACGCCGTCGTACAGGATGTCCACGCACTCCGGGTCTTCACGCAGGTGCCCGGCCTTGATCAGCACCCACTGCGGTCCGAAGTCGAACATGGCCTTGGCCGCGTCGAGCATCTGGTCCCGGCGCCGGACGTCGATGCCGGTCAGCAGCCGCACCTCGTCCAGGTTGGGCGTGACCAGCGACGCCCGCCGGAACAGCAGACTCTTCAAGCCGGCCAACGCGTTGTCGGCCAGCAGCTGGTCGCCGTGCATGGACGCGGACACCGGGTCGACGACGAACGGGATCTTGTGGTCCCGGCCGATGCCGACCTTGTCGATCGTCGCCGCGATGGCCTCGATGATCGGCGCCGACGCCAGCATGCCGGTTTTCGCCGCCGTCACGCCGATGTCGGTCACCACCGCCTCGATCTGCGCGGCCACCACCTCGGGCGGGATCTCGTGGAAACCCGAGACCCCGACCGAGTTCTGCACGGTGACCGCGGTGACCGCGGTGGTGGCGTGCACGCCGCAGGCGAAGAACGTCCGGCAGTCGGCATGCACGCCCGCGCCACCGCCGGAATCCGTGCCGGCGATGGTCAATGCCCGAGGGGAGTAGCCCCCATTTACCCCTCCACTACAGGTAGGTACACCTGCTTGCCGTGCGCCTGGAACTCCGCGGACATCTCGGCCATGCCGGCCTCGATGGCGTCCACTGAGGACAGGTTGTGCTCCTCAGCGTACTTGCGGACGTCCTGGGTGATGCGCATCGAGCAGAACTTCGGCCCGCACATGGAGCAGAAGTGCGCGGTCTTGGCCGGCTCGGCCGGCAGCGTCTCGTCGTGGAAGGACCGCGCGGTGTCGGGGTCGAGCGACAGGTTGAACTGGTCGGTCCAGCGGAACTCGAAGCGGGCCTTGGACAGCGCGTCGTCCCGCTCCTGCGCCTTGGGGTGTCCCTTGGCCAGGTCGGCCGAGTGGGCGGCGATCTTGTACGTGATCACGCCGACCTTGACGTCGTCCCGGTTGGGCAGGCCGAGGTGCTCCTTGGGCGTGACGTAGCAGAGCATCGCGGTCCCGGCCCAGGCGATCTGCGCGGCGCCGATGGCCGAGGTGATGTGGTCGTAGGCCGGCGCGATGTCGGTGGCCAGCGGGCCGAGCGTGTAGAACGGCGCCTCGCCGCACAGCTCTTCCTCCAGCCGCACGTTCTCCACGATCTTGTGCATCGGCACGTGGCCGGGGCCCTCGATCATGACCTGCACGTCCTTGGCCCGCGCGATGTGCGTGAGCTCGCCGAGGGTGCGCAGCTCGGCGAACTGGGCGGCGTCGTTGGCGTCGGCGATGGACCCGGGCCGCAGCCCGTCGCCGAGCGAGAAGGTGACGTCGTACTCCCGCAGGATGTCGCAGAGTTCCTCGAAATGCGTGTACAGGAAGGATTCCGTGTGGTGCGCCAGGCACCAGGCGGCCATGATCGAGCCGCCGCGGGACACGATGCCGGTGACGCGCTTGGCCGTCAGCGGCACGTAGCGCAGCAGCACGCCGGCGTGCACGGTCATGTAGTCGACGCCCTGCTCGCACTGCTCGATCACGGTGTCCCGGTAGATCTCCCAGTTCAGCTTGGTCGGGTCACCGCCGACCTTCTCCAGCGCCTGGTACATCGGCACGGTGCCGATCGGGACCGGCGAGTTGCGCAGGATCCACTCCCGCGTCTCGTGGATCCGCTTGCCGGTGGACAGATCCATGATGGTGTCGGCGCCCCAGCGGGCGGCCCACACCATCTTGTCCACCTCCTCCTCGATGGACGAGGAGACGGCCGAGTTGCCCATATTGGCGTTGATCTTGACGAGGAACTTCTTGCCGATGATGGCCGGCTCGGACTCGGGATGCTTGCGGTTGACCGGAATCACCGCCCGGCCGATGGCCACCTCGCTGCGCACGAACTCGGGGTCGACCCCCTCGCGGGCCGCGCAGAAGGCCATCTCCTTGGTGATGATGCCGGCCTTGGCGTAGGCCAGCTGCGTCACCGCGCCGTTGACGGGCTGCCGTTCGGCCACCCAGGATTCGCGCAACTTCGACAGTCCACTTTGGACGTCGACCACCGCCGTGTCGTCGGTGTAGGGGCCGGAGGTGTCGTACAGGTCAAGGTGTTCGCCATTGGTGAGTTCGACCCTACGCATCGGGATCCGGACACCGTCCGGACCGTCGACGTAGACCTTGTGTGAACCCTGGATCGGACCCGTGGTCACGGTGGGCCGGACCCGGTCGTCAAGAGACGTCATGGCGATTCCTCCCTACGCTGGCATTACCCAGTCAGGTTCAGGCGGTCGGCGGCGCCGGATCTGGAGATGACCCAGCCGCCCTCTCAGCCCGCTGTGGTGCGAGCTCCCGCGGTGTTCAGTTGTCGGCTCCCCGACGCTAGCGAATGCCGGCGGTTCCTGCCAGCCTCGGTCGCGTACCTTGTGCCGGTGGCAGACGATCAACCGTTTCCACCCGGCGCTCGACGGGCGGTCCGACCGACGGCGGTCATCGACTGCCCGGCCTGCGGCGAACTGGCCGGCCGCGGCTATCCGACGTGCCTGGTGTGCGCGGAGCTGGTCGACCAGTTCTGGACCCTGGACTGGCGGCCGCTGGTCGAGGTGTCCGGCATCCCGGAGCTGGAGCTGGCCGAGCTGGTGCTGCTGGAGGACGTCGGCAAGCTGCCGTGGACCTGCACCGACGTGGCCATGACGCTGCTGCGCTGCCAGACCTGCGGGGCCGAGCTGGGCACCGGCGACCTGCCTTGTATGCGCTGCCGGGTGGCCGACGAGAACCGTTGGGCCTGGGACCACATGGGCTACCCGGAGCGGATGACCGGCAACGAGCACGCCATGCGGGTGGCCCGGATGGTGCTGCGGGCCCCGCACCGCCAGCGGGAGACGATCGTCCAGGGCTGGCGGCTGACCATGCCGTTCCTGCTGCTCGGTGAGCTGCCGACGACCTCGCAGGCGCAGCGGATCCGGGCCCACGTGCTGGCCGAGCGCTACGACGAGCTGGTGCGGGCCCGCTCGCTGACCGACCTGGCCGGGCTGCCCAGCGTGCCGTGGCGGCGCGAGGCCTGAGTTCTGTACTTGCGGGTCCATTTTTGTCTTCCTAAGTTCGATGACATGCGAACAATCCACATCGAACGGCACGGCGGCCCGGAGGTCATGGCCTGGACCGAGCTCCCGGATCCGACGCCCGGACCAGGGCAAACGGTGGTGCGGCCGACGGCGATCGGCGTGAACTACATGGACATCGGCGCCCGGGAAACCGGCATGGGCGGCTGGGGCGCGCCGGTCACGTTGGGCGTGGAGGGCGCGGGCCGGGTGGTGGCCGTCGGCGACGGTGTCGAGCTGGCCGTCGGTGACCGGGTGGCCTGGTTCTACGTGCCGGGCAGCTACGCGGAGCTGGTCCTCGCGCCGGCATCGTCGCTGGTCAAGCTGCCCGACGACATCGAGGACGAGACCGCGGCGGCGGTGATGATGCAGGGGCTGACCGCCAACCACTTCACCACCGAGACGTACGCGATCAAGCCGGGCGACACGGCGGTCGTGCACGCGGCGGCCGGCGGTGTCGGATCGATGCTGACCCAGATGATCAGGGCCCGTGGCGGTACCTCGATCGGCCTGGTGTCCCGGCCGGAAAAGATCTCCGCGGCCCGTACGGACCACGTGTTGGTGTCCAGCGGTGGCGGCTTCGAGGACCGGATCCGTGAGCTGACCGGAGGCGAAGGGGCGCACGTGGTCTACGACGGCGGTGGCGCGCCGACGTTCCGCTCCTCGCAGCTGTCGCTGCGCCGCCACGGCGTGCACGTCTACTACGGGCCGTTCATGGGCGTGCCGACGCTGACGCCGATGGACCTGCCCAACAGCATCCTGCTGTCGTACGCCGCGGTGGCCGACCACGTGCCGACGCGGGAGGCGCTGATCCGGCGCAGCAACGAGGTGTTCGACCTGGTCCGCAACGGGCAGGTCAGCGTGCACATCGGCGGCCGCTACGCGCTCAGGGACGCCGCCAAGGCCCACGCCGACCTGGAATCCCGTGCCACCACGGGAAAACTGCTGCTAGTGCCGTAGGTACGACTCCACGGCGTCGGTGATGCTGGCCAGGGCGTCGAGCCGCGCGTACTCGGCGGCCAGCCGCTCGGCGTTGCCCCGATAGGTCGGGTCGGACAGCACGATCCGCACGGCCTGCTTGATGTCGTCCTCGGACGGCTTGTCCGTGGCCAGGTACAGCGCCGCGCCGGTGGCGGCGGCCCGGGTGTTGCTCTCCAGCTGGTCGGCCGACCGGCCGGTCAGCACCAGCGGCTTGGCCTGCCGCAAAGCCCGCTGCACGGTGTCGAAGGTGCCGTCGCTGATCACCACGTCGCCGTCGATCCGGGTCGACGGCAGCGCACCGACGAAACGCACGTGCGAGGGCGTGTCGCTGCGCCGGTAGCTCAGTTCCTCCACGGACAGCTGGAGAAACCGGTCGGCCGCGAGAATCGGCGCGTCCAGCACGAACGGCAGCGGATCGTGCGTGACACCGACCGACCGCATGGCCTCGACGAACTCCTCCTGCACGCCGCCGAGCGCATCCCGCACGTACTCGTAGGCGCGGCGGTTGCGCTCCCGTCCGGCGGCCGTGCGGTCCGGCGGCAGGCCGAGGCCGGCCGGCGCGGTGTCGATGCTGCTCAGCGAGAACGGCTCGGTGCCGACCAGGATCAGCGCCGACGGCTTCGGGCCGGGCGCGCCGTAGCTCAGCGGCAGCGTCCCCTGGAACGCCACGTCCCCGACCACCACCGTCGGCTCGCCCGATTCGGCCAGCAGCCGGCACAGCCGCCGGTGCTGGTCGACCAGGGCGCGGCCGGTCGGCGGCTCGAGCCCGGTGATCAGCTCGACCTCGTGGCCGCGCTGCACCAGCGCGTCGACGATGGTGCGCATGGCGCGCCGGTGCGAGGTGGTGGCCGTGACGACGACCCTGCCCATGACTGTGCCTCCCAGATGTGGCGCCCTACGAGAGGGAGACGTCCGGTCACGCGCCGTGGATCAATGGTCGACCGAACGGGCACGCAGACCGGCCCGGTTGTTCACATACGTGAGAACTCAGTCCTCGTCGTCCTCGTCGGCGAACGGGTCGGGCTCGACCGCCGGGTCCCAGGACAGGCCGGGCACGCCCCAGCCGTTGCGCTTGAGCATCTTCTTGGCCGCACGGGCGTTCCGGCCGACCAGCCGGTCCAGGTAGAGCAGGCCGTCGAGGTGGTCGGTCTCGTGCTGAAGGCAGCGGGCGAAGAAGCCGGTGCCCTCGACCTCGACCGGCTCGCCGTTGTCGTCGAAGCCGGTGACCTTGGCCCAGTCGGCCCGGCCGGTCGGGTACGTCTCGCCCGGCACCGACAGGCAGCCCTCGAAGTCGTCGTCCGGATCGGGCATGCCCTCCGGGCGGGCCGAGGTCTCCAGCGTCGGGTTGACCACGACACCCTTGTGCCGGTTGCCCTCGTCGTCCGGGCAGTCGTAGACGAACACCCGCCGGTCGACGCCGATCTGGTTGGCCGCGAGACCGACGCCGTTGGCCGCGGCCATCGTCTCGTACATGTCCGCGACCAGGGTGCGCAGCCCGTCGTCGAAGTCCGTGACCGGCCGTGTCGGGGTGCTCAGCACCGGGTCGCCAACCACACGGATCGGGTGAATCGCCATGTGCCGACCCTAGGGGCCGGCAGCGCAAGATCATTGTCAGGGGTGGTCGGTAGGCTTCGCTCCTTCGGGACGCGCCGGGGTACGCCGACGGCCCGAATCAAGATCACGTGATTGAATGGTCGCCTGGGAATCACACGGCTGTGATTCCTGCGACCGCAGGGATCCGCGACCGTGAGGGGCGAGGAGCCAGATGGACGCCGTGAAGGCCATCACGCAGGTGGACGAGCCTGCCGAGGGCCTGACCCGACGAGAGCACGCCATCCTGGCGTTCGAACGTCAATGGTGGAAGTACGCCGGGGCCAAGGAGCAGGCCATCCGCGAGCTGTTCGACATGTCCTCGACCCGTTACTACCAGGTGCTCAACGGTCTGATCGAGAAGCAGGAAGCCATGGCCGCCGACCCGATGCTGATCAAGCGGCTACGCCGGCTGCGCGCCGGTAGGCAGCGCGCCCGCGCGGCCCGCCGACTGGGGTTCGAGCCCCGATGAGCACGCCGGAGCCCACCGGCGGCCCTGCCCGCCCCGCCCGCATCGCCGGCATCGTCCTGCTGGCCGTCGCGGCCATCGCGCTCGTGATGGGCGTCATCAGCCTGCTCCCCTCCTCCGGTGGCGGCAACAACGCCGGCGGCACCAGCACCACGCCGCCCCCGGCCACCACGACCACGTCCGGCCCGGCCAAGCCGACCACCACCACGCCGGCCCCGACGACGACCACGTCCAAGCCGGCTGCCACCACGACCACCACTTCGGCGACCCAGCCGCCGGCCGGCGGTGGCGGCAACCCGCAGTCCGAGCCGGTGCGTGTGTACAACAACGGCACCATCCCGCACCTGGCCGAGCAGGCCGCCAACGACTTCCGCAGCGCCGGCTACACCGTTCCCACGGTCGGCAACTACTCGCAGGGCATCATCGGCACGTCCACCGTGTACTTCCGGCCGGGCACCGCCGAGGAGGCCGAGGCCAACGCCCTGGCGGCGGCCTTCCACATGCGGTCCATGCCCCGCTTCGACGGCATCCAGCAGGCCGACCCCGGCGTCATCGTCATCGTCACCAACGACTACAGCCCACCCAAAAAGGGCTGACCCCCAAGATCAAGGGACCGATCCTCGCGTTGAACGTCAGGAAGGGCCCCTTACTGACGTTCAACGTCAGTAAGGGGCCCTTCCTGACATCAAAGCTTGCGGGAGTCGGCGTAGGCGGCTAGCTGGGCCAGCTGGGCGGGGTCGAGGGAGGGGCGTACGGCGGTGCGGGCCTTGGCCAGGTGGGCGGCGGTGACCTCGGCGGCCGACAGCGACTCCCGCATGGCGGTCAGGGCCGCCTCCCGGACCAGGCCGGCGCAGTCGGCGGCGGAGTAGCCGTCGAGCTCGGCGGCCAGCGCGGCCAGGTCGACGTCGGAGGCCAGGGGCATGTTCTTCGAGGCCGAGCGCAGAATCTCGGCCCGGGCCTCGCCGTCCGGCGGCGGCACGTAGATCACGCGCTCCAGCCGGCCGGGCCGCAGCAGCGCCGGGTCGAGCAGCTCGGGCCGGTTGGTCGCGCCGACCACGATGACGTCCCGCAGCGGCTCGACGCCGTCCAGCTCGGTCAGCAGCGCGGCCACCACCCGGTCGGCCACGCCGGAGTCGGAGGACTGGCCGCGGCGTGGGGCCAGCGCGTCGACCTCGTCCAGGAAGACCAGGGTGGGCGCGGCCTCGGCGGCCCGCCGGAACAGCTCGCGTACGGCCCGCTCGGACTCGCCGACGAACTTGTCCATCAGCTCGGCGCCCTTGACCGACAACACGTTCAGCCGCCCGCTGCCGGCCAGCGCCCGTACCAGGAACGTCTTGCCGCAGCCGGGCGGCCCGTACATCAGCACCCCGCGCGGCGGTGCAACCCCAAGGCGGGCAAAGGAATCCGGATATTGCAACGGCCACAGCACGGCCTCGGTCAGCGCCTGCTTGACCTCGCTCATGTCGCCGACGTCGTCGAGCGTGAGGCCGCCGGTCTGCAAAGTGTCCGAAGTGGACATCGAGATCGGGCGTACCGTCTCCAGCGCGCCGAGCAGGTCCTGCTGGCTGACCTGGAGCACGCCGTCGGAATGCCGCATGGCTGCCCGCAGCGCGGCTTCCCGGCGCAGCGCGGCCAGGTCGGCGGCGACGAATCCGGGCGTGCGGTCGGCAACCTCGCCGAGGTCCACATCGGACTCGACGGGTACCTCGCGCAGCAGAACCCGCAGCAATTCCACGCGAACCTTGGCGTCTGGCAAGGGAAGCGACAGCGTCCGGTCGACCAACTCCGGGGCCCGCAGGCGCGGATCGACGGCCTCGGGATGCGCGCTGGTGACGACGAGGGCCAAGCCCTCGGTCCGGATGGCGGCCCGCAGCGTGTCGAGCACGATCGTCGCGACCGGCGGGGAGTGGTCGGCAGCAGCGCGTCGATGTCGGAGATCAACAGCACCGAATGCTCGGCGGTCTTACCGATCGCCGCCAACAGCTGCTTGGCCGCGGCGTTGGCTTCCAGGGCGGCGATGCTCGGGGCCGACAGCTCGACGACCGATGCACCAACGCTCTGCGCCACAGCCCGTACGAGCGTGGCCTTGCCGACGCCCTCCGGACCGCTGATCAGGACCCCGAGCTGGGCCGACGCGCCGAGCTGGGCCAACAGCTCCGGCCGGTGGAAGGTCAGGTTGAGCCACTCCGTGAGCAGCTTGGCCTGGTCCTGCTGGCCGACCAGGTCGGCGACGGGCACCGGCGGCACCTGGGGCACCTGGGGCACCTCAACCGGCACGACGACCGGTTCCGGCTCCGGCTCCTCGACCACGATTTCCGTGCCCCGCCAGGTCAGCACGCTGCTCGGGCCGATCGTCACCGGCCCGACCGGCTGCGTCGCGGTCACGGTGATCAGCTCGTTGGTCCACGTGGTGCCGATGGCCAGCGACAGCTGCCGCCGCGCCTGCGACACGTCGGCGCCGGGCGGCGGGGCCAGGTCCTGGGGCAGCAGCGACACGGCGTCGCCGGTGGTCAGGACCTTGCCGGTCAGGGCCAGCCGCAGCGTGTCCGGGTGCACCGAGGCTGAGGCCAGCCGCGAACCGGTGACCACGATGGACCGCGCCGCCGACACCTCGACCGGAGCCACCACGATCTCCGAGCCCTCGACGATGCCCAGGTTGGACAGCGTCACGTCGTCCACGTAGACGATGCCGTGCGGGCTCTCGCCGTCGTTGGCCGCGGCCAGCGCCGCGCTGACCCGGGACCCGGTCAGCTTGACCGCGTCCCACTGCCGCAGGCCGAGCGCGTCGAGCACCTCGGGATGCAGGCGGACGACACCTCGCCGGGTGTCCAACGCGGACGGGGACAGCCGGGCGGTCAGCGAGATCACGCGGCCAGCTTAGCCACGCCCGGCGTGACTCAGCGGCGTTCCTGGCGGCGCAGCCCCAGCTGTCGCCAGCCCCGGCGACGGCCGTCGCCGTTGGTGCCGTTGGTGCTCGACTCGCTGCGTCGCGGCAGCCGCACCTGGCTGATCCGGCTGGCCGCACCGGCCACCCGGCGGCGCAGCGGCGGCCGCAGCCCGAACCTCCGCGCGGCGCTGCCGGCACGGCGGATGGCCCGCCGCTCCCGGGACGGCACCGACCAGGCCTCGGGGTGCCGGGCCAGCCAGTAGTAGCGGTACACCGAGTACGGGATGTGGGCCAGGTAGATCAGCATCGCGGCGACCAGCGCCCACAGCGGGTACAGCAGCACCGTCGCGGCCACCAGCACCACGCCGACCAGCAGCGGGGCCACGATGCGCGGCGGCACCTTGATCGTCTTCAGCGACAGCGTCGGGACCCGGCTGATCATCAGCGCCGCCACGATCACCGTCCAGATGGCCACCGTGATCGGCGAGGTCCAGAAGCCGTTGCCGGCGGCCAGCCACAGCACGATCGGCAGCAGCGCCAGCAGCGCGCCCGGCGGGGCCGGCACGCCGACGAAGAACTCCTTGGTGAACGGTGGCTTCTCGGTGTCCTCGAGCAGCGTGTTGAACCGCGCCAGGCGCAGCACCATGCACGCCGCGAAGATCAGCGAGACGATCCATAGCCCGTTGTCCGAGCCGTGGGCCCAGATGTAGAGCATCAGCGCCGGCGACACACCGAAGGAGATGGCGTCGGCCAGCGAGTCCAGCTCGGCGCCCATCTTGCTGGTGGCGTCCAGCAGCCGGGCGATCCGCCCGTCAAGGCTGTCCAGGATCGCGGCCGCGCCGATCGCGCCGATCGCCACCGCGTAGTTGTTGGTGAGGGCGAACTGCACGCCGGACAGGCCGGCGCACATGGCCAGCACCGTGATGGCGTTGGGCAGCAGCCGCACACCGGGACCCGAAGGCATTGGGTCAGCCCCGAGTTCGGCGAGCACGGTCTCGCCGCCGATCGTGCGCTGACCCGGCTCGACCAGCACCTTGCTGCCCAGCGGCACGTACAGGTCGACCCGGGAGCCGAACCGGATCAGGCCGTAGGTGCGGCCGGCCACCGCCTGGTCGCCGGTCTTGACCTCGCACACGATGCGCCGCGCGACCAGGCCGGCGATCTGCACCACGACCAGGTCCTTGCCGTCCTCGGTGCGGATGGCCAGCGAGTTGCGCTCGTTGTCCTCGGACGCCTTGTCCAGGTCGGCCGAGAGGAACTTGCCCGGCCGGTAGTGCGCGGCGGTGATCTCGCCGGAGGCCGGCAGCCGCTGCACGTGCACGTCGAAGATGTTGAGGAAGGTGCTGATCCGCAGCATCCGCCCGAACGGAAGGCCCAGCTCGGCCGGCGGCTCGGCCTCGACGACGTCGGCCACCGTGCCGTCGGCCGCGGCCACCGCGACGTTCGGACGGGTCGGCGTGACGCGGGCCGGCTCGCGGAAGAACCAGGCGGCCCAGGCCGTGGCCACGAAGCCGAGGAAGCCCAGGCGGCGGTTGAGCAGCCGCAGCACGAGCGCGCCCACGGCGAAGCCGGCCACGATCGGCCGGCCGCCCGGGTGCATCGGCGGCACGGTCTTGCGGGCCAGGTCCAGGAAGTGGCTGACGGAGAACCCGGCTGGTTCGGGCGAGTTGGCGTTCATCGCGGGACACGATAGGGCAAGGGCGGCGAGCCCCTGCTTTCGCTACTGGCGGCCGCCCCGCCCGGCGCCGCGGAACAGGCTCAGCACGGCCAGCAGGATCACCGCCCCGACCAGGGCGATGCCGAAGCTGGTGAAGTTCCAGCCGAAGTCGTTGGGGTGCCCGGTGGCCAGCTGGTACAGCCAGCCGCCGAGGAACGCGCCGGCGATGCCGACCAGAACGCTGACGATGCAACCCTGCGGCCGGCGGTCGCGGCCGCCGACGACCAGGTTGGCCGCCCAGCCCACGATCGCGCCCAGCACGATCCACCCGATGATGCCCACGACACGACTCTACGCATCAAGACCGACAACCGTGACCGAATCGCCGGCCGCCACCTCGCCGACCCCCTCCGGCACCACGACCAGGCAGTTGGCCACGGCCAGGGCGCTGAGCAGGTGCGAGCCCGGGCCGCCGACCAGGTCGACCGTGCCGGCGGCGTGGTCGAGCCGGCCGCGGCGGAACTGCCGGCGGCCGGGCGGCGAGTGCAGCGCCTGGGTGATCACGGCCGACCGGGTCGGCCGCTGGATCACCGCGTGCCCCATGGCCGAGCGCAGCGCCGGCCGTAGGAACACCTCGAACGACACCTGGGCGCTGACCGGGTTGCCGGGCAGCGTCACCACCGGCACGCCCCGGTAGTTGCCGGCGCCCTGTGGCATGCCGGGCTGCATGGCCACCTTGCGGAACTCCACGCCGTTGCCGGTGAACGCGTCCTTGACCACTTCATAGGCGCCGGCGCTGACGCCACCGGACGTGACGATCAGGTCGGCCGAGTCCAGGCGGTCGGCCAGGGCCGCGTGGAAGGCATCGACGTCGTCCGGCACGAAGCTCAGCACCTCGGCCAGCGCACCGGTCGCACGAATGGCCGCGGCCAGCATCACGCCGTTGGACTCGTAGATCTGCCCGGGCAGCAACGGATTCCCGGCCGCGACGAGCTCGGATCCGGTCGACAGCACCAGAACCCGGGGCCGCCGCCGTACGGGCAGCTCGCCCGCGCCGACCGCGGCGGCCAGACCCAGCTGCGCCGGTCCGAGTTCCGCGCCCGCGTGCAGCACGATGTCGCCGACCTGGACGTCCTCGCCGGCCCGCCGGATGTGCATGCCCGGCTCGACCTCGCCGTTGATCAGCACCCGGTCCACGCCGCCGTCGGTCAGCTCGACCTGGACGACCGCGTCCGCCCCCGGCGGCACCGGCGCGCCGGTCATGATCCGCTGCGTCGTGCCCGGCGCGAGTTCCGACAGTTCGGTCTTTCCGGCCGGGATGTCATCGGTTACCGGGAGTTCGACCGGGGCGTCCCTGATGTCTCGCGCCCGAACGGCGTAACCGTCCATCGCCGAATTGTCGAACGGGGGCAGCGCGATCGGCGAACGAAGGTCTTCCGCGATCGCCAACCCGAGACAGTCCGCCACCGGAATGCGTTCTACCGGCGTATTGCCGACCAGCCCCAACACCGTCGAAAGGTGTTCGTCGACGCTCGCCAGCCGGCTCGGTGAAGTGGTCACGACCCCCATCCTCCCGCATAGCGGCCGGTGCCGGCGGTACCGCCGTTCGAGTCATCGGAAATTGCTGTGCGGCAACGATCCTGGCGCATGAAGAGCACCCAACAAGCAGATGGCGTGACGCCCCGTCGCCGCTAACGTTGACGTGAGATCCATTCGGCGCCCCCAGCGCCGTGCGCCACATCTCAAGGAGGACGCCGTGGCAGTCGGCACGGTCAAGTGGTTCAACTCGGAAAAGGGCTACGGCTTCATCGCTCAGGACAGTGGTCAGGACGTGTTCGTCCACTACTCGGCGATTCAGATGGACGGATTCAGGGCACTGGCTGAGGGCGACCGGGTTGAGTTCGAGGTCCAGGCCGGCCGTGACGGCCGCAGCCAGGCCGCGGACGTCCGCAAGGTCTGATCACAAGAGAAGCAGCATCGCTGAACGGCGGCGGCCCGCGCGGCCGCCGCCGTTTTCCCACCAACCGGCCGCGAGGCGAAACTCGCGGACGTTAGGCTGACCTCGTGTCGGACGACTTGACCGGTAAGCGCCTTGGCCACTACCGCATCGACGCGGTCCTTGGCCGCGGCGGCATGAGCGTCATGTACCGGGCCACGGACAACCGGCTCGGTCGCAAGGTCGCGCTGAAGGTCATCTCCGAACACCTCACCGAGGACCCCGAGTTCCGGGAGCGCTTCGTCGACGAGGCCCGCAACACCGCGGCCATCGACCACTCCAACGTGGTGCCGCTCTACGACTTCGGCGAGCTGGACGGCCTGCTCTACATCGCCATGCGGCTGGTCGACGGCTCCGACCTGGCCAGTCTGATCAAGGACGGCCCGCTGCCGCCCTCCCGTGCGCTGATCCTGGTCAGCCAGGCCGGCGAGGCGCTGGACATGCTGGCCGGCCGCGGCCTGGTGCACCTCGACGTCAAGCCGGCCAACATGCTGGTGACCAGCCGGGAGTCCGCCGGCGAGCACGTCTACCTGGCCGACTTCGGCCTGACCCGCCGCGGCGCCACCGGCCACCGCACCCGTGGCGGCGACTTCCTCGGCTCGCCGACCTACGCGGCCCCCGAGCACCTGCGGGGCGAGCCGGTCGACGGCCGTACCGACCTGTACTCGCTGGCCTGCGTGCTGTTCGCCTGCCTGACCGGCCGGCCGCCCTATCAGGGCAGCGTGTCCGAGGTGATCCAGGGCCACCTGGGCAGCCAGCCGCCGTCGGTGACCAAGCTGGTCAACCTGCCGGCCGGCATCGACGACGTGATCCGCAAGGGCATGGCCAAGGACCCCAAGCAGCGCTACGCCAACTGCCGCGAGCTGGTGGCCGCCGCGCGCTCGGCGCTGGTGACCGTGGCCCAGCCCGGCGTGACCGTGCCGCCGGCCCAGCAGCCGACCGTGCGGACCGAGCCGGCCAGCGGGCCGGTGCCGGTGCAGGTGGCCCAGATCCCGGTCGGGCCGTCCTCGCAGCCGTTCCCCAGCCAGCCCCAGCAGCAGCCCCTCCAGCAGCCACGGCCGTACCAGCCCCAGGGGCAGCCCCAGTACGGCGGCTATCCGCAGGCCGGTGACCAGCCGGTTCGGCTGCGCCCGCCGACGCCCGTGAACAACAACACCTTCCGTGAGGACGGCGGCGCGGCCCGCTGGGCCGTGCCCGTGCTGGCCGGCACCGCGCTGCTGGTGATCCTGGTTGTGTTGATCGTCTGGCTGACCGCCTGACCGACCGCGTTGCTTGCACTCGACCGCCCCGAGTGCTAAACACGAACTAGCACTCGCACCCTACGAGTGCCAACACGTTAGGTCGGGACGGTGAGGCCCACCCCGGTGGGTCGTCCGTCGCGGGCACCGAGCCTGGCCGAGCACCGTGTCATCCATAATCCGGAGGACCACACCGCAATGGCCAAGATGATCGCGTTCGACGAGGACGCCCGCCGCGGTCTCGAGCGCGGGATGAACACCCTCGCTGACGCCGTCAAGGTGACGCTCGGCCCCAAGGGTCGCAACGTCGTGCTGGAGAAGAAGTGGGGCGCCCCCACCATCACCAACGATGGTGTCTCCATCGCCAAGGAGATCGAGCTCGAGGACCCGTGGGAGAAGATCGGGGCCGAGCTCGTCAAGGAGGTCGCCAAGAAGACCGACGACGTCGCGGGTGACGGCACCACCACCGCCACCGTGCTGGCCCAGGCGCTGGTGCGCGAGGGTCTGCGCAACGTCGCCGCCGGCGCGAACCCGCTCGGTCTCAAGCGCGGCATCGAGAAGGCCGTCGAGGCCGTCGCCGAGCAGCTGCTGAAGACCGCCAAGGAGATCGAGACGAAGGAGCAGATCGCTGCTACCGCGTCCATCTCCGCCGCCGACTCCACCATCGGCGAGCTCATCGCCGAGGCGATGGACAAGGTCGGCAAGGAAGGCGTCATCACCGTCGAGGAGAGCAACACCCTCGGGCTCGAGCTGGAGCTCACCGAGGGCATGCGCTTCGACAAGGGCTACATCTCCGGTTACTTCGTGACCGACGCCGAGCGTCAGGAAGCGGTCCTCGAGGACCCGTACATCCTGCTGTTCGGCTCCAAGATCGCGTCCGTCAAGGACCTGCTGCCGCTGCTGGAGAAGGTCATCCAGGCCGGCAAGCCGCTGCTGATCATCTCCGAGGACGTCGAGGGCGAGGCCCTGGCGACCCTGGTGGTCAACAAGATCCGCGGCACCTTCAAGTCCGTCGCCGTCAAGGCCCCGGGCTTCGGCGACCGCCGCAAGGCCATCCTCCAGGACATCGCCACCCTCACCGGTGGCCAGGTCATCTCCGAGGACGTGGGCCTGAAGCTGGAGAACGCCGACCTGACCCTGCTGGGCAAGGCGCGCAAGGTCGTGGTGACCAAGGACGAGACCACGATCGTCGAGGGCGCCGGCGACGCCGAGCAGATCCAGGGCCGCGTCAAGCAGATCCGCGCGGAGATCGAGAAGTCCGACTCGGACTACGACCGCGAGAAGCTCCAGGAGCGCCTGGCCAAGCTGGCCGGCGGCGTTGCCGTCATCAAGGCCGGCGCCGCCACCGAGGTGGAGCTCAAGGAGCGCAAGCACCGCATCGAGGACGCGGTGCGCAACGCCAAGGCCGCCGTCGAGGAGGGCATCGTCGCCGGTGGTGGCGTCGCCCTGCTGCAGGCCGCCGAGGCCGCGTTCGCCGGTCTCACCCTCTCGGGTGACGAGGCCACTGGCGCGAACATCGTCAAGGTCGCCGTCGAGGCGCCCCTGAAGCAGATCGCCGTCAACGCCGGCCTCGAGGGTGGCGTCGTGGTGGAGAAGGTCAAGGGCCTCAAGGCCGGCGAGGGCCTCGACGCCGCGACCGGCGAGTACAAGGACCTGGTCGCCGCGGGCATCATCGACCCGGCCAAGGTGACCCGTTCCGCGCTCCAGAACGCCGCGTCGATCGCCGCGCTGTTCCTCACCACCGAGGCTGTCGTCGCCGACAAGCCGGAGAAGAACCCGGCCCCGGCCGGCGCCCCGGACGCCGGCGGCATGGACTTCTGAGTTAGAGGTCAGTCGCTAGCAAGGCCAAGGGCCGGCTCCGCACCGCGGAGCCGGCCCTTTCCGCGAGTCCCGCTTAGCGTCACACCGAACTGCATGAACAAGTTTCATGCAGTTCGGTGTGACTGTGGGCGGGACTCGCGGGGGCTAGTTGCTGGCGCCGAGGCAGATGAAGGGGCGGCGCAAGGGATCTACGGCGGTGGCGTCGGCCAAGGCGACGGCGGGGCGGGCGCCCTCGGCGACGCGGCGGTGGTAGAAGGCCATGCTCTCGGCGGCGGTCTGGTCGCCGACGCGGGAGACGGCGGCGGTGACGGTGCGGACGCCGGTGGCCAACAAAGCGCCGGCGAAGCCGAGGGCCTCGTCGCCGGGGCGGATGCGGGTCATGGCGAGCTCGCAGGCGGCGAGGACGACCTGCTCGGGTGGGCGCTGGAGACGAGCGGTCTCGTGGGCGAAAAGGCCGCCGTCGACCAGGTCCAGACGGGAGAAGAGGGCGTTGCCGGGCTCATGCATGCCATGGGCGGCGATGTGCGCCAGCTGGGCGCCGTCGAGGGCCTCCAACACGGTCTCGACGGTGGCACGAGGACCCTCGAGCACCTGGGCACCGGGCAGATAACGGGTGAGCTGGGCGACCTCACCGACGGCGGCGGGGAGGTCGGGGCCGCCGACCAGAACGGAACGGCCGGTGCCGGGGAGTTGCTGGTCGGCGGAAGCGGCGAGCCAAGCGGTGGCGGACGGGGCGACGACGACGGGCCGACCACGCAAGGAAGGCAAAGCGCCCCAAGCGATGGGGTAGAGGGGACCGGTCGGCACGACGACGAGCTCCCGGTCACCGATGATCGAGGACAACGGCCGCAACAGCTGGTCGTCGAGGAACTGGGCCCGGCGCCGGGCGGAGGCGGAGACGACCTCGACCAAAGCGGACGGCAGGTGGTCGGGGGCCAGAGCGTCGAGGTCGGCGTGCAGCATCTTGGCGGCCTGCCGGGCATCGGCGACGCTGCCGAGACGGACCAGGCGCGGCCGGCCGTCGACGATGACGACGGCGACCAAGGTGTCGTCGACGGCGGCGAAGCTGATCATGGCACGGTCTTCGAGGCGCTTGCCGACCTCGGCCAGGTCGGCGACGGGGCGCGGCCGGCCCCACACGGTGGTCTGCCAGCCGAGCCGGGTGACCTCCTGCTGCAAAGCGGCGTGCCGGGCGGCCATTTCCCGCACCCGCCGTCCCTCGGCCTTGGCCAGCTGCATGGCCCGGGTCAGACCCCGGATCTCGGTGATCCGGTCGGCCAGCTCGGGATCGTCGATCGAGGGCTGCGGCTCGTAGCGGTACACCTGGGCCCGGGTCCGCTCCAACCAGTCGAACAGCCGGCGCGCGTCGGCGGTGGATCGGTTGCCGTCCAAGACGAGCCGAACGGCCAGCACGCCGAGCTCCCGCCCGTGCACGGCGGTGCCGCTCACCAGCTCCAACCCACCCATCCGGTCACGGGTCCGCCCGAGCTCGGTGAAACCGGCCCGGGCCTGGCTGAACGCGGTCCGACGGTCCCCGGTGGCCACGGCGACCTCGGCCCGGGCCAACCGGCGCAGCATCCGGTGGTCGATGGACGTGAAGCGGCGCGGCGCGGGCACCTCGGACAGCAGCCGGGCGGCGTCGGACACCTCGCCACGGCGCAGCTGGAGACGCACGGCGAGCAGCTTGGCCACCGCGGACTCGTCGGTCTGGGCCACCCCGCTGAGACCCTCGGACAGCTCCAAAGCCTGACGTACCAACGCCTTTGACGGCTTGCGAGGAGCCCTCATGGCCGCGCCGGCGGCGGCGTGCAGCCCGGTCAACGACGCCAGCCAGGCCATGGCCGGCCGTTCCTGACGCAGGTAGCGCCGCCGGGCCAACTGGGCGAAGGACCGCGCGGTGGCGAAGTCGCCCTCCATCACGGCCGCGGCGGCCCGCAACGTCTCGGCTTCGGCAAGGTCGCGGTTGCCGCCCTGCTCACGCAGGCTGCCGAAGGACTCGTCCAGCGCGTTGGCGGCCTCCTCGGCCAGCCCGGCATACAGCAGCACCTGTGCCCGATCGGACCGCACCTTCGGCACGGCGGTCGGCGCGACGCGCGACATCAGCCGTTCGGCTTCCTCGTAGTACCGCAGTGCCGTCGGGGCGTCGCCCATGCGGTAGTGCATCTCGCCGAGGTTGTTGGTGGTGATGGCCAACGTCAGCGGCGAGTGATAGGTGTGCCCGAGCCAGAGGCAGCGGCGCAGGTCGACCCCGGCCGAGAGCGGGTTGCCCATGGCGCTGTTGACCAGGGCACGGGCGGTCAGCGCGCTGATCAATCCGTTCTCAACGGGCGCGCCGGAGGCCAACGCCTTGTCCGTGGCGACGACGGCCTTGTCCAGCACGACAAGGGCTTCGGGCAGCCGACCGGCGCGCCACAGCAGGTTGCCGCGCTGCCGCTCGATCAGGCCCTCCAGCGTCATCCGCTGGGTCCCGGCCGGCATCGACGACACCAGCCGGCCGGCCTGTTGCAGCGACGGCATGCCCTCGCGCAGCCCGTACGCCTCGGCGTCGGTGTGCGCGAGCGAGCTGAGCACCCGGACCCGCAGCCGCTGTTGTTCCTGGTCGGCGGCCGGCACCCGGTCCAGCAGCTTCAGCGCCCGGCGGAGCAGCCGGGACGCCTCGGCGTACTGCTGGGACAGCGCGGTGCGGTGCGCGCCGGCATGCAGTTTGGCCGCCCGGTCCAACACGGCCGCCGCGGCGCGTGGGCGCGCGGCAGCGGCAGTGGACGACGGAGGCACTTGTACATACCAGCACACCCCGCCGAAGGTGTGGTGTCCACCGTCCGGGGAAAGATCGAGTCGCCTACAGCATCAGTGTCGGCGTCACGATCGTCCGCGGCCTGGAACCGGTCCCGTTGTTCAGGTGCACCACCAGCTGCGTGGTGCCCTTGGGCACGTCGTCCACCGCGAACCGGCCGCCCTCGTCGGCCTCGGCGGTGGTGGACGAATGCCCGGCCACCCGGACCTCGACGGTGTGCGGCCCCCCGGGTACCAGCCAGCCGTCGAACCGGTACCCGGCACCGGCCGGAGCGAAGCTGACCATGATGGTCAGGTCTTCCACGGTGAAGGTCACGGTGTTCGGGCCGGCGCCCCGGACGCCGGCCAGCTCCTCGGCGCGCTCCCAGCGCGCGACCTCGACGTCGAGGTCCTCCAACGCGATCGCGAACTGCACGCGTTCGACCAGGTCGGCCGGCACCGGGTCGACCTTGTCGAACAGCACGTCGAGCTCGGCCAGCAGGAGCAGGTCCTGCTCGGTGAGGTTGTCCATGTCCACGCCGTCGAACTCGTTCCGGTCGTTGCTCATCGCGGGCCCCCTTCCGCGTCGAGGAGCTCGCGCAGCGACGTCAGACAGCGGCCGCGGGTCGGGCCGATGCTGCCGCGGGGCATCTCCAGCGCCTCCGCGACCGCGTCGTACTGGGCCCGGCCGGACAGCACGGTCAGCGTCAGCAGTTTCTGGCAGCGGTCGGTGAGCTGCTTGAACGCGGCCCACAGCCGTCGGTCCCGGTCGTCCCGCAGCGCGTGCTGCTCGGGCCCGTCCACCTGGGCCGGAATGTCGACCAGGTCCTCGGCCGCCACCGGCGTCTCCCGGTCGAAGCCGGTCGTCTTGGCCCGCTGCGCCTCGCGCCGGGCCGTCACGATCAGCCACGCGGCCAGCGCCTTGGGCTGTTGCAGCCGGTCGAGGTGGCGCAGCAGGGCCAGCCAGACGGTCTGCACGACGTCCTCCGCGTGCACCTTGTCCAGCCCCTGGCTGCGGGTGACGTGCCAGACCAGCGGCGTGAGGTCGGCGACCAGCACGTCGAGCGCCTTGCGGTTGCCGCCTCTGGCCGCCACCAGACACGCCGCGTGTCGGTCGTGACCGGTCAGCCCCTCCCACGGGTCGTGGCCGGTCAGCCCGTCCCACGTGTCAACGGCCATTCGATGCACCTCCGGGTCTGAGGTACGTCGGCGCGCCCCGGTCCCCCCACCACGGGGACGCACCCCGTGCCTGCATCCTGCCCTACCCGGTGTAGTTCTCCACACCCAGATGGGCCAATCGTGCTCGATGACGGCCACGCCCCCCGGCGTGTTTCCGTGTGCTGCCACCGCCGCCCCATTCACTCGAGCGGGAACCCCCGGACGGGTCCCGACACAAGGAGGAGCAGCGAACTCGCAGTCAGATACTCACGAATTGGTAACGACGTATTCGCGCTGGTGGCGAGGGCTGCCCGCCACCAGCGCCGGCCCTCACGGGCGGACGACCTCGGCGTGCGGGATGCCGCCGTTGGGGTGCGCGACGCCGCCGCCCGCCTTGGTGGTCTCGGCGTGCGGAATGCCGCCGTTGGGGTGCGCGACGCCGCCCTGCGGCTTGGTCTCCGCGTGCGGGATGCCGCCGTCCGGGTCGCCGCCGTCGGCCAGCGCGACCGCCCCGGCCGGCTTGGTCTCGGCGTGCGGGATGCCGCCGTCGTCGGTGGTCTCGCCGCCGTTCCGCCCGGCGGTCAGGGCCTGCTCGACCTCGTCGACCGTGATGGGGTCGAGAGCGTCCGGAGTGCTGGTCGACTTGTCGTCCAAGGTGCTCATGGATCGTCCCCTCTGGTGTTCCCCGGTGACGCCGCCGCGCCGTGTCCCCCGTGCGACCGCGTCCTGTCGTGGAGCAACACGGTGGCCCGGCCCCTCCCGGTTCACCATGCGTGCTCATTGTGCCGCCGAGTCGCCTCGAACAGCGCAACGATTTAACAAGGGATCGCACGAACGGACTAGATACACACCACGGTGTGATCAACAAGGCAGACGAGCGTCGCCCGATGGGCGCGCGAAAGGGCCGGAAGCGACTTGGCGGCCCGGCGTCGGGTCTCCCCGTCCGACGCCGGCGTAGTCGCCTCCGGCCCGTGAACCCTTCACACCCCCGCTGACGTGAAGGGTCCTTCACGCTGACCGCCGCCCGCCCGCCGACGACCGAACCGATGCCCCCTCGACACCGGGTCGGTCGGCACCCCGTGGGCCGACGCCTGTCGCGCGTGTACCGACCTGGCGGAACCGCCACCCCCATGGCGGTCCTGCCACCCCCGACCGGCGCCTGTGGGACGCCTGGTCCATCCGTCCCGTTCCCCATGGCGTGGGTGAACCGGCCGGACATGAGGACAGGAGTGGGTCTTGAGCCGGGAGATACACCGGTTGAGAAAATTTTCTCGAGCGTCGCGATCTTGCCTGATCGGTGGTGGTGATCACGGCCCCATTGGCCCTATGGTCTAGACCATGTCGGAGCTGTTGCTTGAAGTCATCGCGCTCGACGCCCGGGACGCGCACGCCGCCCAGGAGGGCGGGGCGCACCGGCTCGAGCTGGTCAGCGACATGGCCGCGGACGGGCTGACCCCGGCGGTGGCCACCGCCCGCCGGGTGCTCGCCGCCACCGACCTGCCGGTGCGGGCCATGCTGCGTGACGACGCCGGCTTCGCGCCGTGGTCGCTCGACCAGCTCCGGGCCGAGGCCATCGCGCTGCGGGACGTCGGCGTCACCGAGTTCGTGCTCGGCTGGCTCACCGAGGCCGGTTCGATCGACATCGACACCTGCCGGGCCGTGATCGACGAGCTCGACGGCTGCAAGTTCACGTTCCACCGTGCGCTGGACAACTCGGCCGAACCGCTCGCCGCGTGGTCGGACGTGGTGGCGCTCGGCGCCGACACGGTGCTCGCCGCGGGCAGCGGCAAGGGCGTGGCCGACGGCCTGCCGGTGCTGCGCGAGCTGGCCGCTCGGCAGGAGACCGACGGCGTGACCGTGATGGCCGGCGGTGGTTTGCAGGCCGAGCACGTGCCCGGGCTGCGGGCCGACGGTGTTCGGTGGTTCCACGTCGGCAGCGCGGTGCGGCCCGGTGGCTGGGATTACCCGGTCGAAGCCGATGCCGTGGCCAAGTGGATCGAGTTGATTTCGGAATCACTGGTCTAGACATAGGACGTTGCCTAGGATCCGGTCCGTGCGCGGATTCGAAACCCTGCTGCCCCGACCGTCGCGAGTGGACGCCACCGGCGGCAGGCTGCCGCTGGACGTGAACACCACACTGGACGGTGATCCGGCCGCGGTGACCTGGCTGCGCGAGGTGCTGGTGGCGGCGACGGGCCTGCCGCTGCGGCCGGCGGCGGACCCGACGATCCGGTTCCGTATCGTGCCGTGGCTCAACGGCCACCTGATCCGCGTGTTCCCGGACGGCGTGCTGGTCGAGGCCCAGGATGAGGAAGCGGCCTTCCACGCGGCGCAGACCTTGCGGCAGCTGCTGGGGCCGGAGGCGTTTCGCCGTGCGCCCATCGGCAACACGCAGTGGTCGCTGCCGTGCGGCGTGGTCGAGGACCGGCCCCGCTTCGCCTGGCGGGGCGCTTTGCTCGACGTGGCAAGGCACTTCATGCCCAAGGACGGCGTGCTGCGGTTCATCGACCTGCTGGCCGCGCACAAGATGAACCGCCTGCACCTGCACCTGACCGACGACCAGGGCTGGCGGTTCGAGGTCAAGCGCTACCCGAAGCTGACCGAGATCGGAGGCTGGCGTGAGGGATCGCGGGTCGGCGTCCGCACCGACGACACGACCGACGGCCGGCCGCACGGCGGCTTCTACACCCAGGACGACCTGCGCGAGATCGTCGCCTACGCGGCCCGCCGGCACGTGGTCGTGGTGCCGGAGATCGACATTCCCGGCCACAGCCAGTCGGCGATTGCCGCCTATCCGGAGCTGGGCAACCTGGACTACCCGCTGCCGGTGTGGCCGCTGTGGGGCGTCAACGAGAACGTGCTCAACACCGATGACTCCACTGTGGACTTCTACCGGCACGTGTTCGACGAGCTGGTCGAGGTGTTCCCGTCGGAGATCATCTGCGTCGGCGGCGACGAGGTGCCGACCGTGCAGTGGACCCAGGAGCAGGCCGACCGGCGTGGCCTCAAGACGATCCCCGAGCTGCACGGCTGGTTCATCCGCCAGATCGCGGAACACCTTGGCACGCATGGCCGTCGAGCCATGGGCTGGGACGAGATCGCCGAGGTCGGCCCGCTGCCGGGCGGTGCGGTGATCGCGTCGTGGCGGGGTGAGCGGGCCGGTGTCGACGCCGCCCATGCCGGCTTCGACGTGGTGATGTGCCCGGAGCAGAAGGTGTACCTGGACCACCGCGAGTCCGACCGCCGCGACGAGCCGATCCCGGTCGGCATGGTCCACACGGTGTCCGATGTGTACGAGTACGACCCGATCCCGGCCGATCTGACCGGCGACGCGGTCAAGCGGGTGCTGGGCGGGCAGGCCAACGTGTGGACCGAGCACCTGGACTCGCCGCGCCGGGTCGACTACGCGGCCTTCCCGCGGCTGTCGGCGTTCGCCGAGGTGGTCTGGACCGAACGGAGCAGGCGCGACCTGGCCGACTTCACCCGCCGGCTGACCGAGGAGCATCTGCCCAGGCTGGACGCGATCGGCGTGGAGTACCGGCCATTGGCCGGCCCGCACCCGTGGCAGACCCGGCCGGGGGTGCCGGGCCGCCCGCGTTAGGCGACGCGGGTGAAAAGCCCGCGACCACCACCCGTTCCGCTCACTACTCGCTACCGTGCCAGCACGGACGGTGGGGGCGGTGCGTATGGCGGGACGGTTCGGGGCGGCCTTCGCGGTCGCCGAGTTCAGGGCGATCTGGGCCGCCGGCGGGCTGTCCATGGTCGGCGACCAGCTGGCCCGGGTGGCCCTGGTCGTGCTGGTCTACGGCAACACGCACTCGGCCGCGCTGACCGGGTTGACCTTCGCGCTGACCCTGGTGCCGTCCTTCGTCGGCGGCGTCTTCCTGTCCGGACTGGCCGACCGGCTGCCCCGCCGCCGCGTGCTGTTGACCGCGGATCTGTTGCGGGCGGCCATGATCGCGCCGGTCGCGGTGCCCGGCATGCCGTTCCCGGTGCTGTGCGTGCTGGTCGCCGGGGTGTCCCTGCTGAACGCCCCGTTCCGTGCGGCCGAAGCCGCCTTGTACGCGGATGTGTTGCCGCAGCAGGACTTTCTCGCCGGCATGGCGATACGCAACATCACCAACCAGTCGGCCCAGGTGCTCGGGTTCGCCGGCGGCGGTCTGCTGCTGGCCGTCATCGGCCCGTACTGGGCGCTGTCGCTGGATGCCTTGTCGTTCCTGGTCTCGGCGCTGCTGCTGCGGGCCGGCGTGCGGGCCCGGCCGGCCGCGGTCAACCTGGCGCACCGATCAATGCCCGGCGGATTCTCGTTGCTACGCAACGATTCCGGCCTGCGTTCGCTGCTGCTGATCGGTTGGCTGACCGGCGTGTTCATCGTGTACGAGGGCCTGGCCGGCCCGTACAACGACCAGCTCGGCGGCACCACCGCCACGCTCGGCCTGCTGCTGGCGGCCGACCCGGTGGGCAGCGTGATCGGCGCGTTCGTGTTCGGGCGGTTCGTGCCGGGCTCCGCGCAGGCCCGCGGGCTGGCCCTGATGTGCGTGGCCGCGGGCGTGCCGCTGCTGCTGTGCCTGCTCCATCCCGGACTGGTCGTCTCGGCCGCGCTATTCGTCGTCGCCGGCGCATTCGGCACGGCGACATACATGCAGACGACCGCATCGATTGTACGGGGAGTACACGATTCGGTACGCGGTCAGGTGTTGGGTCTGGCCTATGCGGGAATGATGGCCGCACAGGGGTTGAGCCCATTCGTGGCCGGACTGGTCGCTGACCGTGTCGGCGCGGCGAATGCGGTGGGCTGGTTTGGGCTGATCGGGCTGCTCATTGCGGCACCGGTGGCGGTGGCCTGGCGACGTGCCACCACCAGCCGGCCGGATATCTGGCTGCCCGCACCGGAATCCGGCGCGGACACCCGGAGGAGCTAGTCGCGCGTCTTTCGTGTTGCGGTCATGGCGAACCTCCTGATCGCGGTTGTGAACCACCCGGATGAACCTAGCGAATCTGCCGTGGCCGGTTGAACACTGGACGAGGCGGTCGAAATAAGGGGGCGACGTGTCGAGTATGAGCCAGTCCAGATCCTCTCCGAAAGGGGTCGATCGCTACGGGCTCATAGACCGCATGGCCGGATTCGCGCTGTGGGCGCTGCCGGCCCGCTGGATCGCCTACGCCGTTCTGGTCGAGGCGATCGCCCTCGTCGCGGCGCTGGCCTCGTTCACCCGCGGCGCGATCACCGATGTCGCCCTGCTGCGGTTCGGGGTCCTGCTGGCGCTGGGCATGGTGCAGGCCGAGCTGTCCCGCCGGATCGAACGCGACCGCCGCCGGATGAGCGGCTCCACGCACATCAACATGACGTCGATCTGGCTGATCCCGGCGGTGCTGATGCTGCCGCCGCAGCTGGTCGCGCTGCTCTGCGTCGCGCTGTACACGCACATGTGGCTGCGGATCTGGCAGCACCTGCGCAACGTCTCCTTGCACCGCACGGTGTTCGGCGCGAGCGCGGCGATCGTCGCCTGCCTGGCCGCGAGCACCGTCGCCGGGGTGCCGCTGGCCGAGTCGCAGCCCACGTGGAGCTGGAGCGTCACGCTGGCCTGCATGCTCGGCGGCCTGACCTTCGAGCTGGTCGACGCGCTGCTGCTGGCCGTGTCGATCAACCTGCGGCAGCGGGGCAACGCCCCGCTGACCGAGCTGTTCGGCACCTGGGACGACAACGCGCTGGAGCTGACCACGCTCTGCCTCGGCGGGCTGACCGCGCTGACCCTGGTCTACCAGCCGCTGTTCACGGTGCTGCTGTTCTGCCCGATCGTCGTGCTGCACCGCAGCGTGCTGGTCAAGGAGCTGGAGGCGGCGGCGACCATCGACGTGAAGACCGGTCTGCTCAACGCCGTCACCTGGCACCACCTGGCATCGCAGGAATTGGCTCGTAGCAAGCAAGATAGGCGTGCGAAGGTCGGCGTGCTGATGGTCGACCTCGATCACTTCAAGCGGGTCAACGACACCTACGGGCACCTGGCCGGCGATGCGGTGCTGAAGTCGGTCGCCACGGCGGTGAAGAACCAGGTGCGCGCGGACGACGCCGTCGGCCGGTTCGGCGGCGAGGAGTTCGTGGTGCTGCTACCCGGGGTCGACGAGGCCGGTGCACTCGTTGTGGCCGAACGGATCCGCAAGACGGTCGGCGCGCTGTACGTGATGGCGCCTCAGGACGGGGTGCCGATCGCCGGACTGTCCTGTTCGATCGGTGTCGCCGTGCACTACAGCAGCGGCACGACGATGGAACGGTTGTTGTTGGCCGCGGACACGGCCGTGTACCGGGCCAAGCGCACCGGACGGAACCGGGTCGTGGCCACAGTGGACAAGCGGGACGCGGCGTAGTTCCGAGTACCGCTCATGAGTGACCCGGGATCTACCCCTCGACGGTCCCGGGTCACTCACCACCACTCACTCGCTGTCCGCCTCGGGCACGAGCAGCCAGCACGCCGCGTAGAGGACAACGCCCGCGCCGGCGAAGAACACCGTGCCGACGACCATGGCGACCCGCAGGATCGCGGCGTCGATGCCGAGCAGCTCGGCGGCCCCGCCGCACACGCCGGCCAGCATGCGGTTCTCCCGGCTGCGGCGGAACGTCTTCATCTTGTCGCCGGCCTCGTTGAGGATGTTGTTCGTCGTCATGACACAAAGTCTGGCCGCGCGGCCGCCCCGTGCCATCGGGGTTCGTCCCTGGTTCGACCCCGATATGGGCCTACCCTGCACACCATGGAGACCCCGGGTGAGCTGGCCGCGGCGCTGGACCGGACGGGTTACCTGGCCGACGAGGGCCTGGCCACCGCGGCCTTCCTGGCGCTGCGCATGCGCCGCCCGCTGTTCTGCGAGGGCGAGCCCGGCACCGGCAAGACCGCGCTGGCCAAGGCGCTGGCCGACGCCCTGGGCACGCCCCTGATCCGGCTCCAGTGCCACGAGGGCATCGACGCCGCCCGCGCGCTGTACGACTGGGATTTCCCGCGCCAGCTGCTGCACCTGCGGGCGTTGGAGGCCCAGGGGCGTACGGCCGGTGCTGAGGCCGAGCTCTACACGCGACGGTTCCTGCTGGCCCGGCCGCTGTTGCAGGCCCTGGAGACGCCGGGCTGCGTGCTGCTGGTCGACGAGATCGACCGGGCCGACGACGAGTTCGAGGCGTTCCTGTTGGAGGTGCTCAGCGAGCACGCCGTCAGCATCCCGGAGCTGGGGGAGATCCGTGCCGCCGAGCCGCCGGTGGTGGTGCTGACCTCGAACCGCACCCGCGAGGTGCACGACGCCGTGAAGCGCCGCTGTCTGTACCACTGGCTCGAGCACCCGGGCCTGGTCCGCGAGGTGGCGATCCTGCGCCGGCGGCTGCCCGAGCTGACCGAGACGCTGGCCACTCAGGTGGCTACGGCGGTGTCCCGGATGCGCGCGGCGGAACTGCTCAAGCCGCCGGGCGTGGCCGAGTCGCTGGACTGGGCGTCCGCGCTGCTGGCGTTGGACCGGCCGATTCTCGACGTGGAGTCGGCGGCCATCACGCTTGGCGCGGTGCTGAAGTACCGGGAGGACGCCGACCGCATGGTGGCCAAGGGGTTGGACGCGCTGCTGGCCTGAGTCGCATTATTCGAAGATGAACGACCCGCTGCCCGGACTGGCGGGGTTCGCCGCGGTGCTGCGGGCGGACCCGGTGCGGGTGCAGGCATACCTGGCCGCGCTCAGCCACGTCGATCTGGCTCGGCCGAGCCAGGTTTACTGGGCTGGTCGGGTGAGCCTGTGCGCGGAGCCGGACGACATCCCCTCGTACGACGCGGCCTTCGCCGCCTGGTTCGGCAACGTCCCGACGAGTGCTTCGGGCAATGGCCGCGCCCGTCGCCGGACGACGGTCAGCGCCCCGCTGGTGGCCCCGGTTTCGGGCGAGGGCGAGGCCGACGTGCCGGAGCTGAAGGTCGCCGCCAGCGACACCGAGGTGCTGCGCCGACGAGACGTCACGGCGTTGGACGGGGCCGCATTGCGTGAGTTGCTGGCCACGCTGCGGACCGATCCGCCGCTGCGGCGCAGCGTTCGGACCCGAAAGGCCCGCAGCGGCCGGCTCGATCCCGACGAGACCCTGCGTGAGCTGCTGCGATACGGCGGCGAGCCGGTACGGCTGCGCTATCGCCGCAAGCGCTTGCGGCCACGGCGGCTGGTGCTGCTGATCGACATCTCCGGCTCGATGACCCCGTACGCCGACGCGCTGCTGCGGTTCGCCCACGCCGTCGTCCGACGCTCCCCGCCGAGCACGGAAGCCTTCACGCTCGGCACTCGCCTGACCCGCGTGAGTCGACAGCTGCGCATGCGTGATCCGGACCAGGCGCTCAAGGCGGCGGCCCGCGCCGTGCCCGATTTCGCCGGTGGTACCCGACTCGGCGAGACCCTACGGGTATTTCTTGATCGCTGGGGGCAGCGCGGGCTGGCGCGGCAGGCCGTCACGGTGGTCTTCTCGGACGGGTGGGAACGCGGCGACGCGGCGCTGCTCGGCGAGCAACTGGCTCGGCTGCGCCGCCTCGCCCATGCCGTCCTGTGGGTGAACCCGCATGTCGGCCGTCCGGGCTATGCCCCGGTACAGTCCGGTATCCGCGCGGCATTGCCGCACGTCGACCGGCTGCTCGCCGGGCACAGCCTGGCCACGCTGGACGAACTGCTGACGGAGGTGCGGCGTGCGTGACGTGCTCGACAAGGTCGACGAGAACTGGCAGGAAGGTCGGCCGACCGCGCTGGGCACGGTCGTGGCCACCTTCCGCTCGGCGCCGCGCCAGCCCGGGGCGGCCATGCTCGTCGCCGACGACGGCCAGGTCTCCGGCAGCGTGTCCGGCGGCTGCGTCGAGGGCGCGGTGTACGAGCTGGCGCAGCAGGTCATCGCCGACGGACGGCCGGTGTTGCAGCGCTACGGCGTCAGCGACGACGACGCCTTCGCGGTCGGGCTGACCTGCGGCGGCATTCTCGACGTCTTCGTGGAACGCGTGGACGGCAAGCGTTTCCCCGAGCTGGCCGACGTGGTGGCGTCGGTGCGGGCCGAGGAGCCGGTGGCCGTCACGACCGTGGTCGAGCATCCGGACGAGGCGCTGGTCGGCCGGCACCTGGTGGTGTGGGCCGATCGTCGCGCCGGCGATCTCGGCTCCGCCCGGATCGACGACGCCGTCACCGATGACGCCCGCGGCATGCTGGCCAGTGGCCGCAGCGGACTGCTCCACTACGGCCCCGACGGCCAGCGCCGGGGTGAGGGCATGGCCGTGTTCGTCAACTCCTTCGAGCCGCCGCCGCGGATGCTGGTCTTCGGTGCCATCGACTTCGCCGCCGCCATGGTCCGGCTCGGGGCCTACCTGGGCTATCGCGTCACGGTCTGCGACGCGCGGGCGGTGTTCGCCACCAAGGGCCGTTTCCCCGACGCCGACGAGGTCGTCGTGGACTGGCCGCACCGCTACCTGGTGCAGCAGGCCGAGGACGGCAAGATCGATCACCGTACGGTGATCGCGGTGCTCACCCACGACCCGAAGTTCGACGTGCCGGTGCTGGAAGTGGCGCTGCGCCTTGACGTTGCCTACGTCGGCGCGATGGGCTCCCGTCGCACGCACGATGACCGGCTGGCCCGGCTGCGCGAGGCCGGGCTGACCGACGACGAGCTCAAGCGCCTGTCCTCGCCCATCGGTCTCGACCTCGGCGCGCGGACCCCGGAGGAGACCGCGGTGTCCATCGCCGCGGAGATCATCGCCTTGCGTTGGGGCGGCCGCGGCGACCGCCTCGCCCACTCCGCCGGCCCCATCCACCGCCCCACCTGAGTTCGGAACGGACCATTCCTCTACTCCGAGTTTTGGAACGGTCCGTTCACAGCTTCGGGGGTGGCGAGGTGCGCAGGTGCGGTGATAATGCGGCGGTGCTGCCGCATCTGCGCGAAGGGTTGTCTCGGCTGGTCGACCGGAGCAGGCTCGGGCTGTGAGCCCGGTCACGACGCGGTGGTGGGCCGCCCGCCGGGTTCGGTGCTGCCTGGAGGCGACATGCGAATCACCATGGTCGTGGACGGGGTGAGCTACACCGACGAGGTCGAGCCACGCACCCTGCTGGTGCACCACCTGCGGGAGACGCTGGGCAAGACCGGCACCGTGGTCGGCTGCGACACCAGCAACTGCGGGGCCTGCACGGTGCACGTGGACGGGCACAGCGTGAAGTCGTGCTCGATGCTGGCGGTGCAGGCCGACGGCTGCGAGGTCACCACCATCGAGGGACTGGCCCGGGACGGCCAGCTGCATCCCGTGCAGCAGGCGTTCCACGACAACCACGCCCTGCAGTGCGGTTTCTGCACGCCGGGCATGATCATGCAGGCCATCGACCTGCTGGCCGACGATCCCGATCCGGACGAGCGGACCGTGCGGCAGGGCCTGGAGGGCAACCTCTGCCGCTGCACCGGGTACCAGAACATCGTGCGCGCGGTCCAGGACGCCGCGCACCGGCTCAAGCCGACCGCGGCAGCGGACCGCGAACCCGAGACCGTGGCAGGTGGCGAATGACCGCCACCGCCGAGCCCGAGGTCGGCAAGTCCAGGCGGCGCAAGGAAGACGCCCGTCTGATCACCGGCCGCACCCGCTGGACGGACAACATCACGTTGCCCGGCCTGCTGCACATGGCCATCCTGCGCAGCCCGGTGGCGCACGCGCGGATCACGTCCATCGACACCGAAACCGCTCGCGGGATGTCCGGCGTCCTGACGGTCGTGACGGGCGCGGATCTGGCCTCCGAGCAGGGCAGTCTGCCGTGCGCGTGGGCCATCACGCCCGACATGAAAACCCCGGCGCACCCGTCGATCGCCGTCGACACCGTGAACTATGCCGGCGAGGCAGTGGCGATCGTCGTCGCGCGGTCGTCGGCCGAGGCGCACGACGCCCTGGAGGCCATCGACGTCGACTACGACGAGTTGCCGGTGGTGCTGGACATGGAAGCGGCGGTCGCCGACGGCGCGCCGCTCGTGCACGAATCCTTGGGCACCAACAAGAACGCGCTCTGGGTGTTCGACTCGGCCGAGGCCGGCACCGGCGGCAGCGTGGACGAGGCCATCGCCGCGGGCGAGATCGTCATCGAGCGCAAGTACCGGCAGCAGCGGCTGATCCCGGCGTTCATGGAGCCGCGGTCGGTGCTGTGCGACCCGACCGGCGAGCAGACGACGCTGTGGTCGGCCACCCAGGTCCCCCACATCCTGCGGCTGATGCTGGCCCTGACGCTGGGCGTGCCCGAGCACAAGGTCCGGGTGATCGCGCCGGACGTCGGCGGCGGCTTCGGCGGCAAGCTCCAGGTCACGCCGGAGGAGGTGCTGGTCTTCCTGCTGGCCCGGCGGCTGGGCAGGCCGGTGAAGTACACCGAGAGCCGTTCCGAGGCGATGGCGGCCGCCCACCACGGTCGTGACCAGATCCAGCGGCTGACCATGTCGGCCACCCGCGACGGCCTGATCACCGGCCTCAAGGTCGACCTGCTGGCCGACATGGGCGCGTACCTGAGCCTGGTGACGCCGGGCATCCCCATTCTCGGCGCGTTCATGTACAACGCCATCTACAAGATCCCGGCCTATCGGTTCAGCTGCACCAACGTGTTCACCAACAAGGTGATGACCGACGCCTACCGCGGCGCCGGCCGGCCCGAGGCCACCTTCGCCATCGAGCGCATGATGGACGAGCTGGCGGCCGAGTTGGGCGTGGATCCCATGGTGGTGCGGGAAAAGAACTGGATCCGGCACGAGGAATTCCCGTTCACCACGGTCTGTGGTTTGACCTACGACTCGGGGAACTACGAAGCCGCAACGGAAAAAGCCAAGGAGCTGTTCGACTACGACGGTCTGCGTCGGGAACAACTCGAACGCCGGGAACGCGGCGACACCGTGCAATTGGGGCTCGGTATCTCCACTTTCACCGAGATGTGCGGCCTGGCCCCGTCCCGGGTTTTGGGCTCATTGTCCTACGGCGCAGGTGGTTGGGAACACGCGGCGATTCGTATGCTGCCCAGCGGCAAGGTCGAGGTGGTCACCGGATCCTCGCCGCACGGGCAGGGGCACGAGACGGCGTGGAGCCAGATCGTGGCCGACCAGCTCGGCGTGCCGTTCGAGGACGTCGAAGTGCTGCACGGCGACACCCAGTCCTCGCACAAAGGTATGGACACCTACGGTTCCCGCTCGCTGACGGTCGGCGCGATCGCCGTCGTGAAGGCAGCGGACAAGGTGATTGCCAAGGCGCGCAAGATAGCCGCGCACATGCTGGAGTGCAGTGAGGACGACCTGGACTTCGCCCAGGGCAGGTTCTCCGTGCGTGGCACCGACAAGGGCACCGCCATCACCGACATCGCACTGGCCGTGTTCGCCGCGCACGACCTGCCCGACGGCGTCGAGCCCAGCCTGGACTCGGAGGCCACCTTCGACCCGGAGAACTTCTCGTTCCCGCACGGAACCCACCTCTGCGCGGCCGAAGTGGACACCGAGACCGGCCGGGTCACCATCCGCAAGTACGTCTGCGTCGACGATGTCGGCAAGGTGGTGAATCCGCTGATCGTCGAGGGGCAGGTGCACGGCGGTCTGGCCCAGGGCATCGCCCAGGCGCTGTTCGAGGAGGCCGTGCACGACGAGAACGGCACCCTCACCACCGGCACCTTCGCCGACTACCTGCTGCCGTCGGCGGCCGACCTGCCGTCCTTCGTGACCGATCGCACCGAGACGCCGTCGACGACGAATCCGTTGGGAGTCAAGGGAGTCGGCGAGGCCGGCACCATCGCCTCCACGCCGGCCGTTGTCAACGCCGTGGTGGATGCCGTGCGGCACATGGGCGTCAACGACATCGAGATGCCGTGCACGCCGTACCGGGTGTGGGGCGCGATTCAGGGAGCTTCCCGATGATTCCCTCCTCGTTCGAGTACGCCCGTCCCTCCACTGTGGAGGAAGCCGTGCGGGCCCTTGCCGAGGCCGGCGAGGACGCGAAGGTCTTGGCCGGCGGGCAAAGCCTGCTGCCGGTGCTACGGATGCGGCTGGCCGCGCCGACGATGGTGGTCGACCTCGGTCGGGTGCCGGAGCTGCGCGGCGTGACCGAGGACGGCGACGACCTGGTCATCGGGGCCATGACCACGCACTACGACGTGCACCGTGATCACCTGGTCCAGGACCACGCCTCGCTGCTCGCCCGGGCCACGGAAACCGTTGCCGATCCCCAGGTTCGGCACCGCGGCACGTTCGGCGGCTCACTGGCCCACGCCGACCCGGCCGGCGACCTGCCGGCGGTGGCGCTGGCCCTGGAGGCCGTCATGGTGGTCGAGGGCCCGGCCGGCCGGCGGGAGATTCCGGCCGGCGAGTTCTTCGTCGACTACTTCACCACCTCGCTGGCCCCGGACGAGCTGCTGGTGGCCGTGCGGATCCCCAAGCGCACCGGTTGGCTGTCGCACTACGAGAAGTTCAACCGGGTCGCGCAGGCGTGGTCGATCGTCGCGGTCGGCGTCTCGCTCCAGCTGAGCGGCGGCACGATCACCGACGCCCGGATCGGCTTGACCAACATGGCCTCCGTACCGGTACGGGCGGTCGGCGTCGAGCAGGCCCTCATCGGACAGTCGGCCGGCGCGGACGTGTTGCAGGCCGCGGCCGCGCACGCCGCCGAGGGGACCAGTCCCGGTAGCGACGGCAACGGCAGCGCCGAGTACCGGAGCCAGCTGGCCCGCGTCCTCACCGGACGGGCCTTGGCGATTGCGGTCGGGGGCTGACGCGTGCAGTTGGAGCATCAGTTCCGGGTGGCAGCGCCGATCGACGAGGTCTGGTCGGCGCTGCTCGACCCGCAGCACGTGGCCCCGTGCATGCCCGGGGCCACGCTGACCTCGGTGGACGGCGAGTCCTTCGCCGGCACCGTCAAGGTCAAACTCGGGCCGGTGGCGTTGCTGTACAAGGGGACCGGCGCTTTCGACACCATCGACACGGGCGCCCGGCGTGTGGTGATCAAGGCATCCGGAAAGGACAGCCGCGGCAATGGCACCGCCTCGGCGACCGTCGAGGTCACCCTGTCGCCGGACGGCGACGGCACGGTGGCCGCGGTGGTCACCGAGCTCACCGTGACCGGCCGGCCGGCCCAGTTCGGCCGGGGCATGATCACGGAGGTCGGCGGCAAGATCCTGGACCGGTTCGCCGAATGCCTGGCCGACAAGCTGGCCCCGGAACCCGTCGCCGAGGCCGAACCCACGTCCGCCGCCGAACCGGCCGGATCCGAACGACCGGCCGCGGCGCCGGCGTCGTCCGAACCCCTCGACCTGCTCGACGTGGCCGGGGCGCCGGTGGCCAAGCGGGCGGCGGTGCTGATCGGGGCGGCGCTGCTGCTCATCGTGATCGTGGCCTGGCTGCGACGGCGCTGAACGGCTACATCCGACCGCCCATTGGTATGGCGTGCACCCGGCGTTCGCCTTGGGCCGCCATACTGTTCGGCGTGCCGAGCAAGCGAGTGACGATCACGCTGCCCGAGGACCTGGCACCCCGGGTCCAGGAGCTGGCCGACGACGCGCGGCTGGCGTTGGCCAGCTACGTCACCCGAATCGTTGAGCACCATGTGCTCAACCAGGAGGGGCTGACGGCGATGGAGTACTGGGAAAGCCGGCACAGCCCGCTGACCAGACCGGAGATGGCCGGCGCGGACGAGGCCATCGAGGCCGCCCGCGCCCGGCTGCGGCCGCCCCAAGAAGATTCGACGCAGCAGTGACCGGCAAATTCCGGCCGCCGGTGGTCTACGCGGTCGGCGCGTTGCAGGCGGCGCTGAACAACGACCGCAAGTTCATGGCCCTGCACAAGTGCTTCCTGCTCGACGAGTGCCGGCTGATCGTGCCGTCGGCGGTCCGCACCGAGCTGCGCACCCGGCTCGGCGGCAAGGAACCGACCACAGTGCTCACAGCGTGCAAGACGGACTGGCACGACGATGCCGGCGTGATCAACGAGTACATGATCGACTTCGCCCTCAACGGCAAGGCCAGCCGGCTCGACGCGGTGGTGGCGGCGACCGCCGTGGCCTACCGGGCCATCGTGGTGACCACCGAGGTCAACGCCCTGGAGCTGATGTGGGCGGTCGACGACGTCGACCGCCCGATGTCCATCATCACCATTTGACCGCCACCCCAAGATCAAGGGACCGATCCTGGCGTTCAACGTCAGGAAGGGCCCCTTACTGGCGTTGTCTTGCCAATCATCTAGGCCCCCAGTCTCGGGGGCATGACCACACACAACGCCTCTGACGAGGCAAAACAGGCCGTCGGCGTCCACGTCTTCTTCAGCAGCGAGGAGGCGTACGGGGCCAGCCAGTGCCTCGACGAGATCCAGGACGGCGACGTCCTGTACGTGCCGACCGAGGGAATCGTCGGGATCCTCGTCGGGGCCTGGCCGGTGGCCGTGACCGACCAGGCCGGCGAGTTCCACCCGCTCCACGAATCGATCACCGACCAGGCCGCCTACTGGGCGTCACAGTCGGGTGGGCAGTACGAGGAGAGCTTCCGGGTTGCCTTGGCGGTGATTCCGCCGGTGATGGACGCACCGGCGGAATCAGCCGCCGTCCTGTACTACCAGTCGCCCGGTACCCGGGTCCCGCTGAGCGTCCAGCGCCAGACCGCCGACGCCCGCCAGTACTGCGCGGCCTACGGCTGGTCGCTGATCGGCGAGTTCCACGACCACGGCCAGCTGCCGAAGGCTGACGTCCGGCCGTCCTGGGCTGACTTCGTGTTCACCGTGGCGGCCGGCGCCGTCGGTCTCGCCGTCCTGGACCGCAAGCCGGTCGACATCAACGAGTGGATCGGCCTCACCAAGGCGTGCGCCCTACACGACGTCGCGCTGTACGTCGCCGACGGCGACCGCAACTACCAGCTCACGGGCAACTTCGGCCGCTACCTGGAGATCACCACCGAGCGCGCTGTGGGCGACGTCACGGCCGCCGAGCCGCCCGGCGACGGCGGCAAGAACCGGGCAAGTTCCAACGGCCCGCTGACCGCCTGCCCATACGCCTGCGGCTTCGACGGCACGCCGAGCGATGTAGACGACCACGTGACCTACCTGGTGTCCATGGGCGACGCCGACCACCAGACCCTGCCGGGCTCGGCGCGCGGGGGCGGGCATGACCACGACGACCGCCACCACCGCCCAGTACAGCAGCGCTCGCAGCAGTGCCTACCTGCCGGAGGGGCTGCGCCGGTACTGCGACGTCAACGGCCTGACCAACGTCGTCGAGTACCACGACGGCGACGGCTTCAGCAGGAACCGCGGGCCGCGCTGGGCCGACATGCTGTGCGAGGTCGCCGCCGGGAACGTGGCCGCCGTGGTGCTGTCCGACCTGCCCCGGCTGGGCGAGGACTGCGCCGCGCTGGTGACCGCCTGCCTGACGCACGGCACGCCGGTGCACATCGTGTCGCACGGGCGCGTCTACCAGCCCGAGGAGTTCACGGGTCCAGCCAGGTTCGAGGTCGCCGGCACCTACACGCTGTCGGCCGAGCCGTCGGCGCTGAGGATTCGGGCAATGGCGGGTCGGGCAGCTGGCCGGCGCGCGGCGACCGCCAAGCGGGTGCGCGCCGAGTTGGAGCGGCTGGAGGAGAACCTGGCCGGCATCGGGCAGGCGGTCCGCGCGCACGCCGATGGCGTGCTGGACGCCAAGCCGATGCCCGTCGACCACGTGCGGCACCTGGAGCAGATGCTGGAATTGGTCAACGGCGAGGTCGCCAAGCTCCTGGACGTGGTCGGGGGTGCGCAGTGACGCAGCTGATCACCGACGCCGCCAACCCGATGCTGACCCGCACCGCGGCGGACGTCATCTGGGTGGCCATCTACGACCGGGTGAGCGACGACCGCCGCCAGGACGAGCGGTCGGTCAAGCGGCAGAACGTCGCGAACCGCAAGGCCGTCGACAGCCACGGGTGGCAGGTGTTCGACACCTACACCGACAACTCGATCAGCGCGTCGAGGTTCGCCAAGAAGGAGCGCAAGGACTGGGGGCGGCTGCTGGCCGACCTGGAGGCCGGCCGTGTCCAGGTGCTGATGTTGTGGGAGTCCAGCCGCGGCGGCCGTGAGCTGGAGCGCTGGGCGCGGTTGCTCAACACCTGCCGGGACCTCGGCGTGTTGATCCACATCACCAGCCGGAACAAGACCTACGACGTCCGCAACGCCGACGACTGGCGCACGCTGGCGGACGACGGGGTCAACAGCACGTCCGAAAGCGACATGATCAGCACCCGCGTGCGGTCGGGGATGCTGACGGCCGCCGAGATGGGCCTGCCGGCCGGCAAGGCGGCGTACGGGCTGTACCGGGAGTACCACCCGCGTACGAAGGCGTTGCTGGGCCAGTACGCCAGCCCCGACGAGGCACCCATCGTGCACGGCATCTTCGTGCGGTTCGCCAAGCACATCAGCGCAACCATGATCACCAAGGAGCTGAACGAGGCGGGCGTGCCGGCGCCGCAGGGCGGGACGTGGACCCCGGCGTCCGTCGTGCAGATGGCCAAGCGCCGGATCTACATCGCCGAGCGCGTCTACAACGGCCTGGTGTACGAGGTGGACAGTCCCACGCTGGTGTCCCCGGAACTGTTCTGGGCCGTGCAGCGGGTGCTGTCGGACCCCAAGCGCCAGCCGCACCGCAAGGACAAGTACATCCCGGGGTCGGCCGTGCACGTCATGGGCAACCTGGCCGTGTGCGACGTGTGCGACGGCCGGGTGAGGGTCAACACGATGAAGCGCAAGCGGGGGCCGGTCCGGGTCTACAAGTGCCGGAAGAACCACGTGTCCATCGATGCCGACGGGTTGGACGAGTTCGCGTTGGCCATCGTCACCGACCGGTTGTCCCGGCCGGACCTGTTCGAGGCCATCGCGACCAATCCCACCGACAACAAGGCGATTGGCCAGCTCCGCGCGAAGATCAGGCAGTTGGGGCAGGAGATCACCGAGGCCAAGCAGTTGGCCAAGGACTCCAAGTTGTCCCTGGCCGACTACGCCGAGATCAGCCAGGCCAAGCGCGAGGAGGTGGAGAGGCTGGAGGCCGAGGCCCGCATGGCGTCGGTGCCGGCGACCTTGCGGGGGCTGCTCACCCCGGACGACCGCCTGGGCGACATCGCCGAGCGGCTGGAGGAGCTGTCCCTGGCCGGCCTGCGTGAGGTGATCCGGACCGTGGCGGAGATCCGCGTCGGGCAGGTGGGGCGCGGGCGTAAGGTGCCCCTGACCGACCCAAGCCGGGTGATTGTGCGCTGGCGCAACGCCGAACCCGCTGCGGCTTAGGCGGCCACGCACCACCTACCGCCCCGGCGGTCAGCACACGCTGGCCGCCGGGGCGGTGTCATGTCCGGGGTGCCGGGATGTCCAGGTCCAGCTCGGCTTCGACGTCGTCGAGGCGGGCCGTCAGGCCGTCGACCCGGCGGGCCATCGCGTCGTGCCAATCGATCGCCTTGCCCACGGCACGGCGGCCGGCGCACACCGCGGCCACGGTGCCCACCAGGACGCCCAGCGTCGCCTTGTCGGTCATCACTGCCCTCCCCGTAGGTCTCCGCTCACCGTCAACACCCACTGCATGAACGCG
This sequence comes from Kutzneria chonburiensis, assembly GCF_028622115.1. Taxonomy (NCBI): domain Bacteria; kingdom Bacillati; phylum Actinomycetota; class Actinomycetes; order Pseudonocardiales; family Pseudonocardiaceae; genus Kutzneria; species Kutzneria chonburiensis. The sequence continues at coordinate 7,921,384 of NZ_CP097263.1, forward strand.
CCGACGGTGTCGAATTGGGCGCGGGCATCCCGTATCCACTGCTCGTGCGCGCTGGTCACGGCGGGCGCGTCGCGGGCGTCCAGCGTCTGCTCCAGGTACCGGGCGGCGGCCAGGTGCACGCCGCTGTTCCACTCGGGTGCAACGTCCAGGGCGCGCAGCTGGTCCGGCTTCAGGCCGGCCACTTCCGCCATCGCCGCAATGGTCTTGCCGCGCCCCTCGACCCGCGTAGGCCGGCCTTCCACGGTGCGCCAACCGTCTTCGGTGTGCCGCCATGCCTTGCCAGTGATTTTGTAGCCGTACTCGACCGCGGCTAAAGCGGCCTGTTCGGGGCTGGATATGCCTCTGGCCAGGCGGGCTTCCCTGATCAGAGCGCCCCACGGCGATGGATTCCGCACCGCGTCACGGTAGTAGGCAACTTCGGTCCAAGTCGACTACTCGACCGAGTGAAGTTCCAATCAAGTGCCGCCAACGTTCTAGCGGACCGATCAAAGTTCCATCTAAGTTCTAGCGCCATGGCCGAGATGCCAACCACGAAGAAGTCCCCGGTACGCCTTCACCACGACCCCGAGGCGCTGCGTTGGGCGCGGCTGGCGAAGGGATGGAAGCAGCAGGAATTGGCGCGAGAACTGGGAATCCTGCCCACCACGCTGTGCCAGATGGAGGCCGGCACCCGATCGGCCGGGCCGCGGCTGCTGCCGAAGGTGGCCGCCATCCTGGGCTGTCCCATCAGCATCCTGGAAGCCAAACGCAACCCGTCCAAGCACGCCGCCGCGCTGCGCGCGCTGGCCGACCTGGTCGAGCTGTACCCGGACCTGGTCACGTGCGGCACCTACCTGCGGGCGGTCGCTGACCCGCCCGAGCTGGAGAACCCCGAGTTTCCCTTGCCGGGCAACGAGGCGGCGTGATGGTCAACCCCGAGACGCTGGCCGCCGCGCGGCGGCTGGTGGACCACGCGCCCCCGTTGGTGCCGGCCGCCCGCGACGCCCTGGCGAGCATTCTCCGCCCCAGTGCGCCGCTGGGCGGGGTCGTCGTCCCGACGCGGCGACCCCGCCCGGACTGCCCCGAACAGCCCGCGCCCCACCAGCCTGACACAGCCGAAGGGGGCGACGGTGAACACCCCCGGCCGTAGCCCTGAGCTGTCGTCGGCTATGCGCGACCTGGTCGCGCACGTGCTGGACATGGTGCGCGTGGACGCCGTCGTCTGGTGGCCCGGCTGCTGGGGCCGCATCGAAGGGTGGGGCCACGCCAACGGTTCCCGCCTCGACGCCGCCGAACGTGCCGCCCTCGATCACGCCGCTGGCGACGAGCTGGTGTCGCTTGGCCCCGTGCTGACCCCGTACTACCGCCGCCGACATGTCCGCCTGACCGCCGCCGGACAGCAGTTCCTGGCCGCGGCCCGCGACACGGCCACGTCGTCGGCGTCCTGACCACACACCTTTTCCTGGAGTTCCCGTGTCTCTCAAGGAGAACGCCGCCGCGCAGGTCGCCGGCCTGCGCGCGTTGGCCGACCTGATCGAGTCCAACCCGGACCTGTTGGGCACCTCGACCTACATGCGCGCCCTGAACATCTGGTGGGCGCTGGACGCCAAGCAACTGGCCGACATCGCCCGCGCCGGCCTAGCGCACGGCGCGACCGTGTCCAAGACCGCCTATGGCGACACCTACAGCATCGGCCTGGACTTCGGCGCGGTCACCGCGCACGCCCTGGCCATCCGCACCCGTGTGTGCGAACGGGTCGTGTTGGGCGTGGACACCGTCACCCGCCACGTGCCCGACCCCGACGCGCTGGCCAACGTCCCGACGGTCGAGGTGACCGAGACCGTGGAGCGGGTGGAGTGGAAGTGCGTCCCGCTGCTGGCGGAGGCCACTGTGGACGGCGCGGCGTGAACATGTACCCGGACTCGATCGAGCAGGCCATGGAAGCCGCCGAGGTGTTCACGCGGGTGGCCGATGCCCGGCTGGCCGGCCACCACGACGCCGCCGCCGACACGCTCAACGCGTTCATGCGCCACGACTGCGACACCGACAAGCACGAGTGCGAGGCCGCCGCGTGGCGGCTGTGCTACCTGGTCACCAGCGGGGCCATGGTCACCGCGGACGCCCTGCGCTGCCAGAACCACCCCCAGCCCGGCGGGTTCTGGGGCCTGGTCCCGCTGATGGGCACCGTGGACGACGCCCCGCCGTGCGACCTGGCCGCCATGCGGGTGCTGACCGCGGAGCTGAACCACGACCACGCCGCGGTGGTCGACGTCATGAACGCGTTCTGCGCCGAGCACGGCATCGTGGGCGTGGTCGGGTTGCTGGCGGCCATGTTCGGCATCTACTCGGCAACGGTGATCGCACCGTGAGCGTGACAGCCGTTGTCCTGATTGGGTTTCTGGTCCTCACCGTGGCCGGTCTGTCCCTGGCCCTGTTCTTCCTCATGCGGCACGCGTCCCGGCGTGTGGACCGGATCTTGTCCGAGGAGCTGGGCCACCGCGGCGCACACGAGCGCTACGACGAGGAGCTACGCGCGTGGCGGGAGGCACCCCGTGACTGATGACCCGAAGTCCTTGGCGTTGGCCATGGTGGTGCTGAAGTTCGTGGCCGACAAGATCAATCCGGCGGTGCGGGAGCTGCGCGCCAAGGCCGGCGCCGCGCTGGACGCCCGCGACCGGGTGACCGCGCTCGGCCCCGGCGGCGAAGTGTTGGGCACCATCACCAAGTCCGCGCCGAAGCCGGTGGCCGAGGTGACCGACGTCGAGGCGTTCACAGCGTGGATGGACGCCCACTGGCCCGACCGCGTCGAGCACGGCGCAACCATCGTGCCGTCCATGATGGACACCGCCATTGCCGCGCTGCGCACCTACGCCCCGCACGTGCTGCGCCACCACCAGGCGGTGCTGCCGTGGGCGCTGGCCGAGGTGCTGCGCACGTCGGAGGCGGCCAAACAGCCGGTGGGACCGGGCGGAGAGCTGGACGTCCCCGGCGTCACCGTCACGACCGCCACTGGCACCGTGTCGACCCGCATCGACGCCGAGGCGCTGCCGGTGCTGGCCGAGCTGCTCGCCTCGGGCAAGGTCCGGCTGGACGGCACGCTGCGCCCCGAGCTGCCCGGGGTGCGGCATGACCCCGGAACAGGCCAAGGAACTGCGTAAGCCGTTCCCTGCCAACGTGATCGGCAAGTTGCCGCGGGTGACGTGCCGGGCGTGCGCGCACGCGCAAGGCCGGGTCTGTGGCAACCACCGCAAGGCCCGGTGCGGGGTCTGCGCGTCGTTCATCACCTCCGCTCACATCCACCTGGATTACGTCGGCCACGCTGAGGTGACCGATCGGCTGCTGGCGGTGGATCCGGAGTGGACGTGGGAGCCGCTGGCGCTCGACGCGCACGGGCTGCCGCTGTTCGACGGCAACGGCGGGCTGTGGATCAGGTTGACCATCGCCGGGGTGACCCGCATCGGCTACGGCGCGGCCGACGGCAAGTCCGGCCCCGACGCGGTCAAGGAGGCCATCGGCGACGGCATCCGCAACTCGGGCATGAGGTTCGGGGTCGCCCTGGACCTGTGGGGCGCGTCCGGCGCCGGCGCCGGCGAGCCCGCCGACGAGGCGGCCGACCCGCTGGCCGACACCGACGAGGCGGCCACCCTGCGCGCCAGCATCGCCACCGAGGCCACGGCCAAGGGCTACGCCCTCGACGACGTCGAAGCGGTGTTCGCGCGCAGCATGAACACCGACATCCGGGCCGCCAGCCCCGCGGTGCTGGCGGAGTTCCTGGCCGCGGTGCGCGGCTGGAAGCCGGCCGAGGGGGCGGCGTGATCGACTGCGCCTTCTGCGACACCGGCGAATGCATCATGTGCGGCACCGGCATTGACCACCTGTACGACCCGGACCTGTACGACGCCGACCTCTACACACCCGAGCCGTCGCCCTGGGCCAACCACATCTTCGAGTTGAAGGTGGACGGCGAGGACTGCGCCGACGACGCGTGCGTGTGCCTGGTGCAGCTGCTGTCGGATGCCAAGCGGGAGACCGTGGCCTACGGGTCCGGCGACGCGATGCGCTGGAACCCGTCCATGCCCATAGCCCGGTTCGGTCCGTCATGACCCGCTGCGTGCACGACATGGTGCCGGAGTGGTGCGCGTTCTGCCTGCGGCTGCCTGACCTTCCCGACGACAACGACCACCGGCTCGCCACAGCGAGGCCGGACCCGACCGAATGCGCGCGGTGCGGCGGCAAGATCCAGGAGGACGACGAGTTCGGCCGCGATCCCATGGGCGACTACGTGTGCTGGCGGTGCGTCTGGTGACCCCGCTCAACCCCGTCCAGATCGAGCAGGCCATCCGCACCTGCGCCGACCGCATCCACCGCGGCGTCGTCATCGTGTCCAACGCCGAGGCCGCCGCCCGCAAGGCACGCCGGGACTACGACCTGGCCTACGCCTTGGCCTACAAGCACAGCGACGGCCCGGCGCACGAACGCCGCTACGCCGCGGAGATCGACACGGCCGGCGAACGCGCTGCCGCCGATGACGCGGAGCTGGCGTTCCGCCACGCGGAGCGCACCGCCAAGGCGGTCGAGGCGGAACTGCGGGCGTGGCAGTCGGTCGGGGCGTCGGTGCGGATGATGTACGGCGTGGAGACCGGGGGCACCCGGTGACCCGCAACCCGTTGCCGCGCCGGCCTGTTCCCCGCCGACTCAAGCGCCCCCGCATGGACCCGATCCTGCGCGCCTCGATCATCGATCGGTCCGCCTACGGGTGCGACCTGTGCCGCCGCCCGCTGAGCGAGGACCGGTGGGAATGCCACCACCGGCAGCTGCGGGCCCAGGGCGGCAAGGACAGCCTGGCCAACCTGTTGGCCCTGCACGACCGGTGCCACCAGTGGATCCACCACCACCCCGCATGGTCCTACGGCCAAGGCTTCCTCGTCCCGTCCTACCACGACCCGCTGCTGTGGCGGGTGTGGCGCTGGCGCGCGGTGTGGATGGCCCCGGGCGCGGAGTGGGTGCTGGCCGACCCGCACCCCGAGCAGCGGGGCGGCGCAGCGTGACCCTGTTCGACAAGCCGAAGCCCGAGCCCACCGAGCTGAGCACCACGTTGGCCACCGCCGCCAACCGGCTGGCGGCCGGCCAGGTCGCCAAGTGGACACCGGTCCGGGTGCAGAAGCCGCGCCCGTGCCAGGAGTGCGCGCAGGTTCAGCACGAGAAGCACGGCCAGTGCCCGCCCCGCCGCCAGGCCCGACACCGACGCCGCCACCCCCACGGCCCGGTGCTGGAGCTGTGCGACCAGCACGCGCTGATGTGGCGCGAACGCGACGAAGCCGACGCCACCCGGCGGCCGTCGTGACCGCCGCCTACGAGTTCGACGACGTCCACCAGCAAAGGGGGCAACAGACAGTGTGGTTTCGGGTGGACGACGCGTTCCCGGACAGCCGCAAGGTTCGCCAGCTCGGCGAGCACAAGGTCGGCGCGGTCGGCGTGTGGACGCTGTGCGGCATCTGGTCGGCCCGCACGCTGTCCGATGGGTTCGTGCCGGCCGAGATCGTCCGGGGCTACGACGAGGGCGAGTTCTACGCCGCGAAGCTGGTCAAGGTGCGGCTGTGGAAGCGCGCGCGACACGATGGTGAGCAAGGCTATGTATTCCATGACTGGGGCGACTGGAACCCCACGAAGTCCGACGTGATGGCGGAGCGGGAACGGTGGCGGCGCACCAAGGCCCAGCAGCGTAAGGCCCACAAAGTCCCGGATGTGTCCACCGTGGACTCCTCGGTGGACTCCACCGTGGACTCCACCGAGGAGTCCAGGGTGGTGTCCAAGCGCCCCGTCCCGTCCCGTCCCGTTAAAGAGAAAACCCCCAGAACACTTCGTGTTCTGGACCCCCAAGCGCGGCACCCGCATCCCCGACGACTTCGCCGCCACCGACGCCATGATCAGCTGGGCGCGGGAGAACACGCCGCTGGTCGGCTCGGCCGAGACGGCAACCTTCGTCGACTACTGGCGGGCGGCTTCCGGTGCCAGGGCGGTGAAAGCGGACTGGACGGCGGCCTGGCGGTACTGGATGCGCAAGGCCAACGCCGAGGCCGCACGCCGCACCAACGGCCGCGGCTACACCAGCGCGACCGATGCCAACATCGCCCAGTTCCTCGGCCGCGGCGGGCCGAACCTGCGCGCCCTACCGGGTGGTGAGTCGTGAGGGAACTGGAGGTCCGGGCGCTGCTGGCCACCTGCATGGCCTACGACCACCGCCGCCCCGGGGACGCCGACCTGGCCGCCTGGACCGACGCCGCGACCCGCGGGCGCTGGACATTCGCCGAGGCCAACGAGGCGATTCGCCAGCACTACGCGACCACCGCGGCGTGGATCATGCCCGGCCACGTGGACGCCCGCATCCGCGCCGGCCGCCAGCAGCCGCCCCGCGTGCCGGAGCTGCCGCCCGCGGCGCCGGCCGCCCCCAGCCACGTCCGGGCCATCGTCGACCAGCTGGCCGCCCGGCTCGGCTGGCGCCGGCCGCCGCCGGTCGACGGCGTCGAGGCGCTGGCCGTGCAGTGCCCGAGCTGCCTGGCCGCGGTCGGCCGGCCGTGCACCCGGCAGGTCACCCGCGGCCACCGGCGCGGCCAGCTGGTCGCGATGAACCCGCACCCGTCCCGCCGGGAGCTGGCCGCCCGCGCCGGCCCAGCACCGCCGTAGCGCCCGCCCACGTGCCCGTACAGCCATCGAAGGGAGCCACCCGCATGGACACCAGCCGCTCGTCCAGCAGCAGCCCACCCAGCGCCGATCCGGCGACCTGGTCGGCGGCCGAGCTGGTCGCCGAGGCCGGCGCGTGTCTGGCCCGCCGGGTCCGGCACACCGCGGCCGAGACGCTGCTGCGCGGCATCGGCCTGGCCATCCTCGCCCGCTACCGCCAGCACGAGGCCACGGCCGCCGCCGTACGCGACGCCCTGGCCGACGCCAAGGCGGCCAAGTGACCACCCGGCGGCCGACCACCGGCCTGGTCTGGCTGGCCGTCACGGCGCTGGTCAGCCTCGCCTGGACGGTCAACTTCCTGGCCCCGTTCATCTGGCCGGCCTACCGGCCCGACCCCTCGATCACCAGCCTGTTCACCGTCGTGGTCGGCGGCGTCGTGGCCGTGCAGGTCGAGCGGGCCGACCGGCACCGGGCCGACGCCGGGCCGGACCACGACACCGAAGGAGATCCCCAGTGACCACATCGGACCGTCCCCGCTCCTGGCTGCTGGTCTACCCGCGGGTGGCCGCCGCCGTGCTGATCATCCTGGGCGCGCTGTCGGTGGTGTCGGTGGCCGTGGTCGCCGTCCGGGAACGGCAAACCGTCCAGTGCCAGACCGGGATCAACAACGCGTTCCGCGACGCGCTGACCGAGCGCGCCGACGCCGCCGACACCGAACGCAACGCGCAACGTGCACTGTTCAAAGTGCTGTTGAACCCGTCGGCCACGCCCGCCGACCGCGCGGCGGCGTTGCACACCTACGCCAAGGGGCTGGCCGAAGCCGACGACGTGCGCGCCCGCCACCCGCTGCCCACCAACACCTGCAACTGACCGGGGGTGCCGATGTCCGCAGTACCCCACGTGCTCGACGCGCTGGCCGTCGTCGCCCTCGTCAGCGGTGCGCTGACCTGGGTGTGGATCGGGGATGCACGCTGGGCGGCCACCGGGCTGGGCGTGTCCGTGGTCCTGGTGGTCCTCGCCGCCACCCTGACCGCGCGGGCAGCTGCCCGCCGCCGTGACCGGGGTGAGCGCCCGTGAGGTGCGCGGTGCCCGAGTGCGGCCTGCCGTGCACCGACGCCCGGCTGTGCCGGACCTGCACGACCCGACTGGTGGCCGAGCTGCGCGCGGTGCCCGGCCTGGCCGACGACCTGGACGTGACGCTGTCGCGGCGGGACCGGCGCGGCGACCCGGTCGGCTACGTCCGCAGGAGCACGACCGGCGCGTTGCTGCCGTACAACCCGCGCGCGGCCCACGTCGCCGAAACGCTGGTCAACACCCTGTCGTCCTGGGCGCACCTGGTCGCCGAACGGCGCGGGCTGGACGTGGACGCCGACCGCACGGCCGCCGGGATGGCGCGCTGGCTGGCGGCGCACCGCGACGACGTGCGGCAGTGCGAGGACGCCGCGGCGATGTTCGACGAGATCACCTACGCCACCGGCATAGCCCGCCGGTGCGTGGACGCGCCGGCCGAACGCGCCTACGCCGGACCCTGCGATGAGTGCGGCGCTGACCTGTACGCGCGGCTGGAGAGCCTCGATGTCCGATGTGTACGGTGCGCGACCGTCTACAACGTGAATGACCGTCGCAAATGGTTGCTGGACGCCGCCATGGACATGTGGCTGACCCCGGCACAAATGGCCCGCGCGCTGCCGGGGTTGATCTCCAGGCCGTTGACGACGGCGATGATTCAGGGATACGTCCGTAGGGGGCGGGTTGAGTCCCGAGTGGACACAGACGGTCACCGACGCGTCTCTGTTCGGGCCATCGTAGAACTGCTGCAAATCGTTACGCCCGAACACCATTTTTGACACCACCTTGACCCGATCGAAGGAACGGGGCGCAAGCAACGTTTACTCCAAGCGAGTTAACTCCTTGGTGTGATGGGAGGTCTGTCTTGGTTGACCGAGAAAACACAGAGTGGTTGTGTCCGTCGGCATGTCTCCACAAGTCGGCAACTTTCGGACAAGTCCGGGTGTCGGGTTGCCCTACGGAAGGGAGCCCTGTCCGTGAGCGTTGCCATGGCGCGTGAGGAGTTGCCGCCGCTGGGACGGAAGATCCGGCGGGCGGTGCTGTACTACCGCGGCGCCGAGCGCGCAGAACGGTCAGCGCAACCGTTGGGACTGCACATGCTGCGGAACCACTGCGCAGACCATCGCTACGCCGTAGAGAAAACGTTCATCGACTACGACGAGGGCTACACGCTCGACCGGCCCGGCCTGGCCTCCATGCAGAGCTACGCCCTGCGGACGCGGCCGGACCTCGTGCTGGTGAAGGACTGGAACCACCTGGGGAAAAGGGAGGTTGACCGTGCGCGGATCGTGCAGACGCTGGCCGCCGTCGGCGTGCAGGTGGAATCCGTTAACGCCGTTGGTGATCCCCGACTCACCTGGCCCAGCGACGCACCACGTGGGCCGATGCGCGCATCCCGCCCCGCACAACCCGTGAATGGAGGCCCTGTGCCTACCGCAACCGCCATCCCGGCGCAGAAGACCGGCACGAAGCCGACCCTGGACTACGTGCCGCTGACCGGCCCCGTGCCGGCAGGCCACCAGCGCGGCGAGACGTTCATCCATGAAGACGTCCGCATCACCCCGGAGCTGGCCCAGCAGTTCCTGGCCGTCAACGCCGAGTTCAACCGGCAGTCCAGCCCCGACCTGGAACGCCAGATGGCCGGCGAGATGGAAGCCGGCGAGTGGGACGGAAAGTCCCCGGAGGGCATGGTCTTCGACAACCAGGGCCGCCTCATCGATGGTCAGACACGTTGCCGCGCAATCATTCTGTCCGGCCACGACGGGCTGATTGTCGACGTCCACCACAACTACGACCCCGAGGTGTTCGCGAAGCTCAACCGGGGCCGCAAGCGCACCACCGCCCACACCCTGCATAGCGCCGGCTTCGGCAGCGCCAACCACGTGGCGGCGTGCGTGAACCTCCTGGAGCGCTACCGGGCGTGCTTCGCCACGCCGCCCGTGCCGTACACGGAGTGGCGCAAGATGAAGCTGAGCTCGCAGCGCGTCGTGGACATCGCCAAGGCCACACCCGACATCGTCACCTGCCTCCAGCTGACCGGTCCACTGGCCAACCTGGTGAAGATGACCAAGACCGTCGGCGCGGTCGGCTACTACCTGATCCGCGAGGCGGCCGGCAGAGATCAGAAGCTGTTGGACAAGGCCGAGGAGTTCCTGGCGGGGGTGCTTGACCCGGTCGACGCGGGCGCCGGCCGCACCGACCCACGCACCGCCCTACACCGCAACATCACCCGCGCCAAGCTGAACGGCGTGAAGAAGTCGCACTCCGAACAGCTCGGGCTGTGGCTGCGCGCGTGGGAGATGTTCGTCAAGGGCGAGCAGACCAACGCGCTGAGTTGGCAAGACGGCCGTTCGGACATGCCCAGGGTCTACATGCCGGGGCGGGTGAGGCGCGGTAAGTGACATCCGACGGGGGGACAGATGCACTACGCGCACAGCTGGAGGACCAGGAAGCAACCGTCGTCGCCATCATCGGATGCGACGACGTCAGTCAGGGCGCTTACCAAGCGCTGAAACGGATCCTCGACCTCTGCGACCGCGAGACGTGGGACGCGGGCGGGCTGGGCGTGATCCTCGTCCGTGAGGTCCGCGACACCATCGCCGAGGCCCTTGACGAACACGACTTCGGGGGCACATGCGAATGAGCGAACAGCCGCCGCCCGCCGACACCTTCCCGTGCAACGTCGTGCTGGTGTACCCGAACGGCAACGAGCTACGCGTGGTGATCACCAGCGTGGACGAGCTGGGGTACGCCGTGACGGCGGCACTCAACCGATGGCAACGTGAGGAAAATTCATGAACAGGGTGTCCCTGGCGCTCGCGGCGATCGCCGCTGGCGTCGCGCTACTGGCCCTCGGGCTGGACGCGCTGATGAACAAGCTCGACGCCGCGCGCACCGCGGCCGGCGCCGTAGACGACCCCGGCGAACCCGTCGCGGGCAACTTCGAGAGGGGGTGATCATGGCCTTACCCGGCTAGCTGTCGCCGGCAGGTGTACCCCACGTTGCGCCCGAGCTGGGCGACGCGTACGTTGGTGGAAGCTGGCGACAGGTGACAAACCTGTTGCAACGCAACACTTTCCCCGAAATTACCACCGCTGGCCCGTTCCCCCAGTACGGGTTCAGCCCCCGGCGTAACTCAACTGGCAGAGTCGCGACGCGCAGCACGCTGCCGCCGCTGTTGCGGGTTCAAGTCCCGCCGCCGGGCCGAGGCTGGCACATCTGACACGCCGCGCCCATGCCCCCATGCTGGGCGGAAGTCCTCCGAGGCGACATCGGCCACCGCCGCGGATCGTGCCGGCCCATCTAGCGCTCGGTCAGCCGGAGAATCCATTCCGCCTTCTCGTTTAGTTCCAGCTGGGCCTCCAGAACAGCCCCAGTCACCGCGAAGACCAGCTTGTCCAATGCTTCGGGATCATGCTCAAGGTGGTATGCCGTCATCGCCATGAAGACGCGCCACTCGGCCTGGAACTTCTGGTCTGAGTCGAGGTCGCCGACAAGTTCCCAAGCGGGGCGATGCATGGCCTCGTCGGTCCGTACCAGTTGAGCTAGAACGACGATGCCCGCGCGCTGCCGTAGCAGCACTGCGGAGCTGAGTGCCTCGGCGGCCTGGAGGTAGACGGCCCAGCGGGACGCGCACTCGTGCCCGATGTTCACGGGGCCGTTGATCGTGCCGGCCTGCACGACGTTGTGCGCGCTACCGTTCAGCTCGTTGGACATGCCGGCCAACCTAGCGCGCAGGGCCGCGGACGTTAGCACAAAATACTCGGGCGGTACTCCAGAATTTTCGTGGTATGGGCGGGAGGAGTTGTTGCCTCGTAGCCCCTTGTCGGCCTGCACGACGCCGGGCTGCCCGAACACGTCCACCGGTGGCAAGTGCACCCGGTGCCGCGCCGAGCAGCGCCGGGCCAGCGACCAGCAGCGCGGCAGCCCGGCGAGCCGTGGCTACGGCCGGCAGCACCGGGAGCGGTTCCGTGCCGGGGTGCTGGAGCGCGACCCGGTGTGTGTGCTGTGCAACAGCGCGCCGGCCACGGTCGCCGACCACCACCCGCTGAGCAGGCGGCAGCTGGTCGACTACGGGGCCGACCCCGACGACCCGGCCTACGGCCGCGGGCTGTGCAGCACGTGCGACAAGCGGCAGACAGCACAGCGCCAGCCCGGCGGCTGGAACCGGCCCGCTGAGACATGACGGCCTACTCGATCTCCTCGTGCAGGTCTTCGGTCAGCCCCTCCGCCTCGGCTTGATCAACGACTAGGCCGTCCATCGCGTGAGGCGTGTCGCCAGCCGCGGCCGGTGCCGGGTACCACACTTGGAAGTGGAAACCTAGCCTGTCGGGACTAGCCTCCGGGTCGTCGACGCCAACGAGGCGATACCGGCTCGACCACCGGGCGTTCTTCCTGCCTTCAAAGGACAGGATGGCTATGAGCAGGTGGCCCATAAGCTGTCGACGCCGTGGATCAGGTTCGGCCAGGGAGTACCTGATTCCTGCCTGCATGAGGTTCTCGGCAGCGTGAATCCTTTCCATCGTGGGCTCGACACTGGCGAACCATGCCCGTACGAGCTCGATGATGGCACCAAACATCTCGTTGTTCGCACTAAGCAAGATCACCAGTGTCGCCATCGCAGAGGCTTCCTGACCGGCGACCTGGAATCCAAGGCTGCGCCGGCTTCCAGGTAGACCAGCAGCGGCGAGGCGCTCTCCTGGCGCATGACCACGCCGCCGTGGATAACCCCGGCCTGGACGGTGTTGCCGCTGTGGCCGGAGACCACGTTGGTGGTGTTCGTGCCGGGCGTCTCGTTGGTCATGCCGGCAGTGTGCACGATGGCAGCGGGTCTGAATTAACTGTGAGTTAAGCGGGGTGACCTGGCCGAGCCTCCACCAGGCCACCCCTGTGCCCACCGGGGAAGTGAGGCGGTTGATTCGCCTGCGTATACCGGTTGCTTGGAGGTATCCCCGCTGTAGGCGTGGTCAGGACCCTAGCCCTGCACCTTGTCAAGAGGTGAGGGGGTCGAAATCGCTGGCTTCAAGATCACTTGACCGCCGGGGTAGTCACGCGCACAGCGTGACAAGTCTGACGAACTGGGTAGTTGATCATGCCGCTGCAGAAGGCATTTCCGCTGGTCAAGCAGTCTTACGAGCTGGTCGGTGTTGATCGACTGACCCCGCACCCGGACAACCCCCGCCGCGGGGACGTCGGCGTCCTGGTCGACAGCATCGAGGCCAACGGCTTCTACGGCGCCGTGGTGGCCCAGCTGTCCACCGGCTACGTCCTGGCCGGCAACCACCGGCTGATGGCCGCCCGTGAACACGGGCTGACCGTGCTGCCGGTGGTGTGGGTCGACGTGGACGACGAGGCGGCGCTGCGCATCCTGTTGGTGGACAACCGCTCCAACGACCTGGCCGACTACGACCAGGACGCGCTGGCGGTGCTGCTGGCCGGGTTGGAGGACTTGGCCGGCACCGGCTACGCCGAGCACGAGCTGGCCGCGCTGCTGGAGCCGTCTGAACCGCCTGACAGCGCGCCGGACGACGTCCCGCGGCAGTCGCTGGCCGAGCGCTTCGGCGTGCCGCCCTTCACGCTGCTGGACGCCCGCCGGGGCTACTGGCGCGACCGTAAAGCGGCCTGGCTGTCGCTGGGCCTGCGGTCGGAGCTGGGCCGGTCCGGCGGGCTGACGGGATCGTTCGACGACGCCGCGCGGGCCAAGGCCGCCTACAACGGGCAGGCCCCGACCGGCGCGAGCTGGGAGGCCGGGACGTCCATCTTCGACCCGGTGCTGGCCGAGCTGCTGCTGCGCTGGTACACCGCGCCGGGCACGGCCGTGCTGGACCCGTTCGCCGGGGGCGCGGTCCGCGGCTTGGTCGCCGCCCGGCTGGGCCGCCGGTACACCGGCGTGGAGCTGCGCGCCGAACAGGTCGAGGCCAACGGGCAGGCCGCGGTGGACTGGATGGGCCGCGGGCTGCTGACCGCTGCGGCACCACAGTGGATCGTCGGCGACGCCCGCGACATCCGGGCGTTGGTGCCGAACACCGCATCCGGGACGTACGGGATGTTGTTCACGTGCCCGCCGTACTTCGACCTGGAGCGCTACAGCGACGACCCGGCCGACCTGTCGACCGCCGCCAGCTATGAGCAGTTCCTGGACGGCTACACCGACGCCCTGGCCGCCGCCACCGACCGGATGACGGACAACGCCTTCGCCGCCATCGTCACCGGCGCGGTCCGCGACCGCCACGGCTACGTCCTGGACCTGCCGGCCGACACGAGCCGCATCATGGCCGGCCTGGGCTGGCGGCTCTACCAGGACGCCGTCCTGGCCACCCCGACCGGCAGCGCCGGCCTGCGCGCGGCCAGCGCGTTCCTGAAGTCGCGGAAGCTGGCGCGGGTTCACCAGATGGTCGCCGTGTACCACCGGGGCGACATCGGCGCGGTGCGCAGCTGGCCGGCGCCGGAGGTCGGCGAGGTGCTGGAGCTGGACGGGGAGGACTAGGCGATGTACCGGGGTGGACCCGCGCCGAAGCCCACGGCGCTGCGGCTGATCGAGGGCGACCGGGCCGACCGGATCAACCCGGCCGAGCCGATCCCGCGCGGGCTGCCGCCGGTGTGCCCGGACGGGGTGTCGGACGACGTGCGGGCCATCTGGGACTACACGGTGGCCGAGCTGGACGCGATGGGCACCGCCGCCGCGGCCGACCGCGACGCCCTGTTGTGCTACTGCGAAGCCGTGGTCAGCCATCGGCGGGCTTCGGCGGTGCTGGCCAACAGCGCGGTGTTGGTCAAGGGCATCCACGGCGGCATGGTCCGCAATCCCGCGTTGCAGATTCAGCGCGACAGCGCGGGCATCATCCGTGCGTTCGCGCAGGAGTTCGGCCTGACACCGAGTGCGCGCACGCGCATCGAGGTCAAGGGCGCAAGCGATGACGGAAACCCCTTCGCAGGCACGGGCACCTGACCTCCAGCTGGCCCCGGAAGTCTTGTGGTACCTGGAATCGCGCGGCATCCCGCTGCCCGAGTGCCCGCCGAAGCTGGCGACGCCGTCGCCGGGCGAGGTCGACGGGGCGCGGTTCGACGCGTCCCGTGTGGACAAGGTGCTGAAGGTCTTCTCGCTGCTGCGCCACACACAAGGCAAGTGGGCGGGCCGGCCGCTGAAGCCCGACCCGTGGCAAGTCGCCTACATCTTGTGCCCGGTGTTCGGGTGGGTCCGGCGCAACGATGACGGCGACTGGGTGCGGGTGGTCCGCAGGCTCTACGTGGACATCCCGCGCAAGAACGGGAAGACCACGACGGCGGGCGGCATCGCCACCTACCTGACCGCGGCCGATGACGAGGCCGGCGCGCAGGTCTACGCGGTGGCCGCCGGGCGCGACCAGGCCCGGTTCTGCTTCGACCCGGTCAAGGCGATGGCGGAGAAGAGCCCCGCGTTGTCCCGGTTCGTCAAGACGCGCCAGTCCCGCATCGTCCACGAGCCGTCCGGCAGCTACTTCGCCGTGGTGTCCCGCGTCGCCGAGCTGTTGCACGGCGCGAACATCCACGGCGCAGTGGTCGACGAGCTTCACGTGCACGCGACGCCGGACCTGGTGGAGACGGTGGAGACCGGCACCGGGTCGCGCACGCAGCCGCTGGTCCTGATCATCACCACCGCCGACGACGGCCGGCAGCACACCATCTACGCCCGGCGCCGGGACTACGTCGAACAGGTCGCCCGCCGCGCGCTGACCGACGACAGCCTGTACGGCGTCGTGTGGGCGGCCGACGAGCAAGACGACCCGTTCGACGAGGCGACGTGGCGCAAGGCAAACCCGGGCTACGGGGTCAGCCCGTCGCGGGAGTACCTGCGGCAGGCCGCCAACGAGGCGAAGCAGTCCCCGGCGGACCTCGCGAAGTTCCTGCGCCTGCACTTGGGTTTGCGCACGAAGCAGGAGACGCGGTTCATTGACATGGCCGCCTGGGACGCCAACGCGTCCCTGGTGGACACCGCGGCGCTGGTCGGCAAGACCTGTTACGGCGGCCTGGACCTGGCCGCCACGTCGGACCTGACGGCGCTGTGCTGGGTGTTCCCCGACGGCACCGGCGGCCATGACGCGCTGTGGCGGCTGTGGGTGCCCGAGGCGGCGCTGCCGGCGCTGAGCCGCCGCACCCACGGCCAGGCCGACGTGTGGGCCCGCCAGGGGCTGCTGACGGTCACGCCGGGCGACGTCGCCGACTACGACTACATCCGGGCCGCGATCAACGCCGACCGGGAGCGCTACGTGGTCGAGGCCATCGCCTACGACCCGTGGAACGCCACGCAGCTGGTCACCGACCTGGTCGGCGACGACGCGCCGATGGTCAAGATGCGGCAGGGCTTCGCCTCGATGTCCGCCCCGTGCAAGGAGTTCCAGCGGGTCGTGTT